>DATNGG010000167.1:0-90542 GCA_035605975.1 Allostellaceae bacterium | reverse complement strand
CTTTTGCTGATCAGCTGGGTCTTCGGCATCAACCCGCTCGCTCTCCTCGGCGGCGCGGAGATTTTGACCAACGGGGATCAATACGACCAAGCGCCTTATGCAGGCGCGCCCGGAGGCGGTCCGGCGACGACCGGCGCGCCGAGCGACCAGAGCGGCCAATTCGTGGCCGCCGTGCTGGGAGACACCGAAGACCGTTGGTCGGAGATCTTCCGCAGTCACGGCGGCGCCTATGTGGCGCCCAAGCTCGTATTGTTTTCCGGCGCGACGCGCTCGGCCTGCGGCGCTGCGCAAGTGGCGATGGGTCCCTTCTATTGTCCGGAGGATCGGCGGGTTTATCTCGACGCCGGCTTTTTCCGCGAGATCGAAACGCAACTTCACGGCTGCCGAGTCGGCAGCCAGACCTGCCAATTCTCGCAGGCTTACGTGATCGCGCACGAGGTCGGCCATCACGTGCAAAACCTGCTCGGCGTTCTGCCGAAGGCACACGAGCTGCAACGCAACGCGGGCGAGCGACGGGCCAACGAGGTGCAGGTTCGCATCGAGCTTCAGGCCGATTGCTTCGCCGGGGTTTGGGCCAACCGCTCGGAAAAGAAATGGAAATTTCTCGAGCCCGGCGATGTCGAGGCGGCGCTGCAAACCGCGTCGGCGATCGGCGACGACATTTTGCAAAAGCGCGCGCAGGGCTATGTCGTGCCCGATTCCTTCACCCACGGCACGGCGGCGCAGCGTACGCGCTGGTTCAGCACCGGCTTCAAGACAGGCACTGTGGAAAGCTGCGACACCTTTTCCGCCGCGCAGCTTTAAGACGCGCCGAAGGGCGGCAAAAGCGCTTGCGCATTTAAGCTTGTGACGGCTGCGCCTTGACGAGCCGGGCCAGCGCCCCCAAGTGTATGTACGCAAAAAGCGTTGAGCAATGGAAGGGATTGCGGTACCCCTCGAAATTACGAAACAAAGCCAATTTGGCGAGGATATTCAAAGGCCGGCCTTGAAGCAAAGCCAATTTCCCGCGCTCCGCCGCGTCCCCGCCGCCGCTTGACAAAGCGGTGCCGCTCCACGCCTTTTGTGCGCTATGCATCCCTATCGCACCACGACATGCGGCGCGCTGCGCCTTGCGGCCGCCGGAACCGAAACCCGCCTTGCCGGCTGGGTCCATCGCAAACGCGATCATGGCCAGCTTCTCTTCATCGATCTGCGCGACCATTACGGCGTCACGCAATGCGTGATCGACATCTCCTCGCCGCTCTTCAAGCAAGTCGACGCGTTGAAGCTCGAAAGCGTGATCTCGGTCAGCGGCAAGGTGGTCCGGCGCTCGGCCGAGACGGTCAATCCCAAGCTGCCGACCGGCGAGGTCGAGGTGCAGATCGCGGCGCTCGAGGTTCTCTCCGAGGCCGAGCCGCTGCCTTTCCCGGTCAACACCGAGGCGGAGTACCCCGAGGATATGCGGCTCCGGCACCGCTTCCTCGATCTGCGGCGCGAGCAGGTTCATGCCAACATCATGCTGCGCGCGCAGGTCATCGCCTCGATCCGTCGGCGCATGATCGAGCAGGGCTTCACCGAGTTCCAGACGCCGATCCTCACCGCCTCCTCGCCCGAAGGCGCGCGCGATTATCTGGTGCCGAGCCGCATCCATCCCGGCAAGTTCTATGCGCTCCCGCAAGCGCCGCAGCAATTCAAGCAGCTGCTGATGGTCGCGGGCTTCGATCGCTATTTCCAGATCGCGCCGTGCTTTCGCGACGAGGCGAGCCGCGCCGACCGCTCGCCCGGCGAGTTCTATCAGCTCGATTTCGAGATGTCCTTCGTCACGCAAGACGACGTCTTCGCCGCGATCGAGCCGGTAATCGCGGGCATTTTCGAGGAGTTCGGTGCCGGCCGGCCGGTGACGAAGCCGCCTTTCCCGCGCATCCCCTATGCCGAGGCGCTCGCCAAATACGGCTCCGACAAGCCCGATCTGCGCAACCCCATCCAGATGTGCGATGCGACCGAGATTTTCCGCGCCTCGGGCTTCAAGATTTTCGCGGGCCAGATCGAAGCGGATGCGAATGTGCGCGTCTGGGCGATCCCCGCGCCGACCGGCGGCAACCGCGCCTTCTGCGACCGGATGAATTCCTGGGCGCAGGGCGAGGGTCAGCCAGGCCTCGGCTATATCTTCTTCCGCGACGGCGAGGGTGCGGGGCCGGTCGCGCGCAATTTGGGGCCCGAGCGCACGGAGAAGCTGCGCGGCGAGCTCGGCTTGAAGGACGGCGATGCGGTGTTCTTCGTCTGCGGCGTGCCGAAGATTTTCATGCCCTTTGCCGCAGCGGCGCGGCTGAAGATCGGCTCCGAGCTCGGCCTGACGCGGCAAGGCGTCTTCGAATTCTGCTGGGTGACCGATTTCCCGATGTATGAGTATGACGAGGAGTTGAAGCAGATCGTCTTCAGCCACAATCCTTTCTCGATGCCGCAGGGCGGGCTCGAGGCGCTGAACGGCCAGGATCCGCTCACCATCAAGGCGTTCCAATACGATATCGTCTGCAACGGCGTAGAGCTCAGCTCGGGCGCGATCCGCAATCACCGTCCCGACATCATGTATCGCGCTTTCGAGATCGCCGGCTACAAGCGCGAAGAGGTCGAGGCGCGCTTCGGCGGCATGCTCAATGCGTTCAAATACGGTGCGCCGCCGCATGGCGGCTCGGCCCCCGGCATCGACCGCATCGTCATGCTCTTGGCCGACACGCCCAATATCCGCGAAGTGGTCGCCTTCCCGATGAATCAGCAGGCGCAGGATTTGCTGATGCAGGCGCCGGCGGCGGTCCCGCCCGAGCGCTTGCGCGAATTGCACATCCGTCTGGCGCTGCCGCCCGAGGCGAAACCGAAGGCGTAATCAGTCGCCGGCGAGCGCGCGAAGATCGCCGCTATTGGCGCGCTTTTCCTCGTACATCGCCATGTCGGCGCGGTGGAGGACGCTGTCCTCGTCCTCGGTGCCGTCGAACGCGGCAACGCCGAAGCTCGCGCGCAGCCCGATCGCGTTGAGCGCGCGGCCGATGCTGTGACATTTCTTGCGCGCGCTGTCGAAGGGCGCGCCGATCAGCAGCATGGCGAACTCGTCGCCGCCCAGCCGCGCGATCGCGTCCATCTTACGCGTGTTGCGGCGAAGCAGCGCGCCCATCTCGCGCAGCATCTGATCGCCTTGAGCGTGACCCAGGCGATCGTTCACCTCCTTGAAGCCGTCGAGATCGTAGAGAATGACGACGCCGCGCGCGCCGCCGCGCCGCGCCGCGGCATTGGCGCGGCCGAAAGCTTCGAGAAAGCCGCGGCGGTTGAGCAGCCCCGTCAGCTCGTCGGTCGTGACCTGGCTCTCGAGCTGGAGAATGCGCAGCTGCAGCTCGCTGACGCGCCGCTCGGCCGCGGCCGCGACCCCGCGCGCCCATTCGACCAGCGCCGGATCGCTGCTGGCAGCGGGTGTTCCCGTCCGGGCCGCGCGGCTCTTGCGGCGAAGCCCGGCCGGCACCGGTTCTGTCCGAAAATCCACATCCCCCACAGGCATAACAACCCCGAGTGCAAAGCCCCTGTTGCGAGCCGCGACGCAAGCGCCGTGCCAGGGCGAACGCGGCACAATCGGCGGCGTCGAGGGTGGCACGCTAAGGAAAAATTTTCCTTAACGGGCAGAGCCTGCCGCTTGGGAATGGCGCCGTCATTCCCATCTATCAGGCGTGCCGCATGGGTCCCGCGACCGCTACCGCCGCCGCGGGAAGCGTGACATACTCGGCCGAGGGTCGCGGCAGGTGTCGGCCCAGAGTCGGAGAGATCGATCATGAGTTTTGGGGCGGCTCGGCATGTCGGCCTGGCTGCGGCATTGGTGGTTTGGGCGGCATCCCCGGCTGCGGCGGTGGATATTTCGCCCCATCGCGCGCTTTACAATCTGACCTTGGAAATGGCCAAGACCTCCAGCGGCGTCGCCGGCGCGAGCGGCGGCATGTATTACGAATGGGGCGAGACCTGCGACGGCTGGACCGTCCAGCAACGCTTCCGGCTGCGACTCGTCTATTCCGAGGAGGGCAGCATCGACATCAACTCGACCCTCGTCACCTGGGAATCGAAAGATGGGCTGCGCTACCGGTTCAACGAGAGGCGGCTGCGGAACGGCGATGTCGAGGACGATATTCATGGCGAGGCGCATCTCGACGGCAAGAACAAGGGCGGCGTCGCCGAGTTCGAAAAGCCCGAGCGCAAGACGCTGAAGCTCGCCGCCGGCGTTCTCTTCCCGACCGCGCACACGCTCTTCCTCATCGAGCGCGCGCAAGCCGGCGATCAGTTCGTCTCGCGCAAGGTGTTCGACGGCGCGGCACTGGAGAATGCCGGGCAGATCACCGCCGTCATCGGCCCGGTGTTGAAGCCCAATCCCAAAGCGCCGAAGCCGCTCGACAATCCGCTGCTGCAGCACCCGTCCTGGCGGGTGAGCCTCGCCTTCTTCCCTGCCAATGCCGATACGACGGATGCCGACACGCCCGATTACGAGCTCAGCATGCGGCTTCTCGACAACGGCGTCTCGCAGGACATGTCGCTCGACTACGGCGATTACGTGCTTCGCGCCAAGCTCGACGATATCGAGGCCTTGCCGAAGCCGAGCTGCTGAAGCGGCCTAATCGATTGTCGTCTTCCCCGAATCGCGCAAGGTGCGCTCGACGCGCGCGGCGTCGTAAACCGCGAGGAGGGTGAAGGGCGTCGCGCCGGTGTTGAGGAAGCGGTGCCAGGTCCCGGCCGCGACCGAAACCGTATCGAAGGGCGTCAGCGCGACGCGCGCTTCGCCCTCGATCTCGACCGCGCAATCGCCCTGCAGGACCATGATCATCTCGTTGCAATTGTGACGATGGAACTCGACGGCATGGCCGGGCGGGAAGGTGACGGTGTTAGTCTTGATCGCCGCGCCGCAGCTCGCCGCATCGACCAGCGGCCGAATCGCGGCGCCATTCGGCCGCTTCTGCTCGGGGATCGCATCGAATTTCAGAACCCGGTTGATTGCCATCAGCCCTCTCCGTCGTGTTCCGGCCACAGCCACGCGGCGCCGCGCACGCCGCTCGAATCGCCCCAGCGCGGCGGCCGCAGCCTGGTCGCGACCGCATCCGAGAAGATATAAGCGCCCCAGCGCTCGGGCACCGCGCGATAAAGCGCGCCGATCTGCCCCAGCCCGCCGCCCAGCACGATGATATCGGGATCGAGGAGGTTGATCACCGTCGCCAGGCCGCGCGCCAGCCGGTCGACATAGCGCGCGAGGCTGGCGCTCGCGGCAGCGTCGCCAGCGGTGGCGCGCGCCGCGATCGCCGCCGGATCGAGCGCCTCGCCGCTCGCCGCGCGATGATCGCGGGCCAGGCTCGGCCCCGAGAGAAACGCCTCGATGCAGCCGTGCTTGCCGCAATAGCAGGCGGGGCCCGGCCGCTCCGCGTCCCGCGGCCAGGGGAGGGGCGAATGGCCCCATTCGCCGGCGATCGCGTTGGCGCCGGTCAGAACCTTTCCGTCCACGACGATGCCGCCGCCGACCCCGGTTCCGAGAATGACGCCGAAGACGAGTCGCGCCCCTTGCGCCGCGCCGTCGCGCGCCTCGCTCAAGGCAAAGCAATTGGCGTCATTGGCCGACCGCACCGGCCGGCCGAGCGCCGCCGCCACATCGCGATCGAACGGCCGGCCGATCAGGCAGGTCGAATTGGCGTTCTTGACGAGGCCCGTCGCCGGCGAGATCGCGCCCGGGATGGCGATGCCGATGCTGGCCCTGATGCCGAGCTCGGCCTCGCTCGACTCGACCAGCTGCTTCAGCGCGGCGATGGTTGCGGCGTAATCGCCGGCCGGCGTCGGCACGCGGCGGCGCAAGCGAATCGCGCCCTCGCGGTCAAGCGCCGCCACCTCGATCTTGCTGCCGCCGAGATCGATGCCGATGCGCATCCGCCGCGCCGCTCCTCCCTCATTTAAGCTTATCTTAAGATTAACCAACCTATAGCTATGAGGCGAGGCTGGGTTTTAGAATGGGGAGCCGAGAGTCGAGGCTCTCTTAACCCCTAGGACCTTAGAATGGCTTGCCGCCATTCTCCCCGCGCGCGGCCGGCAAGGATCCCATGATGGCGAAGCGTGTACTGATCGTCGAAGACAACGACTTGAACATGAAGCTCTTCCACGATCTCCTGGAGGCGCATGGCTACGAAATTCTCCAGACCAAGGACGGGATGGAGGCGCTGCAACTCGCGCGCCAGCACCGACCCGACCTCATCCTCATGGACATTCAGCTCCCCGAGGTGTCCGGCCTCGAGGTCACGAAATGGATCAAGGAAGACGATGATTTGAGGGCGATCCCCATCATCGCGGTGACGGCATTCGCGATGAAGGGCGACGAGGAGAAAATCCGCGAGGGCGGCTGCGAGGGCTACATCGCCAAGCCGATCTCCGTCGCCAATTTCCTTCAAACCGTCGCGCGCTTTTGTGCCTGAACACGGAACAAGGTTGACGGATGTCCGCGCGCATACTCGTCGTTGATGATGTCGATGTGAACGTCAAGGTGCTCGAGGCGAAGCTCTCGAGCGAGTATTACCAGGTGTTGTGCGCGAGCGACGGCATGGCGGCGTTGGAGCTCGCCAACAAAGAGCATCCCGATCTCATTCTCCTCGACGTGATGATGCCGCGCATGGACGGGTTCGAGACCTGCCGGCGTCTCAAGGCCGATCCGCGCACCGCCGATATCCCGGTCGTGATGGTGACGGCGCTGTCCGAGCCCGCCGACCGCTTGCGCGGCCTCGAGGCGGGCGTCGACGACTTCCTCACCAAGCCGGTCAACGACACCGCGCTCTTCGCGCGCGTGCGCTCGCTCGTGCGGCTGCGCCGCATGATGGAGGAATGGCGCCACCGCGAGGATGTCTGCGGCCGCTTCAGTTCGCTGATCGACGGCGACGCGCCGCAGGAGAACGACGCGCCGGCCCGGGTTCTGCTCTGGGAGTCCAATCCCTATGGCAGCGCGCGCATCGCCGAGATTCTGGCGCCCCTCGCCAGCGACGTCCTCTCGCCGCCGACGCCCGAGGAGCTGATCGCCGCCTGCGATGCCAGCATCGATCTGGTCATTCTCGGCATGCCCGGCAAGGTCGACGCGCTGCGCGTCGTCTCGCAGCTGCGTGCCAACGAGGCGAGCCGGCTGGTGCCGATCCTGCTGATTGGCGATCCCGAGGAGCTGCCGCGTCTCGCCAAGGGGCTCGATCTCGGCGCCACCGACTACATCGTGCGCCCGCTCGATCGCAACGAGCTGCTGGCGCGGGCGCGCACCCAGGTGCGGCGCAAGCGCCTCCAGGACCGCCTCCAGGAGAACTACCAGAAGAGCCTCGCCCTGGCGCTCACCGACGGGCTCACCGGCCTTTACAACAGGCGCTATCTCGCGGCGCATCTCGACGGGCTTTTCGCCGGCATCGGCGAGAGCACCCAGCATGCCCAGGGTCCGGCGCTGCTGCTGTTCGATATCGACTGGTTCAAGCGCGTCAACGACACGCATGGCCATGCCGCCGGCGACGCCGTCCTCAAGGAGGTCGCCGGCCGGGTGCTGCGCCATGTGCGCGGCTTCGACCTGGTCGCGCGCTATGGCGGCGAGGAGTTCGTCGTCGTGATGCCGGAAACCCCGTTGCCGGTCGCGCTCGTCGTCGCCGAGCGTATCCGCAGCGTCATTGCCGACAAGCCGATCGAGGTCGGCGAGCCGCGCGTCGCGCTGCCGATCACGATCAGCGTCGGCGTCGCGATGACGCGCAGCGCCGGCGAGACTCCGGCGAGCCTGCTGCGCCGCGCCGACGAAGCGCTCTATGCGGCCAAGAATGGCGGGCGCAATTGCCTGCGCGTTGCCGACGCCGCGGCGCCGGGCGCGCATGCGGCCGGGCACGCCGCCATCTCCGCCATCGCCGCCTCCGATCGCTAAACGAGGCGCCGGCTCAGAAACGACAAAGCCGCTCGGGTCGAGCGGCTTTCATCGTCGAGCGCTGCGGGCCCTCTATTTGATCTTGCCTTCCTTGAAGACGACGTGCTTGCGCGCGACCGGATCGTATTTCTTGAGCTCGAGCTTCTCGGTTTTGGCGCGGGGATTCTTCTTCGTCGTGTAGAAGTAGCCGGTATCCGCCGTGCTCACGAGCTTGATCTGAATCGTGTTGCTCTTGGCCATGGACATGCGCCTCCATCGATTGGGGCAAAGCATAGCGCGCCGGTGCCCGCGGCGCAACGCAGGGCGGCGATGCGGCGCGGGTTCCCGGCTGGCGCATGGGTGGAGCCTCCGGCTAAGCTTGCCGGCCGAGCGTGGGCTGCGGCCTCGCGGCGTTGGGCGGTTCGTTTCGTTTGTCGAGAGCAAGTTTTTTGAAGAAGCTCATCATCACGGCGGATGATTTCGGCCTCGACGAGGCGGTGAACGAGGCGATCGAGGCGGGCCATTCCCGCGGCGTCCTCACTGCGGCGAGCCTCATGGTGACGGGCGCCGCGGCGGCGGATGCGGTGGCGCGCGCCAAGCGTCTGCCGCGGCTCGGCGTCGGCCTCCATCTCGTGCTGATCGACGGCACGCCCGTCCTCCCGTCCGGCGAGATCCCGGCTCTCGTCGATGGCAGCGGCAAGTTCCCCAAGGATGCCGTGGCAACCGGCATCCGCATCTTCTGCAATGGCGAGGCGCGGCGCCAAGCCGCCGCCGAGATTCGCGCGCAGCTCGACGCCTTCCGCCGCACCGGCCTGCCGCTCGACCATGTCAACGCGCATCACCACTTCCATCTTCACCCGGTCGTGCAGCGCGTCCTCATCGAGCTCGCGCCCGAATTCGGCATCAAGGCGGTGCGCCTTCCCTTCGAGCCGCGACACGCGGCAGCGCGCGCCGACGGGCGCCGTTCCTGGTTTGCCGCCGGCCTCCTCGAGGCGCAATTCGCGTTGCTGCTGCGGCGGCGTCTCGACGCCGCCGGCATCGCCCATAACGACCATATCTTCGGGCTTGCCGACAGCGGCGCCATGACCGGCGAGCGCGTGCGGCGCTATCTCGATGTACTGTCCGACGGCGTCTCGGAAATCTATCTCCACCCGGCGACGCGGCCGGTCGCGGCCTATCCCGCGCATTATCTCAGCCGCGGCGAGTACGAGGCGCTGATCGATCCGATGGTGGCGAGCGCGCTGGCGCGCCGCGACATCGCGACGCTGCCCTTCGCCGGCTTGTCCGGCAACGCATGACGCCGCGCCGCCGCAACCGCGACGCTTCGGCCCTAACCGAAAGAGGGGCTCAGTGGAGGCCCGAGAGATAGCCGATCAGGGCTTTGCGGTCGTCGGCGCTCTTGATCCCAGGAAACAGCATCTTCGTGCCAGGAATGACGCCCTGCGGGTTGGTGATGTATTTGTCGAGACTCGCTGCATCCCAGGTGATGCCGGAGTTCTTGGTCGCCGGCGTATAGACGTAACCGGACTCGGTGCCTGCCTTGCGGCCGATGATGCCGAAGAGCGACGGGCCTTGCTTGTCGACGCCGGCATCGGGCGAATGGCAGGTTGAGCAATTGTCGGTGAAAACGTCCGCGCCGCTCTCGGCGGCGGCATTGCGGGCGCCAAAGCTCAGGGCAAGGGCGGCAGCGGCAAGGAGGAGCGCAGGCTTCGTCATACGGTTCATCTTGTCTTTACTCCGGCATGCAAGGAGAGGTTGAGTATGTCCGAAGAAGTGTAAATAGCTGATTATGCGCAATAGATATAGCGTCCCGCGCTTTCCGCAGCCCGCCGCGGCGGTGATGGGGCTGGCGGGAACCCGCCCGGAGCGTGCTAAGATTGCCGCAAAGCCGTTAAGGAGTCCGCCATGCCGCGACATGCGAAATTCGTCCCCGAAGGGGTGATCCCGGCCTGCCTGCTGCCGTTTCACGAGGATCTCTCGATCGACGAGGCAGCCTTCCGGCGGCATCTCGCCGATGTCGGCGCCGTGCCGGGGATCGCCGCGATCACCATCAACGCCCATGCCTCGGAGGTCGGGTCCTGCAGCTTCGAGGAGCAGCGCCGCGTCCTTGCCATCGCCGAGGAGGTGGTCGGCGCCGCGCTGCCGATCGTCAACGGCATCTATGCCGAAGGCAGCCTCGAGGCGGCGCGGCTTGCGCGCATGGCGCAAGAGGGCGGAGCCTCGGCTTTGCTGGTGTTCCCGCCGGGCCCCTTCACCCTGGGGCAGCGGCCGGAGATGGCGATCGCGCATTTCAAGCGCATCGCCGATGCCTCGGACCTGCCGATCATCGTCTTCGAATATCCGCTCGTGGGCGGGCAGGGCTATCCGCTCGACACGCTGTTGAAGCTCGTCGCGGCGGTGCCGACGATCCGCGCGATCAAGGATTGGACGCCGCAGGTCCCGCTCCATGAGCGCAACATCCGGACGCTGCAAAGCCTCGATCCGGCGATCAACGTGCTCAGCACGAACAGCTCGTGGCTGTTCAGCTCGCTGGTCCTCGGCTGCAAGGGGCTGCTCTCGGGCTCGGGCAGCGTCATCGCCGATCTCCAGGCGCGGCTCTTCCGCGCCGTCCAGGCGAATGATCTCGCCGAGGCACGCCGCCTCAACGACCGCATCTACCCGACCGCCGAAGTGTTCTACGCCGATCCCTTCGTCGACATGCACAACCGCATGAAGGAGGCGCTCGTGCTGATGGGCAAGCTGCCGCGCGCGGTGGTGCGTCCGCCCTTGGCCAAGCTCTCGCAAGCCGAGATCGAGCGCATCCGCTCGGCGCTCATCCGTGCGGGCCTCCTCGAGCGCGGGGCGCGCAACGCCGCCTGAGGCACCATTCGCGCGCGCCGATGCGGATCGGGCGCATCGTTTCGGGCGGTCAGACCGGTGTCGATCTCGCGGCGCTCGATGCGGCGCTGGCGCTCGGCGTTCCTTGCGGCGGCTGGGTCCCACGCGGCCGCTGCAATGAAGATGGCCCGATCGCGCCGCATTATCCGGTGCGGGAGAGCGGCAGCCCGAATCCCGCGCAGCGCACCGCGCGGAATGTGCGCGATTCGGACGCAAGCCTGATCCTCTCCCGCGGCCCGCTTTCGGGCGGCTCGGCGCTGACCGAGCGTCTCGCCCGCGAACACGGAAAGCCTTGCTTTCATCTCGATCTCGCGGCGGCTCCGGGCAACGCCGCGCTGGAGCGCATTCGCCGTTGGCTCGCAACGCTCGACGGCGAAACGCTCAACATCGCCGGGCCGCGGCGCAGCAATGACCCCGAGATTTACGAGATCGCCTATCGCGTGATCACGGCGGTCTTGCGCGCCAACGCCGAAGACTAGGCGAGGTCGGCGAGGAAGCGAGCCGAGGCAAGCAGCAGGAATATCCCGAAAGCGATTTCGAGGCGGCGCTTGGGCAGCGCATGCGCGAGCCTTGCGCCGAACGGCGCGACATAGCTCGAAATCGGCGCGATCAGCACGAAGCCGATGGCCGAGACGAAGCCGAGCGAGAAGGGCGGCACCAGCGCCTGATGCGGCAGGCCGGCAAGGGCGTAACCGATGGTGCCGGCGATGGTGATCGGCACGCCGACGCCCGAGGCGGTTGCGACCGCATTGTGGATCGGCTTGCGATGAAGGGTGAGGATCAAGGTGGTGATGGAGCCGCCGCTGATCCCCATCAGCGATGATCCGAGGCCGATGACGAAGCCATAGGCGGCCAAGCCCGCGCCGCGCGGCAGATCGTCGGCGATCACCCAGTTCTCGCGGCCGAATAGCAGCTTCATCGCAATCGTTCCGGCGATGACGACGAAGGCGATCTTGAAGACCGCCGAGGGCGCGAAGGCCGCGATGATCGCGCCGAGGGCGACGCCGGCGACGGAGGGCGCGGCCCAGGCGCGCATCACCCCGCGCAGGACCATGCCTTTGGCGCGATGCGCCCGATAAGACCGGAGCGTCGTCGGCAGGATGATGGCGAGCGAGGTACCGACGCAAAGCTGCATGCGCACCACATCCGGCACGGCGATGATGCGGAACATCTCGTAGAGCACCGGCACGATGATAGCGCCGCCGCCTACGCCGAATAGGCCCGCCAACAAGCCGGTGATGACCCCGGCAAGGGCTATCCCGGCCGCAAGCCAGGCGAGCTCGACAGGGGAGATCGCCGCCATCATGCTTCGCGCTGCGGCGAAGTCTTGGCGGCGCCGCGGCGGCGCGGGATCAAGTGGTCCGGCTGCGCTTCACTTCGCCCGCGCCGTGTTCGCCATCAGGAGCGACAGCGCGGTGAACGCCGCGGCGCAGATGAAGATGAGCCGCGGCTCGCCCTGGTCCATCAGCCAGCCATAGAGCGGCGGCGCGATCACCGCCGAGACCGAGAAGCCGGTGCTGACGAAGCCGAAGACGAGGCCGAAGGAGCCGGGCGGCGTGACCGCGCGGACGATCAGGTCGCGCGACGGCATGATCATGCCGTTGAGCAGGCCGATCAGCGCCATCATGGCGAGGAGGGAGACCGCGCCGAAGCCGATAAAGGCGAGGACGAGGATTGCGACGCCGCTCGCCGCCAAGCCGAGCGTCACGATGCGCATCGGGTTTTTGAAGTGGTCGGCGATGATGCCGCCCGACAGCACGCCGAGCGCGTTGAAGATGAGGAATGCCGTCAGCGCGATATTGGCCTCGGCGAGCGGCGTGCCGTGCAGCGCGCCCAAGCCGACGATCGAGAAATTCGACAGCGCATTGCCGGTCATGGTGAGGAAGGCGAAGAACACGAAGCTGCGGAAGATCGGGCCCGAAAGAAGCAGCTTCCAGCCGCCGGGCGCCGCCTTCGGCGCGGCGCCTTCCTTGGGCTGCGCGCCGCCGCGGCGATCCGACAGCACTCCCTTTTGCAGCAACAGCACCAGGGCGACGACATAGGTGACGACGGCGATGCTGAGAAAGCCGCTGTGCCAGCCCCAGAGATTCGCCATCGCCAGCATGAAGATGGGCGTCAGCGCCTGTCCCGCCATGCCGAGGAAGGTGTGGATCGAATAGGCTTGCGCCATGCGCGGCGCGGAGACGCCATGCGAGAGGATCGCGTAATCGGCCGGGTGATAGACGGTGTTGGCGAGACCGAGACAGGCAAAGCCGAGAATCAGCCCCCAATAGGCGGGGACAAGTCCGATGATCGCGCAGCCCGTGCCGCTCAACACCAGCCCCGCGATCAGCAAGGTGCCCGAGCCGATGCGGTCGACGATGAAGCCAGCCGGGGTCTGCAGCGTCGCCGACAGGAAGCCCGAAACCGCCATGGCGAAGCCCAGCTCGGCGAAGCTGACGCCGTACTCGGCGCGCGCGAAAATGAACAGCGGCGGCAGCATGATGACATAGACGTGACTCATGAAATGAGCCGCGCCCACGAGGCTGATCACCCGCACATCGCGCAGTCGCGTCGCCGTGCCGGCGACCTCGCTCAATTCCGCCATTTTTCCAGTACGCCCGACCTGTTTCCTGAGGCATTTCCTTAGCATGGTGGCGGGGTTAAGGCGAGTGCGGCCGGCGCAGACCTCCGTTGCCCGGATATCGCGCGGCAGCCTCGCGCGGTAGCATGGTTAGCAAAGCCTTAGCGGGGGCCGGCATGGGGTTTTTCGATCTCTCGGGTAAGACGGCGGTGATTACCGGTTCGTCGCGCGGCATCGGCCGGGCGATTGCCGCGGCGCTCGCCCAATGCGGCGCGCAGGTGGTGATCTCGAGCCGCAAGCAGGCGGCGTGCGAGGAAACCGCCGCCGCGATCAGCGCCGCGGGCGGCGAAGCCGCGGCGATCGCATGCCATGTCGGCGATAAGGCGCAGCTTAAGGCGCTGGTCGAGCGCACCCATGCGCGTTTCGGCGGCATCGACATTCTTGTGAACAACGTCGGCGTCAATCCCGTGCTCGGGCCGCTCGCCGAGCTCTCGGACGAAGCCTTCGACCGCGTCATCGCCAGCAATGTGAAAAGCGCGCTCTGGCTTTCGACCCTCGTCCTGCCCGAGATGGCGGCGCGCAACGACGGTGCGGTGATCCTCGTCTCGAGCATCGCCGCGCTGCGCGGCTCGGCCGGGATCGGCGCCTACGGCATTGCCAAGGCCGGGGTCAATCAGCTCGCGCGCAGCCTCGCCTGCGAATGGGGCGCGCACAACATCCGCGTCAACGCCATCGCGCCGGGCCTCATCAAGACCGATTTCGCCCGCGCGCTCTGGGAGGACGAGGCACTCGCCCGGCGCCGGATCGCCGAAACCCCGCTCGGCCGGCTGGGCACCGCCGAGGATGTGGCGGGCGCCGCCGTGCTCCTCGCCTCTCCCGCCGGCAGCTTCATCACCGGCCAAACCATCGTGGTCGATGGCGGCGTCACCATCGCCGGGTGATAAAAAATGTCGCGGCGACGAGCCCCAACTTGCCGCCGCGCGCCATCTCGTCTAGGAGCGAGGCGGTAGACGCGATGAAATCCCGATCCTTCATCGGCGCAACGGCGCCGGCTCTTGCACCATGACGGCCCCTGCGGGGCGGCTCGTCATCTGCCGCACATCGGAGGTGCTCGAGGGCGAGTTCGCCACGCGGATCGTGGTCGATGATGTCGCCTACGCGGTCTACCGCCTGGGAGATCGCTATTACGTCAGCCAGGATGCGTGCAGCCATGGGCCGGGCTCGCTCGGCGAGGGGACGATCATCGGCGAGGAAATCGAGTGCCCTTTTCACCAAGGCCGCTTCCACATTCCCACCGGAAAGCCCAGTTTCCCGCCTTGCACTGACCCGGTGAGGGTGTGGACGGTCCATCTGGACGGCGACCAAATCTGCATTGACCCGGACGAGGCTCCGACGCATCGTTAGCCCCCGTCGCGCTTTCTTCCTTCATGATCCGTTTTAGGTGATTTCATGGCCACCTCTCCGGCAGAGAACAAACAGCTAACGGAAGTGTCCGCCGGCACGCCGATGGGCGATTTGATGCGGCGCTATTGGTTTCCCGCGCTCCGCGCCGACGAGCTCCCGGCGCCGGATTGCCCGCCGGTGCGGGTGAAGCTGCTCGGCGAGCCGCTGATCGCCTTTCGCGACAGCGAGGATCGCATCGGCCTCATCGACGAGTTCTGCGCGCATCGCCGCGTCTCGCTGTGGTTCGGCCGCAACGAGCAATGCGGGCTGCGCTGCCCCTATCATGGCTGGAAATACGATGTCACCGGCCAATGCGTCGATCTGCCGTCCGAGCCTGACTCGACCGGCATGCGCAGCCGCATCAAGCTCAAATCCTATCCCTGCATCGAACGCGGCGGCATCATCTGGACCTATATGGGCCCGCCCGAGCTGAAGCCCGCCCCTCCCGGCTTCGAATGGGCGCTGGTGCCGCCCGAGCAGCGCTACATCTCGAAGCGGCTGCAGGAATGCAATTACCTGCAGGCGGTCGAGGGCGGCATCGATTCGAGCCATGTCTCCTTCCTGCATGACGGCGCGCTCAAATCCGATCCGCTGTTCCAAGGCTCGAAAGGCAACGAGTACAATCAGCGCGATCTGATGCCGATCTTCGACGTCGCCGAATTCGACGGCGGCCTTCTCATCGCGGCGCGCCGCAACGCCGAGGGCGACCAGTATTATTGGCGCATCACGCCCTGGGTCATGCCGTTCTACACGCTGATCGCGCCGCGCGGCGGCAATCCGATCGGCGGCCATGCCTGGGTTCCGATCGACGACAACAACACCTGGTCGTGGAGCATCAGCTACCATCCGCGGCGCGCGTTGACGCGCAAGGAAATCGCCGCGATGGATGACGGCGCGTTCATCCATGTCCGCGCGATCCCCGGCACCTTCATTCCGCTCGCCAACAAGGGCAACAACTATCTGATGAACCGCGACGCGCAGATCGCGGGCACGTCCTTCAGCGGCATAGAAGGCGTCGGCATGCAGGATGCCTCGCTCCAGGAGAGCATGGGGCCGGTCATCGACCGCAGCCTCGAGAACCTGGTCTCGACCGACAATGGCATCATCATGGCGCGCCGCGCTTTGCTTCGCGCCATGAAGGCCAATCGCGAAGGCAAGAAGATCCCGGGACTCACGCCCGAATCGCAGCGCGTGCGCTCTTGCGCGATTGTCCTGCCGAAGAGCGTCAAATTCGCCGAGGGCGCCAAGCACGGGCTCTTCAGCGAGCTCGGCACCGATCCCGTCACCGTCTGAGCCGAGGCGCGCGTGGCGTTGCAGAAGGTCGCGATCAGCATGGGCGATCCCGCCGGGATCGGCCCTGAGATTGCGCTGAAGGCGGCGCTCGATCCGCGCGTACGGAGGATTTGCGCGCCGCTTCTGGTCGGCGACCACCGCGCGCTCGACATCCACGCCAAGGCCTCGGGTCTCGCGCCGCGGATTTGCGCCTATCGCTCCGCCGCGGCGGTCGATTGGAGCGCCGAGGGGATCGCGCTGCTCGATCTCGATCTTTACCGCGATGCCGCCGTGACACTTGGCACGATCGCCCCGGCGAATGGCCGCGCCGCGGTTGAATCGGCACGCGCCGCCATTCGCGCCGCGCTCGACGGCCAGGTCGATGCGGTCGTTGCCGCGCCGCAAACCGAGCTCGCGATCCATCAGGCGGGGATCGCCTTCGACGGCTATCCGAGCTTCGTTGCGCGCGAGACCGGCGTGCCCGAGGACGATGTCTTTCTCATGCTCTGCTTCGACGACGTGAAGATCGTCCACGCGACGCTCCATGTGGGATTGCGCCGCGCGATCGAGCTGATCACGCCCGAGCGGATGAAAAGGGCGATCGCTTGCACCGATGCGGCGCTGCGCCGGCTCGGCGCGGTTCGGCCGGCGATCGCGGTCGCCGGCATCAACCCGCATGCGAGCGAGAACGGCCTCTTCGGCGACGAGGAGGCGCGCATCATCGCGCCGGCGATCGCCGCGGCGCAGAAGGCCGGCATCCGTGCCGAGGGACCCTTCGGCGCCGACACCATGTTTCACCGCGACGGCGTCGACGCGTTCATCGTCATGTATCACGATCAAGGCCACATCGCCGCCAAGCTGCTGGCGCGCAACCGCAGCGCGGGGATGGTCATCGGCGCGCCGGTGATGTTCTCGTCGGTGGCGCATGGCAGCGCGCTCGACATCGCCGGGCAGAACCGTGCCGATCCCGAGGCGGTGGTCGAAGCGGTTTGCCGGCTCGTCGGAACGGCACAGCGAAAAGCGGCCTGACGCCGCAATGGGGTTCAATCGCCCCGCGATCGCCCGCCGCGATCGATGAGGGCAAGGGCAGGGGAGCGCATATGATCGTCGCGGCTGAGGCGGCGTGATCCAAGCCATTCAGATCGTCATCGGCGGCGTGCTCCAGGGCGCGGTCTTCGCCCTGCTCGCATTGGGATTCTCGCTGGTCTATCGCGTCACCGGGGTCATCAACCTGGCGCAGGGCGGCTTCTGCGTCTTCGGCGCCTTGCTGATGTACACGCTGCAGGTGAGCTGGGGCTTGCCGATTCCGCTGGCGCTGGCCGGCGCTCTCGCCGGCACGGCGCTGGGCGGGGTCATCCTCGGCTACACGACCTTCGGCCCGGCGCTGACGCGGCTCTCGGTCAGCAGCATCCTCGTCATGACCGCCGGGCTCCTGACGCTCATCCAGGGCGTGCTGCTGATCGGCTGGTCGAGCCAACCTTACGCGCTGCCGCCGATCTCGGGCGAGGCGCCGATCGCTATTTTCGGCGTGCGCATCCCGACCCAGGGATTCTGGATCGTCGCGGCTGCGGTGGTCATCATTCTCGGCTTGTGGTTTCTCCTTGCGAGAACACGGCTCGGTCTCGCGCTGCGCGCTTGCGCCGAGAACCGGCTCGCCGCGCGGCTGATGGGCATCGACGTGCCGCGCATGACCCTTTTCAGCTTCACGCTGGCGGCGGTGATCGCGGGGCTCGGCGGCATCGCCGTGGCGCCGATCACCTCGCTCGAATTCGACACGGGCGGCTTCTTCACCAATTTCGGCTTCATCTCGGTGGCGGTCGGCGGGCTCGGCGCTTTTGCCGGATCGGTGTTCGGCGGGCTCGTGCTCGGCGTCTCCGAGCAGCTCGCCGCCGGCTACGTCTCCTCGCTCTTCGCCAATGGGCTGGCGCTGGCGCTTCTGCTCGTCATGCTGCTGTGGCGGCCCAACGGGCTGTTCACCGCCGGCCCGGCGCGGCGCCAGGATGTGCGCGACGAGCAGCGCATTCATCGCGCGATCGTCCGCCTCGAGGGCCGGGGCGGCGCGATTTTCGCGGTGCTCGCCGCGGTCTTCATCCTCGTCCTGCCGTTCATCCTGCCCGGCGCCGGCATTCTCAACTCGCTGGTCATCACCGGCATCCTGTTCATCGCCGTGCTCGGCCTCGATGTGCTGATGGGTTACGCCGGGCAGGTGAGCCTCGGCCATGCCGGGTTCATGGCGATCGGCGGCTATACCGCGGCGATCCTTGCGACCACCTACCACTGGCCGCCGCTCGCCGGCGTCGCCGCCGGCATCGTGCTCTCGCTCGTCTGCGCTTTCGCCCTCTCGCTCGTCACGACGCGGCTGCGCGGGCATTTCCTCGCTCTCGCGACCTTGGCCTTCGGCCTAATGATCGATTCGCTCACCGTCGGATTGACCGACGTGACCGGCGGTCCCTCCGGCCTTGTCGGCATTCCGTCCTTCTCGGTCGGGCCTTATGTCTTCGGCTCCTCGATGGAGATGTACTATCTCGTCGCCGTGCTGATCTTCGTGCTGGTGGCGATGCTGCATGGCGGCTTGCGCTCGGGCTTTGGGCGCGCGCTCAAAGCTGTGCGCACCGATCAGACCGCGGCGGCGGCGCTGGGCGTCAACGTGCCGCGCTACAAGCTCGCGGCGGTCTGCCTTTCGGCGGCGCTCGCCTCGCTCTCGGGCAGCCTCTACGCCTTCTATTTCCACTTCCTCTCGCCCGAGATGGTGGGCGCGCCGCGCTCCTTCGAGATGATCGCGATGCTGGTCGCGGGCGGCGAGGCGACCTTGGTTGGCCCGCTCCTCGGCGTGGCGCTGCTGACGCTCATTCCCACGGTGTTCCAGCCCTTCGCGCTCTACAAGACCTTCGCCGAGGGCTTGCTCTTGGTGCTGTGCTTCCTATGGCTGCCCGAAGGCATGTTTGGCAGCGCGGCGGTCTGGCTCGCGCGCATCACGATGCGGCGCAAAGTGGACGGGCGCGCCCGCACGGTGGTGCCATGAGCGAAGCGGCGCTCGAGATCAAGGCGCTCGATAAGAATTTCGGCGGGCTGCACGCCGTCAACAAGGTGAGCTTTACCGTCCCGCATGGCAGCCTCACCGCGGTGATCGGCCCCAACGGCGCGGGCAAGACCACGGTGTTCAATCTCGTCACTGGCCTCTATCGCCCCGATTCCGGCGATGCGCGGTTCTACGGCCAATCGCTGCTCGATCGCTCGCCGGTCGAGGTGGCCGCAAGCGGCCTCATCCGCACCTTCCAGTCGGCGCGCATCTATCCCGGCATGACGGCGCTCGAGAACGTGCTGGCCGGCGCGCATCTCCATTTCCGCGCCAGCGCCTTCTCGCAAATGCTGTGGCTCGGCTCCGCGCGCCGCGAGGAGCGCGCGCTCACGAGACGCGCCGAGGCGCTGTTGGAGCTGGTGGGGCTGGCGAGCTTTCGCGATGTCGCCGCCACCGAGCTGCCGATGGGCGGGCAGAAGCTCCTCGAAGTGGTGCGCGCGCTGATGGCGCAACCGCGTCTTCTGCTGCTCGACGAGCCGGCGGCGGGCCTCAACGATGCCGAGACCGCCGAGCTCGCCGAATTGCTGCGCGCCATCCGCGACGCCGGGATTTCGGTGGTGGTGGTCGAGCACAACATGTCGCTGGTGATGGGTGTCGCCGATCAGGTGATCGTGCTCGATGCGGGGAGCGTCGTCGCCTCGGGCAGCCCGCGCGAGATCCAGCAGGACCAGCGCGTCATCGCCGCCTATGTCGGCCAGGCCGAGCCGGGAGCGGCATGATGCTGGAGCTGCGGCGCGTCTCGACCGGCTATGAAGCGGTCGACGTCATTCACGAGATCGATCTGACCGTCGGCGATGCCGAGATCGTCGCGCTGGTCGGCGCCAATGGCGCGGGCAAATCGACCCTCGTCAAGACGATCTCCGGCATCATCCCGCTGCGCCGCGGCGAGATCGTGCTCGACGGCAAGCGCATCGACAGCGTGAGCCCGCGCGCGCGCGTGCTCGCCGGTATCGCGCAGGTTCCGGAGGGCCGCCAGGTTTTCGGCGGGCTGACCGTGCGCGAGAATCTGCGCCTTGGCGCTTATGCGCGCGACACAGAATCGGGCGCCGCAGCGCTCGATGCGGCGATCGGCAAGATCGGCGAGCTCTTTCCGGTGCTGCTGCGGCGCTTGGACGAGCCTGCGGCCAATCTTTCGGGCGGCCAGCAGCAGATGCTGGCGATCGGCCGCGGCCTGATGGCCGAGCCGCGCATTCTCGTGCTCGACGAGCCTTCGCTCGGCCTCGCGCCGGTGCTGGTCGCCGAGATTTTCCGCCTCATCGCCGGGTTGCGCAATCAGGGCCGGGGCATCCTGCTCTCGGAGCAGAATGCGCGACTCTCGCTCGCCATCGCCGATCGCGCCTATGTGATCGAGAACGGGCGCGTCACCCTGTCGGGAACCGGCAAGGAGCTGCTCGACAATAGCGAGGTGGCGGAGCGCTATCTCGGCGTCGGCAAGGGCGTTTCGGTCGCCGACGCGCACCGTCACGCGGAGTTGGTCGCAAAGCTCAAGGACGCGCTCGGGACGTAAGGCTTCGCTGCCGGTCCTTCCTTTCGGAGGCCAGTCCTCTCGCCCATAGCGCTGCAAGGGCATCCTGCGCTCTTCGGCTACGTCAAGCTCAGGGGACGCCTGGAACCCGACGGGCCCGGGCGCGGTTTTGCCTTCATGCACAGCCGCCTCGGACGACGTCCGGCACTCGAAGCCGGCCCAGGCACCGCCGTCGCTCTCGGCAAGAGAGGGCGGCGGTTTTTGCTGCGATCGCGGCCGAGACAGGGGGCGTGGCGCGAAAGGAGGCGCCGATGAGCCTTCTCCACGGCGAGCATGCGGAGCGGCCGGCGCTGCGCGTGGTCGAGCTGCGTGTCCCGGCGCAGCCGCGATCGGACTGGCTCGGCAAAAGCTTTTCGCGGCTCGACCGTCTCCTGCGCTCGATCATGCGCATCCGCGAATTCTGCGCCGATCGCAGCTGCATCATCCGCGTCGCGATCGTTCGGGCGAGCGCGCCGGTGGCGCTGTCCGATGGCACGCGCCTTCGCCCGGGCGATCTCGTCGGCGAGCTTCATCTCTGGAACGAGCAATTGCCGCAGCTCCCCTGGCGCGGCGCGGGACTGGCTTGGGCGCTCGCTTTGCGCCGCCAATTCGCGCGCTCCTTCGCGCAGCTCGCGCAGCATGCCGAGCGCGATCCGGTCTTCGCGTCGATCGAAGGCTTTCGCGGCGGCATGACCTTCACCGGCTCCGCCGGCCGCCGCGCGAAAGTCGCGCGCGTCGTCGCGGCTTTCGGCTTCGAGATCGTCGGCACGGAGGTCAAGAGCTCGCGGCTGCGCCGCTTGCTCGATGGGATTTTCATTTTCTTCCTGATCCACACCTACAATCCGGCCTGTCTCAAGCACGGTGCGCTGACGCGCCGGCGCTACGAGCTGTGGATTTCGAAGCGCAGCCTCATCGAGCGCCACGGCCGGCGAGGCGACGGAATTCGCGCCCGCAAGGCTTTGCGCTAGTCGCCGTGTGGCTCCTCGCGGCAACGGCGATCATCGCCCTCTCGGTCGGCCTTTGCCTCTGGCGCATCACGCGCCAATTCCGCCTTTATGAGAGCTTGCATCCGCATCCTCCGTCGCCCGCGGGAAGCCCGCCGCTCTCGCCCTCCGTCGCGATCGTCATTCCCGCGCGCAACGAGGCGCACAATATCGCCGCCTGCCTGCGCTCGCTGCTGCGCCAGGATTATCCCGCCGAGCGATTTCGCATCATCGTCGTCGATGATCACTCGACCGACGACACGGCCGCGATCGTGCGGCGCTTCGCTCGGGCGGATGCCCGCCTCCGCTTGATAAGCGCCGGCTCCTTGCTCGAAGGTTGGACGGGCAAGCCCAATGCCTGCTGGTGCGGCGCGCTGACGGCCGATGCCGAATGGCTCTGCTTCATCGATGCCGATACGCGTGCCGAGCCGGCGCTGCTTCGCACCGCGCTCGCCGCCGCGTGCGAGCGGAGGCTGACCATGGTCTCGCTCGAGCCGTTCCAGGAGCTTCAGGGATTCTTCAATCGCCTCGTCATTCCCGTCGGCTTTCTCGCCATCGCCGCGACGCAGGATTTGGCGCGCGTCAACGCGCCGATCGCCGAGGACGCGACCGCCAATGGGCAGTTCATCCTGATCGGCGCGCGCGCCTATTTCTCTCTGGGCGGTCACGCCGCGGTGCGCGGCGCGATCTCCGAGGACGCCGCTCTGGCGCGGCTTGTCAAAAGCGCCGGGCTGCCGATCGCGGTGCTCGGCGCCGAGACGCTGATCCGGACACGCATGTATCGCGGCGTCGCCGATTTGTGGGAGGGCCTGTCGAAGAACGTGACCGAGATCTATGGCGGTCCGGTCCGCACCCTCGCGACCGCGCTGGGCGGGCTGCTCATCGGCTGGTCAGCGCCGCTCTTGCCGGTTGCGGCGGCGGTTGCCGTTTTGCTCGAGCCGGGCTTCGATTCGATCGCGGGCCTGCCGCTCGCCATTGCCTCCTCGGCCGCGACCTTCGCGACCGCGATCGCGTTGTCGCGCCACTTCCGCGTGCCGCGTTGGTATGGTCTGCTTTTTCCGGTCGGCATGTCGATCGGTGCGCTCATCGCATTGAACGGAATTTCGCGCCGTGCGCGCGGCCGTGTCGTCTGGAAAGGCCGCATCTATAACCCTTAGGAGGTCTCTCCGAATGGAGGAGGGGAAGGCGATCCGACGGGCGAAAGGCGGCGCGGCGCGTGGGAAGATGCCGAAGCGGCACCGGATTCCCGGCTGGCCGATGGCGGCCGCAGCCGCCATCCTTTTCGGCTTTCTCTACTACGTTCGGGTCGTGCTGCTGCCCTTCGTCATCGCGGCGGCGCTTGGCTTCATTCTCTCGCCGGGGATCGACCGCTTGCAGGCGCAGCTCCGCCCGGTGCCGCGCTGGGTGGTGGCGGTCGGCGTTTACGTTGTCCTGCTCGCGGTGTTCGGCGCGCTCGGCTATTGGGCCGTGCCGGTAGTCGCCGGCGATGTCGCCGATCTGACCTCGCATGCGCCCGACCTGATCGATCGCGTCATTCACGGCGCCCTGCCGGGCGGGCAGCTCACCTTTCTCGGTCAGACCTACCAGGTCGATGCGCTGACGCAAGGCGCACTCGGCGCGCTGCGCGGCTTCCTCACGGGCGGCGCGGGGCTTGCGCTTGCCTCGGGCGGCATTGCGGCGGTGTTCGGATTGTTCCTGACCTTGGTGCTGCTCGCCTATTTCCTGGTCTCGGGGCGGCGTCTCGCGCGCGGGATTTTGTGGCTCGTGCCGCCGGAATATCGCGACGAGGTGCGCCGCCTCGGCGTCACCCTGGCGCCGATCCTCAGGCGCTATTTCATCGGCCTCATCGCGATCGTCGCCTATGCGTCGATCGTATCGTGGATCGTCTTCGGGTTTTTCCATGTGCCGCATGGGCCGCTTCTCGCGATAACGATCGGCCTGCTCGAGCTGATCCCGGTGCTGGGACCCGTCGTGTCGATCGTGCTGATCTGCCTCGCGGCCGCGGGGCAGACGAGCATTCTGCTGATGGCGAGCCTTGCGGCGCTCGCGCCGCTGTTGCGTCTCTCGATCGATCAACTGATCGGGCCCTATGTGCTGGGCCGCGCGGCCTATCTCCATCCGGTCGCGGTGATTTTCGCGTTCTTTTCCGGCGCGGTGTTCCTCGGCGTGCTCGGACTCATCCTTGCCGTGCCCGTGGCGGCGACGCTGAAGATCGTATTGCAACACTATTACGAGGAGCAGATCGAGCCGGAGGATGAGGCATAGCGCGACCAAAGGTCGCGTCTCGTCAAAGAACGGGCAGGGCGCCTCGAAATTGCCGCGCCGCATCACTACCTTTCTACGCAATGCGCGCAGCGGCCTCAATTCGCTTCTTCGTCCTCGCGGCCGCGGCCATCCTGGTCATGCGCGGCGCGTTGGGGGACGCACGAAGCGAGACGGCGGCAAGCCCCGGCTGCTCGCCTGCCTCGGCCTCCTTGCAGCAGATCGCCAAGATCACCAACACGCGCGACCGCAATTTCCATTGCCTCGGCGTCACGGTCGATCGCCAGTCGAACATCACCGCCATCCGCTTCGAGACGCATGAAGTCGACGCCGATCGCGAGGACCGCGCCGGCGCGTCCCGTCATGTCAAGGTGCGCGAATTCGCGCCGCGCGACATCGCCAGCGAGAAAGGCGTCGTTCTCGACGGCGCGCCCGGGCACGACGCCGTGATTCTCAAGGGCAACATCGTCGAAGGCCGCTCGAGCGATCCGCTCGTGGTGAAATTTCTCTACAACGGCCTGACCGACCAGTTCCGCGAATGCCGCATCGCCCTGAAGCGTGGCGGCGATGTCGGCTGGCATCTCGTCAATGCGGAGAACCGCCGCGTGCCGCTGGTCGTGGTCGAGACCTGGTCCTTGCCGCTCCTCGGCACGGTCGGCATCAAGACGCTCCAGGGCCTCTGCGCGTAACCGCGCGCTCGCGCGCGGGTGCCGCTTGCGTCCGATCCTGCAGCACGTCCTCGACGTAAAGCGCCTCGATCGTCGGGATCAAGATCGCGATCAGCGGCATCGCGAGCACCAGCCCCAGAATGCCGGCGAACAATCCCATCAGCAGTTGCCCCGCCAAGGTCAGCGCTGGCGGCACATGCGCCGCGCGCCGCTGCACCAGCGGCACAAGGATATAGCCTTCGAGGATGTGCACGGCGACGTAGAGCAGCAGAACATAGAGCGCGTGCCAGACATCGACCGCGAGGGCGAGAAGCAGGCTGGGGATCGCCGACGCGATGGCGCCGAGATAGGGAACGAAGGCGAGCGCCGCGGCAAGCACGCCAAGCGCCAAGGGCACGGGCACGTCGAGGCCCCATAGCCCCGCCATCACCGTGAGGCCGATGATGGTCATCGAAAACATGCGGCCGAGCATCCAGCCCCACAGCACATCGCCCAAATGGTCGAGCAGCGCCGCGATGCGCGCGCGGCGCTGCGGCGGGATGAGGCGGACGAAGCCGCGCGCATAGAGGCCCGGCTCCGCCGCCAGATAGATGCCGAAGAAGATCACCACCACCACCGCTGCGATCACGCCGACGGCGCTCGAGAAAATGCCGAGCAGTTCATGGGCCGTGCTGGAGAGTTGCGCGGCGCCGATATTCTCCGGCAGCCGCGACGCGATGAAGCGTGGCAGCTTTTGGTGAAGCTGGCCGACATCTTGCGTCAAGAGGCTCGAGAGCTCGTCGAATTGACTGGCGACCGAATGCGCGAGGAACCAGATCAGCCCCGCGACGACGATCGCGACCGCGGCGGCGACGAGCGCGAGGCAGATGCGATAGCGCCATCCGACAAGGCGCGCGACGCGGTGGCTCGATTTCGAGAGGAAGACGGCAAAGACGATGCCGGCGAAGACCAGCAGGTCGACGGAAAACGTTTTCCAGACGATGAGCGCGAGAAAGACGGCAATGATCGCCATGCGAATGGCGCGCGCCGCCGGGGAATCGCTCGTCATCCCGTGGGTCCTCTCCGGAGCGGCCGTTGAGCCGAATGGGTGCAGAGACGGCCGATGTGCCGCCTTGGAGAGAAAACCCGCGCTTCGGCCTTGCGTTCCGTCAGAAATCGCGCGTGCGGCGGGCGCTTCCGTCGGGTGCGAGGACGACGCCGTAGTCGCCCCGGGCGCTGTCCGCCGAGACGAGGCCGCTGCGCAAATCGCGCTGCACCGCTTCGATGGGCCGCTCCTCGGGACGGCCGTAACCGCCGCCGCCGCCGGTCTCGACAACAACGAGGTCATTGGGATGGAGCGCGAGACCGTCGCTCTTATTGGCATCGATACTTGCGCCATCGCGCATCACCGTGACGCGGCCGGTTGCGCCCGCTCCGCCGCCGCACACGCCCCACGGCGCGCAGCCGGTGCGGTCGAGATTGGTGCGCAGCGCGCATGGGGTGAGAATGCGGTAATGCTTGACGAAGCCGAGCCCGCCGCGAAAGCGCCCGGGCCCGCCGGAATCGGGCCGTAGCGACAGCCGCTCATAGCGGTAGGGATAGAGCGTCTCCTGCAACTCCATCGGAATGATGCGCGTATCGCCATGCGCCATGGTGCGGAACGGGCCGGCGCCGTCATGGGTGGCGCAAGCGCCCCAACCGCCATGGCCCGAATCATGGCAGTTGAAGAACGAGCCGTCGGGCCGGCGGCCGGTGAAGCCGACCGAGGAATAGGTGCCGAAATGCGCGCCGGTGACGCGCTCGGGCAGCGCCGGCTCGAGCGCCTTGATGATGGTGTCGACGATGGTGGGGAAGGGCGTGCCGTACATTCCCATCGGCGCGGTCGGCTTGGCGCTGACAATCTTGCCCGGCGGCAACACGAGCTTCAGCGGACGAAACGTACCCTCATTGGCGGGCTCGCCGGCCGCGATGAGATACATGAAGGCGACGCGCGCCGTCGTCACGCCGCCGCCGTGATAGCCCGAATTGATGCAGCCCTGAACCTCGGGCGAAATGTCGGAATAGTCGATGGTCATGTCGTCGCCCGCGACGACGACCTTGATCTTGATCGGAATGCGCATGTCGCGCACGCCGTCATTATCGAGGAAGGATTCGGCGCTATAGACGCCGTCGGGAATCCGGGCGATGCGGGCGCGGATCGCCGCCTCGCAGCGGTCGAGAATGAGATCGATCGCCGCGCGATAGGTCGCGATGCCGAATTTCTCGGCGAGGTTTCGCGTCAGGTCGCGGCCCAACAGGCAGCCTGCGAGTTGCGCCTCGATATCGCCCATCAGCTCCAAAGGAAAGCGCGTATTGTCTTCGATGATGCGCAGTACCTCCTCGATCGGCTCGCCTTTCGACCAGATCTTGACGGTGCGGTACTGAATGCCTTCCATGAAAATATCGGTCGAGGAATAGGAGGCGGAGCCGACCGCGGCGCCGCCGATGTCGATCCAGTGCATGTTGACGGCAAAGAAGCCGATGAGCTCGCGCGGCGTGCCGGCATAGATCGGCGTATACATCACCGTGTTGTTGAGATGCTGGCCCTGGACGCCGGGCGCATTGCAGATGATGACGTCGCCCTCGTGCAGCCGCTCGGGACCGTAGAGCTTCAACCCGTCGCGCACCGCGCTGCCGACGGCGTCGGCGACGAAGATCGGCATGCCGCCATTGCATTGCGCGACCAGCCGGCCGGTCTCGTCCGTCATGCCGACGGCATAGTCCTTGTATTCATAGATATAGGGGCTGAAGGCGGTGCGGGTGATATTGGCGTCGATCTGGTCGGTGACCGAGACGATGCCGTGTCGGATCACTTCGAGGGTGACGGGATCGACGCGGGTCGAGGCTTGAGTGCTATCCATGCGCATCGCCTTTCATGGCTCCCTCCGCGGCCCGACATGGATGCGAATCTCGCCGCGAGCGCCGATCTCAAAACGATCGCCCGGCAGGATCACGGTGGTCGAGCCATATTCTTCGATGATCGCCGGGCCTTCGGCCGAGAAGCCCGGAGCCAGCGCCGCGCGATCGAAGATCGCCGTCTCGAGTTGCCCGGTGGCCTTGCCGAAATAGACCGCCCGCGTCCGCCGCCCGCCGCGGCTGTCGCGCGGCGCTGCGAGCGCCCCTCCGTGCCGCGCAAGCCGGGCAATCGCCGAGAGGTGCAAGGCCTGCACCTCGACCTTGGCGCGTTGATCGGCGTGACCGTAGCGCCGGCGATAGTCGCGGTCGAAGGCGTCGCGCAGACCCGCGGGGTCGCTCAGCGCGCCGATCGGCACCTTGATGTTGTGGCGTTGGCCGCGATAGCGCATTTCCGCGGCGCGCTCAAACAGGATTTCGCCCTGGCCGATCTCGCGCTCGATCGCCGTGCGCGTCTCGGCTTCCATCGCCGAATAGGCCGCCATCATCTTGGCGAGCGATGCTTCACCGAGATCGCCGACGAAGGTTTGCGAGGTGTCGAGCCGCGCATCCGCCATCGCCATGCCCGAGGCGGAGAAATTGCCGGGCTCTCGCGGTACGACGACCATCGGGATCGACAATTCGCGCGCCAGCGCATTGGCATGGAGCGGACCGCCGCCGCCATAGCTGAACAGCACGAAATCGCGCGGATCGCGGCCATGCTCGATGGTAAGCCGGCGGATCGCGCCGGCCATCGTCACGGTGGCGATCGAGAGAATTCCCTCCGCCATGTCGACGAGGCCGCGATCGCCCGAATAGCCAAGCGGCTCGGCGATTTGCGCGAGAATGGCCCGCCGCGCCGCCTCCGCGTCGAGCGCCAATTCGCCGCCAAGGAAGCGCGTCGGATCGAGGCGGCCGAGCACGAGATTGGCGTCGGTCACGGTTGGCTCGGTGCCGCCGCGCCCATAGGCGACGGGACCGGGGCTGGATCCCGCCGAGCGCGGTCCGACATGAAGGCGCTGCTCCTCATCGAGCCATGCGATCGAGCCGCCGCCCGAGCCCACCTCGATGATGTCGATCACCGGCGATTTGATGGGAAAGCCCTTGATATAGCCGCCGGCGTAATAAATCAGATCGACCGAGAAGCGCCCGTCCTCGACCAGCGCGCATTTCGCGGTCGTGCCGCCCATGTCGAAGGCGATGACATTGGCAAAGCCCAGCGTCTCGGCGAGAGAGGCGGCGCCGATACAGCCGCCGATCGGCCCTGATTCGACGAGGAGGATCGGCTGGCGCGTCGCGCGCTCGGTCGAGGCGACGCCGCCATTGGAGCCCATCATGAAAACGGTGCCGTCAAAACCTTTGGCGCGCAGCGCGCCCTCGAGGCCGGCGATATAGCCCGCGACTTGCGGTCCGACATAGGCGTTGGCGGCGGCGGTCGCGGTCCGCTCATATTCGTACCATTCGCGCGACAGCGCCGTGCCGTGGGTAATGTAGAGGCCGGGCAAGCGCGCGCGCAACAGCGCCGCCGCGCGCTCCTCGTGGATCGGATTGGCATAGGCGTTCATGAAGGAGATCGCCAGCGCTTCGATACCATCCTCGCGCAGTCGCGGCACCAGCGTTTCGATCGCCGTCTCGTCGAGCGGCGTCAGGATGCTCCCATCCGGGGCGACACGCTCGGCGATCTCGAAGCGCCGCTCGCGCGGGATCAAAGGCTCGTCGCGGCGATAATGCAGATCGAACGGGTCGGGCCGGTTGCCGCGCGCGATTTCGAGCACGTCGCGGAATCCTTGCGTCGTCAGCAGCGCGCATTTGGCGCCCTGGCGCTGGATCAGTGCGTTGATGACGAGCGTCGTGCCGTGATAGACGAACTCGGCGTCGCGCGGTTCGATCCGCACCTTGCGCAGGCACTCCCAGATCGCGGCCGCGAGATCGCCATAGGTCGTCGGACTCTTGGTCGAGCGAACCTCGCCGGTGCGATGATCGTAAGCGACCAGATCCGTGAAAGTACCGCCGATATCAACGGCGACGGTGAAGCTCATGGCGCGGCGGACTTTCTGCTCGCGCGCCCTGGCCTCGGGCACGCTGCTGCGTTGAGCGAATAGAGGCGCGCGCCCGACGCTGTGTCAATGGTGCGCGCCGCGCGATCGGACTTCAAATCCGCCGTCACATCTCTTACTGTTGGGCGAACCGGCCGGAATGTGCCGGAAGCCGGCGAGATCAGGCAGGGAGGTGGACAGTGACGGCAAGTGTGCGAATTTTGGCGCTGGTGGCGAGCCTCTTGGCGGCTCCGGCGCTCATCGTGACACCGGCCGCGGCGCAAATGCCGGCGGCGCTGCAAAAGATCATCGACGGCGCCAAAGCGGAAGGCGCGCTCTCGCTGCAATATGGCGGCGGCATTCTCGGCACCGCCGAGGGAGCGCAGGTGGCGGCCGACGGGATTAAAAAAATGTTCGGCGTCGATCTCAAAGCGACCTATGCGCCGGGCCCGTCCTTCGCGCCGATGGCGAGCCGGCTCTATACCGAGCTGCAAGCAAAGCAAAAGGCCTCGACCGACGTCTATTACGGCACGGCGGTGCAGATCACGCCCTATCTGACGCGCGGTCTCTTCCGCAAGATCGACTGGACGGCGTTATCGCCCGGCCGGATCACGCCCGAGATCGTCGAAGGCGAGGGGCAGGCGCTGCGCATCGCAACCGGGCTTCCCGGCGTCCTCTATAACAAGCGCACCTATCCGCAATTCGCCAAGATCGAAACCACGGCCGACATGCTGAAGCCGGAATACAAGGGCAAGATCTATACCCAGCCCTATCTCGCCGGGTTCGATGTGCTGGTGGCGAGCGATGTCTGGGGCTATCCCAAGACCGAAGCCTATGTGCGCAAATTCTCGGCGCAGATCGGCGGCCTGCTTCGCTGCGGCGAGCCCGATCGGATCGCTTCCGGCGAAGTGCCGGCGCTTGCGATCGACTGCACCGGAACCGAACAGAATCTCGCGAAGTACCGCGACGTGCTGGGGCTGCAGATCATGCGCGACGCCGCCATGCGGCGCTACGACTATCTCTGCATCCCCGAGAACGCCGCCCACCCCAATGCCGGGATCCTGTTCGCCCTCTATGCGTCGTCGGTCGAGGGACAGAAGCGCATCCTCGTCGATCTCTTCGGCAATGGCCTCGACAGCTATCCCGAGACCATCACCCATGACGAAATCGCCTCGCTTCAGAAGAGCGGCGTCGTGTTCCGCGACGTCACCATCAAATGGTGGAGCGCGGAGAAAGGCATCGAGGACAATTTGAAAAAATTGATCAAGATCGTCGCCGAGCGCTGATGCGGCTGCGCGGGATCGCCGCGGGCGGAGGCATGCCGGCGGCTGCCGCTGCGCCGCCGCGATCGAAGCGAGCGGAGCGCTTCGCCTGCTTCCCGGCGGCGATGCTGAGTCTTTCCCTGGTTGCGAGCCTCGTCGTGCTCGTGCTCCTCGCCACCGTGCTGTGGCTCAGCCTTGCCGAGGGCGGGCCGGGCGAGCTTACGGCGCGCTACACGCTCGGCCACTACCGCGATATTTTCCTGAACCCCTTCACCTACCGCGTGCTGGGGAACACCTTCCTCTTCTCGGCGATCACCCTCGTCGTCGCGCTCTGCTTCGGCCTGCCGCTGGCCTGGCTCATCGAGCGCACGGATTTTCCCTGGAAGAAGCTGAGCCTTACCTTGGTGACGGCGGCGCTGCTCATCCCCGGGTTTTCGGTGGCGCTCGGCTGGCTCTTCCTCCTCAGCCCGCGGATCGGCGTCATCAATCTCGCCCTCAAGGCCGCGTTTGGCCTCCCTGCCGCGCCTTTCAATATCTCGACGCTCTGGGGCATGGGCCTTGTTGAAGGCCTCAGCCTCGCGCCGGTGACCTTCACCATGACCGCCGTCGTGCTGCGCGCGATCGATCCGGCGCTGGAAGAGGCGGCCAGCATCGGCGGCGCGGGCCTGTGGCGCCGGATCGCGCGCGTGACCTTGCCGCTCGCCTGGCCGGGCGTGCTCGCCGCCAGCATCTATATTTTCACCATCGGCTTCGCCGCTTTCGACGTGCCGGCGGTTCTCGGCCTCGGCAGCCGCATCTTCACCTTCTCGACCTATGTCTATCTGCAGGTGAGCCCGACCTATGGCCAGCCGGATTACGGGGGCGTTGCGGCGCTGAGCGTCGTGATGATCGTCCTCGCGCTCGGCTTCAGCTGGTGGTACGGCAAGATGCAGGCGCGCGCACCGCGCTATGCCGTGGTGACAGGCAAAGGCTACCGCCCGGCGCTCGTGAAGCTCGGCCGGTTTCGCTGGCTGGCCTTCGGCTTCGTCGCTGTCTATTTCATCCTGAGCGAGCTGCTGCCGGTTCTGACGCTGCTGTGGTCGGCGGGGCTGCCCTATCTTCAGCCCGTCAGCGCCCATGCTTTCGCCAGCCTGTCGCTCGCAAACTTCCGCAACCTGCCGCAGGGCCTGCTCGGCGGCGCCATCCGCAACACGGCGCTGCTCATGGTGATCGTTCCGACGATCACGGTGGGCCTCAGCCTCGCCGTGTCGTGGGTCGTGCTGCGCTCGCGCTTGCGCTTTCGCGCTGTGTTCGATTTCTTCGCCTTCCTGCCGCACACCGTGCCGCGGATCGTCTTCAGCGTCGCGGCATGGCTGCTCGCGCTCTTCGTGCTGCGCGACGTGCTGCCGATCTATGGCACGATCTGGGTGCTGGTGCTGGTCTATGTCGTAACGATGCTGAGCTACGGCACGCGCATGACGAATGGTGCGGTGATCCAGATCCACAACGAGCTCGAGGAAGCGGCAGTAATCAGCGGTGCAACGCAAGGCACCGCGATGCGGCATGTGCTGCTGCCGCTTCTGACCCCGGCGATCAGCTATGCCTGGATTTGGATCGCGCTCCTCTCCTATCGAGAGCTGACGCTGCCGAGCCTCCTCTCGACGACCGAAAACGAGCCGCTCTCGGTCGTGGTCTGGGGCCTCATCTCCTCCTCGTCCTACGGCGCGAGCTCCGCGGTCGCAATCATCATGCTCGGGCTTATGATCCCGGTTCTCGCCCTCTATTGGGCGATCGCGCGACGCCTCGGCACGGCGCCGGGCCTCGCGCCCGCCGCCTCAGCCGGGCAGGACCGGAAGCTGTAGATAGCAGTCGCGGCCGCCGCCGGTGTGGATCGTGTGCTCGCCATTGTATTTCTCGGGCGGGCGGTCCACCGGATCGTTGTGGAGGAAGAAGCCCGAGCTCGACGAGTTCGGCTCGCCCGTGCCCTTATAGTCCTGGCCCGAAAGGATCAGCGCGAGGCGCGAGCCTTTGGGCAGGAACACGGCGGTCGGCCAGACCTCGACTTGCGCCTCGACCACCTCGCCGGGCTTCAGCGGCTTTGGCTCGCGGAAGCGATGCACCGGCTGCCAGTTGGAGCTGCGCTCGGGATCGAGCTCGCGCAGCGCGACGCGCAGCCAGCCTTGCGAGATCGGGATCGGGTCGAAATTGGTCGCGAAGTTGATCTCCTTGCCCGATGGATCGAAGGCGAGCAGCGTGCAGAACATATCCATATCCGGCTTGGAGCAGGCGAGCTGCAGCTTGGCGAGCAGCGGTCCCGCGATCTCCATGTCGCGATCGAGCGGTGCCGAGGTGAAGGTCGCGCCTTCGCTCAAGGCGGGATAGGTGGTGCTGCCCGCCGCCGCGGGCGCCTTCCATTCGAGCGTCTTCTTGCCGGCATCGAGATGCATCTTGACGAATTGCGTCCCCTCGAGCGGCCAGGTGCGCGATTGCACCTGGCGGCGCACCGTGTCTCCGGGCGCGCGGATCACCACCTCGACGCGCGGCTCCTTCTCCCAGCCATTGTCGAGGCCTTTCAAATAGCGATCGAAGAATTTGCGCTGGAACGCGACCGATTGCGGCGCGAAGAAGGTCGCGAAATAGGGGCCGGTCTGCACTTTGAGATATTTGTCCTTCGATGCGATGCCGATGAAGCCCTGGATCGTGCCGCGCAAATGAAGACCGAGCGCGCTCCAATTCGAGACGACGAGCGCCGGCACCTCGATCTGCGAGAGATCGCCCGAGCGCGCCTTGTACCAATCGTCGAGCAGCGGGTGCGCGCGCACATTGTCGACATAGTCTAGCCGGTTCGCCTTGAGCTGATCGGGTGTCAGGCTCTCGGGTCCGGTCGAGCGCTCGCCATTGACGAAGTCGGTCAAGGTCGAATCCGGCTTGCCATGCTGGTTGTTGAGGACGCTGTTCTGCCACCAGCGGCCGACGAAGCCGGCGCAGAATATCCCGCCATGGCGCGTGCGATCGCGATAGAAATCGCAGGTGCCGGCCCAGGGCAGGATGGCCGCGAGGTATTTGGGCTTATACGACGCGACCATCCATTGGCCCGCCGCGTAATAGGAGATGCCGAGCAGGCCGATCTTGCCGTTGCTCCAGGGCTGCGCCCCGGCCCATTCGATCGCTTCCTTGAAGTCCTTGAACTCTTGCGGCGAGTTGACGTCGAGCTTGCCGGGCGAGCGGCCGGCGCCGCGGCAATCGACCTGGATCACGGCATAGCCATGCGGCACCCAGACCTCGGGATCCGGGCGCTCGAACACCATGTGCTGGCTGGTGGAATTGGCGACCATCTCGGGATGACGCGCTTTGAGCTTGCCCCAGCCCTCGCCCATGAACTGAGAGATATGGGAGTCCTTGCCGTAAGGCCCGTAGGTCATGACCGCCGGATATTTGCCGGGCGCTTCCGGCCGGTAGATATCGGCGCGAAGCACCGTGCCGTCGCTGAGCGTGATCGGCACGTCCTTGTCGAGCGCCATCTTCTGCCCGCCAAAGGCCTCGCGCAGTACCGTCGCCATGATCGACCTCCCGTTGCTTCGCGCCGCGTTTGGCCGGAGTGAGCCCTGGATTCGCGGCGCCGTCAAGCTGCCGCATGCGCCGACCTCTCCGTTTGCTTTTCGCCGCCGGTTCTGCTGTTCTGCGGCATCGAACGAGAGACGACGAGGGAGGAGATCAGCATGGCGGCCGCACCGCATCGCATCGATGTGCATCATCACATCTCGCCGCCTGCCTATATCGCGGAGCTCGATCCCAAGGGCATTCCCCTGACGCGCGAGACGCGCGAATGGACGCCGGCGCAGTCGATCGAGCTGATGGACGAGGGCGGGGTCGAGGTCGCGCTCACCTCCATCACCACGCCGGGCCTGTGGTTCGGCGATGCCGCGGTCTCGCGCCGGCTGGCGCGGGCGTGCAATGACTACGCGGCGAAGCTGGTTTCGGATCACCCCAAGCGCTTCGGCATGTTCGTCAACCTGCCGATGCCCGATGTCGAGGGCAGCCTCAAGGAGATCGAATACGGGCTCGACGTGCTGAAAGCCGACGGCGTCGTGTTCTTCACGAGCTATGGCGACAAATGGCTCGGCGATCCGGCCTTCGATCCGGTGTTCGAGGAGCTCCACCGGCGCAAGGCGCTGGTCTACACCCATCCGACGACCGCGACCTGCTGCACCAATGTGCTGAAGGTGGTCAACGATTCGCTGATCGAATACGGCACCGACACGACGCGGGCGTTGGCGCAGATGATCTTGACCGGCCGCTCGGCGCGGTTCAGCGATTTGAACCTCATTTGGTCGCATGGCGGCGGCGCGATGCCCTTCCTCATCGTGCGCTTCATGCGCGTCGCGCGCGCGCCGCATATCGCCCGGCTCCTGCCGCAAGGCTTCCTCCACGAGGCGCGGCGCTTCTATTACGACACCGCCGCGATCTACGACACGGGACCGCTGCAGGCGCTTGCCAAAGTCGTGCCGGTCGAGCGGATTCTCTTCGGCACCGACGTGCCTTGGGGCGATCCCAACGAGATCGCGACGGCGGTCATGGACAGCGGCGTCTTCAGCCCGAGCGATCTCAAGGCGATCGATCGCGACAACGCGCTGCGGCTGCTGCCGCGCTATCGCTAGGCGTACCGGCAATGACGAATGCCAATCGCCGCATCGATGTTCATCATCATATCGCACCGCCCGAATATCTTGCCGAGATCGGCAGCGCCGTGAACGCCCCCTTGCGAAGCTGGTCGCTTGCCAAGTCCATCGAAGATATGGACGAGGGCGGGGTCGCGACCGCGATCGTCTCGGTGACGCAGATCGCGATGCGGCTCGATGACCAGGCGCGGGTGCGGCGCCTCGCGCGTGCCTGCAACGACTATGCGGCGCGCATGGTGGCGGATCACCGCGGCCGCTTCGGCATGTTCACGGCACTGCCCATGCCCGATATCGAGGGCAGCCTCAAAGAGATCGAATACGGCATGGACGTGCTGAAGGCCGATGGTGTCGGCCTCTATACCAGCTATCACGACAAATGGCTGGGCGATCCCGTCTTCGCGCCGGTGTTCGAGGAGCTCAACCGGCGCAAGGCGGTGATCTATGTGCATCCGGCGGTGCCGGATTGCTGTCTCAATTTCGTGCCGGGCCAGCAGGACGCGAATATCGAATACGGCACGGACACGACGCGCGCGATCGCGCGCATGGTGTTCTCGGGTGCGTCGCAAACCTATCCCGATCTGCGCATCATCTGGTCGCATGCCGGCGGCACCATGCCGTTCCTCGTCGAGCGCTTCATGCGCACCGCCGGCATGCCGCACTATGTGAAGCTTCTGCCGGGCGGTTTCCTGCCCGAGGCGCAGCGTTTCTTCTACGACACCGCCCAGGCCTCGAACCGCGTCGCCTTGACCGCCGCGCGTATGGTCATCCCGGCTTCGCATTTCGTCTTCGGAACCGACTATCCCTATCGCGGCGCGGCCGAGCATGTCGAAGGTCTGCGGCAATGCGGCGTCTTCGACAATTGGGAGCTGCGCGCCATCGACCGCACCAATCTCGCCGGGTTGTTGCCGCACTATTCGGATGGAGAGGAAACCCGTGTCGCGTGATCTCTACCGGCCTTGCCGGGAGCTCTGGCGAAGAACCCTGCTGGCGCTGGCGTGCCTTGCCGCCGCCGGCGCGGCGCAGGCCGAGCCGTTGAAGGTCGGGATTCTCAAAGTCGGCGCCTCGGGTCCGCTCTATATCGCGCAAGACCGCGGCTATTTCGCCGCCGAGGGGCTCGACGTCCAATTCTCGAGCTTCGGCGCGGGTCAGGCCGTCGCCGTCGCGGTGGTCGCGGGCGATGTCGATATCGGCGTCACCGGCTTGACCGCGGGTCTCTACAACCTTGCGAGCGGCGGGCAGATTCGCGTCATCGCGGGGCTGCACCGCGAGGCGCATGGCTTTCACATGCTCGGCTATTTCGCCTCGAAGCGCGCCTGGGATGCGGGGCTCCGATCGCTCGCCGCCATCAAGGGCCATTCGGTCGCGCTGACGACGATCGGCTCGACCACCCATTACGCGGTCGGGTTGCTGGCGATGAAATACGGGTTTCCCATCGAGAGCGTGCGCATCCTGCCGCTGCAGTCGATCCCCAACAGCGCGGCGGCGGTGGTCGGCGGGCAAGCGGATGTCGGCATGATCCCCAGCACCTTGAATGCCGAGATGGACAAGGCGGGCGCGCATAATCTCGGCTGGGTCGGCGACGAAACGCCGTGGCAGATCGGCGCGGTGTTCATGACCGCGAAGAACGCAGCCGCGCAGCGCGATCGCAACACGCGCTTCCTTAAGGCACTGCGCCGCGGCGCGCGCGACTATCACGACGCTTTCACCGACGCAAAGGGTGAGCGCGCGGACGGGCCGAACGCACCGGCGATGCTCGCGATCATCGCCAAATATATCGGCAAACCGCCCCAGGACCTCGACCACCAGATGCCCTATGTCGATCCGCAGCTCCGCCTCGACGTCAAGGATGTGCGCCGGCAGATCGCATGGTACAAGGCGCATGGCATGGTGAAAGGCGACATCACCGCCGAGCGGCTGATCGACAAGCATTACGCCGTCGTCCTTCAATAAGAGCCGCTTGTGACCCGCGGCGGAGAGACAAGGCCGGAGCGATGACATCCGAGACGGAGCTGCGCGAAGACCTCGCCACCTGCACGCGGATTTTCGCGATGCAGGGCCTCATCGGCCTGCACGGCCATGTGAGCGTCTTCGATCCCGAGACCAAGCGCGTGCTGATCACCCCGGGCTCCGGCTCCGACAAGGCCAATCTGCGCGCCGAGCACATGATCGCGGCGGGGCTCGATGGCAAGCCGCTCGAGGGCAAGGCGAGGCCGCCGCTCGAATGGCCGATCCACATGGCACTGCACGCGGCACGTCCCGATGCGCTGGCGATCGCGCATCTTCATCCGCCCTATTCGACGCTCTTCGCGGTTGCCAAGCGCGAATACCGGCCGATCACCGTCCATAGCGCAATCTTCGCCGACGGCATTCCAATCTATCCCGAGGCGCATTTGATCGAGACGCCGGAGCGCGGCCAGAAGCTCTTGAAGATCATCGGTGATAAGCGCGCGGCATTTCTGCGCGCGCATGGCATCACCGTCATCGGGCGCAATCTGCGCGAGCTGCTCCATGCGACGCTCGCGCTCGAGAACGACGCGTGCAAAACCTTGCAGGCCGAGGCGCTGGGCGGCGTCGGCACGCTCAGCGCGGAAGAATGCCGGATCGTCAATCAAGAGATCAAACTCGAGGTCATCGCGCAGCGGACCTGGACCTATTTCGCGCTGCTCGAGGCGCGCTGGGATCGCCAGCCCGCATCCGGCCGGATGGATTTGTTTCCATGATCGCTCTGCACGGCAGCGGCGTCGCAAGGCGGAGGACGGCATGAGATTCGGGCTCTTCTCCAACGGGCAAAGGCGCAACCAGATCGCCAAGCTCAGCTATGAGGATGATTTGCAGGAGGTCATCCTCGCCGACCAGCTCGGCATCGAGGAGGCCTGGATCAGCGAGCACGGCGTGTTCGTCTCGTTTCACGCGCCCGATCAATTGCCTTCGGCCGATCCGTTCATCTGCAAGGCGGCGGCGCTGACCAAGCGGATCAAGATGGGGCCGGGGATTCGCGCCTTGCCCTATTTCCATCCGCTTCAGGTCGCGACCGACGCGGCCGTGTGCGATCACCTGACCGATGGCCGCTATATGGCCGGCTTCGGCCTCGGCATCGGCGATGGCGGCGGCCTGCGCGGCAAGCTGCCGGCGCCGCAGCGCGTGATGATGCGCGAGGCGATTGACATCATCCTCAAAGCCTGGTCGTCGCCCGCGCCCTTCGATTGGGACGGCGAGGTGTGGCAGGGCAAGAATTGGACGATCATCCCGAAGCCTTTGACGAAGCCGCGCATGGATGTGGGCATCGCCTGCGCCCGCACCGACAGCACGCTCGAGCTCGCCGCCGAGAAGGGATTCTTTCCGCTGATGTCCTGGACCAACCCCTCGGCCCAGCTCACCGGCATGATCAAGACTTATCTCGGCGTTCCCAACCCCGACGATCCACCGCGCCGCAGCCGCATTCGCTTGGCGCGCTTCGTCTATGTCGCCGACTCGCTGGCGCAGGCGCGCGAGGATTTACGCAACGCCGATCTCGTGCCGATCCGCTCGGGCCGCCGCCTCGATGCCTTCATTCCGCCCGGCGGCACGATCGAGGATGTCACGATCAATGATCTGATCGACCGCGGGCTCCTATTCTGCGGCGAGCCCGAGCGGGTCTATCGTCAGGTGACAGAGCTGTTCGAGGAGGTCGGCGGCTTCGGCACGTTGCTTCTCGTTGTCGGCAAGGATTGGGCGACGCAAGAGCAGCGCGCGCAATCGATGCGCCGCTTCATGGGCGAGGTGGCGCCGCGGCTCGAGCCGCTCGTCGTCGCGGCCTAAAGGGATCGCGGCAAGAAGGGCAAGGGGCCTTAGCGGCAAGGAGAGCAGCGCGATGAGCGAGGCGGCGAAATCTGGACTTGCGAGGGACGAGGATTGGGCGCATCGCCGCAAGCTTGCGATCCTCTGCCGCATCGCCGGGCAGCACGGGCTGATCGGGATCTTCGGCCATATCTCGCTGCGGATTCCCGGCACCGATCTCGTCCTCGTCACGCCCGGCGCCGGCGCTGAAAAGACCGCGGTGCGTGCCGACCAGATTTTCGTCTTCGCCCTCGACGGAACGATCCTTCATCACCCCGGCGGCGATTTTCCGATCACCATTCCCGCCGAATATCGCATCCACACGCAGATTCATCGCGACCGGCCCGAAATCATGTGCATCGCGCATCTGCACTCGCCGCATTCGACGCTTTTGGGCGTCGTCAATCGGCCGATCGTGCCGGTGTTCAACCAAGCCTTCATGTTCGGCGCCGGGGTTCCGACCTGGGACGATCCGCGCCTCGTCCTGAACGACGCGATGGCCGCCGATCTGTCGAAGGCGCTGGGCGACAAGCTCGCCTGCCAGATGCGCGGCCACGGCTCGGTCGTGCTCGGGGAGACGGCCGAGATCGCGCTGATGAACTGCATTTCGATCGAGGAGAACGCGCGGCTGCAGATCGCCGCCGAGCCGTTCGGCGGCGCCGTGCCGTTTCCGCGCGCGGTGATCGAGGACGCGATGCGGCTGCGCGGTCAGGTGCAGGTCGCGAAAGTCATTTGGGAGTATCACGAGCGCAAGGTCGTGACGGACGGCGTGCCGCTCTGAAGAGCGCGTCTCGCGGAAGGAAGGCATCAATGGCGCCGCTCAAGCTTCGTTTCGGTTGCTGGCACTACGACCGCACCCGCGCTCTTGCCGACGGGACCGTGCAGCCCGAGGGGATCGAGCTCTCCTACAGCACGCGGGTCCAGGTCGGCGAGATCATGGAGCGCGTCCTCAAAGGCGAATACGACGTCGCCGAGCTCGGCTTCACTTATTATTTGCGCAGCCTCGAGGCGCCGAACCCGCCCTTCATCGCCATTCCGGTCTTTCCCAACCGGCTGTTCCGCCATGGCGCGATCTTCGTCAACACGCGCGCCGGGATCGTCGAGCCGCGTGACCTCATCGGCAAAAAGGTCGGCGAGCTGCATCGCTACGGCCACGATGCCGGCATCTGGGCGAAGGGCGCCTTGAGCGACGATTACGGCGTGCCTGCCAAAAGCTTTACCTATTACGTCGGCGCGCTCGACAAGCCGGCGGCGCAGGAGGATTGGGCGGCGCCTGCCGCACCGGAGGGCGTTAAGATTCATCCGCTCGGCCCCGGCCAGACGCTCGATGGGATGCTGGAGCAGGGCGAGATCGATGCGCTGTTCTCGGCCTGGATTCCGCCAAGCCTGCGCGCGGGATCGCCGAATGTCGCGCGGCTCTTCGTCGATTACGAAGCGGTCGAGCGCGATTATTTCCGCCGCACCGGGATTTTTCCGATCATGCATACGGTCGTGATCCGGCGCGAGGTGTATGACCGCAATCCCTGGGTCGCGATGGCCCTGGTCGAAGCCTTCCGAAAGGCGAAAGCGATCGCCGAGAACGCCTACCGCGCCGGATCGGTCTTCTTCACGCCGAGCCTGATGATCCCCTGGGTTGCGTCCTTGCAGGAGCGCAATCGTGCTTTGCTCGGCGATGATTTCTGGCCCTATGGGATCGAGCGCAACCGCAAGGTGCTCGAGACCGTACTGCGCTATCACCGCGAGCAAGGCCTGCTCACGCGAGACTGGTCGGTCGAAGAGCTGTTCGCGCGCGAGACTCTGGGCTGAGTCGGGCGGAAGCGGCCTCAGGCCGAGCGCTGCGACCGGCGCTCGCGCGGCAATTGGCGGAGCGTCGTACTATCCGGCCCGATTTCCGCGAGCGAGAGAACGAGACGCTCGGGCGAAAAGCGGATGCTGACGGTGGTGCCCTGGCCCTTGACGCTCGCGATCGAAAGGCCGCCGCCATGCAGCTCGACGAGCCGCCGTGCGATCGAAAGCCCCAGTCCCGTCCCTTCATGACGCTTGGTGATCGCGTTCTCGACTTGGCCGAACGGCTCCAAGGCGACCGCGATCTCGTCTTCCGACATGCCGATGCCGGTATCGATGACCATGACCGTCAAGCCATGCGCGGCATCGCATGCCGCCGTCACCGTGATCGCGCCGGCTTCGGTGAATTTGACCGCGTTGGAGAGGAGGTTGATCAACACTTGGCGCAGCCGCAGCGCATCGCCGCGCAGCCGCGGAATGCCGGGCGGCATGTCGAGGACCAGCGCGAGCTGCTTTCGCTGCGCCTGGATGCGCACCGCGGCGAGGCTCGCGCCGAGCAACTCGTCGAGATCGATGACCTCGTCGCGGATCTCGGTCTTGCCCGCCTCGATTTTCGAGATGTCGAGCAGATTGTTGATGATCTCGAGCAGATGCTCGCCGGCGCCGAAAATGTCCCTCGCGTAGTCGGCATAGACCGGCTTCCCCGGACCCATGGCCTCGTCCCGGATGAGCTGCGAGAAGCCGATGATCGCGTTCAAGGGCGTGCGCAGCTCGTGGCTCATATTGGCGAGAAAGAGCGATTTCGCCTCGCTCGCGACCTCGGCGGCCTGCTTGCTCGTGCTCAGCTCGGCATTGGCCGATTGCAGCTCGAGATTGGCGGCGTGGAGCTTGCTGCGCTCGGCCGCGAGCTCCATGTCGCGCCGCGCGCGGCTGGCGATCTCGCGGATGAGATAGAAGGCGAGGCCGGCGAGGAGGATCGTCGCGACGGCGGCGAGGGCGGAGATGGTCATCGCATGGGCCCGCGCCACCGCGAGGCCGGAATCGTAGTCGAGCCCCACCGACACGACCAGCGGATAGTCGGCGCCGCGCCGGAAGCTGAAGAGGCGCTTGACGTGGTCCTGCGCGTCCTCGGCGACGAAAGAGCCGCGACTGTTTTCGGCAACGAAGTCGGGATTGGTGCTCTCCGGCGCGGTCTCGCCGACGCCGTCGAGTCCGTCCGGGCTGCGCTTGCCGAACCGCGAGAGAATCATGCCGTGCCTGCCGACCAACGTGATCCGGCCGTTCTCGCCGATATCGATCGAGCGGTAGAGCCGTGTCAGCTTCGCCGGCGAGACCAGGAAGATCAACACGCCCAGGCTGCGTCCGCTCTGCGTCTCGACGCGCTGCGAGACTGGAATGAGCATTTGGTCGCCAACCCAGCCTTTGACCGGACCGCCGATGAACAGCCCGCTGAAGCTGCGGTCGAGCGGAACGCGGAAATAGGATTTTTGCGCCAGATCGACATGCTTCGCTTTGGGTCCCGTGGTGTCGGCGACGAGCGTCCCGTTGGGCGCGGCGATGCCGACGGCGACGATCGGGCCGGCGACAATCGGAAACTGCCGCGACCACGCATAGAGGTTCATCTCGGGCGCTTGAGCGCGCATGCGATTGGCGACGGCGTCGATCGTGCCCGCGACATTGTCCAGCGTGTGCGTCACCTCCTCGTCGAAGGCAAAGGCGAGGTTGGTGGCTGTCGCCCCCATGTCCTTGAGGGCGGTGTCGCGCGACTGCACGATCGAGATGGCGACCGCCGCCCACATCGAGATGATCACGGCGACGACCACGGCGGCGATACCCAATCCCAGGGTTCGCGCGCGGCCGGCCGGATCGATGTCGAGATGAGGGCTCATGGGCGCGCTAGAATAAGCGATTGTGCACCAAGCCTTGCTGAATATTGGATGGGATTTTCGCCAAATGGCCGGGATCGGTCCCGTTGCCGGCCGCCGCCCGCCGCGGCGGAACTTTAAGCAGGCGTTAAAAAGACCCGGGCGAGGATCGGCTGGCGCCGCATCCCGGGGGAGAGTTCGATCATGGTGAATCAGCAAGCTTTCCGGGTCATTCCGCTGCTCTGCGCGGCCGCGCTCGGTCTTGCCGCGTGCCAGAGCTCGTCCGGCGGCCCGTTCGCCGGCCTCTTCGGCTCACCCGAAGCGGCGCCGCCATCCTGCAAGGCGCCAAGCCCCGATACCGCCGGCCTCGTCAAGCTGCAGAAGGAAAATGCGAAGCTGAAGAAGCAGCTGGCGGCGGCGCAAGAGGACAACGCGACCCTGCGCGACCTCGCGGCGAAAAAATGGTGATAGGCCCCAGGCGATAGCTGCGGATTGCGGGCGGGACAAGTAAGATGGCGGAGGGCCCCTCTCTGCCAGCATCCACAGCCGATCGACCGTCCCAAACATGCCGACGCAATCCAAGGCTTCCCAGCGCTCTCGCTTTTATGCGCGGATCGGGACGCGCGGCTGGCGCGATAGCGGCTACGACACCTTTGCCTATCGATCCCCCGCGTTTCGCCAATGGATGCGATCGCTTCTGCCGCCGCGCCAGGCGATCCTGTCGGTCGGCTGCGGTGCCGGAGAGCTGGAAGGCGAGCTGAGCGCCGCCGGTTGCGCGGTCGTCGGTCTCGATCTTTCCTTCGCGATGCTGCGCCGGGCGGGGCGCAACGGCCTCGATTTGCCGGTGCAGGCCGACGCGGCCCGCCTGCCATTTGGCCCACGGCGCTTCGACATCGCGATGTTCATCGAATCGATCGGCTATCTCGATCTCGATGCGGTCTTTGCGGAAGCGCGCCGCGTGCTGAAGCCCGAAGGCCGGCTAATCGTCACCTCCTATTCCGCGCAAATCAACGCCCATGCGCGCTACCGCAAATGGCCGGTCGATCAGGTCATGGCCTGCGCGGCCACCGCCGGCTTTGCCGTTGATCGCTGCCACTATCTGACCGTTGCGAAGAACCGCGTCGCCGAAGCGCGCTCGCCGGGGCAATCGAAGCTGTTCTGCCTATCGGCGACAGCGCGCGGCGGCAATTCCGGGCACGCGCTCGCGGGAGAGCGGACGCTCGATGATGCCAAACAGCCCGGCGCTCATTGGGATTGGCGATTGGCGTAATCGTATTCCGGGCCGTCATAAGGGCTGTACCATCGCTCGCGCGCCGATATCGCGCGTGTCGGCTCGGTCGCCACCCATTCCGTGCGGGGCCGCGGTCCGTAGGGGAGCCGGCTGGGTTGCCATGGCAAAGGCGTGGCAATGATCGCGCTTTGGATGGCGCTCTTCGGGGTGATGGCGAGGGGTTTGGCTTGGAGGGCAGGGGAGGCGCTGGCGATCGCGGCCGCCGCTGGCGGCTTCGGCGCGGGCGCTTCGAACTCGGGCTCGGGGATCGCGGCCGGCTCGAGGAGAAGCGCCGAAAGCGTTGCCGGAGATGTCCGCGCTGCCGCATCGTTTCGCGCTTTGCTCGAAGCCTCGATCGCGGCGGGAGCAGCGAGCTTTGCCGGCTCCGCCGGCGCCACCCGCTCCGCAGCGCCGGCGGCTTGCTGCGCCAGGATGGCGCGTGGCGGCGCGTGGTTTGGCGATATCACCACGGCGTCTCCGGGTTGGTTTTGCGCGAGGGAGGATTGTGCCGGTGCCGCCTGAGGCGGCTTCGCCGCGCTCGCGGTCATTTCTTCTTGTGCGCGCGCGGGCGGCGCTTCCCTCGGCGTGAGCGGTCCATGCGCCGCGACAAGAAAACCTGCGGCAATCGCGCAGAGCGCGGCACCGCCAATTCCCAGCGCAAACTGCCTTCCGCGCCCTTCGATGCGGCGAGCGGCGGGCAGCCGCGGCAGCGCTTGGCTGATGCGAAGAGGCAGCGCTACGGCGAGACGGCTCGGCGCGAGAGCACCGGCGCCAATTGTGCCGCGAACGCTGTCGAGCGATGCACGCACCGCGGCAGTGGCCAATAATGCATGGCGAGCGGCGAGCGCATAGGCCTGCTGCGCGCCAAGACGCAACCCCGCTGCCGCCAAGCGCAACGCGTCGCGGCTTTCGGTCCGCATGCGGCAGAAACCAGGGGAAGCGCTTTCCCAAGCCTGCGCAATGGTGATTTGCGCGTCGCCCCGCGCCGCCCAAAGCTTGCGCAGGCCGGTGCCTGCCGGGACGAGCGCTCGGGTCGTCGCTTGGACCAAGATCGCGGCGGCATACCTCCTTTGGCTTTCCGGCGTAATGCAGAGCCGAGCGAGGCTATGCCGCGCCAGCGGCGGCAGCCGGCTGCAGATGACCAGGGCCCGCCCCGTGCGCGCGCCAAGCTCCGAGATGAGCGGGAGGGCCAGCGCCGTCGAGGCGCGGTCGCGCATCTCGGCGACGCGCATGAGCGCCTGTCCCACCTGGCCTGCCGCCATCGCCAGGGCCGGGAGCGGCGGGAAAGCGCTCGGGCTCGGCCCTAGATGCGGCAGGGCGAGCGGCGCGCCGCCTTTCACCTGGGTCAGTCCGAAATCGACCGATGCGATCGCCGAGATCGCGGTGCCCGTCCAATCGGCTTCGGCGATGTGGCAGGCCCCGGCGCAGGCAAGCGCGTCGGCAAGGCGCCGTTCGAGATTGCGCAGGTCGCCGCGATTGAGCGCCAGTGCCACGATGGGCGGCTGGTCGCGCAGGAAAGGCTCGAACTGCGTCGCCTGAAGCAGGCGCCGCAGGCGAAGCAGGGCGCTGAAGGGAGCGGCCAGCTCGAGGTCTACCAGCGCGATGCCTTTGCCGGGGTGGAGGACGATGTAGAGGCCGCCATAGCCGCCGTCGCGCCCCGCCTCGAAGGCCGAGAGCTGGTGGTGGCGATAGACGGACCAGGGCGGGCGAAGGCCGGCGAGCGCTGTTGCGAGAATTTCAGCCGGCGCGAAGCGCTCCCGCGCGCGCAACGCCTCTAGCAATGCCTCCGGGCCGCTCGGCGCGAATCGCTCCGGCATCGCTTTGTTCTCCCCTTGCTTTTGCCGCTGCCGTCCAGCTTCCATCCACATGTGGGAATGACGAAGAGGCGTCGCCGGTTCAGCTTCCGCGCGGAGTTCCGGCGCTCATGCTGTGTTAAATTTGTGATGACGGCATGGCAAAGCGGCGGCGAGCCCCTTTTGGACTCTCCAGCGTGCTGCCTTACCCGTTTGATCTTGGGCTCAGGATCCTGCCCGGATCGCCGCGATCTCCTTGCGGAAGGCGGCCAGAACCTTGGCGCCGTCGGGGGTACGCTTTTCCCAATCGGCGATCACCGGCGCGATCCTTGCCTTCCAGGCCGCGAGCTGCGCCGCCGGCAATTTGACGATCGTCTGGTTTCCCATCTTCTCGGTGGCGGCGATGTTGCCGTCCTCGGTGTCGTCGATCACCTTGTTGAAGCGGTTCGTGTAGCCGGTGCCGATATTGGCGTCGATCGCCCGCTTTCCCGCGCCGGAGAGACGCCCATAGGTCTTGTTGTTCATGATCATGATCGCCGCTTCGCCGCCGAGCGAGGCTTGCACGTGGTTGTGCACGATGTCGGTCAGCTTGAAGGCGACGGTCGCGGGCCAGCCGATCGCCGAGCCCTGGATCGTGCCGCGCTGCAGCGCCGCATAGACATCGTTGATCGGCAGCGTGATCGGCGTGCCGCCGAGCGCTTCAAGGGTCTGGCCGGCGATGCGGCCCTGAACGCTGATCTTGAGCCCTTTGAGATCCTCGAGCATCTTTACCGGCGGCACGGTGTGATAGGTGAGATTGGCGAAAACCCCGAACGCGATCGGCTTCACCCTCTTCCACTCGTCGGCGATGATCCCTTTGTCGTAAAGGCGCTGCAGCGCGAGCCCCGCCTCATGCGCGCTTTCGGCTTCGAAGGGCAGGGTGGCGACGAGCGTCTTGGGGAATTGGGAGGAGACCGGGCCCAAGACGCAGAAGGCGAAATCGGCGACGCCGTTCTCGACACGGTCGAGCGTGTTGCGCATGTCGACCAGCGAATAGCCGGCATAAACCCGCACATTGAGCGTGCCGCCGCTTTCCTTGCTCACCTTGTCGGACCAAGGCTGGATCAGATCGGTGTGGATCGAAGCGGTGGGCGGGCCGGGATCGCCATATTTTAGCAGGAGCGGCTCGGCGAACGCCGCCGAAGCGACCGTCAGCGCGGCCGCGGCCGCGAGCGGAAGGAGAGTGCTGCGCATCATGCGATGCCTCCCTGGATAAGTGCTGCATTCCGCGGCCGTTGCCCGGCGCATGCGGTGCGGCGGTGTTCAAGCCTCGTTGAGGCGGCGCGCCGAGTCAAGCGGGCCGCAGCGACCTAGTGCTTGGGCAGGAAGGCCTCGGTGTAAAGCTTCGACATGTCGGGCGGAGTCTCGACCAGCTTCTGATCGACGAAGGCGCGCTTGAGATTGGCAAGGGAGGCGGCGTCGAATTTGCAGTCCCGGCTGAAATTCGGCGCGGAGAGGTCGTATTCCTTCGTCATCACGCTCTCGGAATAGCCGGTGACCTCGCTGCCGATTTTGATCGTCTCTTTCTTGTGCGTCTCGATATAGCCGATCGTATCAAGCCAGGCGGCGAGGAATCCGCGCAGCGCGTCGGGCTTGTCGGAAATCAAATGGCGCGTTGCGTAGATCGCGCCTGCCGCGATATTGCCGACGAAGCTCGTCGCCGGAACGAGAAGCCGCCCCTCCTTCTTTTCTTCCCAGTTGAAGATATTGGACGTGACGGCGATGTCGGCGTCGATCGCATGGGTGCGAAAGGCCGCGATCGCCGCCGCGGCGCCGTTGCCGATCGCGACCGGCTTGACGCCATCGGCTCCCCATCCCTCATGCGCGGCGAGCTGCTTGGCGAGCCAATCGGTCAGCGAGCCGGCGCTCGAAATGCCGATCCGCTTGCCTTTGAGCTGATCGATTTTCCGAGCCGGCGAATCCCACGGCACGGCAATGCCGATGATCGAAATCGGCGGCATGATATCGCACACGGCGAGCATCGGCGCGCCCTTGGCGACCAGCGCCATCTCGGTGCCGGCGCCGAGCCCGATATCGATGCTGCCCGCCGCCATCGCCTGCGACATTTTGCTGCCGCCGGTGAAGTCGGCGATCTTGACCTCGATGCCGCGTTTCTTGAAGAAGCCGAGCCGGTCGCCGACATGGACGGGCAGGAAGGCGGTCGAGTTCGCATCGGCTTTGCCGACATTGATCGTCTCGGCGGCTCTCGCCGTCGGCCCCGCTGCAACGAAGACGCTGAGCGCGAGCGCAAGGAAACATTGTGCGCGGGCAAGAACGCGGGCGAGAGTCTTGGCCATAGCTTCCTCCTCTGTCGTCGGCGCGGCGTCCCTTGATGCGAGCAAGGTGCTCGCCCGGGCGCGCGTTCCATCATGAGTCTCGACGAAGCCGCGCGAAAATGCAAATTTGGCTTGGCATCGAAGGGCGGGGTCCGGCCGAGGGCGGGGGCAAGCTCGGCAGAGGTGTGACAAGCATTGTGACGGAGGGGAAGTATGGTAGGGACGTTGGGAAAATTGGGGGTTGCCTCGCTCGCGGCGCTCGCGGCGCTTTCGCTGGCGAATGCGGCCGGCGCCGCGGAATCGGTTACGCTGCGCGTCGGCAAGGCGCAGGCTCAGCCGCTCGATTTCACGCCCGTCGATGTCGGCGTCGCGCAAGGCTTCTTCAAGGAGCACGGGCTCGACATCCAGGTCATCAATTTCGCCGGCAGCGCGAAGCTGCAGCAGGGACTCGCGGCCGACGCCGCGGATATCGGCTTGGGCTCGGGGCCGGAACTCGCCTTCATCGCCAAGGGCGCGCCGGTGCTGGCGATCGCGGCTTTTGCCGGCGCGCCTTACGATCTCACCATTGCGGCGCGCATGGATCTGCCGATCAAGAGCGGCGCCGATCTGAAGGGGCGCAAGGTCGGCGTCTCGACGGTCGGCGGGCTCACCGACTGGCTGGTGCGGGAATTGTCGCGCCAGCAAGGCTGGGGCACGAACGGCGTCGACGTCGTCTATCTCGGCAGCATCAGCGCGGAAGTCGCCGGCCTGCGCAGCAAGAATGTCGCCGCCGCGACGCAGGACGTCGCATCGGCGCTGCGCCTCGAAGAGCTCGGCGTCGCCCATGCGGTGGTGAATTTCGGCCATGTCGTGCCGCATTTCATCGTCCATGTGACTTTCGCGACCAACAAGCTCATCGCCCAGCATCCCGACGAAGTCCGCGGCTTCAACGCGGGCTGGTTCGAGGCGGTGCGCTGGATGCGCAGCCACGAGGACGAGACGGTGAAGATCGTCACGCCGATCATGCAGAAATCTCCCGAGATCGTCGCCAAGACCTATGACGCGGTGATGCCGGAATTCTCGGACACGGGAAAGTTCGATCCCGAGGCGCTGACGGTGCTGCAGCGCTCTTTCGTCGAGATGAAGACGCTGCCCGCGAAGCCCGATATGAGCAAGCTCTATACCGAGAAGTTCCTGCCCGGGCACACATCCTGAGGTGAGACGCGAGCGCCCGGGCCTGCGCCCTGGCGCTCCCGCGGCGCCTCAGGCGAGGCGAAGGACGCCGCTTCTTTCTCCCGTGCCGAGATCGATGACGGCGATGTGATCGCTGATCGAGCAGCCGACGAAGCCGGCGCTGCCATCCGGCAGGAAGGCGGTGTGCGCCGAACCCTCGCCGACCGCGATATGCGCGCGCTCGCGCCCGGTGGCGCCGTCGAAAACGCGCGCATGATCGCCGCAAAATCCGGTGGCGACCACGCTCGTCCCGTCGGGGCTGATATCGAGCCCGTGCGGATAGGGATCGGTCTTCAGCTCGGCGACGCGCTCGAGCGTTTGCGCATCGAACACGGCAAGCGTGTCGTCATAGAAATTCGCGACATAGACCAGCTTTCCGTCCGGCGTCACCTTCGGCACATGCGCCCAGTTGCCGCTCCACACCCGGCCGAGCACATCGCCGTCTGGCGACAGGCAGGCGAGGGTGCCGTCGAAGCTGTTGGCGGCGTAAATGCGCGTGCCGTCGGGATGAAGCGCGAGATGGGCCGGCCCATCGCCGACCGGGAAACGGCCGCTCACTGCTCCGTCGGCGAGGCTCACCCGAACGATCACGCCGTCGCCGGCGCAGGGCACGAGCACGGCGGATCCGTCGGGCATGGCAAGCGGATCATGGGGGCCCGCGCCGACCTCGACCAGCTTGGTGCGAAAGCCGTTCCGGCCGGGCCACACAATGGCCAGCACGCCCGCGCCGCCGCCGGTGACGCAAGCGATGCCCTCCTCGCTGACGATCGGCAGCTGCGGCGAGCCGGGCACGTCCCAGCGCTCCAGCGGCTCGAGATCGCTCGCGCGCAGGCAGATCAGCGCATTGCCCCGCGCGTCGCCGACGTAGAGCCGGCCCGCTGCGGCATCGAGTGCCATATGCGAGGCGGCTTGCGCGACCTCGCGCACGGCCGCCACCTGGCGCGCGGCGCCATCGATGCGGGCGGCGCGGCGCGCGCGCTCGCAGGTCCACACGCTCCCATCCGGGCCGGCGACAATGTGATGGAGGCCGGGCGCAGTGCTGAGCGAGCGCGAGGCGCCGTGGACGACGAGACGCCAATCGCCGCCCGGCGTTCGCTCGGCTTCGTGCTTGGCGCCGGCCTCGATCAAGCCCATGCGCAACCCGGGACTATAGGCGGCGAGGGCGATCGCGATGCGCTCCCCGCGCGGAATCCGCTCATAAGCGGCGATGATGCCGCGCAGAACCTCGCCGCTGGGCGTTGCGCGAAGATCGAGTTCTTCCATGGCCTCTCCTCTCCCTTCCTCGAGGTGCCAGCTTGCACCCGGGAGAAGGGTCGCCGCAACCGCGCTCGGCGCGGCCGGTCTCTAGGCCACGGCCGGTTCCTTGGCGTTCTCGGAGAGCCGCTGCATGGACTTGCCCAAATCGTAGCGCAGCCGAATATCGACCGGGACGCTGCCGAAAATTTCGATCACATGCTCGTCCGGCGTGCCGAGATCGATACGCCACAGGCCGATGATTTCGCGAGCCCCGACAGTGCCGAATTTCTGCGCTTCCCGGAACCATTGCGCATGAACGGCGTCGCTGCCGCCGCAAAGGCACACGGCCCGGTGAGGATCGCCCGCGAAGATTGCATAAACCTCTCGCATGATCATGCCTCGCGTGAAGAAGGAGCGGCTCAACCCGGCCGCCGTTTCCGCGATAAACACATGGGGCAATAATCGGTCGCGGCGGTAATCCGGCGGTTAGCGTCAAGCGGCTTCCTGACGGCGATAACCCTTATTTTACGGGGCAGAAAACGCGGCCGGCGCGGGCGCGCGGCGTGCGGATTGTTTGGCGTGGCGGAATTGGCCATGCCGTGCGCCAGCAATTATCCCGGCGCAAAGCGCGCCCATCTCTTCTCCCGTGATGGGGCCAATCCCGGCGCCCAGCAATCATGGAGAGAAAGATGCGTATCACCTCGATCCTTCGTACGGCGGCAGTCGCGCTCGCGTTTGCGGCCACCACCGGTCTCGTCGGCGTCGCTTTCGCCGATGACGGCATCGGAGCCTCGGCCCAGCACAAGCTGGAGCAGAACAAGACCCAGGACTCCTCGCGCGGCGTTTACGACAGCCCCAACTTCGTTCTGCCTCTCGACCAGACCTTCGGTTGACCGGAGCCCGACGCTTGGGCCGATGAATCGACGCCATCGGTCCAAGCCGGCAAGCACGAAAGCGCGTGTCATGACCGTTCCCAATCTCCGCACTTCTTATTTGCTGTTGAGGGTGCTCGCGGCAATCCTGACGCCGCAACCGCTCGTCGATGAGGCGGTGCCGGGCGGGCTGCATGAAAGCCCGCTCGAGCTCGCACAACGTCACGGCGCGCTGACTGGAGGCGGGCTCTACGACCCCAATGCCGCCACGCCCTTCGCCGATGATGGATCGCGTGGCGGGGACGACAGCCTCGCCCGCCGGCATTGGTAGGCGATTGTCGCGTTTTGCCGCCCGGCGGGTATCATTGGCCGCGAACGCCCACACGCCGGATGGCGTGACGGGGCGGGCGAAGGCGATAGGCGTTCGACGGCATGCGACAGGCAATCATCTGCGGGGGCGGCATTGCCGGGCTTGGCGCGGCGATCGGCTTGGCGCGAAACGGGTGGTCCGTCGATGTCTATGAGCGCAGCCCAACCATCCGGGAAATCGGCGCCGGCATCTTCGTCAAAGGGAATGCTCTGCGCGTTCTCGAAAGCTTCGGGGTCATCGATGCGATCCGCGGCGATTGCGTGGCGCTTGCCGAGGCGCGGACGCTCGACCGCGAGGGCCGGCTGCTGCAGCGGCGCTTGCTGCGCGACACGACCTCGATCTGGAACGTCAAGCGCGAGTTGCTGATCCGCGCCCTGTGCGACCGCGCGACCTCCCTCGGCGCGAGGGTGCACACGGATTCTCCGGTCGATGCCATCGAGGCGCGCGGCGCGATCCGCGTGCGCGGCGAAATTCACCAAGCCGAGCTGGTGATCGCCGCCGACGGCGTGAGTTCGCTCGCGCGCCGCGCGCTGGCGCTTGATGAGCCGGTTCGCCCGCCCTCGAGCGGCGCGATCCGTCTCTTGGTTTCGAGGACCGCGCCCGAGAAGGACGATATGGTGCGCGAATTTTGGTCGGGCCGGCTGCGGGTGGGGGTCTGCCCCTGCACGCCGACCGAGGCCTTCTGCTATTTCATCGCCCCTCTCGATGATCAACGCGGCATGCAAACGCCGATCGATCGCGACTATTGGAGCGCGCGGTTTCCGAAACTCGCCGCGGAGGGATTATTCGCGCGCGCTTACGCAGCTGGCGGCGTTCACCACCCCTATCCCTTCGTGCGGGCGGTGTCCTGGGTGAAAGGCCGCGTCGCTTTGCTCGGCGATGCCGCCCATGCGCTGCCGCCGACGCTTGGCCAAGGCGCCGGCCTCTCCTTGATGAATGGTTTGCTGCTGTCGGATTATGTGTCCGCGCGCAGCGATGTGCCGGAAGCCCTCACCGCCTGGCAAGGCGCATGGCGCTGGGTCGCCGACCGGACGCAAACCTGGTCCCGCCGCTACGACTGGATCACCTCGGAATGGCCGCGCTCGGCCTATCCCTTGCGCAATGCGGTGATCTGGGCGATCGGCAAATCGTCTCGGGTCAATTCTTATATGCGGATTGCCGATCGGGTCGATGCGCCAGGTCACACGCTGCTGCCCTCCGCCTATTTTCTCGCGCCGTTGCGCGACGAGAGCCCAGCCTAGACGCGCGAAGCCCTTGCAGGGCGCCTTACTCGATCACGTCATTGGCGATGGCGAGGAGAAGCGGCGACACTTTGAGGCCTTGGGCCTTGGCGGCTTTGAGGTTGATGACGAGATTGAAGGTCGTCGGCAGCGCCACCGGAAGCGTCTTGGGGCTGGCGCCTTTCAGAATCCGGCCCGCATAAATCCCGGCGTCGCGATAGGCGTGCTCGAGATTGGGCCCATAGCTGACGAGGCCGCCGGCATCGGCGTATTGGCGCAAGGGATAGATCGCGGGGATTGCGTGGCGCGCGGCGAGGGCGACGATTTGCGCTCTGCGGCTGGTGAAGTAGGGATCGGCGCTGACGATCAGCCCGCCGGCTTTCTGCTCGGCCGCCAAGGCGAAGGCGGCGTCGATCTCGCTCTCGTTGTTCGCGTTGAGCGTGAGCAATTTGCGGCCGGAACGCTGGATCGCCGCGATGGTCTCCTGGATTTCGATGTCGGTGACGACCGCCTTGGGGTTGACCAGGATGGCGACGGTGCTGATGCCGGGCGAGAGGTCGTAAAGCAGCTCGACGCGCTTTGCGATCAATTCCGTCGTGAAGATGCTGACGCCGGTGGCGTTGCCGCCGGGCTGGTTGAGGCTTTTGACGAGGCCCAATCCGACCGGGTCGAAGCCGACGACGAACACCACCGGAATCGACGTCGTCGCTTTGAGCGCGGCCTTGGCCGAGACCACGCCGCCCGTGGCGGCGATAAGGCTCACGCGGTTGCGCACCAGCTCCGCGGCCATGCCGTCGAGATCGGTGTAGCGGCCCTGCGCCCAACGGTAATCGATCCGCAGGGTCGAGCCTTCGGCATAGCCTTGATCGCCCAAGCCTTGGCGGAAGGCGGCAACGAGATTCCCAAACGCCGCCGGCGAGCCGCTGTTCAGGAAGCCGATGACCGGCATTGCCGCCTGGTCCGGGGCTTGATCCGCATGCGCCGCGGGCGGGCACAGCGCCAGCGAGGCGAGAAGAGCGAGGAAATTCCGCCGGATCACTGTGCCATCCTGTCATCCGTCCCGCTGGCGCGGGGATGTCGCAGCCGCAGCATCATGCTACCGTCTGAGGGCCTCGCGGGCGAGTCGGTGAAGCGGATGAGCCCATCAACGAAGAGGGCCTCGATCCAGTCGAGATTCTCGTCCGTATCGCCGCGCTGCGTCTCGCATTTCAATTGATCCATGATCTGGCGGGTCGTTCGCGTTCCGTCGCTGAGCTCGAGGATACGCGCGGTGGCGCGGTCGACCAGCAGCGGATCGGCCGGCGACGAGCCGCGGCCGCTGAACACGATCACATAGCTCGGATGGCGGCGCGGCGCGTCGGGCAGTTCCTCGAGGTTCCTCGCTGTCCGGAATGCGGCAATGTCGCAGTCGAAAGTGAGCACTTTTATATCCCGGCGGCGATGGGGAAAAAGCTTGGCGAGATCGCCCTCGGCCAAGCCCCAGCGTCGGGACGCGGCGAGCGGCGGCGGTTCCGCTCCGATGTCTTCGGGCTCTCGCGTCGCGCCTTGAGCAAGCGCGATCGCGACTTCGGCCCACACGGCCGAAGCGAGCGATGCCGATTTTGGGTGATCCGCGAGCCGCCCGCGATCGAGCGCCGCCAAAACCGTCTGCGCATCCGAGAGTTCGAACCGCGCGCCGTTCGTCTTGGCGGGTTTCGACTCCGTCGCGGCGAGCGCGGCGGCCGCGATTCGCGCAAAGGGAAAGCTCCGCTCTTCCTCGCTCTCGCTCTCTGCCAATACCTCTTGTGACGAGACCAGGTTTCGGCGCGCCGCCGCCACTTCGAGAATGCGCTCCAGCTTGGCCGGAAACTCGGCCTGCTCCTGGCATTCGCACGCAAACGCATAGCCGCGCGCGCCGATCGCCGCCGCCGGCGCCGGGTCTTCGGCGATCGCGGCAAGCTGTGCCGCCAGCCGGTCGATATCGTTGACGTCCGCGATCTCGACGCAGCTATAGCCGCTCGGCAAGAGGCGATGATCCGGAAGCTTGCGGATGAGCTCCGCCGAGCCGACGAGGCATTTGCCGCAGAGCAGGACTTCGAGCGGCGTGATCGGCGTGTGATGAGCGATCGGGAAATCCTGCTCGAGGCAGCAGACAGCGAGGCAGCTGCGCAGGAACTCGGGCACGCGCCAATGCGGCAGAAACGGAAGCTGCAACACCCGGTCGAAGAGGCCGCGGCTTTCGACGTGGCGGCGAAATTCCGCTTCGGTCGCCGCATGCCCATGCGCCAGAGCGACGAGGCCAATCTCGATGCCCGCGCACTTCAATCGCTCCAGCGCCGCGAGGAGCGCGAAGGAGCCTTTGCGCTCGCCGAGCTTGCCGTAAATTCCAAAGAACGGCCGGTCCAAGGCGAAGCCACCCCAAAGACGCTGCGGCTCGTCGGCTCCCGCGATTTCCGCGCGCAAAGCGGCGTAATCGAGCGCAGGCCCGAAGGGGGTGAAGAGCTCGTCCGGCAGGCTGAAACCCGCGGCGGCGATGCGCGCCGGATCGACGCCGCGCGCCACCGCTCGTTCGGCGACCACGCCCGTCGCGACGACAATGGCCGCCGAGCGCAAGACGTGGTTGTAAAGCGGCTCGAATTGCGGATGGCGCCAGAGGCGACCCGAATCGCTTCCCGCCATACGGACGACATGGGGCAAACCCGCCATCTCGGCAGCCAAATGTCCGGCGACGCCATAAGGCTCGAGGTAATGGGAGAAGACCACATCGATCGCGCGCTCCGTGCAGAGGCGCGCGGCAAGGGAGGAGAGCTTCGAGACGAAGGCGCTCGCCATCGGCAGGTAAAGCTGCGAGGCGTCGACCGGATCGCTCCAGTGAACCGTCACCCGGCCTTCGCCGTAATCGGCCGCGCAGCGCGCCCAATCCTCCGCGCGCATATGCATGCGAAAGGGCGGCGCCGCCTCTTTTGCGTTGGTCACGACATGGACCTCATGTCCGCGCGCCGCGAGCCGATGCGCCGACCAATAGGTGCGCATGCTCACCCCACCCTCGATCGGAGGAAACTTGCCGATGATGCAAATCTTCAAGCGCGCACCTCCAGCAGGCCGCGCGTCACGAGATCGGCGATGAGGGCGTCGGCGCCGGGATTGCGGCCAAGGCAACGCCGCTCGGTCCAATGCTCGAGTGACGCAAGGAGATCGAAGAGCGCCGCGGGAATCTCGAAAATTTCGGGCTCCAACGCCGCGCGGCTCTGGGCGATCACCAGCGGCGTGTCGCGCCTTTGCGGCGCGGCCGAGACGGCCGCGCTCTCAAAAAGGCTTCGGACATCGTGCGCGCACCGGACAAGCGCGACGGATTCGGCGCGTCGTACGGCATGCGGGGCGCCATGCGCCGGCGCGCTGCGCCGCGTGCGCTTTGGCGGCTCGCCTCGGCGAAAGCGCGCCTGTGCGAGGGCGAGCTCGCATCGGGCAACATCGCACGCATAGTTCGAGCGGCCCGCGCGCGGCGGGCGCGCCGACAGGAAATCCAAGAATTGCTGCGCCGTTTCCAACAATCCGATGCTCGCCGGCGGGCAAGCCTCGGCAAAGGCTTGGAGGAGCTCCGCTCGTTGTGCTTCCAACAGATCGAGCGTGCGCGGGAAGATTCTTGCAAGCTTTTCCATGCGTTTCTCATGCGAGAAGCGCGCCTCGAAATCGAGCCGGACGGGATCGATACCTTCGAGCAGCGGCGGAAGCGCCGCCGCCGGGCCGCCGCCGAAAATGGCCGGCGCGCTGGTGAGATAGGCGAGCAATTGGGTCTGCCGAGCGAGGAGCGTCTCCCGCCGATGCTCGGGCGCCGGATCGATCGCAGCATTACGCTCGGCAAGCAGCGCGCGAATCCGCGCGACATCGGCCAGAATCTCGTCGCCGGCCTCGAGCCGGTCGTCGCGCTCGAGGATGAGCGTCTGCGGGCGATGCCGCTTCAGCGCATAATCGAGAAGGGCGAGCGTCTCCTCGCCGACCGGATGCGAGTGCGAATCGGCGAGGATCGAGGCGCCGGAGCTTGCATCGCGCACCGCGATGCCGCCCGCCATGTGCATCTCTCGCACCAGACCCGGCGGCAAGGCGTCGAGAAATGCGCGGGCATCGACATGATGATTGCGCGCGTTGAGGCGCAGGTTTTCGATATCGAGCAGCAGCCCGGCGCCGGATTCGCGGCAAATCAGGCTGATGAATTCGGCTTCCGACAGGGTCGATTGCGGCCATTCGAAAATATTGGCGATATTCTCGATGAGGAACGGCACGCCGAGCCGCGCGCGGATGTCGCGGATTTTCGCGACGATCTGCGCTGCCGCCGCCTCGGTTCGCGGCACGGGCAAGAGATTGCCGAGATCGCGGCCCGGGACGCGCGTGAAGGCGAGATGCTCGCTATAGGCGGGCGCCTTCAGCCGCTCGATGACGATGCCGACTTGGTCGAGATAGGCAGGATCGAGCGGACAATCCGTGCCGATCGATAGCCCGATGCCGTGCGCGGTGAGCGGAACGCGCTCGACGAGCTCGTCGATGTGTCGGCGCTGCGCCGGCCCGGCATAGAGGCAGTGATCGACGGTGATTTCGAGCACATCGAAGCGCGCCAGATGAGCGCGCGTCCAATCCGCGAGCACGGCGCGGTACCCGATCCCCACAAGCGGCGCGGCGTCCGGGCCAGCATTCGCTTGCGATGCCGTTCCGATCCGTTGCGCCGAACGTCCAGGCTTCATCGATCGCGCGGCGCGCTGAGCCCGAGGGTTTGCAGCCGAATGGGCTGATCGGCGAGGAAATCGGCCGCCATCCGGCCCAACGCCTCATAGGCCTCTTCGAGAACCGGGCCGTGCAGTGTGTAACCGGGCGCGGGCTTGCACTTCCCGGCGGGATTTTCATATTCGTGCAAGGGATAGCTGATCCGCCGGCCCTTGCCCTGCGCGATCCAGCGATTAGCCGCGTCGATCAGCTCTTCCATGGTTTCCTGGAAGAAGGGATCGGCGCTGACGACGACGGCCATCATTCCGGCTTTCTCGATCTCGGCAAAAGCCGGCCGATAGGTCGCGGCACTGTTGGCGCTGCCCTTGCTGACGCTTCCCGCCTTGATCACCGGGCCGCGCTTGCCTGCCGTCCATGCTGCGGTTTCGGCGGCGGCCATCGAGGAATTGGGATTGGAGAGGAGGCAGGTTTTGCTTTCGGGAATGCCGAGACCGGCGAGGTGAGCGAGCCGGTGCGGATTTTCGGCAAAGGATTCGAGGCTCACGCCGCCGCGAAAATATCCCTGGCCGCGGCTTGGGAAGGGGCCGGGCGTGCCGCCAACCAGCGAGATGAAGGGCAGGGTCGCGCCCGTATCCTTCCCCGCTTCCTGCGCCACCACCAGGCCGCCGGCCGTCACGATCAAGCCGATCTTGATGTCGTTGTTCAGCGCTTGCAGAGCCTCGTTCAGCGATTTCGCGTCGTAGCCGCGATTGTCTTTCACATTGAGATAGACCTCGCGGCCGAGCCCTTTGAGGAAGGCATCTGCCAGCCTCGTTCCGCTGAAGGAAATACTCGACAACACGCCAATGCCCTGCGTCGGCGATGCTGGCATCTGGGACCTCCCCTTCGAACGGTGCTTCGCTCTTTTCTCTCGTACTCAGTTCACGGCGCGGCGCGGTCTAGGAGCCGCAGCCGCAGCCGCATCCGCAGGAATGAACATCCTTGTTCTTCCACCGCGGATGATCGCGATTGGGATAGAGCCGCCAGCCGAGGACGAAGTGCTGACCGTTCTTGTCGTGCTTCTTGACGGTGCGCATCGCCTTCTCGATCAGCCGCGCCAGTTCGCGGTTTTCCGCATAAGCGCATTTGTCGGAAGCGTCGACGTGCTTGGCGTCGGTCTTGACGCCGGGAAGCGGCACGCGGCCCTTGCCCGCCGCTGTCTTGCGAGCCGAGCGTTTCACCGCCGCGCGGCTGAGCTTCGGGTTGATTTCCGGCATTGTCGTCCTCCTCGTTCGGGTTTCTACGCGAGCCGACGGGCCCGCGCTTGTGCGTTCGGTCCGCCGTGCCGATGCTCGCCGACGATCAGCGATTTCCAGTCGGCTTCGAGATCGGCGAGGCTGCGGCCGTAAATTTCGGACCATCGTTCGGTCGCGCCGGCTTCGAGCCGTCCCGGCGTCAGCGGCGTTGCGCGATAGAGTCGCTGAAACCGCTCGAGCCCTTGCGCTGCGATGAGGAATTCGACGAAGGAGCCGACGATCGCATAGATGGCCGCCTGGATATCGGCTTGCCGTCGATAGCGCCGCCCCGCCGCGGCGAGCGTCAAGGGATTGGGCGTCGGCGTTGCATCGAGCTCGCCGAGCCCGACGCTCGCGAAAGTCTCCGCTTTCCCCGAAGCGATTTCGAGCAGACCGTCGCGCGCCAAGCCGTGCAACGGCCGGCCGAAATCGGGAAAGGCGGGATTGCCCCCGAGACGCGCTTGAAGGTAAGTCGCGAGACCTTCCGCAAGAAACCGGTTGCCGTTCGGCAGGTAGACATGTGTCAGCTCATGGAGGATCGCCGCCTTGCCGCTCACCACCCGCGAGGTCGGGAATTCCAGCACGCCGCTGCGGCGCTCCCAGGCCGGCACCAGCGCCCGCGAAATTTTGTAGCCATCCGAGACCAGCACCTGCAGTGTGGGAACGGACAACTCGTCCGGCGGGTCTTGCCAGTTAGCCAGCCACGTTCGGAGACTTGTCAGTTCGCGGCGAAATGCGGCGCAGAAGGATGCGCGCTCGCCCGCCGATAAGCTCTGCTCGCTGGTTCCTTGGAAGTCGAAGCGGATCGTGATCTCAGGAGTGGCGCGGTGTTTGTCGCTGCGCGCGCGCGCCAACCACCGCATCCGCGCCGAGGCAGGGATGGCAAGCCGCAAAGGCGAACAAAGCCGTTGCAAACGCATTCGCAGAACCAGCCCTCGCTGGCAACACGTTCATGCCACTTGATCTGACGCTTGTGCCACCCACGGCTTTACGGCGAAGATTTTGTCTGCGTCCGCAATCCGTACTTTGATTTCGTTTGACTATACCGTGACGCGAAAAACGAGACAATAATCATTATGAATGATCGTGCGCGGCAACATTTTCGTTTAGCGTGACGGGGCCAGCCCCGCGGGGCGCGGCAGCCGAAGCAGTCAAAGGCGGCTTGCGATATCGCCGAGGGCGTCGCGCTGCAGGATGCTGATCCAGCGCTCGTCGAGGCTCACCAGGCCGCGGCGCTGCCAATCCTTGAGACAGCGATTGACGTTCTCTCGGCTCGCATTGATCATGCTCGCGAGCTCGCTCTGCGATAGCGACAATTTCGGTGCGCTGCCGCCGGCTTGGCCGATCCGCTCGAGCAGGACTTTCGCCAACCGCGCCGGCAGCTCGAAGAACGCGATCTCCGCCATGCGCTCGTCCGATTTTCGCAGCCTCGCGCACATCAGCTCGAGCAGCTTCAGGCAGACTTCCGGCCGCTTCTCGATCAGCGGCAGAACCTCGCGCCGCTCGAGCGTTGCCACCGTGCAATTGGTCAGCGCCGTCGCATCGGCGGAGCGGCCCCCGCCATCGAGCAGAGCGACCTCGCCGAGAATGTCGCCGGTGGTGAGATCGGCGAGGATGACGGTCTTGCCGGTGGGGCCGGGGAGCGACACTCTGACTGTGCCTTTGAGGATCACCATCATGCTTTGGCCGGGAGCGCCGACATGGAAGATCGGCTCGCCCGATTTGAACTGGCGGTGGTGCACGCGCGAGGCAAGCTCTTCGCGCGCCGCATCGTCGAGCGCGCGGAACAACAGGCATTTGCCCAAATGCCGGACTAAATCCTGCGAGATCGCATCGGCTGCCACAGCGCGCCGCCTTTCTTCCGACATCATCGCGCCGCCAGAAGATTATAAGCCTTCACCGGGCGGTTGAAACCTTTCAGCGCCAGCTCGCCGACCGGCTCCGCCGTTGCCTGCGCCGAAATCGCGGCAAAGACCTTGCTGTCGATGAAGATTTGCGTGTCGCTCGCCTCGGCGCAAAGCCGCGCCGCGAGGTTGACGACCACCCCGACGGCGGCATAGTCGAAGCGCCGCTCGAAGCCGATCCGGCCAAGCGTCGCGTAGCCATGGGCGATCCCGATCGCAAATCCGAGATTGTGGTCGAGGTCGCGCCATTTCGCCGTCATGCGCGAGACCGAATCCCGCATGTCGATCGCCATGCGCGCGGCGCGGCTGCAAGGATCGAGGCAGGGGACGGGATCGTTGAACCAGACGAGGAGCCCGTCGCCCGTGAACCGCTCGAGGGTTCCCTCGTATTTATCGATGAGCCGGCCGAGCGTTGCCTGGTATTCGCGCAGCAGCGTCATGACGTCTTCGGGCTCGGCCGTGTCGGAGAAGGCGGTGAAGCCGCGCAGGTCGCAGACGACGACGGTGATCTCGCGGCGATGGCTTTCGAGGATTTTCTCATTGCCAGTCGAGACGATCATCTCCGCGATCTGCGGCGAGAGAAACCGCTTCAGCTGGCCGATGCGTTCGATCTCGCCGACCTGATCGGCGACACGCTGCTCCAAGGCCCGGTTCCAGTCCGCGAGGTCGCGCGCATGAGCGGTGACGCGGTCATGCAGCTCTTTGAGGCGCAGCATCGATTTGACGCGGGCCACCAGCGCGATCTGGTCCACAGGCTTGGTTAGATACTCATCCGCCCCGGCTTCGAGCCCCGCCACCACGTCGCGGCTGTCGGTGCGCGCCGTCACCAGGATGATCGGAACGAACGGCGCACCCGCCTCGGCCCTCAGCCGGCGGCAGACCTCGATGCCGTCGATCTTCGGCATCATCACATCGAGCAGGATCAGGTCCGGCGCAAAGCGCCGTGCCGCATCGAGCGCCTGCTCGCCATCCGCGGCCTCGAGAAATTCGTAGCCGTTCACCGCGAGACGCGTCTTGACGATGTCGCGGTTGGCCTCGTTGTCGTCGACGATCAATATGCGCGGCGGATCCTGCATCGCGTTCCGGTCGCTCCCTCACACATAACGCCTGATCTTGGCCAGCAAGTCGCGCGGGCTGAAGGGCTTCGAGACGTAATCATCGCATCCCGCGAGCCGGGCCTTCTCCTCGTCGCCGCTCAGCGCATAGGAGGTCACGACGATCACTGGGATCGAGCGCGAGCGGGGATTGGCCTTGATGCGCCGCGTCGCCTCATAGCCATCGAGAACCGGCAGTTGAATATCCATCAGAATGACGTCGGGCCGGCCGGTCTCGGCGAGCGTCACCGCCTCTTCGCCGTTTTCGGCCTCGATGATCTCGAATCCGGCGCTGCCCAAAAGGTCGCGCAGGATTTGCCGGTTGTCTTCGTGGTCCTCGACCACGAGTACGCGCTTTGTCATACGCGCTCCATCTGCCGTTCCACCACGACCGGAAGGCTGATCGTGAAGGTCGAGCCTTGGCCGGGCTTCGAGTCGAGCCAGATTTTGCCGCCATGCAGGTCGATGATCTGCTTGGCGATGGCGAGGCCAAGACCCGTTCCGCCTTTGGCTTTGGTGGTGGAATTGTCGACCTGGTGAAATTCGTCGAACACCCTTTTCTGCTCGGCGGGCGGGATCCCCGGACCGGTGTCGCGCACCGCGATGCGGAAGCGCCCATTTTCGGCCATGGCCGCCACCCCAACCTCGCCGCGATCGGTGAATTTGATGGCGTTGCCGACGAGATTGAGCAGGACCTGCGCGATGCGCCGGGCATCGCCATGGCCGATCGGCAGGCCAGGCGCGAGATCGAGCGCGAGCTTCAGCCGCTTTTCGGCGGCGAGCGGCTCGAGCGACGCGACGACGCCGTGAAGAATGTCGTCGAGCGAATATGCCGTAACCGAGAGCGCCATCTGCCCCGCTTCGATCTTCGAGAGATCGAGCACGTCGTTGATCAGCCCCAGCAGATGCTGGCCGTTCGTCTGCACGCGTTTCAGTACCTCGCGGATCTTATTCGGCACCTGGCCATAGATGTCGTCGAGCACCAGTTCGGTATAGCCAAGGATGGCGTTGAGCGGCGTGCGCAGCTCATGGCTGACATTAGCGAGGAACTGCGATTTGTGCTGGCTCGCGACTTCGAGCTCGCGGCTCTTCTCGTCGATCTCGGTGAAGAGGCTGGCATTGTGGATGGCGAGCGCCGATTGCGCCGCAAAGGTCTCGAGCAACTCGACAATGGCCGAGGGAAAGGAGCCGGGTGCGCGGCGCCGGACGACAAGCGCGCCGATGATACGATTGCCGCGAAGGAGAGGCACCACCAACAGCGCCCGGAAGCCCGCCTGGAGGACGAGCTGTTGGAGCGGGAGATGCGGCGTTTCGAGGAGATCGGGAATCTGGGTCGGCTTGCCGGTTTGGGCGGCTTCGCCGATGGTGGTGTCGCCGAGCTCCGCCTGATGGCGGGTGATGGCGTCGATGAGATCGTCGGACATGCCATGCGTCGCGCGCAGCGCGAATTCCTGGCGAGGCTCGTCGAAGACATAAATCGCGCCGGCATCCGTCTCGGAAAGCTGGACGGCTTTCGCAACGATGGTCGCGAGGACCGAGGACACATCGAGCGTCGAGTTGACGGCTTGGCTGACCTCGCCCAAGGCACGGAGCTCCTCGACCGACTGCGCCAGCTCGCGGGTGCGCAGCTCGACCTTTTTCTCGAGATCGGCATAGGACTGCTGGAGCCGGCTGCCCATGTCGTTGAACTGGTCGGCGAGCACTTCGAGCTCGTCGCCCGTCTTGATCGCAATGCGCTGGGCGAAGTCGCCGCTGCCGATGCGCAAGGCGCCGGCCCGCAAGGCGAGGATCGGCCCGACCATCCGGCGGGCAAGGAAAAATCCGGCGAGGCCGGCAAGGACGAGAGCCGCCGACAGGAGAAGGATCGAGCGAAGGATCGCGGTGTAGAGCGGGCCATAGGCCTCGGCGACCGGAAGCTCGACGAAGACGAGCCAACCCATGGGGGCGGCGACGGCGTAGGCGGTCAGCACGCGGCGACCGTGGATGTCATCCGCGATCTGGACGGCGTCAGCGCTGCTGTTGTCGGTTGCGTCGCGCGCCGCGCGAAATTGCGCGAGGCGCGACATGTCGGTGTTGCGCAGAACGAGGCTGATATCGGGATGCGCGATCAGCCGGCCTTGCCGATCGACGACATAGGCGACGCCGTGCGTGCCGACCTTGATGTGCGAGACCACGTCCCACATCAATTTGAGATTGACCTCGGCGACGCTGACGCCGTTCTCGCGCCGCGTTCCGGCGAGCGCCAGGGTGATATAGGGCTCGGACTCGCGCAGGAAATGGACCGGGCTGATATAGATTTTGTGCGCAACGGCCTCGGTGAATTCGGGCGTCTGCGAAAAGTCGCGCTCGCTGCCGACGACGTCCATGGCGATGCGCGAGACGCGCAGCCTTTCCTTGCCGGCCGAATCGAGCAAAGCCAGCTCCGTGACCGCCGGAACCTGCCGCAGCAGCCGCAGCGCGTCGAAGCGGCGCTGCTCGAGGCTGTTCGCCGACCACGACAATTGCGTCGTCCAGCCGACCTGGCTTTCGATCTCGGTGACGAATTCGCCGAGCTTGGCCGCGGCCGATTCCGCCTGCTCCTGCTGCAAGCGGATGAGCGAGGCCTCGTGGTCCTGGTATGAGAACCAGATCTCGAGCAAGCCGTTGGCGAGAAGGACGATCGAGACCACCGCGGCGAACAGCACGACATATTTGCGGAAGAGGCGCCCGCGCACGCGCGGTGCCCGGGCCGGCCGCGGCGCGGCGCGATTCCCATCGGGCGGCGTCACTCGGCCACCCCGGCAAATCGCGGCAAAGGCATCGCGCAGGCGCGGCGGCCGGGAGCGGCGCGCGATACATCCGGCCTCGTGCTCACGAGGCGTCCGAAATCACACTGCGCATGCCATCGCATCGGGCCATCTCCTTTTCAGCCGGTCGCGCCCGAGACAGCCTGCCGGAGATTATACGTCGCGGCTGTCATCGTCGAGAAAAGCAAATTTTTCAGGCGCTTGAGCCAAACCGGGCATCCTCGTCGATGGCCGAAAGGGTGATCTCGCGGAGGGAGAATTGCCTGTGACACCCGTCACAGCCCGGCCTTTCGAAGCCTGATATCAGTATCGCCAAGCCCGCCCCTACCGAGACGGATTGGGCTCGAACGGAAAGCACCTCGCAACACGGCACGCGTTTGAGAGCGGCACTTCCGAAGTGCTCGCCGAGGGAGATGAGAATGAGTGTCCGAAGCTTCATCCGCCGTTGGTTGGTGTGCGGTCTCTGTTCGGGAACCGGCCAGGCTCACAACCCGCATCTCGCGGCGACCCAGGCGATCAACGCCTTGGTCTCATCGCTCGGCATCGATCGCGCCGAGATGATGGGCAGACCCGGAAAGCTCGCCATCCTTGTCGTCGCCTATCAGGAGGTGACGGAGCGCGGCTGGGACGGGCAAGGCCGGCGCGACTTCGCCGCCTTCTGGATTACGCCGGAGGCGCAAGGGTGCGAGGCGGACGAGGCTTGGCGCGCCGATGCGCAGGGCGCGGGCGGATGCGAATATTTTTCGCCCAGGTCGCGCCGCGAGAGAGCGGCCTCGCCCCAATGCTGCGGCATCGCGGCGTAAAGCTTTCGAAGAGGGGAGGGTGTGATGGACCAGGTGAGCAGCATGTCGGCCTTCGTCCAGGTCGTGAATGCCGGCAGCTTCACGGGCGCCGCCCGGCGCCTCGAGATATCGCCGACCAGCGTGACCTCGCGCGTCCAATCCTTCGAGCAGCAATTGGGGGTTCGGCTGCTCAACCGCACCACGCGGAAGGTGAGCCTCACCGAGGAAGGAGAGGCGTTCTACGAGCGCTGCAGCCGCATCCTCGCCGAGCTCGCCGAGGTCGAAAGCCTCGCCGGCGCGCTGCAAGCGAAGCCGAACGGGACTTTGCGGCTCAATGCCGATATCCGCCTGGCGCATGTGATCGCCCCCTTGGTCGGCGAATACGCGGCGCTCTATCCCGAGATCTCCTGCGAGCTCATCGTCGCGGAAACGCTGGGCGACATGGTCGAGGAGAAGTTCGATTTGGCGATCTTCGCCGGCCCGTTGCGCGATTGCTCTTTGATCAGCCGGCGTCTCGGGGTTGCGCGGCTGGCGCTCTGCGCCGCGCCCGCCTATCTCGCCGTGCATGGCTCGCCCGAGCATCCGCGCGACCTCGCGGCGCGCAATTGCCTCGATCTTGTCGGCAGCCTCGCCGTTAGTCATTGGCGCTTTGCCGGGAAGGATGGCGAGCACGCGGTCGATGTCGCGGGCAATTTGCGCAGCAACAGCATCGAGGGGTTGCGGGCGGGCGCGCTCGCGGGACAGGGCATTTGCCTCCTGCCGCTTTCCTGCGTCGCCGATGATCTCGCGCGCGGGATGCTCGTTCGCCTGTTGCCCGGCTATGACGCCGCGCCTCGGATCATCCATGCGCTCTACCCGTCCGGGCGGCACCTCGCGACGCGGATTCGCAGCTTTCTCGATTTCATGATCGAGCGCTTGCGCGAGAGCGGCCCGGCCGCGCCTCAGGCGGCGCGCGCCGGCGAGATCGTGACCTCGATCGAGCGGCGCCCGTCCGCGCGCGGCTTTGCCCCCTCGCGGCCGGCCCCGGCGCACAGCATGGACTTCACCGGCGTCGGCGCTCTGGTTGCCGGCGCAAGCGATCGCTGCGAAGCGGTGCGGATGGCCGGCTGAGCTATGAGCCAACCCGTCCGCGAAGCGAGACTCGTGCCTTAGCGAGCCCTGCCGCGGCATCCGTGGCGGCTGAGCCAGATTTCCCGGTCGCGCCGAAAAGCCCGACTGCGAGCCACACAGGTCGAGAGCAACTAGGCCTGCTAGACCCCAAGGCGCGAAGAATTCAATGGCTTCCCAGTTGGCCTCTTCGGCGACGAATGAAAGCGCCTGCGTCCACCCTTGCAACAGAATGTCCTGACCGTCGTGGGAATCGATCGCCGCGATGAGTTCCCGTACGATCGCAAAAGCTGCAAGTTGCCGAGCGCTGAAGGACGAGTGGACGCAGACCGAAATTCGTCCGGCTTGCTCTGGTGTAGGCGTGCCGAAGCTGTAACGCGCTTCGGCGGCAATTCCGGCGAGGCCGATCGCGAGCTCGGCGAGGACATCGCAGCGCCGGGCGGGAAGCTGCGGGCGATCGCTGCCCTTTAGCGCAATGTCGGCTGTGTCGACAGACTCGATCGGCATGCCTTCCCAAAGAGCGGCAACCACCTGTCCGGCGGCGCGGAAAGCGCCATTCTTGCCCCTTCGTCCGGCGCCGATCGCGATGGCGCTCGATCGCGTGATCTGAGGTGCGAATTGGTCGCATCTAACGTAACGAAGCTGCAGGCAAATTCTCGCTCTGACTGCTCGGTAACTTGCGCCATCCTGCTTGGTCGTGCAGCTTATGCGAATCAAATGAGCTCAAGCTCTTGGGGAGACCTCGAATGACGTTGTCGGAACGTGCAGCCATTTATAACAACCGCGAATTCACACCGGAAATACGCAAGGTCCAAGACGAGGCGGGGCTCGATTTTCATCCGAGATTGCGCGTCGGCGCGCTGGCGCCCGATTTCACCGCGTACCAGCTCGATGGAACGATGCTGAAACTCTCCGATATTCGTGGCAAGAAGCATGTCGCGTTCGCTTTTGGCTGCCTCACAGCGCCGATCTTTATAAACGATATTCCGGAGCTCAATCGGCTGCATCGAAAATTCGCCGGCACGGATATTTCAATCCTCATCATCTATGTAAGAGAGGCGCATGCCGCAGAGAATTATCCGCCGCATACCAGTCTCGAGGAAAAGTTGGACCGCGCCCGCGAGCTTCAGCGGCTCGAAGGTGTCGAGCCGCACCTGGTGGCGGACTCTTTGGAAGGCGACGCGCATCAGCTCTACGGGATTCGTCCGAATATGGTCTGGGGCGTGAACAAGGATGGACTCATCTTTTATAAGGCGACGAGCCTGATCGCTCGCGACCTCGAGCTCGTGTTGGAGACTGTTCTTGAAGCCGATGCGCTGAAGGCCCGCGGATTACGTGTCCGGCAGATGTACTCGGAAAGCTGGCTGCAGTTAGGCATCAATCCCCTCGTCCATGAGCGCGTGTTGAATCGCGCCGGTCCAAGCGCTCGCAAGGAAGTTGCCAAGGCGTTCGGGCATGATCCGGTCACCCAGGGGCGCAGCTGAGAGCGGAGAGGATTATGCCGCTCATTATTTCGAACGAAGATGTCATCCGCATCCTGACAATGGATGACTGCCTTGCAGCAGTCGAGAGGGCCTTTTTGGAGCTCGGCAAGGGCGATGCGGCAAGCCGTCCGCGTTCAGAGCTGATCGTCCCGCAGCCGGAAGCAGGCCGTCATTACCTTCTCAAAAGCTGGGATGCGGCGCTCCCGTCGATCGGTTTGGCAGCGACGCGCGTCACATCGAATATGATGCAGCGCGGGGGCAATGGCTCCTCGTCGCGCCTCGATCCGTTGCCGCTTGCAGGGGGCGGTACCGGATATGTCGGCCTAATTCTGCTATTCGATATCCAAACTCTCGAGTTGCTCGCAATCATCCAGGATGCGCGTTTGCAAGTGATGCGGGCCGGCGCCACTTATGGCCTGGCGGCGAAGTATCTGGCGCGGGAAGACGCCAAAATCGTCGGTCTCTTGGGCTCGGGCGGGCAGGCCCGCGAGCAACTGGCCGCCATCGCCGCCGTGCGGCATCTCGAGAAAGTGCAAGTGTTCAGCCCAACAAAAGCGCATCGCGAAGCGTTTGCAAGGAACATGGCCGAGCGGCTGGGGGTGAAGATTAGCGTATGCGATTCGGCGCGCGAGGCAATGCGCGGCGCCGATATCGTGGCCACCGCCACCAGCTCACTCGACCCTGTGGTCTTGGGAGAATGGATCGAACCCGGTCAGCACGTCAGCTTTGCCGGACCGGGCAAAGGTGATCGGTTCGCCTACGAGCGGGCCTCCCTCATCGTCGTGCAAACCCAGGACCAAACCTTACGCTGGCAACCGGCGCGGCTCGCAGCGCAACGGCCGCCTTCGCGGCCGGCAACGGCTCAAGAGCCGTCGCCGCCTCGCGGGCTGGCTCTTCTCGGCGACATCATCGCGGGCAAGGATCGAGGCCGCAGCGATTTGGGACAGGTCACGATCTTTGGGGGCTTCGACAGCTCGGGCCCGGGGACAGCCTACGCAGCGGTAGGCGCTATCGTCCTCGAGCACGCACGTCGCGCCGGACTCGGTCGAGAGCTGCCCAGCAACTGGTTTATCCAGCAAGAATCCTCATAGCGCCGTGCTTAGCGCCGCTCCGCTAGAGACACACGCAGTCGCAACGCCACGAGATCGTTTACAAGTGAACGAAAAACGTTAATAATAGAACATTCACAATGCCGGGACGGTATCAATGCTGACCCTCTACCATCACCCTGCATCGCCTTCGTCCGCGAAAGTGCGGTTTGTGCTTCAGGAAAAGGAAATCCCGTGGGAAAGCGCGATCGTCGATCTTTACCAGGGCGAGCAATTTTCGGCCGCGTACCTCGCGATCAACGAAGCCGCCGTCGTCCCGACATTGGTCCATAACGGTCGGCCGGTGCGCGAATCTCTCGTCATTTGCGAATATCTCGAGGAAGCCTTTCCGGAAGGGCCGCTCGCCCCCGCCGATTTGGCGCTGCGCGCGCGGATGCGGGTCTGGTGCAAGGACATCGAGACCTTCATGAGCGTATCGCTTGCTGGAACGATCTTCCCGGCGAACGACCGACACGAGCTTGCCAAGCTCGCGCCTGAACAACTGAACGCCTATTTCGAGCATCACCCGAACAAGAGACTCGCGGAAAGGAAACGGGCCTGGATGGCGGAAGGCTACGCGTCACCCGATGCGCGTCGCGCGGTGCTGACCTACCATAAATTCCTTCAGAAGATGGAATTGCAGCTCGGCCGATCAGAGTGGCTCGTCGGTGATTTCCTCAGCCTCGCTGACGTCGAAACCGCCCCCTATGTCGCGGTTTTGGAATTGCTTCAGTTTCAGAGATGGTGGGTCGGCAGGTTACCCCATGTCGAACGTTGGTACAGCGGCATCAAGGCACGTCCGGCGTTCCAGCGCGCCCATCTCAACATCGTGCCGGATCAGCTCCGGCGTGATATGGCAAAACGCGGTGCGGAGATTTGGCCCGAGGTGGAGGCGATCATCGCCACGGCCGAGCCGTTCAATGGAAAATCGCCCTGGGCGATGCGCGCCGAAGCGCTTTAGGAGAGACGGGTCATGCTGACGCTCTATCACTTTCCGTCCTCGGTCTGTGCGGCAAAGGTGCGTCTCGTTCTCCACGAGAAGGAGCTGCCCTGGGAGAGCAGGATTATCGAGATCCTGAAAGGAGAGCAATTCCAGCCTTGGTATGTGGCTCTCAATCCGAATGCGGTCGTCCCGACATTGGTGCACGACGACCAGGCGATCGTCGAATCCGCGGTGATCTGCGAATATCTCGACGACGTTTTCGCGGACCCGCCGTTACGTCCCGCCGATCTCGTCGATCGTTCGGTGATGCGCATCTGGGCGAGTGACGTCGATACCTATATGAACGGCATTTGTGCCGGCATCACCTATCCGGCCACGCATCGGCATGAGGTGCTGAAGTTATCGCCCGAAGAATTGCAGCGCTTCTATGACGGCCACACCGATAAGGACAAACTTGCGCGGCGCAAGCGGCTTATCGAGCAGGGCTATCAAGCCCCAGACGCAAAGCACGCGGTGCTCGTCTATGACCGCTTTCTGACGAAGCTGGAGGACCAGCTCGCCAAGTCGGGGGCTTGGCTCACCGGCAAGAGCTATTCGATCGCCGATGCCGCCGCGACACCCTATCTGGTGCGGCTCGATATGCTCAATTATCAGGAATGGTGGCGCCATTTCCGCCCGCGCCTCGACGATTGGTATGAAAGGATAAAGGCGCGTCCGAGTTTTCGACCGGCGATGATCGATGTGATGCCGTCGAAATTCATGGCTGATATGGGCACGCGCGGCAGCGGGTATTGGCCCGAAGTCCGCGAAATTCTCAAGGAGGCAGGTGCGTGGTGAAGGCGACGGCGATCGCCGAAAAGGGACTTCGTCCGGCGCCGCCGGAGGGCGGTCGGGCGCTCGGGCTGCAACGCACCGGCTCCTATGAATCGGAAGCGTTTTACACCCATCGTTTGTCGCTTCTCAGTCGGTTGATTGCCCGCGAGACGCGCCAGATGCTGGCAGAGCCGTTCGGGCTATCGCAGATGGATTGGCGCGTTCTCATTCAACTCGAGCACGTATCACCGTCGAAGATCAGTGAAATCCATTCACGCAGTCTTCTGGCCAAGCCGCAAATATCTTCCGCGCTGCCGCCCTTGATCAAGAGCGGCTACGTCGTGCGCGAAGAGGATCCCGAAGATGCTCGGGCTCCGTTTTTCTCCATCACCGAGAAAGGTTTGCAGCTATATCGCTCGGTGATGCGGCTATCGCGCAAGCGGCAACGCCGCCTGGAATTGCTTTTAAGCGAAAGCGAGCGAGCGACGTTCTCGAAGGCGATCGATAAGCTGATTTCAGCGCTGCTGGCCGAGGCGCCGGCTGGAGATCAACTAAACCAAGAATGACGGGGAGGTCATGAAGATGTTAGGGACGGATCTGCGGTTCGTAACGGCCGCATTATCGATCGCCATGGCAGTTGTCTCGTCTCCGGCGTCTGCCGCCGAGACGGGAAAACTCACCGACGTCGTCATGGCAAATCCGGCTTTTACCATCTCATTCGGGGCCAACTATCTGGCCGAGGACCTCGGGATCTACAAGAAGAATGGCCTCAATGTGAAAACCGTGCTCATCCACGGCGTCGGCGCGACCAACGCCGTTATTTCGGGCAGTGCGGATTTCGTGGAGGCCGCTTCCACTTCGATTACGCGCGCGATCGCCAAGGGACAGAAGCTGCTTGTTATTGCCGAGACGATCGATAAGCCGAGCACGATCATCGTTCTGCGCAAAGATCTGGCCGACGCCGCAGGCTTCGACCCTGGAGCGCCCTTGAAGAAGCGTGCCGCGATACTGCGCAATCGCACGATCGCCGTGGATTCGACCGGGTCGTTGATCGACAGCTATCTGCTCCTAATCCTCAAACGCGCAGGAATCGATCCGAGCGGAATGCAAATTCCGACCATGCAGCCTGCCAATATGCTTGCATCGTTTCAGACGAAGCAAATCGATGGCTTCGCAATGGCCCCGCCCTGGCCGCTGATACCGGTCACTCAGGGAGCCGCGGTAACGGTCGCAAGCGGTCCTAAGGGCGATCCCGCCGATCTCGATCCCTTTGCCACCAGCATTGTTGCGACGCGGCCTGAGACCTGTCAGCAGCGCCGATCCGTCTGTATGGCAATGGGCCATAGTTTCGCCGAAGCGGAAGCCTATATTCACGACCGGCCGAAAGAGGCGGCGGAGGTGTTGAAGAAGCGCTTTCCAAAACTCGATGCCAAGGTGTTCGCCGCAGCATTCGATGTATTGCATGAAATCAGCCCCAGTCCGCCCCTCGTGAGCCAAAAGGGCTTGGAAAATGCTGAACGTTTCAATATCGACGCCGGTCTGCTCAAGCCTGAAGAGAGGCTCAAATCGTTCGCGGGAATCGTCACAGACGAATTCGTAAAGTGAATTCTTGAACGGTTAGGATATCGAGCCTGCCACCTGCATCACATGCGGTGACGGGCAAGCTGGGCGCTCGCTCGGTGCAGAGGTGAGGATTATCTGAGAAATTCGTCGGTCGTGATGCCGTCGTAAGAGTCTAGCTTGTCTTGTGGCTTCAGCAGGCCGGCCTCGATGTTTAGCCGTTCCGTATTCTCGATGGCCTTCGCCGTGACGCGTGGCGGATTTGGGCTGATTTTCAGGATCACGTCGAACGCCGCGGCGAGGACCTTGTCCTCGATTTTCGGAAATCGATGCTTTAAGAGGGAAAGCGATTCGCGCGGATGATCGTGAAGATACGCTTCCGCCTCAACGAAGCTATGTCCCATGGCGGCGCAAATCGCAGGACGCTGCCGGCACGTCTCGGCTCGTGCCACGATGAGTCCATTCGCAAAGGGATCGAGGTCCGAAGGATCGCCATTCGGAGCGCGCTCCCGCCTCATAAAGGAGTTTGCGCGATGATCTGGAAGGTTTTTGTCCTTGCGGCGATCCCGCTTGCATGTATCGCAAGTTCGGCCGCGTTTGCCGACCGCCTCGGGCCTCCCGTCTCCGGCAACGCGACGACATGGTCGCGCTCAATTCTCTTGCTGCAGAACGATGGCTACACGCACGTGATCATTATTCAATCCGCAGTCTCGCCGGGCTCGTGGATCGGTTCAGCAAGCAAGGACGGCCGGCGCGTCGATGTGGCGATCGATCCGGAGGGTAAGGTCATCGAGCGCTGACGCAGGCCAATCCCCCCGTTTCAATTGGGGAAAGACTGATTATGCTGGCAGCGCCTACTCTTGCTGCTGAATCAGCTTGAGCACCCTGAGCCAATTCCGCGTTTCTTCGGCCCTTCCCGCGAGCGCCGATCTCCGCGTATTTTCTCGGGCGATTGCTGAAACATCTCGCCCGCGCACACCAATGATGCCGCGCGTTAGTGCCTCATTGTCGAGAGACTCGGAATTCATGACTGCGGACGACGGGTCTTGCCACTTACGGCGGGTCTGCGCGCTCGTGCCCGCACTGGAAGTGCTCATGCCGAGATGGAGCTCGTTTCAACCTCCCTGAGGTAAACCTCGCCGGCCGAGTAGCGGAGCGCCCAGACGATGGGGCCCAATAGCACCCCATCGATGGCCGTGGTCTCGAATTCTTCCATCGCCATATTGCGACCATTCCGTGTCGCGTCCCAAAGAGCGGCCACCGCTCGCGATTCTCGGCGTCTCTCTTTATTGCGAGCTGGCATTGGATCGCCGCGGCCATTGACCTGATCTCGTTCGTGCTATATGGGACTTGTCTTCGCGAAAATCCAACAATTAACGCAATAATGGCTATGCTCATTGCATGGCTGGGCCTTTTGGAACCGCGATAATTCCAAGCGGAGAGAATCTGCGGATATTGCACATTTCTTTCGGGGCGAAAATAAATTTCAAACGGAGTTAAGAACCCCGTTGCGTACTCAAGCGCCTCAACAAAATGCCTTGGACCATTTCAACAGGAATGACGATGAATGAGAAAATCTTCGACGCCGCCTTCTTGAGCCGGCTAGCTTCCACCGTCGAGTCGATCGAACGAGAAGATCGGGACCGTAACGATGCTCACCCGTTAAACGCAGAAGATTACGAGGTGATCTACACCGCCTACGCGGACAGCGGGGGTGATCCGGAGGTGGCGAGGCGGCGAATAGCGACCGCAAGAAACCAACGCGACCAAGCTCTCGGCCGCATTTTGCAGTTCGTTTCGGATCAATATGGATTCGGCCCAATCGAACACCTCGATGAGCAACGCCTGACAGATGTCGCACGCGACGCTTTTGACGCAGCCGGATGCTGGATGGAAGACGTCGAAAGGCAACCCCGATTGCCCGCGCAGGAAACGCCGCTTCATGCCTTGCTGAATACTCATTATTGGCTTCACGAATCGCTGCTTGATCTGCATGACGAGATCTTTTGGCCCGTCGCCAAGCGAATCTTTCCCAGACGTTGAGGAAAGTGACCGATTGAGATTTCGAAATCGCGTCACTTGACGCGAGCAATGGGGCGGTGAGATGCCACTTATGTTCCCAAAGCAAATTCGGGGCTGGGATCTAAGAAGAAACATTGTCAATTTTCTTGGCGAGGATTCCGGCAATCCGCGGCCCTGCGCGATCTCGATGGAAGCACTCATCGATCATTTCGGCGCCGGTCGCGGCAGCAAGCAATCCTGCCTGGCCGCCTTCGACAAATGGCGCACGGCGATCCAACAAAAAGCCAGCGACAAATATGACGTGCAAGACCAAAAAACATCGATTCTTTTACGCACGTCGGATTTCCCCTAGCCTCGCATCGGCAAAGGGCCTGGAGGCGCTTGCGGGCGGTCAAAACTGCGAGGTTGCAAGCAACGTTGGAACGACCGATATTATCTAAGTTGGATTCGACGAATCACTGGCCCTTTGCTCTCTGCGAGTGACCTTCGATCTCCTTTTCATTATTTTGACGGACGGGTAACGCCCGATCGCAGAATGCGAACCGAAGTTCATCTGCGCTAGCGAGAGCACTAAGGAGTACAATGCCTTTCAAGCCGAACTATCGCATGCAGCGCGCCGATCGAGAGCGCGCGAAGGAACAGAGGAAGCAGGCAAAAATGCAGCGTCGCGCCGAAAAAGCGGCGACGCAAGAAACCATTTCCGCCGATGCACCGGAGAGCCACTCTACGGACGGCGATACGACGGAATCGAGCTCGTGAGTACAGATAGAGCCCGCCGCACCGCGAGCGGAATTTTTACGCATCGACGAGTGTACTCGGTGTGGCACGAGTAAGCCCCATGTTTGGTTATGTCTGCCATCCAACGAGCGTCATTCGATCGTCTGTTCATTCAACGAGCCGGTGAGGCATGCAGGTTTTTGTCCGCGACAATGATATGAATGGCGCGCTCCGAATTCTTAAAAAGGAAATGCAGCGCGAAGGCATCTTTCGCGAGATGAAGCGGCGTCGCGCCTACGAGAAGCCCTCCGAACGACGCGCACGCGAGAAGGCCGAAGCTGTCCGACGTTACCGCAAGGCCATGCGCAAACGCATGGAACGCCAAGGCTATTGATTGATAGGGGGCCGGGATGAAGGGTGATCTCGTGTGATTGCGGGCGCCCTCACGAAGCCCAAGGGGTTCACCTTGAAATAGAGCGCCAGCAGGAGCATACTGTTTAAGTCAAATCGACCTTGGGTCGGCCCCGCTCCACGCTCCTGCGAGCCAGACTCGGTCCTATCCAAAATCGTAGTTGATCCGCGGGCACATCCGTGTCGCGGCATTTGTTTTTGGAGGGACTTCATGTCCACTGGAACTGTCAAATGGTTCAATTCAGCGAAGGGTTATGGCTTCATCCAGCCGGATGATGGCGCCAAAGACGTGTTCGTCCATATCTCCGCAGTCGAAGTCTCCGGCCTCGGCAGTCTTCGCGAAGGACAGAAGGTGAGCTACGACGTGGAGCGCGGCCAACAAGGCAAAGTATCGGCAGTCAATCTGAAGAACGCCTGAATCGCGCGGGGCGGCTTCGGCCGCCCTTCTTGTCTGACTATCTCCTCGAGACCATCCTGGATGCACAACGCCGGTGCTGCGCCCCGAGGCCGCCAACATTTCACTCCACGATCTCTCCTCGCGGGAGTGGCGCAAGTGCCTGGCAGGCTATGCCAAGCCGAATACATTGCGGGCGAGCTTTCAACTCCTGAACACGGTATTGCCGTTCCTAGGAAGCATGGCGGTTCTGCTCTATGGCGCCGGCCACGCTGATTGGTTTGCCTGGCTAATGGCAATCCCCGCGACGCTCTTCGCGGTGCGATTGTTCGTCATTCAGCATGATTGTGGACATGTCTCGTTCCTGAGATCGCGTCGCTGCAATGAAACGGTCGGCCGCGTCATCAGCCTAATGACGCTGGTGCCTTTTGGCTCCTGGCGCCGGGCGCATGCGGTCCACCATGCGACGACCGGCAATCTCGATCAACGCGGTACGGGCGATATCACAACGCTCACCGTGGCCGAATATTTGTCGCAATCGACCTGGCGAAGAATGCTCTACAGAGCCTATCGCAACCCGTTCGTTCTGCTTGGACTGGGCCCTCTCTATCTGCTCTTGGTTCAAAATCGCATACCTGCGCGCACGCTGCGCCGCGATTGGCGAAATTGGGCCAGCGTGATCGGCACCGACGTGGGCGCCGCCGTGATTGTTATGGGAGCATCTTTGATTATCACGCCGCTCGTCTTCTTGGCCGCATGGTTTTCGGTGCTTTACCTCGCGAGCGTGATCGGGATTTGGCTCTTTTGCGTCCAGCATCAATTCGGGGACACGTATTGGGAGCGTTCGGGACGCTGGGCCTTTCAGACAGCCGCGATCGAAGGAAGCTCCTTTTACGATCTGCCGCGCATCCTCCACTGGTTTACGGGCTATATCGGCCTGCACCATGTCCATCATCTCGCAAGCCGGATCCCGAATTACCACTTGCGGGCATGCTTGGAGCAGAACCGAGAATTGCAGCGCACCAAGCGCCTGACCCTTTGGGGCAGCATCAAATCGGCGCGGCTGGCGCTCTGGGATGAGGAGGGGCGACGACTCGTGTCGTTCCGCCAAATCGTCGGCATGCCCACTCGGAGCTCATCTTCGACCCCCCTCACTCCTTGCGTGTAGATCACAATCATGACACCGCAAGATCTCGCAACACAGACTGAGCGTCGCAGGGCAATGGAAGCGGCGTATCGCAGAGCATCTGAACGAGTCAAAAATTCGCCCGATGGCATGCGGCAAACCGCGCGGGAGCTACGTCAGAGCGCGGCGTCAATGCCGGATAGCTGCGATCGCGACATGATGTTGCGCTTGGCAACAGAATATGAACGTCGTGCCGAGAACGGAGAGCAACGGCGTAGAGTCCGTTAGGTCGCGCGCTCCCCTCTCATAAAGGAGTTCGGACGATGATCTGAAAAGTCTTTGCGGTTCGACAAAATTTCATGAAGTGCATTCAATGGACGGCGCCTTAGTTTCTGATGGTAGTCTAGGTACCAATAAGAAATATTTTCTCTCGAAATGAACAGGGGCAACGCGATGAAGATTCCTTCATGGGTTAAACCAGGTCTTTGGGGCGTCGTGTTGGGCGCCGTGGCGTGGTGGGCGTACTCGCATTTGGTTTCGGCTGGGTAAGCGCGGGAGCCGCCAAACGGCTGGCGGACAATCAGACGCAAACCGCAGTCGTCGCGGCAGCGACGCCTTATTGTATTGCGCGCTTCGAGCAGCAGCCGAACGCGGTTGCATGGTGGCAAGAGCTCAAGAAGAGCGAGAAAGACTACGACCAGAGCGACTACATCAAAAAGGGTGGCTGGGCGGCGGTATCCGGCCAAAAGCTCGATTCCGATATTACATCGGCTGTTGCCAACTCCTGCGCCACCAAGCTTCTGGCTCTCACGGAACTCAATGGCGTCAAATTGACCAGCGCAAACTAACCCGCAACGTTGGAGACAGCTTCCGCCAAGGTGCGCGCCGCTGGCCTGTTCTTGCGTTGAACGCTCTTAGAATTAGAATCGCGCGGCTGTTTGGGGAAGTGGGGCGGGGGCGAGTCGCTCCTTGATCGTTCTTTCGTCCATCGTTTCGAGCCCGGATCCGTCCTTGATCGAATAGACGACGAAGCCCAAGCGCAAAAACCGCCTGGCGCTCTCGATCGCTTCCGGCTCACTCTTGTGATAGGAGGTGTTAAAGGCATCCGCGTGGCGGGCCGTGTCCCAGGTCACGGTCCACTGCACTTTCGCCTCGGGGGTTTCGGCCTTATTGATTGAATGCCAATCCGGCCCCGCCGAGCCGTGATCGGTCGTTAGCGGCGGAAGCCTGGTCTCTAAATCGGCTTTCTGTTTCGACCATCGCGCCATCGACACACGCCTCCGGAGTAATTAGCAAATATTATGACGATTCACCCGCCCGGCAGTCGCTTGCTGAGCGGCCAGTGCATCTTCCCGTGTGGAGTGGCGAGAAAGCGAACTAAGCGGCCTTGGCGTTCGTAGGTCTCAGCGAAGCTCACCGCTTCGACCAAGCTAGAGAACGGACCCGACGCTATCTCGCGGCCGAGCTGCGGATCGAAATAGTGAACCGCCCACTCGGAGCTCATCTGAGAAAGTATCCCGCCATACTGCGGGAGTCTACCACGCGGCGCGTAGTTCTTAGCTGACAAGCAGCCACCGATGTTAAAGAGCCGTCGCATCGGCCATAGGCGGGCCTGAATACGTGGCCAAAGGCCGCAGCGATTCAGGGGAAGCGTCTCGCTTAGCGGCTGCGATGCCAGCCGAGGCCAAGGCTGCGGTAACTCGCGGGTCGAGGAAGCGCGGAATATGGCGCAACAGATCGCGGACCCGGCCGCGAAGCGCCACATGCAAGATATCGCCGCCAACTGTGAGAAGGTCGCGAAGCGTGTCGAAGCGAAACTCGGCGGTGAGCAGAGCTTTTCCAGGCGGTTCTGCGAGGCGACTACGTCCCAGGTGCTGCTCGTTAGCTGACTCCCATTCAGTCCATCTCGCCCGAGCCGAGCGCCTTGAGTTTCGCGATCTCGGTCATGATACGCTCGCGGATGTGAGGGTGTTTCGTCCTGTCGAGCGTGCATCGCATCAGTTCGCGAAGGTCAGCAATGTTCTTCTCAATGGTGCGGCTACTGTCTGCCATCGGAGAATGCTCCACGTTGATCCCTGCCGACCGGCAGGCTGGCCGCTGTCCTCGGACGAGGACGCCCTGATCCAATAGATGGGCACCAATGCGCGCTGTACCTAATGAAAACCGACCCTTTGCCGATTCAATTTACCGCTTAATCGTTAGCCTCACGTCGATTATCGCGGCCTAATCGATGTTAGCGGGTCAAGTTCACTATTCGCCCTAGAAGCGGACGTACGCCCTCGGCGAAGATCTAAGTCGCGTTCGTGCCATTCTAACGCGAAGAGAGTCGATTGCGGTACAAACAACTGGACAACAGGCTTCGCGCTGTCACCTCGCCTTCGTGCCATTTCAAGCCGGGCGCACGGCTTGCGAATATCTTGCAATGATCTGCAAGAAAAGCGCACCGTATTTCTCGAGCTTAACCTCGCCGACACCGTAGATATGATGCATCTCTTCGAGCGCGGTCGGCCGAACGGTGGCCATTTCCGCGAGCGTTCGATCGGAGAAGACGACATAGGCCGGCTGTCGGATCCTCTTCGCGATCGTGCGCCGCAAATCCTTGAGCGCCTCCAGCAATTCGGAATCCCTCTCGTCTGCCGGCCCTCCGCCCGCCGGCCTTTGCGCGGCCCGTGCCGTTGCCGAGGGCGGACGAATGTCCTTGCGCAATTCGAGCCGCTCATCGCCGCGCAGCACGCGGCGCCCGCGATCCAACACGGTCCAGCGGCCGAACTTAGCCATGTCGAGGAAGGTCAGGCCCGCAGCATAGAGTTGCCGAAAGATCGATCGCCACTCGTTTGCGCTGCGGTCGCGGCCGACGCCGAACGTGGGAAGGGTCTCGTGGCCGCAGCGACGAATGGCCTCGGTCGAATTGCCGATCAAGAGGGCGATCAGGTGTTCGGTGCCAAATCTCTCGCCCGTGCGCAGGATCGCCGACATCGCCTTTTGCGCCTCGACGGTACCGTCGTAGACATCCACGCCTTCGAGACACAGGTCGCAATTGCCGCACGGCAAGGAGGTTTCGCCGAAATACGCCAGCAGAGTCTGGCGCCGGCAGCGCGTCGCCTCGCACAAGGCGATCAGGGCATTGAACCTCTGCCGCTCGATGCGTTTTCGCTCCTCCGGCGCCCCGCTCTGCTCGATCTGAACGCGGCGCAGACGCATGTCGTCGAGACCGTAAAGCGTGAGCGTGTCGGCAGATAGACCGTCGCGGCCGGCGCGGCCGATCTCCTGGTAATAAGCCTCGACGTTTTGCGGCAGATCGGCGTGGCCGACGAACCGGACGTCGGGTTTGTCGATGCCCATGCCGAAGGCGACGGTTGCGACGATGACGATGCCGTCGTCCTGGAGAAAGACGTCCTGGTTCGCGTTCCGCGTTTCCGCGTCCATACCGGCGTGATAGGGAAGCGCCTTGTGCCCGGCTTCGGAAAGCATGGCGGCGAACTCCTCGGCGCGGCGGCGCGAGCTGCAATAGATGATGCCGTTTCGGTTGCGATGCGTGGCAACAAAATCGATGATCTGGCGCCTCGCGTTCGCTTTCGGCCGCATCGCAAGCCGAAGGTTGGGCCGATCGAAAGACCCGATGAAGGTTCGCGGCTGCGCGTCGAACAACTTCTTGCTGATGTCCGCTCTCGTTGGAACATCCGCCGTGGCTGTCAGCGCGATGGTCTGGATGCCACCGAGATCCGCGCGGACTTTTCCCAACGCCAGATATTCTGGCCGGAAATCGTGCCCCCATTGCGACACGCAATGAGCCTCGTCGATTGCGAGAAGCGCGACGCCTGCCCCACGCAGCATCGCGGCGGTGTCGGAGCGCACGAGGCGTTCCGGCGCCACATACAGCAAACGCAGCGTTCCGGCGCGGAGCAGTGCCTGGATACGGCGATTCTCGGAGGGATCGTTGCTCGAATTGAGGCTCGCGGCCTCGATGCCGTATTCGCGCAACTGGCCGACCTGATCACGCATGAGCGAGATCAGCGGCGAGACCACCACCGTGATTCCCGGACGGAGAAGAGCTGGAAGCTGATAGCACATCGACTTGCCACTGCCGGTCGGCATGATCGCCAGAACATCGTCGCCGTCGAGAACCGCCTGGATGACCTCTTCCTGTCCCGGCCTGAATGATGGGAAGCCGAACACCGTCTCGAGACACGATCGGGCCTTGGTGATGAGACCGGTCATGCCCTCGCATCGGCCTCGGCGATTTCGCGAGCGACGTGGTCGGCGGGACCGCGTCTCAGCGCCATTGCCCTTAGGACGCCCGCCATTTCCGGAGACCCTGGCCGACGGCCCGACCGAGTCGGACCGCGATCTTCGTCGAGTCGTCGGTCGCGGAGAGAGGAGCTGCCGATTTCTTTATCTCACGAATCTTGCGACCCAACCGAAACACGATGTCGGTCCAATCTCCGTTGGGAGCTCCCTGTTGTTCGAGTCTCCTTTCCAGCCGCGCCTTCAGCGTCGCGGCATTTTCTCTCTCATGTTCGGTCGCGCCCGAGTCCATCAGCACCGCAACGACGCCGCGCAGTTTCCGACGAATCGCGTCAACAGGCTTCATGGAGTTTTTCCAGCCGTTGGCCGTTGAAATCACACGGTAGCATATCGATGCGGCTTGGGCACTGCGGCGAGTGCCAAATTCCGAGAGGCGCCATGTACGGACATGACGCTGGCTATTTGATATCGGGCTCGCTCGGGCGCTCTGTGATGACCACTTCTCGCCTTTGGAATCTCGGGCAACCGGAGGGATTTGAGCCACCTGTCGCCGCCGAGCCACTGGCTCATCGCAATGCGGGAATGGTTCGGTCATGTCCCCGGATCAAAGATCAAAGTGAAGCACGCCGGCCGGAGCAACGCTGGTCGATAGATGGAGCGGCGCATGGCCGCCGAGGTCCTTACATCCTGTCGTATCTCTCGTGCCTTGCTCTGTCGCCCGTGCCGCCGCTCGCGACGAAGAGCCCCGCCGCAAGCCATACGGTCGAGAGCCACCACGCCTGCCAGATCCCGAAGCTCGCTTCCCTGTTAATCAGGGAATCTGCAGGGAATTTTGTGGTTTTTGCGCTTTTTAGGGCATCAATTGCTGTCCGATGAGCGGGGATTACCGTGCGTTTGGCTCGGAATTCCCTATTCGAGCGAACAGCGAATTGTTAGACGTGAGCAGGGAATTTTCCCTTTTCGACCAGGGAAGTCGCGGTAGCAAGAGGGCGGCTAAGCGGTAGGGCAACCCAGGAAGGGCGAGCGCCCAGCCATCCCGCTACCGAGCAAGAAAATGCTCCGACAGTGCCGAATTACGCCACAGGATGATCGGGCATTGGACTTGCTGGCGCGGGCGAAAGGAGCGATCTGTGTCGGGCCCGCCATGCGACAAGGCCGAAACGCTCTTCCCGCCCGCACCAGCCGCAGAGATATTTTGCTAGCGGCCGGCTCGACGCTGGCGCTGCGGCCCTCGCTGGTGGCGCGGTCTAACGGCGAATCCTGTCTCGCGCTGTTGCTGCGGCGGCGCGCCGAGCTCGAGCGGCTCCTGATGGGGTTGGGCGATGAAGCGGACCGGCTGAGGGCGGCCGGCTCTCGGCCTATGCAACGATCGCGCTGCGTGCGGCGCGCCGAAGTGCGTGCGAGCCAGGCGCTCGAGCGACTGGAATGGGTAATTGCCGATACGCCTGCCGAGACATTGGACGATGTCACTCTGAAGCTTCGGTTTTGCGCCGAGTTGCAGGGCTACAGCGGCGAGTCTGCCGAGCAGCGCACGCCGCTCACCGTGGAAGAGCAATTGCTTTTGGTGATCGTCGCCGATCTGAAGCGGCTGAACACCCAAGCCGAATAATCGCCCATGCCGCCGGTGAGATCCGGCGCGCCATTTGGCGTCTGTTGCCAAAGAGGCCCGCTAGCGACGGTGCGGCCTCTTCACCTCGCCCGGGGTCTTCTTGAAGCGGACGCCGGGCCCTTCGCCGTTGCCGTCGATGAAAGCGAGGCCGGCTTTCTCAAACGCGCGGCGGAGCTTGAGCAGAGTTTCGCCATAGGCGTCGCTCCCATTCTCATAGCGTGAGACGGTATTGGCGGCGATTCCGGCCTCTTTGGCGGTTTCGATGACATTCCAACCGAGGGCGGCGCGGGCCATTTTGAGCTGTTCGCGGGTGATCACGGAACGTTCCACAAGACATTGATTTTGCTGCACAAACCAGTGGATAACTTCGTCGGGTCGGGTGGTAATCCAGGGCTCATGTGAGTATATTATACTCACATTGATTGGTATTCAACTCAGATGGAGCTCATGATGCAACCCATGTTGGTGAGGAGCCTGGCCGAGCACGCCTATCTGCGCGAGCATCTTCTCGCGGAATACCGTGAGACCATTGATGAGGAGACATTAAGGGACACGCTCGAAGGCATCAGTTCGTTGCCCGAGGCTTTGGCGGCGGTCGTGCGCAGCTATCTTGACGATCTGATGGCGGCGGCGGCCTTGGGCATGCGGATCGAAGATATGCAGGCGCGCTTGTCGCGAATCGAGGCCCGGGTCGAGAAGAAGCGCGCGACCATCACCGCAGTGATGGAGAAGGGCGACATCAAGAAGCTGGAGCAGCCCGACTTCACGGCGTCTTTGAGAGCCGTGCCACCCGGGCTGGTGGTCGCGGATGAGAGTCTCATCCCAGGAGACTACTGGAAGCCGCAGCTGCCCAAGCTCGACAAGCGGGGGCTGCTGGCGGCGTTGAATGCCGGGATGAGTATCCCGGGTGCCCAGCTGGGCAATGGCGGGATTACCCTCTCGGTGAGGACCAAGTGATGGCTTTCGCCGAGAACCAGCTGAAACTGCTTGAGGGCAAGCTGCTTGAGAAGCATGTGAAGGCACGCGAGCAGCGCGGCATGACCCTCTCTTACGTCGAGGGCTGGCATGTGATCGCGGAGGCCAACCGCATTTTTGGCTTCGATGGTTGGGATCGGGAAACAGTCTGGGCCGAGCGTGTCTGGGAGGATGGCAGGCGAGACCCCAAGGCGTGCGCTTACGCGGCCCGGGTGCGGGTCCGGGTTCGCGCAGGCGAGACTCTCGTCTGCCGCGATGGCAGCGGGGTCGGCCAAGGCACCGGCGTCACACTGGGAGAAGCTCATGAGAGTGCATTGAAAGAAGCCGAGACGGACGCCATGAAGCGGGCTTTTATGACCTTCGGCAATCTCTTCGGCCTCGCACTTTATGACCGCGAGCAACGCGGTGTGCGCCATGTGAACAAGCTCAAAGGGCTTGGCACGTATTTAGGTCCCTTCATTGTCCTTGGGGTGGATGGCCAGGCTCTGGCGACTCATCCCACACCTCAAGGCTTCTGCCGCGCTCTGAAGGAAGCCATTTGCACCGCCCCAAGCGCAGGTGACCTCGAGGCGCTGTGGGGCCTCAACGGCGCGGTGCTGAACGAGCTCAAGCTGGCCGTGCCGGATCTGAAAACCGCGCGGGGCACGCACTATGGCGAAGTGCTACAACGCCACTATCAACGGCAACGCGAGCGGCTGAAGCTCACAGAGCCGCCGCAAGATCCGGCACAACAATCGGCGGCCGCCGCCGAATCGAGCGATGCAGACCTGCCGATCACCTCGCCGCGCCGGCTGCGCGATACCGACCATCTGAAATACGTCGCATCGCAGCCCTGTCTCGTTTGCGGCCGGACACCCGCGCAAGCGCACCATCTCCGGTTCATGCAGCCGCGCGCCATGGGCAGCAAGGTCAGCGATGAATGGACCGTCCCGCTCTGCGTCATCCATCACCGAGCGCTGCACGATGTCGGTAATGAGGTCGCTTGGTGGGAGCAGTGGAAGGTCGATGCCAGAGCGGTGGCAGAGCAATTCTGGATAGAACAACACCCGGCGAAGACACGGACGGTCGAAGATTCAGCGGAAAGCATCGCCGATGGGGTCGCGCCGCGCATCGAAGCGGCAGACTAACGGACGGACTAGCTAGGGCGTGACCTCATAAGCACATGTTGCGCGGCTTGGGGAGTCTGCTTTGGACGCGCAACCAGCTGTCACTCGCTCTTGGTGACACTTCCGAGAAGTGCCACTAACGGGCATTACCCGGCCGCGTAAGGAGCAGTGGCCACGAGCGCGACGCGGTCGGAGTGGCGCCTTGCGCACTGGATGGTTGGCGATCCGTTTTCTCCTCCGAGCTCGTCCGATTGCCCCAAAGCGCCGGTTAAGGTCCGACCAGCGACGAAAGCTCGCCCAGCAGGATCCTTGATGAACGCCCAGATCAGCCGTATCCGCCCTCCGTCAATCGGCTTGGACCAAGCTCGGAGAAACCTTTTCAAGCACCTGGCCGCGGGTCTCCACGGCGGAGACCAGAGCGACGATGGCGCCCATCGCCGCGAAGAGGCCGAACATGACAAAGACGGCATTGATTCCCCAGAGCGGCAGGATCACGCCGACCATGATGGTCCCGACCGTGGAAGCGCCGCGCTGCCACGCGGAGGCGACGCCCCCGCCGAGGGCACGCAGATGCGTCGGGTAGATCTCCGCCGTGTAAGTGGCGAGGCTGAGCAGCGACATGGTCAGGAAGAAGAAGCCCAGCGCAACGATGCGAATGATCCAGCCTGAGTCCAGATGCGGCAGGAATGCGAAGGCCAAGAGCGGGATGCAGCTCCCGGTCAGGCTCAGAATGAGCAACTTCCGCCGCCCGATCGCCTCGATCAGGTAGATGGCGAGGAAGGAGCCGCACAGGCCGACGCCGCTGATAATGAAGCCATAGGTGATCGAGAGCTGAACCGGCAGATGATAGACGGTGCGGAACAGTGTGGGCATCCAGGCGGTGACGCCGTAGGACACGAAATAGGCTCCAATCCAAATCAGCCAGACCGAAATCGTGCGCTTCAGATAGATGCCCTTGAAGAGATCGATGATGCGCGGATGGACCTCGACGACGGGCGGCAGATTGGCCGGGAGGGGCGGGATGCTCTTGCCCTCGCGCAGGGCGATATCCTCGATCCGCTTCAGGGCCTGGTCCGCTTCGCTGAAACGGCCCTGGCTCGCGAGCCAGCGCGGCGATTCGGGCAGAAGCTGGCGCAACGGCAAAGCGACGAGTGCGGGAAGCGCACCGATAATGAACATCCAGCGCCAGCCCAAATGCGGCACCACATAGACGCCGACCAGCGCCACGGCCGTGAGGCCGATCGCGAATAGGACCTGCACGTTGAGCGAGAAGCGGCCCCGGCCCTTGGCGTGCGCGAACTCGTTGACGTAGGCGGCCATCAGAGGTACTTCGCCGCCGAGCCCGATACCCTGGATGAAGCGCAGCCACCACAGCATGGTGTAGCTGGCCGAGAAGGCGCAGGCCAAGGAACCGAGGGCATAAATCAACAGCGTCACCAGCATCGAGTTGCGGCGCCCCCAGCGCTCGGCGATCCAGCCAAAGCTGAGCGCACCGAAAAGCTGTCCGGCGAAGCCGATGCCGATCAGCGAGCCGATCTGTTGCGGATGGAGATGCCACAGGCCGATCAGCGGCGGCAGCACATAAGCGATGGCGATCGAATCGAACGCGTCGAAGAACCATGCGGTACAGATAATGAGCCGCATGTTCGTGTGCCAGGAAGAATAGGGAAGCCGTTCGAGCCGCGCCACGATATGGCGCGCGTCGCCGCTTGTGTTCGATGCCGCGATATCCGTCATGGTCGTTCCGCCCCTATTCAATCCGGTGCGCTTAACTGCGTCTGCGCTTGAACCGGTTTTCATATATCAGACGTAAGCACCATATCTTCACAGGTTAAGTCGTGGCAACCCATAAAGGTTGGGACGATCCAAACTCTTTAGCCGTGGGCGCCAACTCCTAGCCGCATCTATTCATGACGGCGGGCGTTTTATGGTCGGACGATGGATCGCGGGGTAGAGAACATGCTGATCGTGTGGCGTCGATTGCGACGTTGATCGGTTCTCGATTTTGAAGCGCTTGGAGGTTGCGGAACGGGGTCGACGGGGCGACAGCGCCCGGGATTTATGGTCCGGCCGCAGCGAGCCGGCCAGCGAGCAGTCGGAAGATTGCGGCATCAGGGCGAGCGGTCGGCAGGTGGATGCGAATGCGCGCGGCGCTCTCTAACACGCGGGCAGCGATTTTAAGCAGCCGGAGTCGCAGCGTGGGCGCGGCGGCACCACGTGCCGATGGCAACTTTGAAGGTCGGCTTGGGGTCATTAGCGCCAATTCGGCGATGCGTGGCCACGTCCGGCTCTCGTTCAAAAGCAGCCCTAATCGCGAGCCATCGGCGACTTCTCATTGGTGCCAAACCCGGAAATCGACAGTATGCTTAGTCTACGCGCGCGCTGTCTTTCTTCGTCCGGAAACAGACGACGCGAGAGAGCGAACATCCGATCCAGGCTAAGCGCGTGCCGGTTCGGAACACGCATGGGCTCACACTCAACGTTCATCAAGATGTCATCTGATGTGCTCAAGTTAGATGAGTTGCCCGGAGAGTGACTATCATGGAACTCCGCAGTGCCACAGAACTGCTCGACGAGGTCGAACGCCTGCGTGCTGCTGTATTGATGAAGGCGGAGACGATCGCCCACAGCTGGGGCGGCTGGATCGAACGCGCCGATTTTGCGCCGAGCGCAGAAAACTTTTCCCATTATCTCGCGCTGCGGGGCCGTGACATACGGCCGCTCCAGCTCGAGCTGATGGCGCGCGGCTTGTCCTCGCTCGGACGGGCCGAAAGCCGCGTGCTGCCGACGCTCGATGCCGTGGCCGCAGTGCTGACCGTTCTCGCGGGCAAGGCCACAACCGCACCCGAGCCGAGTAATGCTTTCTTTTCTGGTGAGGAACGACTCATCTCCCGGACGATCGAATTGCTGGGACCAAGCTCGGAGCGGCGACCGGTTCATTTCCTCATAACAGCACCGAGTGAGGCGGCTGAAAGCGACGGCTTCATGCTGCGCCTTGCCGAGCTGGGCGTCGAGGCCGTGCGCATCAATTGCGCGCATGACGATCAGGACGCCTGGGCGAGAATGATCGAGGGCCTCGACGGCGCGGCGAAAAAAACCGGGCGCCGGATGAAGGTGTTGATGGACCTTGCCGGCCCGAAAATCCGCACCGGCGCGATTCGAGAGTCGGGCGGCCCAAAGCGTATTGCGGTCGGCGATGAATTCGCGATCATGGCGCCGGGCGAGCTCGGTGCCGCCGGCGATGGGCTCGCTGCCATCGAATGCACGCTGAAGGAACCCCTTGCCGCCGCACGGCCCGGCGAACGCATCTTCATCGACGACGGCAAAGTTGCCGCCGAGGTGAAACGCACGGAAGCATGGGGCGTCGTCGCCGAAGTGAAAACCTGTCCCAAAGAGAAGGGTTACCGGCTGAAGCCCGAGAAAGGGATCAACTTCCCCGACACAGGTTTTGCCGTTTCGGCCTTGACGGAGAAAGACTTGGAAGATCTCACTTTCGTCGCCCACCATGCCGATGGAATCGAGTTTTCCTTCGTCCAGTGCGTGGAAGATATCGCGGCGCTGCAAGACGCCCTGGCCGAGATGCGCCCCGACGATTGGCGCAAGCTCGGACTCGTGTTGAAGATCGAGACGAACAGGGCAGTCGCCAATCTACCCGACATTGTTGTTCGCGCCGCTGGGCGTCAGCCCACCGCAATCATGATCGCACGGGGCGACCTTGCGGTTGAAATTGGTTTCGCTCGCCTTGCCGAGATGCAAGAGGAAATCCTCTGGCTTGGTGAAGCGGCGCAGATCCCGGTCATCTGGGCAACTGAGGTGCTTGAGCACTTCATCAAGAAGGGCGTGCCATCGCGTGGCGAAATGACGGACGCTGCTATGTCCGCCCGTGCCGAATGCGTCATGTTGAATAAGGGGCCGTTTCTCTTCGAGGCTATCGCCCAACTAGACTTGCTTCTAGCCCGGATGAGTGAACACCTACACAAGAAGACACCTCAGCTCCGGCGGTTAGCGAGTTGGTGATCACCACCGCCAAGTGTTGCTGCGGCAGATCGGCTAAGCCTCTAGCTTACGCACGGAGCCGTCGCTGTTCGGAATTCTGCTTATCTCTTTGATAGTCTGGCCCGTCATTCCAGCCTTTGCGCGTTCGATGAGGCAGCTGACATCGTGCTGAAAATCATGCCCACGTCATCCCTGTCGATGCGAATGCCGAGACTGGGACCAGTCGGTGGTACTCGCTCCCGCATATCTCATGACCTCCCTTTTATCTGGTCGACGATAGCGTTTCCGAGGCAAAAGATGCAAGGCGAGGGTGGCTCGATCTCACCCCTGCGGGCTGAGCCATTCGAGGAGATTAGAGGACCATTCTTGGCGCAATCGCGCGGCTAAACGATTTCCGCTGTGGGTCAAATTAGCGCCAGTTTGGCGATGCGCTCACTAGGTCCGGTTATCCGTCAAAAGCGGTCCTGATTGCGAGCCATCGGTACTTCGCGTTCGTGCCGGACACGGACATGCAAGTCATCGTGGCAGTCGACTGGGGCGAGGTCGGTACGGCGACTGGAATTTCGCTCCTCATTGAGTTTCATGCGTGCCGGCCGCGTGCAGCAAAAAGTGGACAAGCGCAAAAGAAATCAGAAGATCTGGCCCGACCGATCCCGCGCAGCGCAAGGGAAAGGCCACCCAAAAAGACAGCCAGCAAGAGATTCCTGACGGAACTATTCACGATGGCGCGTCAGGCGGGATCGCTGAGACAACGTTTGGTCGGCTCGTGTAAATGACGGAAAGCTTGTCAGCCGTTTACGCGGAGGAACGATCGTTTCGACCGAACACCAGAGAAGGTATCTTGAAGTTTATTCGAGAACGCGAGATCACAAACATCGGAGCGGCCAATCCGCCGTCGAGCTACGAATTATCACTGCCCTGCCCAAAAGGATAAGCGTCCTCGACGACCTCAGCAGGCACGAATTTACAGAGCGAGAGGGCGTATGTCCGCACAAGAACGGCTTCCCCAACCTAACAATTCTGCGCGTTCCCGGATGTTTCCGGCGTCGAGGCCTAAGAGACGCGCTCCAGATCGGCCCGATTTTTCTTTTTGTTGGCTCGTTTACCTTGCCGCAACTGCAGTCATGTAATCGACGCGCTCGGGCGGATGGTCGAAGATGCCCCGTTCGTGAATCCAGTCCTGAGTGTCCTTGAATGCTTGCTCTGTGTACGGGAGGAATACGACGCGCTCGCCAGGCGCGAAATTGCG
>DATNGG010000166.1:0-21760 GCA_035605975.1 Allostellaceae bacterium | reverse complement strand
CGCGGGCGAGACGTTCGGCATCGTCGGCGAGTCCGGCTGCGGCAAGACCACCCTCGGGCGGCTGCTCGTCGGGCTTGAACAGCCGACGAGCGGCTCGGTCGTCTTCGACGGGCGCGCGCTTGGCGCCCAGCGGGGCGCGGAGTTCCGCCGCCGTCGCCGCGACCTGCAGATGATGTTCCAGGACTCCGCTGCCGCGCTCGACCCCCGGATGCCGGTGTCCGCGCTCGTCGCCGAACCGCTCGCCGCCCAGCGCATCGGGACCGGGCGCGAGCGGCAGGCCATGGTGGCCGAACTGCTCGACGCGGTCGGCCTGCCGCGGGCGGCGGCCCGCCGCTATCCGCACGAGTTCTCCGGCGGTCAGCGGCAGCGCATCGCGATGGCCCGCGCGCTCGCGCTCAAGCCCAAGGTCATCGTCGCGGACGAGCCCGTATCCGCGCTCGACGTCTCGGTCCAGGCGCAGATCCTCAACCTCCTCCAGGATCTGCGCCGCGAGCTCAACCTGACCTTCGTCATCGTCAGCCACAACCTTGCCGTGGTCGAGCACATGGCCGACCGCGTCGCCGTGATGTATCTCGGCCGCGTCATCGAGGCGGGACCGGCGGAGCAGATTTTTGGCCGCCCGCGCCATCCCTATACGAAGACACTGCTCGATTCGGTGCTGACCCCCGAGACCGGGCGCGGCCTGCCGGAATTCGCGCTGGGGCCCGGCTTTCCCAATCCCCTCGAGCCGCCTTCGGGCTGCTCCTTTCATCCTCGCTGCCCCAAGGTCATGCCGGAATGCGCCGCGGCCCGGCCCGCGGCGCTGCATGACGGCGAGGCGATGGTCGAGTGCCACCTTTATAGCGGCGCGCCAGAAACCGTATCCTAAGTCTGCGCATTGTTCGCGCCGCGCCGCGCGCCTATCCTTTCGCCGCGGCAAAGACCGCAGGCAGGGAGCGAAGGCGCGGCAATCATGAAAGTCGGAATTTTCGATCACCTTGATCGCGGCGATACGCCTTTGCCGCAATTCTATGAAGAGCGCATCCAGCTGATCGAGGCGGCGGATGCGCTTGGCATCGACAGCTATCACCTCGCCGAGCATCACTGGAACCCGGTCGGCATGGCGCCGCAGCCCGGCATCTTCCTGGGCGCCGCGGCCAAGCGCACGCAGCGCATCCGCTTGGGCCCGCTCGCCTATGCCCTCGCCTTCCACGATCCGCTGCTCCTCGCCGAAGAGGTCGCGATGCTCGACCAGCTCTCGGGCGGGCGCTTCGAGCTCGGCGTCGGACGCGGCATCTCGCCTTGGGAATTGTCGATGTTCGGCATCGCCATGAACGAGACGCGCGATCTCTTTCGCGAGGCGATGGAGGTGATGATCCAGTACTTCACCAGCGATGCCGTCACCCATCGCGGCGCGCGCTGGCGCTATTTCGAGGTGCCGGTCCAGATCAAGCCGCTGCAAACGCCGTTTCCGCCGCTGTGGTACGGCTCGACCTCGGGCGCGACCCGCGATTACATCGCCGGGCTGGGCGCGGCGATGAATGCCGGCTGGGCGCCGGCCGCGCGCATCAAGCAAGCGGCCGATCTTTATCGCACGGCCTGGGAGCGCACCAAGGACGCGCCGCTGCGCGCCGGCCGATCGGCCGAGGCGATCATCGGCTCGGTGCGGATGGTCGTCATCGCCGAGAGCGATGCCGAGGCCGAGAGCCTGGCGCAGCCCGCCTATGAGCGCTGGTATCGGAGCCTCGAGCATCAGGCGAATAGCTTCGGCTTCAGCGCGCTCTTCGTTCCTGCAAGCTACGAGGTGGCGCGCCGCCGCATCGGCAGCGTTATTGCGGGAAGCCCCGCCACCGTGCGCGCGGAGCTCCAGCGCCACCTCGCGGAAGCGGGCGTCAATTACCCGCTGCTCCAGCTCGCTTTCGGCAATCTCACCTCGGCACAAGCGATGCAGAGCCTGAAGCTCTTCAACGCCGAGGTGCTGCCGGGGCTCAGGGCATCGTGACCAGTCCCTCGCCCGAGATGCCGCTCGCCGGGATCACCGTGCTCGAGCTTGGCCAATTCATCGCCGGGCCGTTCGCGGCGCAGCTCTTGGCCGATCTCGGCGGGCGCGTCGTCAAGATCGAGCGGCCCGGCCAGGGCGATCCGTTCCGCCTTTACGTGACCCGGCCGCGCATTCCGGGCTACGGCCATAATTTCCTTGCCTTCAACCGCAACAAGCAGAGCGTCGCGCTCGACCTGCAGCAGGCGGAAGGACGCGCCGTGCTCCTGCGCCTCGTCCGCACGGCCGATGTCGTCTTGGAGAATTTCCGCGCCGGCGTGCTCGACCGCCTCGGCATCGGTTATGACACGCTGAAGCGCGCGAATCCGCGCATCGTCTATTGCTCGATCTCGGGCTTTTCCGAGGATGGGCCCTATCGCGAGCGGCCATCCTTCGACACGGTGGGACAGGCGCTCTCGGGCATGCTCTATCTCTTCACCGACCCGGCCGATCCGCGCATGCGCGGCCCGACCATCGCCGATCAGGCGACCGCCTTCCAGGCCGCCAATGCGGTGCTTGCCGCGTTGCTCGCTCGCGCTGCGACCGGCATGGGCGCGCGCATCGATATCAGCATGCTCGATGCGGCGGCGCATTTCATGCCTGACGCCTTCACCGCCTGTACTGAGTCGGGCATCGCCATGGAGCCCGAGACCCGCACCTCCTACTCGCATTCCTTCGTGCTGCGCTGCGCCGACGACAAGCTCTTGGCCGTCCATGTCGGGGGACCCGATCGCCTTTGGACCGCGCTCACCGAGGCGATTGGCGATGCGGCGCTCGCGGGCGATCCGCGCTTCAAAGCCCGCCACGATCGGATAAGCGGTTTCGCCGCGTTGATCGAGACGCTGCGGCCGCTTTTCCTGAAGCGCCCGCGCGCCGACTGGCTCGAGCGGCTCGCGGCCAAAGACGTCGCTTGCGCGCCGGTCAATACCGTGCCCGAAGCGATGCGCGATCCCGAAATTCGTCACACCGGGCTTTTCGAAGAGGTCGAGCGGCCGGGCTATGGGCCGGTGACGATGCTGCGCCGCGCGGCGCGGATCGACGGGAAGCGCGGCCCTGGCCAGACCGTGCCGCCGCTTCTGGGCGAGCATACCGAGACGGTGCTACGCGAAGCCGGCTATGACGACGAAGCGCTCGCCGCGCTGCGCGCCGCGCGCGTGATTTAGCGGCCGGGCTCCGGCTCGGCTTTTTCTTCGGGATAGGCCAGCTGCAGCGCGGCGAGGCGCAATTGCGCCTCTTGCTGACTCATGCGGTCGAAGAGATCGGTCGCCCGGCCGAGGGCGGTGGAGATTTCCGAGCCCGGATCGCGTGCCTTGCGGGTCAAGATGAAAATTGCCTGGAAGGTCGATTTCTCGACGGCTTGAGCGCGGAGCGCGACGGCGAGTGCTTCGCCCGTCGGCGAGGACAGGACCTGGTCCGCCGCGGCCAGAGAGACGCGGGTGAAACGCGCGAAGAGGCTGGTGAATTCGTTGATCTTTCCGGCGCGCAGCGTCTTGAAGAGAACATCGATGGTCAGCGCGCCGGCGGCGCGCAGCTCGAGCGCCTGGGAGAGGGTGCGCTGACGCTCGAGAATTCGCTGGCGCAGCCCGTCGGGTACGAAGGCATACATCCGCGCAACGAGATCGGCAGGAAGGTCCGAGCGCTCGATCAGTGGCCGCTGCAGCTCCGGCTGGCCGCGCGCGGCTTCGACCAGGGACTCCAGGGCGCGGCGCGAGATCGCCGCCTTCGGATTCTCGACGAGCCAGCGCATGACATTGAGATCGCCGCTCTCGACGGCGGCCTCGGCCACCCGCTCTCCCAAGGTTTCGCGCTGGAGCACGCCGAGGCGGTATTCGAGCGGACTCGCGCGCATGATCTCGACCAGATCGTCCTCGTCGAGCACGCTGCTCTCGAGCAACAGCGGAAAGGCGATCGAGATCTCGTCGCGCGCCAAAGCGAGAACGAGAGGTTTTGCGGCATGCGGGTCGCGCGCGAGCTGTTCGGCGAATTGACGGCGCACGCCGGACGCGACTCGGCCGATGATCTCGATGACGAGCTGCGCCGCGAGCGCGCGCTCGCCGGCCGGCATGTCGCGGCTTTGGCGCGACAGCTCGTAAAGGCCCGAGACGAGCTGGGTGCGGGCGGCATCGGAGGTGTCATGCGCCAGCGCGCGCAAGGCCTTGGCGCGCTGCTGCAGCGACGCAAGGGTTGCCGCTTCGGAAATCGCAGGAGGCATCGAGGTTAACCGGCCGTTAGCAAACGCCGCGCATCGAAGCGGCGCGCCCTAGCTTCCCATCGGTCGGTAAAGCTTCGGTTTAGCGGCCGCGTGCCGGCTCACCCGTCAAGCGCCCGCGCATCCCGGATATCCGGCGGAAACCGGCGCTTTCGGTGCGAAACGCTAGCGGCGGCGCGCCGCTTCCTTTTCGGCCCGCGCTTCGTCCGCTTCCTTGTCGCGCAAGGCCGCGGTCGGCATCTGCATGAAGCGCGCGAACTCGTAAACCGTCTTGTCGTCCTGATCCCAGCACACATAGCCGCGGCAATTGGTCGGCCGGGCCGAATAGACCGTGCAGGCATGGTCCTTGCCGAGGAATTGGCAGGTGGTGAGCTCGTCCTTGATGCGCTTTTTGCCTGCCCGCGTCGTATAGACAACGTGCTTTTCCTCGAATTCTCCGACGCTGAGACCGAGATGCTTGGCAAGCCGGCGGATATCGTAGGTGCTGACCTCGACATAGCCGGCCATCTTGCAGCAGAAGGCGCAGCCGCGGCAGTCGAGCGGTTCGTGCTTCATTGTGGCGATCCATTCCTTGGCGCTTCGGCGATAAGCCGTCGCCGGAGCTTAACATTCTCCGCGCGCGGCTTGCACTTCTATGTCGCGCACGGCGCGTGTGCTAGGGGATTCGTCATGCGCAGCCAATTTCCGCGCCCGCCCTATCGTCCCTTCGCGGATGGGCCCCATCGCCTTGCCATGGGCCTGATGCGGGTGGCGGAAGCCGATTGGCTCGAATTGGACGCGGGTCTCGCCACGGCGCTTGCCGCCAAGCGCGCCCTCCTCGCCGAGCGGCATGGCGAGGTGTTTTGCGCGGAGCCCGAAGCCGAGTCGCCCGCCGCCGAGCTTCTCGCGCTAATGGCCGCGCATCTCCCCCGCCATCACCCGGCTCTTTTTCATCGCGAGGGCAACCATCTGCTCAACCTCGCCACAAACGAAGCCTGGGACCTTGCTGCGCCCGATCTCCATCCGCTCGAGCTTGCGGGGCGACTCGTCGTCGAGGATCTCTGCCTCCTCGAAGCCCGCGCGGGAATCTATGTCCTGACCGGCGCCTCGCTCTGCTCGCCCGCGCGCTGGCGTCTCGCCGAGAAGATGGGACAGCCGCTCACCGCGATTCACGCGCCGGTGCCGGGCTATGCGGAAAGCCTCGGCGCGCCGGTCGAACGGTTCTTTGCCACCCTGAAGCCCGGCCGGCTTGTCGGACGGCTCAATTGGGGCATTGCCGACAACCCGGCTCCGTTCCAGCCGATTGGACGCGTCACGGCCGGCGATATCACATCGGCCAATGCCGGCGCGCGGCTCTGGCTGCGGGTCGAGCGCCAAATCCTGCGCCGGCTCGAGCGGTCGGGCGCCGTGGTCTTCTCCATCCGCACGCATATCACCCGGCTCGACCGCGCCATCGCTTCGCCGGCGGAAGCGCAGGCCTTGGCGGCGGCGATCCGCGCGATGCCGCGCGCCATGCAAGACTATAAGCAGATCGCGCCGGTTGCCGAGCCGCTGCTCGGCTGGCTGTCGCGCTTTGGCTGAGGTGCCGGCCGCGGCTGTCAGCGCCGGGGGAAAGGCTCCTGGAATTCCCAGGTATGGCCTTCGGGATCGACGACGAAGAGCTGAGCGCTGCCGCTGCCCAAGAGGTTCTTCGCCTCGCCATATTCGATCCCGAGCGCCGTCATGCGCGCGCGAAACGCCTCGATATCCTCGACCAGCCAGGCGGTGTGCCGCCCGGTCGGCGAGTATTTCGTGCCCGGGCCCGGCTTGAAGTCGCGCTCGGTGGAAATGAGATGGAACTGCACCCGGTCATGGGCATCGCCGAGCCAGGCGCCGCGGCCGATATCGTCGAGCGCCTTCGGCCGCTTCAGCAGTTTGAGGCCGAGCACCTCGGTGTAGAATTTGATGCAGGCGTCGAGATTCTGGTCACTGACCGGAATGCCCTCATGCATCGAGCCGAGAAAGGTGAAGGCGGGGACTTGAGTTTGCGTTGATGCGTCAGCCATCGCGGAACTCCTTGGGCGGTGCCTCCCATTCGGCGGCGGCCGGCCGCCGCCAGCGGCCCTCTCCGCGCAAGGGTAATGGAAGCCCCGGAGAGGGTCAAACTTCGCGCCGCAATGGGTGACGCAAGCGGCACGACGACGCTGGTGGCCATGACGAGACTGCGATAAGGTTTTCGAGCCGCCGCGAGGCGAGCAAAGGGGATGCCGGCGGCGAGAAGAGCCGGTCTCAATGAGGGAGGACGGGGGATGACGGTCACTGCAAATGCCGGCAGCGGCACCGAGCTGCGCCAGATCGCGGCGCGGCTGGAGCGCCTGCCCTACAGCTCCTGGCACCGCAACATGCGGCTCATCATCTGCAGCGCCTGGTTCTTCGACGCCTTCGATTCGATCACCATCGCCGTGGTGCTGCCGCCCCTGATCGGGCTGTGGCATCTCTCTCCCGCCGAGATTCCGCGCATGGTCGGATCGCTCATCGGCGTCGGCTTCGCCGGCCAATTGATCGGCGCGATCGGCTTCGGCTGGATCGCCGAGCGCTGGGGGCGGCTCAATTCGATGATCGTGACCTTGCTGATCTTCACCCTCTTCGGTCTCGCCTGCGCTTTCGCCACGACCTATGACACGATGTGGTGGTTGCGTTTCTTCCAGGGCATCGGGCTGGGCGGCGAGGTGCCCTTGATGGCTGCCTACATCAACGAATTCGCCAAGGCGGAGGGACGCGGGCGATTCTCGCTTTCGGCCCAAGTCCTCTTCGCGATCGGCCTCCCCGTTTGCGGCCTCGCCGCCATTTACGTTGTGCCGCATTGGGGCTGGCAATGGATGTTTATTATCGGCGCCGTGCCGGCGTTGATCGCCATTCCTTTGCGGACGATGCTTCCCGAATCGCCGCGCTGGCTCGCGAGCCGCGGCCGCTTCGATGAAGCCAATGCCGCTTTGAAGCGTCTCGAGGATATCGCCGCGAGCGAAGGCAAGACGATTCCGCCCATGCCGAAGGACCTGCCGCTCGTCGACGAGACCAAGCCGCGGCTGATCGAGCTGTTCCAGGGCATCTATTTGAAACGGACCATCTCGGTGTGGTTCATCTGGATCGGCGCCTATGTCGTGACTTACGGCCTCACCGCCTGGGCCCCGACCCTGTTCAATTTCGTCTTCCACCTCCCGATTCAGACCGCGCTTACTTACAGTTTCATCCTGCAGGGCATCGGCCTCGCCGGCGCGCTATCGACGGTCTACCTGATCGAGGCGATCGGGCGCCGGCCCATGTTCATCATCGGCCTCGGCGTCTGTTGTCTGCCTCTGCTCTCCTTTGCCTTCTTGGGCCAGGTTGGCGCTCTCGGCGTCCTCCTCATCGTCTCGGGCTCGTTTTTCTTCTGCAGCTTTTTGGCGCTCGGCCTCGCCACCTACACCGCCGAGATCTATCCCACCCATCTGCGCGCTTTGGGCGGCGGCGTCGCGAGCGCCTGGCAGCGCGCGGCATCGATGGCCGGGCCGATCATGGTCGGCTGGGTCCTGCCGCATTGGGGACTCCACGCGGTGTTCGTCGCGTTCGGCCTCTTCGCGCTGATGGGCGCCGTCGTGGCGATCTTCTTCGCCATCGAGACCCGCGGCAAGGTGCTCGAAACCTTGTCGCCGGCGCTCGAGCCGGTTCGTACCGGCTCCGTCAAGGAGGCCACGCCATAACGAACGTCGCGGCTTGGCGTGAAAGCAGCGATACGGGTGCGATGTTCGATCAAAGGCGGGCGCGCGCCCGAGAGCCCGCCGCCGGCGGTGAGCCTTAATTAACGCCGGCTCCAGCGCAGGAGCCGCGCCTCCGCCGCTTGGAGTGCGAGATTGCTGACAAGGCCGATCGCGCCGAGAAGGATCACCCCGGCGAAGAGATTGGCCGAGTGAAAGGCGCGGCCTTCGAGCAGAACGTAATAGCCGAGGCCGTTCTGGCTGGTCAGCATCTCGCCGACGACCGTCAGCACCAGCGAGACGGTCAGGCCCAACCGCGCCCCGGCGAGAATATCCGGCTGGGCATTGGGCAGCGCGATCTTCCACAGCATCGCAAGGCGTCCGAGCTTCAGCATGCGCGAGAGCTCGACAAGCCGCGGCTCGACCGCCGAGACGCCGTGCACGGTCGCGAGGAGCACGGGCCAGATCGCGCCCAAAGCGATCACCACCAGCACCATGTCGCCCGAGAGACCGAGAAAGGCGATGACGATCGGCATGAAGGCCGAGACCGGCACCGGCCGGATCATCTCGAGCGTCGGCCCGAGGTAGTCGCGCGCCTGGCGCGAGCTGCCGATGAGCGCGCCCAGCGCGACGCCGGCGAGCGAGGCGAGCACCCAGCCATAGATCATGCGGCGGAGCGTCGCGAGCGTGACCTTGGCGATCGGCCCCGAGGCAAGGCCGCTCATCAGCGCGTCCCAGGCCTTGTCGGGCCCCGGCAGGAAGACCGGCGGAATGCCGCCATGATCGGCAACGAACTGCCAAAGCCCAACCAGCAGCGCGGTGACGGCGATGCTGCCGAGATACCAAAGGCTGCGCTCGAGCCCGCTCATCGCGCCGCCGCGAGCCCGGCGCGGCCGAAGAGCCGGCGCTGCGCGAAGAGCAGCGCCCAGTTCAAGCCGCCGCCGATGACCCCGATCCACAGCAGCATCGCGAACATGCGGTCGGGATGGAGCGATTGCGACGCCTTCATCAGCTCGAAGCCGACGCCCAGCGGGTTGATGGTGATCTCGACCGTCACCGCGATAATGAGCGAGACCGCGGCCGAGAGACGGAAGCCGACGAAATAGCGCGGCAGCGCCGCCGGCAACACGATCTTGAAGACGCGCGCGACCGGCGAGAGCCGCAACACGCGGCTCACATCGAGAAGCTGCGGCTCGATATTGGCGATCGCGGCGTGACCATAAATCGCGACCGGCCAGAAGCAGGCAAAGGCGCAGAGCGTGATCTCCATCGGAAAGCCGAAGCCGAAGATCAGCATCGCCACCGGGATGAGCGCCACCGGCGGCACCGGCCGCAGCACCTCGATCGAGAATTGCATCAGCCGCGCGAAGGCCGGAACGAGGCCCATCAAGACGCTGAAGACAAGGGCGAGACCGCCGCCGATGCCAAGACCGCAGATGACGACGAACAAGGTCTGCGCCGTGCGGTCGAGCACCGTGCCGTCGAAGAGGGCCTCGTAAAACGCGACGGCGATCTGCGAGGGCGGAGCGAGGGAATCGCTTTGAATCCCGCTCGCCCGCATGCCGATCTCCCACAGCAGCAGGACGGCCACGGGAAAAAGCGCGCCTTTGAGGGTTTTCACGCCGCGCCCGCGCTGATGAAGTGGAAGATCTCGTGGCGCAGCCGGATGAATTCCGGGTCCTCGCGCGTCTCGAGCTGGTTGCGCGGCCGCGGCAGCGTCACCTCGAAGATCTGCGCGATGCGACCGGGATTGGGATGGAGCGCCACGACGCGGTCGCCGAGATAGATCGCCTCTTCGAGATCGTGGGTGACGAAGAGCGCCGTGGTTCGGCTCGCCTGGATGATGCGCAGCAGCTCGTCCTGGAGCGATTGCCGCGTCATCGCGTCGAGCGCGCCGAAGGGCTCGTCCATCAGCAGCACCGCCGGCTCCTGCGCGAGGCAGCGGGCAATCTGCAGCCGCTGCTGCATGCCACCCGACAATTGGATCGGGAACTGCTCGGCATGGCCGCCGAGCCCGACCTTCTCGAGGAGCGTGGCGATGCGCGGCTGCCGCGCGGCGCGCGGCACGCCGCTTGCTTCCAGGGCCAGCGCGACATTCCCCGCGGCGTTGCGCCAGGGCAGCAGCGCTTTGCTGTAATCCTGGAACATGAAGGCGACCGCATGCGCCGGCTCGGTGACGGGCGCGCCCGAATAGAACACCGAACCATGCTCGGGCCGGAGCAGCCCCGCCACCATGCGCAGCATCGTCGTCTTGCCGCAACCCGACGGGCCGACCATGCAGACGAATTCCGACGGGCGCACCGCGAGATTGATGTCGCTGAGGACCGGCCGGGCGCCGAAGCGGTGCGAGACCTGCCGAAACTCGATGAGCGCTTCGGCGGCGACAGCGGCGCCGGTCATGAGAACGAGCGGGGCGAAAGGCGCGAGCAAGCGGGCGCTGACATGATCGCGGCAGATTGCCTCTCCGCGCACGGCTTGTCGAGCCGCGTGCCGGGTGGACCTGGTGGGATGGCGTCGCGAGCGGTGGGAGATTGCTCGCTACAAGGCCGCCGGGGTTCGTGCTAGCTTCGCCCGCGCAATCGCGGCCGGTGCGCCGCAGCATGGGGGAGGAAACATCGATGCCGCGTCTCACGCTTCGAACGCTCGCGCTCGCCGCAGCGGCCTTGGTCTTTGCCGGCACGCTGGCGGCGCAAGCGCAGCAAAAGGTCAAGATGGCCTATACCGCGGTGAGCGGCTTCACCCTCGGCTATGTCGCCGAGCAGCAGGGCTTCTTCCAAAAGCACGGCGTCGATGTCGATTTCGTCCAGACCGCGATCTCGGGCAATATTCCGGGCGCGATCGTCAGCGCCTCGGTCGATGTCGGCGGGCCGACCCTACCCTCCGTGCTGCAGGCGAACGATGCCGGACTCGATCTCGTCGTCTTTGCGGGCGGGGCGGTCTATCCCCTGACCGGCGACGTGCTGGTGGTGCGGCCCAATTCGGGCATCAAGACGACCAAGGACCTGAAGGGCAAGGCGGTCGGCGTGCCGGGTCTCGGCGCGCTGTTGCACATCATGCTGCGCCGCGATTTGAAGGCGAACGGCGTCGATCCCGATAGCGTCCGATATGTCGAGGTCGGCTTCCCGCAGGCGGGCGATGCGCTGAAGAGCGGCCAGATCGATGCCTATCCCGCGCAGGCGCCCTTCACGGCGCGCATCATTCAATCGGGCGCCGGCGTGCCGGTGGCGAATTGGCTCAAGAGCACGCCCGATGGCACGCCCACGGTGGTCTGGGCGACGACGCGCAAATGGGCCGAAGCCCATAAGCAGGCGATCGAGGGCATGCGCGCGGGCATGAGCGAGGCAAAGGAATTCATCAAGACTCACAAGGCGGAGACGGACGCGGCGGTCGCCAAATATACCGGCCTGCCGCCGCAGGTGGTCGCGTCGATCCCGCTGCCGCCGCTCGATGTCGACCTCGATGCCAAGCAGCTTCAGTTCTGGATCGATATCTGCAAGGAGCAGAAGCTCATCAAGGGCAACCCGACGCCGGCAAGCCTCTGGGTGAAGTGAAGAGGCGGCGCCGCCCGTCCTACACCAACAACCCCAGATCGATCGCATCGCCCATCTGGCGATAGCCATTGTCGCTCGGGTGGAGATGATCGCCGCAATCATAGGCCGGCTTCATGCTGGTCGGATGCGCCGGATCGCGCAGCGCGCGGTCGAAATCGATCACCGCGTCGAAGGCGTTGCCGGTCCGTATCCAGTGATTGATCGCTTGGCGCTTTTCCTCGCCTTGCGGCGTCCAAGCACCCGGGTGATAGGTCTCGTTCTCGTAAGGTAAAAGCGTCGCGCCATAAATGACGAGGCCCCGGGCGCGGGCGCGCAGCGCGAATTGCTTGAGGCCCGCGATCATCTGCTCGGCCGTCACCACCTCGGCGGGATTGCCGCGCTGATTGCGCAGATCATTGGTGCCGATGAAGAGGATCACATGCGTCGTGCCGGGCTGTGCCAGCGCATCGCGATCGAAGCGCCGCAGCCCGCTTTCGCCGCGCATCTCGTGGAGGATGCGGTTGCCGCCGATGCCCTGGTTCATGACGCCGAAGCCGCGGCCATTGCGCGCCGCGAGCCGCCGCGCGAGCTGGTCGGGCCAGCGGCTGTTCGAATCGAGGCTCGAGAGATTGCCTTCGGTCAGCGAATCACCGAAGCAGACGATGCCGCCGGTTTCGTCCGGCGCCAACACCTCGATCGCGCTGAGGAAATACCAGTTCTCGGTCACCGCCTCGACCGGCATAGCAAGGCTCGCGGTGAAATCGCCGGGCGGCGAGATGTAATTGGTCTGATGGCAATTGCCGTGGCCAGTGATCGGAAAGCTCTCCGGCACCTCGCCCGGGATATGAATGCTGACCGCAAGATCGGCGAGCGCCGGCACATCGAGCTCGACCGGATCACTCACCATCAGCGCGCCCACGGGGATGACCACCCCGCCTTCGCCGCCGAAGGTGACGCGCCGGTCCGAGCCCGGAACGATCCGCTCGCTCTTGCCGTCACGCAAGGCCAGATGCACCGCGCCAATCGCCAGCTTCTGCAAGCCGAACGCATTGGAAAGCCGGAGGCGCAGACGCGTGCCGCCAAGGCTCACCCGCGCGATCAGGCGCAAAGTCTGGTTGCCGAACCGGCTTTGATCGACCGTGACGAGGCCGTTGGTCCAGGCTCCGACCCAGCGCGTTCCCGGCATACGCGTCCCCCGCTTAGTTCTTTCCTCTCGCCGATCATAGGAAGCGGTGCCGCCGGCGACAATCGCGTGGCGGAAGCGTCTTGTCGAGCGCCGCGGCGTGGGCCTAATTTCGGCGGAAGAGGCCGTGGGGAAGAATGGCTGTGGCCGGTAACGGGAGAGAGATATGCGCACGCAGATCGGCATTGTCGGCGCCGGACCCGCCGGGCTCTTCCTCGCGCATCTCTTGAAACGCGCCGGGATCGACTGCGTCATCCTCGAGAATCGCAGCCGCGCCGATATCGAAGGCACGATCCGCGCCGGCGTGCTGGAACACTGGGTGGTCGATCTCATGAACGAGCTCGGCCTCGGCGAGCGCCTGATGCGCGAGGGCCGCCCCGACACCGGCGTCACCTTCCAGTTCTTGAACCGCCGCCATCATCTCGACTTTGTCGAACTCACCGGCAAGCAGATCACCGTCTATGCGCAGCACGAGGTGATCAAGGATCTGGTGGCGGCGCATCTCCGCCAGAGCGGCGCGATCGAATTCTCGGTCTCGGAGGTCGCGCTCCACGATATCGAAAGCGACAAGCCGCGGATCACTTACCGCGATGCGAGCGGCAAAGCCCAGGAGCTGGCCTGCGATTTCATCGCCGGCTGCGACGGGTTTCACGGCCCGAGCCGGCGGGCGATCCCCCACCCCGCGCTCAAGGAGCTCGACATCGAATATCCCTGGGGCTGGCTCGGCATTCTCGCCGAAGCGCCGCGCTCCTGGCACGAGCTGATCTATTGCAGCCATGAACGCGGCTTCGCGCTCCTCAGCACGCGCTCGCCCAGCGTGCAACGCATCTATATCCAATGCGATCCCAAAGACCCGATCGAGGCTTGGCCCGATGAGCGCATCTGGGCCGAGATGCAGGCGCGCTTTTCCTTTCCCGGCTGGCAACTCGTCGAAGGCAAGATTTTCCAGAAGAACATCGTCGGCCTGCGCAGCTTCGTCTGCGAGACCATGCAGCATGGCCGGCTGTTTCTTGCCGGCGATGCGGCGCATATCGTGCCGCCGACCGGCGCCAAGGGGCTGAACCTCGCCGTCGCCGATGTCTACTTTCTCGCGCAAGCGCTCGAGGCGCGATACAAGATAGGCGATAAGGCGCCGCTCGAGCGCTACAGCGAGACCTGTCTCGCGCGCGTCTGGAAGGCCGAGCGCTTCTCCTGGTACATGACGACGATGCTCCACCGCAACGACGCGGAGAGCGCCTTCGAGCGCCGCATCCATTTGGCCGATCTCGATTTCATGGTGAGCTCGCGCGCCGCCTCGACCGCGCTCGCCGAAGTCTATGTCGGCCTGCCGATCCGGTGACGCGCCGCGCTATTTCCCTTTCAGCGGGATCACCACGCGCTTGTCGATCATGTCGGCGATCTTGGGGTCGCCCTTCAGCATGTTCTGCGAGCGGAACCAGTCGATCTGACGCTGCAGATCGTCGAGGTCGAGGCGGCCCTCGGGATCGATATAGGCGATTGCCTTGTTGATACGATCCACGGGCTGACCGGTGTATGTCGCGATGATGCCCAGCACCTCGGGCGCGGTCGGCCCGTCGCGGCGCGTCTCGCCCGGGCCGGTGAAGGCATCGTGATATTCGCGCAAGCCCTTGCGGAACGCGGCGAGGAAACGCTCGATCATCGCAAAGCGCTCCGTATCGGTCTTGGTCGAGGTGAAGACCGCGCCGATCTGCCACGGCGTCACGTCGCCGACAAAGCCCAAGAGCCGCACCTCGCCGGCCTGGATCGCCGGCATGACCGGCGTCGCCGTGACGATCGCGCCATCGGCCTGCCCGCCTTTCACCGCCGAGATTTGATTGGAGATCGATTGCAGCGGCAGCACGCGGATGCTGTGCAGGTCGATGCCGAATTTGGCGGCGATGAGCGTCAGGCTGTAATGCGAGCCGGAGCCCACCGCCGCGACCCCGATCGAGCGTCCGGCGAGCGCGGCATAGGATTTGAAGCCGGCATCATAGGCACGATTCGAGACGACGAAGGTCAGGGTCTGGAAACCCGGGAACTCGCGCGCCTGGCCGCCGATGAGCTTCAATTCGCCCTTGGCACCGAGGCTGAACATTCCAGCGGAGGTGCCGATGGCGCCGACATCGATATCGCCCGAGACCGTCGCCACGGCGATGGGCGCCGCGCCGTCGAAATAGACGAGCTCGGGATCGAGGCCTTGGGCGGCAAAATAGCCTTTCTCCTTGGCGATATAGACCGGTGCCGCGCCCGCAACCTTGAGAATGCCGATCTTGATCGCCTCGGCCCGAGCCGGCCCGGCAAGGCAGGTTCCGGCGAGAAAGGCGGCGATGATCCAAAGCCGCGCGCGCGGCGATGCGTGATGCGTAACCATGTTTCCCCTCGGGCCCAACCCTGCCGTCAACGGGCGCGGCCCCTTATCAAAGCGCGTTTACCCGCGTCTTGCCTATGGAAAAGCGAGGCGGAAGGCGGCACCATGGTGCCGTCGCGGAGGAGGCACCATGATCAACTTGCAGGACATCCATTCCGTGCGCATCGGCACGGCGGATCTCGACAGCTCGATCGGCTTCGCGACCGACATCATCGGCTTGCAGCTCGTGGCGCGCGAGGGCAAATCCGCCTATCTGCGCAGCCACAAGACGGATGTCCGCGGCGACACGCGGGATTACTCGCTGGTCCTGTTCGAGGGCGACCCGGCCGATCAGACCATCGCGCTCGAATTGCTCGATCCCGCCGATCTCGACGCGGTCGGCACCGTCCTGGAGAATGCCGGGCACCGCGTTCATTTCGGCACGCGCGAGGAATGCGACAGCCGCCGCGCCAAGGCCTTCATCGCCTCGCATGATCCGAGCGGCAACAAGATCGAGATCCTGGCCCGGCCCTATCACACAGGCGGGCGCTATGTCCCCGGCCGCGACGCCGGCATCACCCATTTCAGCCATATCGGGCTCTATACCACCGACGCGGCGCGCGACACCAAGTTCTGGACCGGGCTCTGCAATGCGCGCATCTCGGATTGGCTCGGCGAATCGCCCTTCCTGCGCATCGCGACGACGCATCATTCGATCGTGCTGTTCCCGGCGAACCGCATTGGCCTCCATCATGTCAACCATCAGGTCGAAGACCTCGATGACGTGATGAAGTCCTATTACTTCCTCAGGGAAAAGAACGTGCGCATCGTGCACGGGCCGGGCCGGCATCCGATCTCGACCGCGGTCATGGTCTATTTCGAGGGACCGGATCGGCTCACTTACGAATATTCCTGCGGCGTCAAGCACATCATGCCGGAGGACGAGGCGACGTACCGGCCGCGGCAATTCTCGCTCGATGTCTACAATGCCTGCATGTGGGGCTCGCGCGCGGCAGAGCTCGCCGCCGCCAAGGCGCGGCCCAATGATTGGCCGATGCGGGTGGTGGTCTAACTTAAAGCCCGAGATAGGCCTCACGGATGCGCGACTGCGCGAGGAGGACTTGCGGCAGGCCCGAGGCGACGATCTTGCCTTCCTCGAGCACATAAGCGCGATCGGCGATTTCCATCGCCTGGCCGACATTCTGCTCCACCAGCAGGATCGCGACGCCCTCCTCCTGGATGACGCGGATGACGCGGAACATGTCGGCGACGATTGCCGGCGCCAGCCCGAGCGAGGGCTCGTCGAGCAGCAAAAGCCGCGGCTGGGCCATGAGCGCGCGCGCGATCGCGACCATCTGCTGCTGGCCGCCCGAGAGCGTTCCCGCAAGCTGGCCACGCCGCTCGCGCAGCACCGGAAAGAGGGTGTAGGCGCGCTCGAGGCTTTCGGCGCGGCGCGACCGCGCCTCCGGCCGATAGCAGCCGATGTCGAGATTCTCCTCGACCGACATGCCGGGAAAGAGGCGGCGCCCCTCGGGCACCAGCGCGATGCCCTGCGCGCAGACGAGATGCGGCGGCACCGATTTGAGATCGATGCCGGCAAGGTGGATCGTGCCCTCCTGCCAGTCGAGCAACCCAGCGATGGCATTGATGAGCGTGCTCTTGCCCGCGCCGTTCGGCCCGATCACCGAGACGATTTCGCCCTCGCCCACATCGAGCGAAACATCGGAGATCGCCGGCGCGCCGCCATAGCCGACGCAGAGATTGCGCGCTTCAAACAGCATGGGCCTTGCCGAGATAAACCTTGACCACTTCCTGGTCGTTCATGGTCTCGTCGGGCGTGCCCAAGGCGATCAGCGCCCCGCCATTCAGCACCGCGACGCGGTCGGAAAGCTTGTTGACCGCGCGCATCAGATGCTCGACGAAGATGATGGTCGTGCCGCGCGCGCGAATGTCGAGGATCAGCTTCATCGCCTCGTCGATCTCGGTGTTGTTGAGGCCGGAAAGCACCTCGTCGAGCAGCAAGATGCGCGGCCGCGCGGCAAGCGCGCGGGCAAGCTCCAGGAATTTGCGCTCATGCAGGTTGATCTGCTCGGGCAGGTGGAAGGCGCGCCCGCCGAGCCCGGTATAGCCGAGCCAATAGGACGCCTCGCGCCGCGCCGCCGCTTCGGACGAGCCGCCGCCGAACACCGCCGCCAGCGCGACATTGTCGAGCACGGTCAGGTGATTGAACGGCCGCGGAATCTGATAGGAGCGCGCGATCCCGAGTTGGGCGATGCGATGCGCCGGAAGCGCGCCGATCGGCGTACCGTCGAACACCACCGCGCCGTCATCGAGCTTGAAATGCCCGGTGATGACGTTGATGAGGGTCGACTTGCCCGAGCCGTTCGGCCCGACTAGGCCCAATATCTCGCCCTGGCGCACATCGAGCGTCACGCCCTTGAGCGCCTGCACCCCGCCGAACCCCTTCCACACATCGCGGCACTCGAGCAACGGCGCCAGCGCCGTCACCGAGGCGGCATGCGGCACGCGTGGCTCGGCGGCGCGCGGCTCGGGCAAGGCCCGGCCGGGCGCGAGGCTCGGGAACAGCCGCGCCCAGCAGCGCTGCAGGCTCGGCATCACGCCGGTCGGCAGCAGCAAGACGATGACGATCAATCCGAAGGCGACGCCACCGCGCACGAGGATCGCCTGCGGGCCCGCGGCGAAGCCGTAGAGCGCGATGGTGACGATGACCGCGCCCAAAGCCGGGCCCAGCCAGTGGCGCGACCCGCCGAAGATGCTCATCACCACGGGATACATGATCACCGTGATTTCGAACGTCTCGCCGACCGTCACGTAACTCACATAGATCGAATAAACGCCGCCGACCGCGCCGGCGATGCCCGAGGAAAGCGCGAAGGCGGCGAGCTTGTAGCGAAAGGTCGGAACGCCCTTCACCTCGGCCACGTCCTCGTCGTCATGGATCGCGAAGAGGCCGCGGCCCATGCGCGAATGATAGACCCAATAGGCGAGTGCCAGCGCCGCCGCCGCCATGAACAGACCGAGAAGATAGATCGTCGCGTTTTGCGAGCCGAAGATCTCGGGCAGCGCGACGCTGATGAGATAGACGCCGGAACCGCCGTCGATCGGCGTGTTCGAGATGATGGTGGCGACGACGAAGGTCACCGAGATCGTCATCAGCGCAAAGAGCTCGCCTCGGAGCCGCTGGATACGGAAGACGACGAAACCGACCGCCGCGCCGAGCGCCGCGGCGAGGAGCGCCGCGATCGGCAAGGTCAGCAGGAACGGCACGCCGAATTTGGTCGCGAGCGTCGCCGAAGTGTAGACGCCGGTGCCGAAGAAAGCAGCGTGGCCGAAGCTCCAATACCCGGCAAAACCCGAGAGGATGTTCCAGCTCGTCGCCATCGCGATCCAGAAGAACACGAGATAGAGGAACGCGACGTAATAGGCCGGAACGTTGGTGGCCGGCACCGCGATGAGGATCGCGGCGAGAAGGCCGAGCCCGAGTTTCACGGGAAGGCGAACCGCGCTCATACCCAGCGCGGCCTAAAGAGGAGAAGCGCGATCAGCACCGAGAAGGACACGAGCGAGGCCCAGGACGGATTGACCACCGCCATGGTCAGCGCCTCGCACACCCCGATCAGGATGCCGCCCGCGAGCGCGCCGATCGGATTGCCGAGCCGGCCGATGATCACGACCGCGAAGACGACGCCGACCCAGGCCCAGATCTGCGACGGCGCGAGGGTTGCGACGAGGGCGATGAAGACCCCGGCGACCCCGGCATAGGCGGCGCAGAGACCCGAGAACATGAAGGAGAGGCGGCGATGATTGATGCCGAAAGCGGTGGCGATCGGCGCGTCCTCGGCGCAGGCGCGCATCGCCCGGCCGACATAGGTGTAGCGCAACCAGGCCCAAGTGCCGCCGGCAAGCAGCGCCGCCACCAGGAAGGCGATGAGGTTGAGCTTCGGGAAATAGAGCGATCCCACCACCCAGGATTGGCTGCCCCAAGCCGTTTCGTAGCGGCGGAAATCCGCCGTCCAGATGAATTGGAGCGTCGCCTCGATGATCACCGCGAGCGCGAAGGTGATGAGCATCGAGGCCATCTCGGTGACGGCGAAGCGCATGAACACCCAGTGCAAGGCGATACCGTATATAAAGAAGGCGGCGACGATGATGAGCCCCGCCCACCATGGCGGAATACCGAGCTGCGTTCCCATGAACCAGGTGAGATAGGCGCCCAGAAGCGCGATCGCGAAATGGCCGAGATTGACAAGACGCAGGAGTCCCCAGCTCATGCTGAGCCCCAAAGCGAGAAGGCCATAAAGCCCGCCCGTCAATAAGCCGGTGATGACCGACTGCTCGATCAGCGAGAGCGAGGGCACGCCGTCACCTCCACCATATCCGCCGCCAGCCGCCGCTCAGGGCGCGACGAGCTCTGCGCCGGGCGTCCGTCGGTCCGAAGGCCACACCACGACCCAACGGCCGTGCTGCGCCTGCTTCAATTGCTGCATGTCGGTGGCGCTCGTATGCGAGCGGCCGCTGAAATCGCGCTTGCCCTCGATCGTCTCGACCGAATTCTTGTCGAGCCACTCGGCGATCTTCTGATCGTCGAGGCTGCCCGTCGCCTTCACCCCGGCGATGAGGATTTGCCAGCCGGCATATTCATTGCCCGCTTGCGAATCGACATGCGGATAGGGCAGCCCCGCCTTCTTCGCGCGCTCGTCGAACGCGCGGGCGAATTCGCCGCCCTCCTTGGTCGCGATATAGGGCTCCACATCCTCGAAGCCCGAATAGGAGGTTGCGCCTTCGGCCAGCGGATTGGCGGCAAGCAGGCCCGAGGGGTAGAGGTAGAAATGCCGGTGTGGCCGGTAGCCGATTTTGTTCAGCGCCTCGAGCAGAAGATCGCCCTCGACGCCGAGGCAGGCAACGAACATGAAATCGGGATCGGCATCCTTGATGCGCGCCGCGAGGGGGCCAAAATCGCGCGTGCCGGCGTCATATTCGAGGAAGCCTGCCAGCGGCATTTTCCGAGCCTTGACCGCCCGCTCCATCCCGCGCGCCATATCCGCCGCCGAAGGGAATTTGCTCGCGACGATCATCACGTTCTTGGGCGGATGCGGCGTCGAGGCATAGGCGTCGAGCACCTTCACCGGCAGGGTGCTGGTCGAATCCGGCCCGCCGATCGTCGCCGAGAAATGCCAGGGGTAGGTTGCGAGCTGCGGCTGGCCGAGGGTGTTCTCGATGAACACCTTGTGATAGCGCTGCGCCACCGTCATCGCCGCGAGGATAGCGGCCGTGCCATAGGGACCGAGGATCAGGTCGACCTTGTCGGCGGTGACAAGACGCTCATAGAGGGTGCGCGAAATATCGGGCTTCGACTGATCGTCGAGCACGACATACTCGACCTTGCGGCCGAGAAGTCCGCCGCTGCGGTTGAGGCGATCGACGAAAATCTCGCTGGCGATCTGGTGGGCGAGGCCCGTCTGCGCAAAGGGCCCGGTGAGCGACAAGGTCTGGCCGATCCGGATCGGCGGGTCCGATTGCGCTTGCGCCGGGGCGGACGTAAGCGCCGCCAAAGCGCAGACGCCGAGCGCGCCAGCCATCCCCCAGGCAAAGCCAGACCTCATCGCCACCTGCCCCTCCTCCCCCAACCGCGCCGCCTTTGCCGACCAACCGGCGCTCAGGGCGCGATCAGCTTGACGCCCGGCGTCGCCTTGTCTTTGGGGAACACCGTCACCCACCGCCCCTTCTGCACCTGGCGGATCTGCTGCTGGTCGTGATCGCTGGTGTGATGGAGGCCCTTGAAATTGCGCCGGCCGACGATCGTATCGACATCGTTGTGCTCGAGCCAAGTGGCGATCTTGGCATCGTCGATGCTCTTGGTCGCGTTGACGGCGGCGACGAGAATCTGCCAGCCCGAATATTCGTTGCTCGCCTGGGAGTCGACATAAGGATAGGGCAGCTTCGCCTCCTTGGCCTTGGCGTCATAGGCCTTGGCGAACTCGGCCGCTTCCGGATTCGAGATATAGGGCTCGACATCCTCGAAATTGGTCAAGGACGTGGCGCGCTCCGCCGGCTCGTAGGCGGCGAGCACGGCCGAGGGATAGAGATAGAAATGGCGCTTGGGCGAATAGGCGATCTTCGACATCGCCTCCAGCAGCTGATTGCCCTCGACGCCCAGACAGCCGACGAACATGAAGTCTGGATCGACGTCTTTGACGCGCGCGGCGATCGTGCCGTAATCATGCGTTCCGACATCGTATTCGAGGAAAGCGACCTCTTTGATCTTGTGATCCGCCGCGATCTTGCGCATGCCCTTGGCCATGTCCTCGGTCGAGGGGAACTTGCTGGTGACGACCGCGATCGTCTTGGGCGCGTTGCCGGTGCTCGCATAGCAATCGAGAATTTTTTCTGGCAGGGATTTGCTTGGCTCGGGACCCGACACCAGCGCCGAGAAATGCCACTCATAGGTGGCGAGCGCGGGAATTCCCATGGTGTTCTGGATGAACACCTTCTTGTAGCGCTGCGCCACGCCCATCGCGGCGAGGATCGAGGCCGTGCCATAGGGGCCGAGAATCAGATCGACCTTATCGGCGGTGATGAGGCGCTCATAGAGCGTGCGCGAGACATCGGGCTTCGATTGGTCGTCGAGCAGGATGTATTCGACCGGCCGGCCGAGCAGCCCGCCATGCTTGTTGAGCCGATCGACGAAATATTCGCTGACGATCTTGTGGCCGAGCCCGGTCTGGGCGAAGGGTCCCGTCAGGGCCAAGGCCTGGCCGATC
>DATNGG010000165.1:0-3840 GCA_035605975.1 Allostellaceae bacterium | reverse complement strand
TCGCCGCCGTCCGCCTCTGGCTCAGGCATTATGAGTCCATGACCTAGACCACGCATGGAAGTGGTTCGAGTACCATGCAACACAGCGGATGACGATGATCCGCTTCTATGTGATTGCGGCGGGCGGTATCGCGGCAGGAACTGGATACCTTCTCATCTCCCATGAGAACTTCCTTGCGGGGGCCTTGGCGGTTATCGGCGCCATAACAACGCTAGCATTCAAACGGCTGGATAAACGCGTCTCGGACCTTGTGAAGCTCGGGGAAGAGGCGTTGAGCCCGGAGCAGGCGAAGATGGGAGCAGCCCTAACTTCTAAGGCATTTGAGATTTGCCGCCTTGCAGCCGCAAAGCCGAGTGGCGTTCACTTCTATACGTATGGAGAAAACTTCAGACTTCTCTTTGCGGTCATTGCACTCGGCTTCGCTCTTGTTGCGGTTATCGGCTTCGCTCGCTTTGGCGAAACTTATGTGGCGCAGATATGCCGACTTATCGGCTAGGGTTTGCAATCGCGAACATCGCCATCCGGATCGTGTCAAGAACAAAATACGAACATTGAAGGTCGGACGCAGGATGCCGATGCAGGGTCAATCCTCCATCCAGGATGAAACATGACGAACGTCACCATCCGCGAACTGACCGCGCGCGACCGCGCGGCTTGGGCCCAAATGCGCGCGGCGCTCTGGCCCGAGGAGAGCCTCGACGCGCATCAGAGCGCGATCGACGAAATCCTCGGCGATCCCGATTATTGGGGCTTCATCGCCAGGCGCGAAGACGGCGCGTCATTGGGCTTTGCCGAGGTGGCGCTGCGCAAATACGCGAATGGTTGCGACAGCCGGCCGGTGCCGTTCCTCGAAGGCATCTGGGTTGCGCCCGCGGCACGGCGCCAAGGCATCGGCAAGCGCCTCGTCGCGCGGATCGAAGCCTTCCTCGCCGAGAAAGGATTTCGCGAGATCGGCTCCGACACGCCCCTCGACAATCGTGCCTCTCAAGACGCGCATCGCGGCTGGGGCTTCGCCGAAACCGAGCGCGTGGTGTACTTCAGAAAGGGCTTGGCCGGCGGGCGGCCTGACGAGCCGGCGGAATGACGGCCGAATAGGAGCAGACTCAATCTGGGTTCGGCGGTCGGCCTAGCGCGCAGCAATACTGAATCCGCATATCAACACTCAAACGACGCGAATGGACGTTGCAAACGCAGAGATGCGTCCCTCGACTTCGTTCCGGATGAAGATTTTTCATGCCATCGACGGTCGATACCTCTCACCTCAACCCCAGCTTGTCGAGGGACGCCGGATGCCGATGCAGCGTCTCTCCCCTATCCTAGGACGAGGCGCCTCCCGCACATGGGGAATGAAAGGATCATTAGCGGTTTTGCGCGGCGTCAGCCGCGTGCGGTTACTCCAAAGCTAGGATTCTCCAGCGCCGCCGATGCGGCGGCCATCGTGACCAGCGCCGCCGCATGCACGCGATCGGCGATGGCGAAAAAGATCAGCCCGCGAGCATCACGATAGATCGTTCCGGCGATGCGGCCGTAGATGGGCGCGATCGCCCGGCTTGCAGGCGGGCGCCGCCCTTATCGCCGATGACCATCGTCACGGCCATGGTCATCGCGGTCGCGATGTCCGCCGGGAGCGACGACATAAACGCCGCCGCTATAGGCCGGGGCGCTGTAATAGCCCGGCCCGTCGCTGTAATAGGCGGGGCCGCCGTAATAGCCGGGCGCGGGGGCGACGACGCAACCGGCAAGCGCCAGCAAGGTCGCGGCGGCGAGGCTCATTCTGAGTAGGGTCATGGGGAGAATCCTTCCTTCGAGGGTATTTTGCGGATCGATCGGCCTATTTCACGATCAGGTCGTTTTCGACCGAGACGACGCCGGCCACGTCGCCTGCGACCCGGCCGGCGCGCGCGACCATCTGCGGCGTGTCGACGAAGCCGCTCAACTGCACCACGTCCTTTCGTGTGGTGACGTCGATCTGCAGCACCTTGAGCGCCGGATCCTGGAGGATCGCGGTCTTGACCTTGGCGGTGATCGCGCTGTCATCGACATAGGCGCCCGTGCTTTCGCTGGTCTTGGTCTCGGCGCAGGCGCCAAGCGCGAGCGTCGACAGGAGGGCGAAGGCGGCGGTGGTCCTGATGAGCGTGTTCATAGGTTTTCTCCAAAGGGGTGAGCGGAAGGCGAAGGCTTCGGGCGCGGGCGGCTAGATCCGGCCCGAGACCATGAGCACGAGAACGACGATCCCACAGGCGCCGGTTCAATGGGTTCGGGGCGGGGCGGCGGCACCTGCCGAGGCGCGCCGGCCGAATTCGCTTCGATTTTATTTGGTTGGCGAAGAAATCTCATCGAAGCGACTTAGGATATATAGGCATTATCTTAAATATTTTTAAGGGGTCTTCCAGATTTATTTAGAATTATTTTGAGCTCTATTTGTGATAGGAAATAAGGGATGACGGCGCACAATTGAAGGCCGACGCCCCGACATCAATTGTCCGAGCGATGTCGTCCGGAGGGCGCTCGACTCGACGTGCGGCCCTGCCGACAAAACAAAAAGGCCGCCCCGAAGGGCGGCCTTTCCGCGACGACACTCTCTTCAAAAGATGCTGAGCTCGTTCCGCGCCCCGCGATCAGCGGCGGTCGTGGTCCCGGTCGTGATCGTGGCCGCGATCGTGCTCGTGATGCTCGCGCCACTCGTGGCGGCCCCAGTCGTCGCGGTCGCGAACGACGTAGCGCGGCGCGGCGTAGTAGCCGTAGGGATAGCTGTAGCTGTAGGCGTAGGGATAATTGTAGCTGTAGACCGGCGCGGGACGCGCGACCACCACCGGGGCGGCCGGCACGGCGACGCCGAACGAGAAGAACGCATCCGCTTTGGCGGGCGTCGCGGCGACCGCCGCCGTGGTCACGCCGAGACCGAGGATCGCGGCGAGCGCGAGACCGCGCTTGTGAGAAGCCATCAGGGTCCGGAACGACATGGTTGTGCTCCTTTTGGGGGCGGGCGGTCCGCGAAGGCGGTGCCGCCGAATGCCCTGGTCAACAACGTGAATATAGGACCCCTCGCCGCTAATGTCAATATTGGCGTATTAATGAGCTTTGATCGGCGTATTTTCGTTGCAAGCCTCGGAAATCCATGGCAAAACCAGCCTCGCCGGGGAAACGGAGAGCCGGTCCCATGCCGCCATCGCGCTATACGCCGGAAGATCAGGACGCTTATTTCCGCATGCTGGCGGTGGTCGGCACGCGCTGGGAAGACGCGATCGGCCGCGGCGATTACCGCAACACCACGGCGTGGAACCTGCTGACCCGGCTGTGGCGGGCCAAACGCGTCAAGATGTCGGCGGCCTATGATTTCATGCCGGAGGTGAAGAGCCCGACGACCCGCCGCCTCTGGATCCAGAAGGCGATCGCCGACGGCGTTGTCGACTGCGCCGATGAGCGGCTCGTTACGGCGCTGCGAAGCGGCAAGAAGCCCGCCTTGCCGCGCGGCCAGAACAGCCCCGAGATCTGGCTCAACGCCGAGATCGCCGGCAAGATCGACCGCTTCATGGACGATGTGCTGGACGAGCTGTTGAAGACGGCCGCGAGCGTCCGGGCGCATCAGGGCGGGTAACGTCCTCGCTGCACGTCCTGGGTGCGTCCTTCGACACGCGCTCCGCTCCCGCGGAGCGCTGCTCAGCGACTGTGTTGCGAGTCAAGCGGGTTGCCATGGTTTTGCGTCTCTGGCGATGCCCTTGCGCTCCCTCCTCATCCCGAGCGCGACCCGGAGCGCAGCGAAGGGGAGCTGTCGAGGGACGCAGGATTCGGCTGCATCGTCCTTCTCCCGGCCCAAACGCCTTCGCCTTACCCTTAGCC
>DATNGG010000164.1:0-43609 GCA_035605975.1 Allostellaceae bacterium | reverse complement strand
TCTCCCTTACCCGGCGTTTGAAACGCAGGGGCGGCGGTTTTGGTTTCGCCGACCGCCCATGCGGCGCGGGAATTGTCGTCATGCATCCCGCGCGTGCCGTGCCGCTTTCGGCGCCGGCGCGCGATGCGCAAGCCGCTTATTGGCCGAAAACCGGGCGTGCCGGAGCCGGATGCACATAGGGCGCGGGGCCCGAGCCCTCGGTGCCGGGCGCCGGCGTCGAGCAGTAGGGATAAGCGAGCGAGTCGCACCATTGCTCGCTTGCGCCCGGCACGAAGGAATTGAAGCCGCGCGACGTGCGGGCGCCATCGAGGTTCGCCGCAAAAGCAGCCGAGGACGCGGCAAAGGTGAGCGCCGTGGCGATGAGCGCGGCACGCGTGGTCGATAGTCTCAGCATGGAATCCTCCTTTCGATTCGGCACCTCAAAGCGGATTTGCTTCGGGACGCCGTTGGTCATGCGGGTGAGATACGCATGAAGACCGCCGCGGATAATTGGGACGAAAGCGGATAGAGTTTTTGCCCGGGCCAAAGGATCGCCGCCGCGCCGCCAAGGCGCTGCCGTGCCGGGCTTGCCTCGCCCGGCGGGCGGGATTAGATGCTGGGCATGGACGCGACCGGCCTTTCGGACACGCTCGGACGGCTCAAAGCCGTGGTTGGCGAGCGAGGCTTCATCGCCGATCCCAAGGCGATGGAGCCTTATCTTCTCGAGGAGCGCGGCACCTATCGCGGCGCGGCGCAGGCCGTGCTGCGCCCGGCCTCGACCGCGGAGGTCGCCGAGATCGTCAAGATTTGCGCGGCCGCCGCGATGCCGATCTTTCCGCAAGGCGGCAATACCGGGCTCTCGGGCGGCGCCGTCCCCTGGGAGGACGGGCGCGGCATCGTCCTCAGCCTTGGGCGCATGAACCGCGTGCGCGCGGTCGACCCGGTCGATTACTCGATCACCGTCGAGGCGGGCTGCATCCTCGCCGAGGTGCAAAAGGCCGCCGAGGCCGCCGACCGGCTTTTCCCTTTGAGCCTCGGCGCCGAAGGCTCATGCCAGATCGGCGGCAACATCTCGACCAATGCCGGTGGCATCGCGGTGCTGCGTTACGGCAATACTCGCGCGCTGGTGCTGGGGCTCGAAGTTGTCCTCCCCGACGGGCGCGTGTGGCAGGGCTTGCGCGCCCTGCGCAAGGACAATACCGGCTACGATCTGAAGCAGCTCTTCATCGGCGGCGAGGGCACCCTCGGTATCGTCACCGCCGCGACCTTGCGGCTCTTCCCGCTCCCCAAAGGCATCGAGACCGCCTTCCTTGGCTTGAGCAAGGTCGACGACGCCATGGCCCTCTTCTCGCGCGCGCGCATGGCGAGCGGCGACCAGCTCACCGCCTTCGAGCTGATCTCGCGCTTCGGGATCGACATGGCGCTGCGCCACGTGCCGGGTATCGTCGATCCGCTGCAAAAGATTTATCCCTGGTATGTCCTCATCGAGATGTCCTCGAGCGAGGCGCAAAGCGGGCTCAAGGAAACCCTCGAGCAGTTCCTCGGCGAGGTGATGGCAGCGGGGCTGGTCGCGGACGGCGTCATCGCCGCGAGCACCGCCCAGGCGCGCGATCTCTGGCGCATCCGCGAAGGCCTGGTCGAGGCGCAGAAATACGAAGGCGGCAGCATCAAGCACGATGTCTCGGTGCCGGTGAGCCGGGTCGCGACCTTCATCAAGGACGCGAACCACGCGATCGCGGAGCGGCTTCCCGGCATTCGCCCGAACGCCTTCGGCCATGTCGGTGACGGCAACATCCACTACAACATCCACCAGCCCGAGCGCGCCGACGCCAAAGTGTTTCTCGCCCGGCGCGAGGAGTTCAACCGCATCGTCCATGACATCGCTGTCGGGCTCAACGGCTCGATCAGCGCCGAGCACGGCATCGGCCGGCTCAAAGTCGAGGAGCTCGCGCATTACAAGGCGCCGCTCGAGATCGAGTTGATGCGCCGCGTCAAGGCGGCGCTCGATCCGAAGGGCATCATGAATCCGGGGAAGATCCTGGCGCGGTGAGGCGATCCGACATCTCTCGTTAAGGCAGCGCTGTTGCGTGTGATCGCTGCAAGAGCATCCAGCGCCCTTCGACTACGCTTCGCTCCGCTCAGGGTGGTGAGGAGAATGGAGGATGGCATTAAGAAAAGCACCTCATCCCGGCCGACCCGCCCGCTCGCTTCGCGAGCGGGCCCAAGAGGGTTCGATCGCAAAGCGATCGAACGGAGTCCGTCGAGGGACGCACGGAGCATATCCAGCGATACGGGCATCCTCGTGGGAAGAGCGAAATGATCCACCTCCCCCCTTGAGGGGGAAGTCAGCGACGCGTCAGCGTTGCCAGGCGGGGAATTTGGGATGACCCCCTATGCCGCGCCGCTCGCCGATCTGCGCTTTGCGCTCGAGGAGAGCGCGGGACTCGCGGAGATCGCCCAGCTTCCCGGCTGCGAGGCCGCGACGCCGGAGATCGTCGACAGCATTCTCGCGGAGGCGGGAAAATTCGCCGCCGCGGTCTTGGCGCCGCTCAATGCCGTCGGCGACCGCAATCCCAGCCGGCTCGCGAATGGTGCTGTCGAAACGCCGCCGGGCTTCAAGGAGGCCTATCGCGATTTCATTGCCGGCGGCTGGAACGGCATCGCCCTGCCGGAGGAGGCGGGCGGCCAGGGCTTGCCGCTGGCGCTCGGCACCGCGGTCCTCGAAATCTGGACCAGCGCCAACCTCGCCTTCTCGCTCTGCCCAGTTCTGACGTGGAGCGCCGCCGAACTCCTGATCGCGCATGGCTCGCCCGAGCAGCGCGCGTCCTATCTCGCCAAGATCGTCAGCGGCGAATGGACCGGCACGATGAACTTGACCGAGCCGCAAGCGGGCTCGGATCTCGGCGCGCTGCGCTGCCGCGCAATCAAGGACGGCGCGCAATATCGCATCAGCGGCGAGAAAATCTTCATCACCTGGGGCGAGCACGATCTCGCGCCCAACATCGTCCACATGGTGCTGGCGCGCATTTCCGGCGCGCCCCAGGGCACCAAAGGCCTGTCGCTCTTCGTCGTGCCGAAATTCCTCGTCACGGCGGACGGCACGCTCGGCGCGCGCAACGATGTGCGCTGCCTGAAGCTCGAGGAGAAGCTCGGCATTCATGCGAGCCCCACCTGCGTGCTGCGCTTCGGGGAGGAGGGCGGCGCGATGGGCACGCTGATCGGCGAGGAGGGCCGCGGCCTCGAATATATGTTCCTGATGATGAACGCCGCGCGCCTCAATGTCGGGTTGCAGGGCGTCGCCATCGCCGAGCGCGCCTTGCAGCAGGCGCGCGGCTTCGCGCGCGAGCGCGTGCAAGGCAAACCTGTCGATGCGGCCGCGGGTGCTTCGGCGCTGATCATCCATCACCCGGATGTGCGGCGCATGCTGCTGCAACTGCGCGCCGATGCCGAGGCGACGCGCGCCCTCGTCTATCATGTCGCCGGGGCGCTCGACCGCGCGCGCCATCATCCCGACGCGGCGGAGCGGCGCCGCCAGCAGCAGCGCGCCGATCTGCTCATTCCGGTGGCGAAGGCCTGGGCGACCGAAACCGGCTTTGCTTGCGCCTCGACCAACATCCAGGTGCATGGCGGCATGGGCTATATCGAGGAGACCGGCGCCGCTCAGCATTTGCGCGATGCGCGCATCGCCCTCATCTATGAGGGCACCAACGGGATTCAGGCGAACGATCTCTTGGGCCGTAAGGTCGTGCGCGACGAAGGCGCGGCGATGCGCGCGTTGCTCGACGAGATGCGCGCGCTCGAACCCGCGCTGTCGGCTGCGCCGGACCACGATCTCCGCGCCGTCGCGCAGCATCTCCATGCCGGCATCGCGACCCTCGCCACGCTGACGGATGACCTCATCGCGCGCCATCGCACGAGCCCGACGGCGGCGCTGGCCGGCGCCGTGCCCTATCTCAATCTCTGCGGCGTCGTGATCGGCGGCTGGCTGCTGGCGAAAGGGGCGCTCGCCGCCGCGCGCGCGCTTGCCGCCGGCGGCGGCGATGCCGGCTTTCTTGGCGCGAAGCTCAAGACCGCGCGCTTCTTCGCCGAGCAGCGCCTTGCATTGGCGCCCGGCCTTGCGGCTGCGGTCAAAGGCGGCGAAGCGATCCTCGATTTCGATCTGGAGCGGCTTTAGGCGCGCTCTATGCCGCCGCGGGCTTTTCGTTGATGCAACGCAAGAGCCGCCAATAGCCGAAGAGATTGCTCGGCTTGATCTCGCGCACGGCGAGCTTGCTCGCCTCGAGAAACGGGTCGAGCGGAAAATCGGCGTGAAAGCCGATGAACCCGGCCAAGGGCGCGAGCAACTTCTCGACGACGCGCATGACGCCGTCTTCGCTGGCGAAGTGATTGACGATGACGATCGTGCCGCCCGGCCGGCAGACGCGGCGCATCTCGGCGGCAAAGCGCGCCGGGTCGGGCACCACCGAGGCGACATAGAGCGCCAGCACGGCGTCGAAGCTGTTGTCGGGAAAGCTCATCTTCTCGGCGTCCATCTCCATGAGCGCCTTGACGTTGGCGAGGTTCCGCCGGGCGACGCGGCGGCGCGCCTTTTCCAGCATCTCCGCCGAGACATCGATGCCGGTGACTTCGGAATCCGCGCGGAAGTAAGGCAGCGACAGGCCGGTGCCGACGCCGACCTCGAGGATGCGCTGCCCCGCCTGGGCATTGGCGATCCTCACCGCGTCCTTGCGTCCCGGGTGAAACACCGGGCCGAACAAAAAATCATAAGAGCCCGAGAATAGCCGATAGGTTCTGATCGTATCTTGTAAATCCATGCCGATACCCGCTCGTCGTGAACGCGTTGTCGCATACTCGTTGCGCGGGAGGCCGCGCAAAAAGCTTTACCGGCGAGCCTTGCAGCACGCCGGTTGGTCTTCACAGACGGCGCGTTTAGATCAGTGTGACGCGATCGGCTTCGAGGCCCTTGCGGCCATCGACCACATCGACGCGCACGCGCTGGCCAGGGCCGAGCGTCTGCACGCCGCTGCGACGCAGCGCCGTGATGTGCACAAAGATGTCTTTTCCTCCTCCATCCGGCGAAATGAAGCCGTACCCCTTATCCGGCTCGAACCACTTGACGGCCCCTTCCAGGGTCTGTGCCGCGCCGCGCGGCGCGCTCGGTCCGGCGGAGCGTCCACCCCCGCCGCCACCGCCCGGGCTTCCGCCCGGCGATGCCGTGCTGTTGTCGATGTTGAGGACGCTGACGACGAGCGGGCCTTTGGCGCCGGCACCAACCTCGCAGGTGATGGATGCGCCTTCGCGGACATCGTCGTAACCGGCGCGGCGCAGGATGGCCATCGGCAAGAAAGCATCCGGACTGCCGTCCGACATCGTTACGAATCCAAAACCCTTCGCCGCGTTGAACCACTTCACCTTGGCCTCGACGCGGCGACCCGTCTGAGGCTCATCACTCCGGAAATAACCCGGACGCCGATTATCGTACATGGTGCCTCTGCGCGCAGAATATGACGAATTTAGAATAGCGCGAAACGGCTCCCCGTTCCATAGCTTTAGGCGGGCGCTTAGGCGGGAAAGGCGAGGACGCGCTGGCGCTGCTCGCCGAGGCCGGTGATGGTGAGGCGCATCGTGTCACCCGGCTTCAGAAAGCGCGGCGGCTTCTTGCCGAGCCCGACGCCGGCCGGCGTCCCGGTCGGGATCACATCGCCCGGCAGCAGCGTCATGAAATGGCTCAAATAGCTGACGAGCTTGGCGCAATTGAAAATCATGTTGCTGGTGCTGCCTTTTTGCATGGTCTCGCCACTCACCTCGCAGACGAGGTCGAGCGCCTGCGGATCGGGCACCTCGTCCGCGGTGACGAGCCAGGGCCCGATCGGCGCGAAACTGTCGCAGCTCTTGCCCTTGGTCCATTGCCCGCCCCGCTCCATCTGGAAGGCGCGTTCGGACACATCGTTGACGATGCAATAGCCGGCAACATGCTTCAGCGCGTCATGTTCGGCGACATATTGCGCCTTGGTGCCGATGACGATGCCGAGCTCAACCTCCCAATCTCCCTTGGTCGCGGCCTTGGGGAGCGTCACGTCGTCATTGGGTCCGCTGATCGAGGTGGTCGCCTTCAGGAAGATGATCGGCTCCTTGGGGATCGGATTGCCGGTCTCATGTGCATGATCGTGGTAGTTGAGCCCGATGCAGACGAGCTTGCCGATATTCGCAATCGGAGCGCCGAGACGGGGTTGGCCGGCAACCGCCGGTAGCGAGGCGGGATCGAGCTTGCGCAGCCGGTCGAGCGCCGCAGGGGCGAGCGTCTCGGGCGTCACATCGGCGATGACGCCGCCAAGGTCGCGCAGCGTCCCGGCGCGATCGAGGAGTGCGGGCTTTTCTTTACCGACTTGACCATAACGCAGTAATTTCATTGTTTTGGTGACCTTTCTTAGACTAAAAATTCAGAGCGTGAAGCCGCCGTCGATGACATGAACCGCGCCAGTGGTGAAGCCCGATTCATCGCTTGCGAGATAGACCGCCAGCGCCGCGACCTCTTCCGCCGTGCCGAGCCGGCCTAGCGGCTGGCGCTCGATGAAGGCACGGCGCGCGGCCGTGCTGCCGCCTTGCGCCGCGATCCGGTCCTCGAGCGACGGCGTGGCGATCGTCCCGGGGCAGATGGCGTTGCAGCGGATGCCTCGGCCGATGAAATCGATCGCGACCGATTTGGTGAGGCCGATAATCCCGGCCTTGGTGGTGGCATAGACGAACCGATTGGGCGCGGCTTTCAGCGAGGAGACGCTCGACGCCAAGTTGATAATCGAGGCACCGCGGCCGGAGTTGAGCATCGCCGGCAAGAACGCGCGGATCATCAAATACATGCCGCGCAAATTTAAGTTCGTGCTGAAGTCCCAGTCGGCCTCGCCGCAATCGAGGATCGTACCGTGATGCACGAAGCCGGCGCCGTTGAGGAGGATGTCGACCGCGCCCTGGGCCGCCGCCAGCGCCGCAATCTCATCGGGTTTGGTTACGTCGAGCCGGCGGGTCGCGATCCTCCCTTCGCCGGCTTTGCCGAGCTCGCCGAGCTTTGCCTCATTGATGTCCGTCGCCAGAACCGCGGCGCCTTCCGCGGCAAAGGCGAGCGCCGCCGCGCGGCCGATGCCTTGCGCCGCGGCCGTGATCACGGCGCTCTTGCCGCGCAACCGTCCTGTCATCGAGCGTGCCTCCCTGGCGCGAATGATAGCATCCCCTTTGAGAGGCGACGAGGCTCAAGCGCCGATGCCCCAGCGCCGTCCCCAGCCGAGCCCGGCCCGCGTCCCTCCTTTGGGTCGGTATTCGCATCCGATCCAGCCGGCATAGCCGAGTTCGTCGAAGAGATCGAAGAGGAAGGGAAAGTGGATCTCGCCCTCGCCCGGCTCGTGGCGATCGGGGACATTGGCGATCTGCACATGGGCGTAGCGCCCGAAGAGCGCACGGATGTGCCGCGCGAGATCGCCTTCGGTGATCTGGCAATGATAGAGATCGAATTGCAGCGCGACATTGGCGCAATCCATGCGATCGAGCAGGGCGATCCCCGCCGCGGTCGAGTTGAGGAAATAGCCGGGATTGTCGCGCGCATTGAGCGGCTCGATCAGCAGCGTAACCCCGTCTTGCGCCGCGCGTTCCGCCGCGCGCTTGAGATTGGCAATGTAGATCGCCTCTTGGGCTGCGCGCTCGCCCGAGGCGCGACCCGCGAGCACATGGATTTGCCTCGTGCCGAGCGCCCGCGCATAGGTGAGTGCGGTCTCGATGCCGGCGTCGAAATCGCGCTCGCGTCCGGCCTGCGCCGCGAGCCCCCGCTCGCCCGCGGCGGCATCGCCCATCGGCGCGTTGAACAGCACGGCGGGGAGGCCGCTCTGCTCGAGCTGGGCGGCCAGCGCCGCAGCCGGCACCGCATAGGGCGATTGAAACTCGACCGCGGCAAAGCCCGCCGCCTTCGCCGCGTCGATCCGGTCGAGGAACGGCAGCTCGGTGAAGAGCATGCTGATATTCGCGGCGAATTTCGGCATGGCAGGCCTTTCACGGCGTGGCGGGCGGGATTAGTGTTTCGCGTCAGCGCAACCGATACAAGGGGACGATGACCGAGGCCGTCCTGACGCGTGCCGCGGCAGGCCATCACGGGACGCGATCGCGCGAGCGGCGTGGCATGTCGCGCGCCATGGCCCTTTCGGCACTGGGCCATGCCGGGTTGATCGTGCTTGCGCTCGCGCTGTGGGCGCCCACGCCGGAGCCCATCCCGATCCCGCCTATTCCGGTCAAGATGGTGATCGAAACCGGCCGGTCGGGCGCCGCGGGCGGGGGCGACGACAGCGCCATGGCCGCCTCGGCCGCAGGAGCGAGCGCGAGCGTGCAAACCGGCGCGGCACAAGCCTCCGCCGAGCAAAGCCCCACGCAGCCTGCTGCAACCCCCGAGCCGGTGGCGCCGCCGCCCCAGCCGACACCGCCCCCGATGCCGGCGCCAAGCGCGCTTCCCCTGCCGGCGCCGCCGCCTGTCGCGACCGCTAGTCTCGAGCCGGTTCCGCCGCACAAGCCGACGCCGCCGGCACCGCCTCAGGAGGTGCAACCGCTGCCGCCGCCGGTTGCGGTCGCGGCGCTCCCCGAGCCGCAGCCCGTCGCGCCCGTTGTGCCGGCCGCGCCTGGAATGAGCGCGCCCGCATCGGCAGCAAGCGCAGCCGAGTCTGCGGCGTCCGGGGCCGGTACCGATGACGGAACGGCGCGCGGCGGGCGCGGACGCGGCGATGAGGGCGCGGGGCTCGCGGCAGTCGGGCACGGATCGCTGACCGGTCAGTCCGATGATTATCTCGAAAAGCTGCGACGCTGGATTTCGCGCTTCCGAAAATCGCCCGATGACAGCTGCAAGCAGCTGCCCGGGACGCTCGGCATCACCATCGCGCGTGACGGCACCGTTCTCGACGTGACGATCGAAAAGAGCAGCGGCTGCCCCCTATCCGACAAAGCGGCGCTCGACACCGTTCGCGCCGCTTCGCCCGTGCCGCCGCTTCCTTCCTACATTGCGGGCAACTCCGTCGCGGTGAGCATGCCCTTCAGCCACAACCCCAGTCTTTTCGAGCGCCTCTTCCGCTGAAAGCATCGGCGCCAACGCCGTGCGCCGTCACGCCGCGGCAAAGCGCAACGCCGCGACGGGCGGCAGCCGCGCCTCGGGCATGGTCCAGCTTTCACCCGCATCCTCGGAGATCCACAAGCCGCCGCTGGTCGAGCCGAAGGCGAGACGCTCGCCGCTCGCGTCGATGGCGAACGCGTGGCGCCAGACGAGATCATAGGCGTGGCGCTGCGGCAGGCCATTGCGCAGCACCTCGAAGCTCTCGCCCCCGTCGCGGGTGCGCGCGACGACGAGCGCACCGTCAACCGGGATGCGGCGCTCGTCCTTAATTGCGGGAATGAACCAGGCCGTCAGCGGATCGCGCGGATGCGCCGCGACGGTGAAGCCGAATTTCGACGGGCGGATCGCCGCGACCTCGCGCCACCGATGCCCATTATCCTCCGAGCGGAAGACACCATTGTGATGCTGGCACCACATCACCTCGGGCTTGGCGGCGCAGCGGGCGAGACGGTGAACATCTTGCGAAATCGGGTCCTCGCGCAGTTCCGGCGGCATATATTCGGCATACATGCCGCGATTGATGAGCTGCCACGAAGCGCCGGCATCCTGGCTCGCCCAGACGCCGGCGGTCGAGATGCCGATGCGCACATCGCTCGGATCGCGCGGATCGATCAGCAATGAATGAATGCCCGGCTGCTCGCCGCCCGCGACACCGTTCCAACGCCGGCGCTCGGGCATGCGCCACAGCGTCTCGTTGAGCGACCAGCTCTCGCCGCCATCCTCGGAGCGGAAGAGCCCGCCCGGCATGGTGCCGGCCCAGATGCGCCCGGGCACACCGCCCGGCTCCATCACCCAGATTTTGCCGAGCGACCAGGGATGGGGGTCATCGGCCGCATCGGCGGGCTTCTCCGGAAAGACCGGCGCCGGCAATTCGCGCCAACTGTCCGCACGATCGCGACGCCACAGCTTGGCGCCGAAATGGCCGAGATCGAGCGCGCAGAGCAGCCCGCCATCCGCCTCCGGCAGCACCGCTGAGACCGGATCACCGAGGAAACGCGTGTCGGTGACGTCCCAAAGGCCGCCGCGGCGCGTGACCTCGAAGAGACCTTTGCGGGTGGCGATGTGAAGCCGATCGCTCATGCTCCCTCCTCTCGTCTCAGCCGCCGGTCAGCGCCTGCAGCACGTAAACCTGATCGCGCGGCCCGAGCGGATCGGCGAGGCGCAGCCGGTCGCGCACCGGCTCGCCATTGACGTAAACGGCGACGTGCCGGCGCAGCGCGCCCTGATCGTCGAGCACATAACCGCGCAGCGCCGGGTTCGCCGCGAACACCCGGCCGAGCGCCTCGCCCACCGTCGCGGCCTCGACCTCGGCCGAGGGTGCGGTGAGGAAGCGCTGCAGCGCCGTGGTGAAGGTGACGGTCGGCATGCCTCTTCCAGAGTTGACAATTACGTTGATATCAACATTATAGACGCATGTCAACGCGCACGGACCTTTCCCGCGAAATCTCCCTCGCCGTACGCGATGCATGCCTCTGCCTTCATTTGCAGCGCGCGGCGCGCGTGGTGGCGCGGCGCTTCGACGAGGCGTTCCGGCCGCTCGGCCTCACCAATCATCAATTCTCGCTGCTGATGGCGCTCAACCGGCCGGCGTCCGCGCGCATGAGCGAGGTCGCTGCCCTCTTGGCGATCGACCGCACGACGCTTACGGCGAATCTCAAGCCGCTCGAGCGCCGCGGCCTCATCACGGCCGCGCCCGACCCAGAGGATCGGCGCAGCCGACATCTGACGCTGACGCCGGCGGGCCGCGCGCTGCTCGCGGACGCCGTGCCGGTCTGGAAGCGCACCCATGCGGCGCTCGACCGGCGGCTCGGCCCGGCGGGCTCCGACCGGCTGCGTAGCGATCTCCGGGCACTCTCCTAAGCGCAGCGCGTCAGGCGTAAGCCGCCGTGCCGCCGGCAAGGAAGGCCGCGCCCGCCGCGTAGAGCCGCTCCACCTCGGGCCCGCGCAAGCCCGGCATGTCGCGCTTCACGGCAAAGCCCGCTTTCGCCTGCACATAGGCGAGGTGGCGATAGCCCTCCGGGAAGCCATCGAGCAGCGACCGGTCGAGCTTTGGCACGGCGGAGGGATCGACCGGGTCGAGCCGGTCCTTTTCATAGATCGGCTGGCGCAGCAGGATCGCCCAGCGCCCGTCGCGCTTCTCGAGGAAATCATAGAACCGCCCGGTGCAGACGATGTCGCACAGCACGTCCTCGGCCTTGCCGCGCGTGTCGATCTTCATCTTGGTCTGCGCGATGGCGCGCGTACCCTTCACCTCGACCGAGGTTCCGCCAAGGAAGTGACAGCTCACCCCGCCGCGGCCCCAGCTTTGCTGCGCATTGGCGATGAAATCCGCGGCGCTGCCTTGAAACCAAGTTGCGTGCATGCGCGCACCGTCATGCCACACCGTGCGGAACTTCTCCCACTGCCCGGAATCGCGCCAGATCACCCAATTCTCGATCACCTCGCGAATGGCCAGCTTGTCGTCGCGCTCTTCCGCCGTCATGATTGCTCCTCCCGCATCGCATAAGCCAATTCGGTCCAGACCTTTCGGATAGGCGGGAAGCCAGCGAAATGCAATCCACACAGCCGCTCGAGGCAGACGAAACGGCGATGGCCCGCGACCGGTCCTGGCTTGCGGTGTTTCTCGCTTTCCTTCGCCTTGGCCTCACGAGCTTCGGCGGCCCGATCGCGCATCTGGGCTATTTCCGCGCCGAGTTCGTTACGCGCCGCCGCTGGCTCGACGAAGCAGCCTATGGCGACATCATCGCCCTCTGCCAATTCCTGCCCGGGCCCGCGAGCAGCCAAGTCGGCATCACGCTCGGCATCTTGCGCGCCGGGCTGAAGGGCGGGCTTGCCGCTTGGGTCGGCTTCTCCGGGCCGTCGGCCTTGGCGCTCACCCTCTTCGCCTATGGCGTCGCCTCGCTTGGGCAGGTCGCGCAGCAGCCCTGGCTGCATGGGCTCAAGATCGTCGCCGTCGCGGTGGTGGCACAGGCGGTTTGGGGCATGGCGCGCAACCTCTGCCCCGACCGCTTGCGCGCGAGCATGGCCGTGGGAGCCGCGTTGCTGGTTCTCGCCATGCCCGGCGCCGCCGGCCAGGTCGGCGCGATCGTGCTTGGCGGGCTGATCGGCTGGCGCTGGCTCGCCCAAGCGCAAGAGGCGCGTCCCGCCGGCACGATCGAAATCGCGCTCGGGCGCAAGCTCGGCATCGCCGCGCTCGCGCTGTTCGCGATTTTGCTGTTCGGGCTGCCGGTGCTGGATGCCGCGTTCAGCAATCATGCGCTCGCACTCATCGACAGCTTCTATCGCGCGGGCGCGCTCGTCTTCGGCGGCGGCCATGTCGTGCTGCCACTCTTGCAGCAAGCCGTGGTGCCGCCGGGCTGGGCAAGCAACGATGCGTTTCTCGCGGGCTATGGCGCGGCCCAGGCCGTGCCCGGGCCGCTCTTCACCTTCTCCGCCTATCTCGGCGCGATCATGCAGCCGGGGCCGAGCGGCTGGAAGGGCGCGATCCTTTGCCTGTGCGCGATCTATCTGCCGTCCTTCCTGCTGCTCATCGGCGTGCTGCCCTTCTGGGACGCGCTGCGGCGCCGCGACGCGGTTCGCGCGGCTTTGCGCGGCGTCAACGCGGCGGTCGTCGGACTGCTCCTCGCCGCGCTCTACACGCCGGTTTGGACCAGCGCCATCACCAGCGCAGCCGATTTCGGCCTCGGCATCGCCGCTTTTCTCTTGCTTGCTTTCTGGCGCGTGCCGCCCTGGCTCGTCGTGCTGCTGGGCGCGGCGACCGCGACAGGCCTTGCCTGGATTCCGTGATGCCCTTGCGCGTGATCGCGATTGTGATCGTTTCATTGGCGCTGAGTGCCGCGAGCGCTTATGCCGGTCCGCCGTTTCGCACCGACGATCCCGAGCCGGTCGAGCTCGGTCACTGGGAAGTCTATGGCTTCTCGAGCGCCACCCACGTCGAGGGCGAGACCAACGGGATCTTTCCCGGCATCGAGATCAATTACGGCGCCGCACCCAATCTGCAATTGCATCTGGTGGCGCCCTTGGCGTTCGACCGGATGGACGGCAGCAACACCAAGATCGGCTATGGCGACACCGAGCTCGGCGCGAAATACCGCTTCCTCGAAGAGGATGAGAACGGCTGGCGGCCCCAAGCGGGCATCTTCCCGTTGCTCGAAGTTTCAACCGGCGACGAAGCGCGCGGCCTCGGGACTGGAAGCGTCCATGCCTTCCTGCCGCTCTGGCTGCAGAAAAGCTTCGGCAAGTGGCTCACCTATGGTGGCGGCGGGTATTGGATCAATCCCGGATTCGGCAACAAGAACTACTGGTTCGCCGGTTGGCTGCTACAGCGGCAGGTGACGGACAATCTGGCGCTCGGCGGCGAGATCTTCCATCAGACTGCCGATACGGTGGGCGGAGCGGATCAGACCGGCTTCAATCTCGGCGGCATCTACGATTTCAACGAGCATTATCATCTGCTCTTCTCGGCCGGCCGCGGCTTGCAGAACGCCGCAAGCACCAACGAATTCTCTTATTATCTCGCGCTGCAATGGACTGATTGAGCTGCGGGCGCAGTGATCCGCGCGCTCAGCCGCGCAGGAGCCGGTGCACGGCGTCATGCTCGCGCGCGCCGCCCTCTTGCAGCTGCTTGCGGCGTTCCTCGTTGATCCATTTGGTGAGGCCTTCGCGATAGCCGTGCTGCTGCTGGAGCCGCCGATACCAGTCGGTGTAGCGCGGGCGATGCCCCCAGAGGATCGGCCCGAGCCCTAGCATGTCCATCCGCGTGAGATAGGGCGCGAGCGCGATATCCGCCAAGGTGAAGTCGTCGCCGACAAGCCATGCAGTCTTCTCGAGCTGATCTTCCATATCGCCGACAAGGCGATCCATGCGCTTCAAGGCTTCCGACACAGTCGGCCCGCGCACACCGAGCTCCAGAATCTCGCGGCGACGTACGCGCTTGTCCGCGACCTTGAGCCCTTCCACATAGGCCTCGAGCTCAGCCTGCGTGTGCAGGGCGCGCATGACTGTGGCGGTCGAAAGCGCCCAGGTCAGCGTGCCGGTCACGGGATGCACGGATTCATCAACCTGCACCATCCAGCCGCGCATGCGCGCGCGGCCGAGCGCGGCGGCGGGTTTCAGAGGCGGATCGGGAAACGCCTCGTCGAGATACTCGATGATGACGGTCGATTCGCGGATCACCTCGCCATCATGAATGAGGGTCGGCACAACGCCGTCGGGATTGAGCGTCAGATAGTCGGGCCGCTGCGTCTCCGCCTTGCGCAGATTGAGCTCGTGGGATTTCCAGTCCAATCCTTTCGCGCCGAGCGCGATGCGCGCCTTCGCCGAACAGGTTGACATGCTGTTGTGATAGAGCTCGAGCACCAAAGCCCCTCCTACCCCAATCTTTGCCGCAGCCGCGCACCATAACGCCGCCGCCTTTCGCCGCCAACGTCTTCGCGCGGACGTCACCCAGAACAAGCGCGACGCGCATTTCTGTGCTAGGAGCGAAGCCCATGCTGACGCTCACAGGCCTCACCTATCGCATCGCCGGACGGACGCTGCTCGACGAGGCGTCGCTGCGGATTCCCGATGGCTGGAAAGTCGGGCTGGTCGGGCGCAACGGCACCGGCAAATCGACCTTGCTCGATTTGATTCGCGGCGCGCTGACGGCCGATAGCGGCGAGATCGCCTCTTCCAAGGGCACGCGCATCGGTTTCGTCGCGCAGGAGGCGCCAGGCGGCGCCGCAACCCCGCTCGAGACCGTGCTCGCGGCCGACGAAGAGCGGCTCGCGCTGCTGCGCGAGGCCGAGAGCGCGGCCGATCCGGCACGCGCCGCGGAGATCCACGAGCGGCTCGACATGATCGAGGCGCATCGCGCGCCGGCGCGTGCCGCGACCATCCTCGCCGGGCTCGGCTTCGATCACGCGGCGCAGCAGCAGCCGATGACGAGCTTCTCCGGCGGCTGGCGCATGCGTGTCGCTCTTGCCGCCGCGCTTTTCGCCGAGCCCGATCTGCTGCTGCTCGACGAGCCGACCAACCATCTCGATCTCGAGGCCTCGCTCTGGCTCGCCGATTTTTTGAAGCGCTACCGCAACACGGTGCTGCTGGTCAGCCACGACCGGCAGTTCCTCGACGATGTGGTCGATCACATCGTTCATCTCGCCGATCTGAAGCTGACGCTTTACAGCGGCGACTATGAATCCTTCCTGCGCCAGCGGCGCGAGACCCTGACGCAGCGCCAAGCCCTCGCGCAGCGCCAGGAGGGCGAGCGCAAGCGGCTTCAGGCATTCATCGACCGCTTTCGCGCCAAGGCGAGCAAGGCGCGCCAGGCGCAAAGCCGGGTGAAGGCGCTGGCGCGCTTGGAGCCGATCGAGGTCGCGCAGGACGAGGCGCCGGTCCGCTTCGACTTCCCGGAGCCGCAGGAATTGGCGCCGCCTCTCATCACGCTCGATCGCGTCGCCGCCGGCTACGAGCCCGGCAAGCCGGTGCTGCGCGGCCTCGATCTGCGGCTCGACCCGGATGACCGCATCGCGCTCCTGGGGGCGAACGGCAACGGCAAGACCACCTTCGCGCGGCTCCTCGCCGGCCGGCTCCAGCCCTTCGCGGGCGAGATCCGCCGCGCGCCGCGGCTGCGCGCAGGCTATTTCGCGCAGCATCAGATCGACGAGCTCGAGCCCGAGGCGACGCCCTTCGATCATCTCGCGGGGCTGATGCCCGATGGGGCGCCCGAGGCGGTGCGCGCGCGGCTCGCCCGCTTCGGCTTCGGTGCCGACAAGGTGTTCGTCAAGGCGCGCGATCTTTCGGGCGGCGAGAAGGCGCGGCTGACCTTCGCGCTCATCACCGTCGATGCGCCGACGCTCCTCATTCTCGACGAGCCGACCAACCATCTCGATCTCGAGGCACGCGACGCGCTGATCGCCGGGATCAACGATTTCCCCGGCGCCGTGGTGCTCGTCAGCCATGACTGGCATTTGCTGTCGCTCGCGGCCGACCGGTTGTGGCTCGTCGCCGAGGGGACGGTCAAACCCTATGACGGCGATCTCGAAGATTACCGGCGCCTCGTTCTGGCGCCCAAAGCCGCGTCCGAGACGGCGGCAAACGGCGCCGCGCAAACCCGCCGCGATGCGCGACGCGCGGCGGCATCGCAACGCCGCGCGCTCGAGCCGCTGCGGCGCAGCCTGCAAACGGCCGAAAAGAGGCTGAGCGAGCTCGGCGCGTGCAAAGCGGCGCTGGATCGGCGCCTCGCCGATCCCGACACCTATCGCGCCGAGGGCAATGAGCTCGGCGCGCTGATGCGCGAGCAAGCCGCGCTCGCCGCCGCGCTCGAAGAGGCTGAGGCGCGCTGGCTCGATGCGGCGCAGGCGATGGAGGCGGCCGAGCGCGCTCCGGAGTGAGGCCGCGGCCTTGCGTTTCGCGCGACAGAACGCCGCGCCGCCGCCTGCGTTGCTTCGCTCGTCGTTGCACGAGGCATCGCGCGCCGAAGTAACCATTAGGTCGCAGCGCCCGGAAACCCACAGCGCGGCGCGCCTGCTCGCATCTTGTTAAGCATGACGCGGTCTCATGGTTAGCGAAATCTCAGCGCGATCGCCAATGACGGCGCGCATCGCCGCAGATTCCGAATTATGTCTCCTTTAACGCGACGCGGGTTGAATGAAGCGACGACGGGATCAAACGAGTTTTTCGCGATTGCGCCGCCGATGAGCGAACCGACCCACGCCCTCAACGACTGGAATCTCGAAGCGGCAACCACCTTGTCGCTGCGCCGCGAGCCGGCCTGTTTCGCGTTTTTGTGCGGCCGCGCCGACACGGCGCCGCAACCGATCGACTCGATCAACCTCGACCTCGCCTCGATCGACTATTTCGAGGGCCATGCCTCGCTCTGGACGACGCTCGAGATCCGCTCCGGCGCGTCGAACGAGCAGCCCATGGCGGTGTTGGGGTTCGACGAGGCGTTCCTGCGCCCCTTCTCGCGCGCGCTGATCGAGGCGGCCTCGAGCCGCACGCCCTATCGCATGACGATCCGGCCCGACCCGGTCAATGCCAAGCGGCTGCGCGTCGTCGAATACATCACCGGCCCCGGCTTGCCGCTGGTCGAGCTTGTGCTGACGCCGCAGGAAAGTACGATCATGATCTCGGGGCGCGCCACGGCGCATGAAGAAGAATCGCTCTTCCAATTGCCGCGGACGGATTCGTTCCTGCGCGCCTTCATCAAGATGACCTGCCAGGCCGACCAGGCGCTGCGCGATACACTTGCCGAGAGCGAGAAGATTGCGCGCCGCCGCCGCGCCGCGGATGAGGCTCAGAGCAAGAGCGGCTCGGCCCCAGCATAGCGCAGGCTGCCGTCCGGCAACGCCTCGGCGCCCGGCGTGAGCGTCGCCGGCTCGCGCTTCTCCGCATCGAAAATGTGCACGACCTTGAAGCCCGCGGCGATCAGGTAATCGGCGACGATGCGGCGGTGGCAGCGCCACCACACCGCCTCGGCGCATAGGATCGCGGTCGGGCGCGATGCCGCGAGCGCCTTGAGCTCCGCAAACGCCGCGCGGAATTCCGGTGTCTCGGCATAGTCGGCGAAATTGCGAAAGGCCGGCTCGCGCCAGAGGAGATTGCGCGACGGCTCGCCGTCCTTGCGCGCCGGGCGCCGCCCGCCGAGACCCGGGAAATGCCGATAGAGAATGCCGGCCCCGGCAAGGGCAGGCGCGAGATTTTCGCTGTTGAAATGCGGATGCCGCCGCGAGCGCGGGAAGCGCCGGATATCGGCCACGGCCGTAACGCCGGCGGCTTTGAGCGCCGCGATCAAATCCGCGAGGCTGCGCGTCGAGTGGCCGATGGTATAGGCGATCATCTGCGGCAAGCTGGGCCCTGGAATACGCTGTTCTCGGATGTTAAATGGAGCCTTGGAAAAGGCGAGTGGAGAGATCGATGGAATTCGGCATGCAGTTTTTCCCCGATGTGGGGCCGAGCCAGAAATCGAGCCAGCAATATTTCGACGAGTGCCTCCGGCTCGTCGATCTGTGCGACGAGGGCGGCTGGGGCCATGTGCGCACGGTCGAGCATTACTTCACGCAATATGGCGGCTATTCGCCCAACCCGCTGCTGTTCCTGACCGCCGCCGCCGCGCGCACCCGGCGCGCGCGGCTCATCACCGGCGCCGTTCTGCCGGTATTCAACCATCCGCTCAAGCTCGCGGGCGAGATCGGCATGCTCGATGCGATCTCGAACGGCCGGCTCGAAGTCGGCTTCGCTCGCGCCTTCCTGCCGCATGAATTTGCCCGCTTCGGCGTCTCGGTCCATGACAGCCGCGCGCGCTTCACCGAAGGGATGGAGCAGGTGCGCCGCCTCCTCGAAGAGGAGAACGTCACCTGCGAGGGCTCGTTCCATTCCTTCCGCAACGTGACATCGCTGCCGCGTCCGACGCAGCGTCCGCGTCCACCCTTCTGGGTGGCGGCAATCACAACCCCGCAAAGCTTCATCGACACCGGCAAGGCCGGCCATGCGATCATGGCGATCCCCTTGGCGGGCGGCGCGATGAAGGAGCTGATCGGGCTCTATCGCAAGGCGTGGCGCGAGGCCGGGCATCCCGGCAACGGCCGCGTCATGCTCGCCTTTCACATGTTCTGCCATGAGCGCCGCGACACCGCGTGGCAGATCGCGCGCGATCCCTTGCACGGCTATCTGCACTCGCTGGTCGATGCAGCCTCGGATTGGGCAGGGATGCAGTCCAAGGACTACCCGGGCTACGACAAGATGATCGATGCCTTGAGCCGCGAGACCATCGACAGCCAGGTGAACAGCGGCAGCGCCTGGATCGGCACGCCCGACGACATTGCTCGGCAGATCGAGGCCTTCATCGAGCGAGTCGGCGGATTCGAGAGCGCCTCGCTACAGGTGAACTTCAACACCCTTCCCTATGCGGAAGCCGAGCGCTCGGCGCGACTTTTTGCCGCGCGGGTGATGCCGCGCTTTGCCGCCGCATAGAATCGCCCATATCAGAGCCGCTAAGAAATTGGTAACCACGACGATTCTAGTTTCCGGCGCTCATCGCAACACGCGAAGGACATGAGGGGATGGCCTCCAACGGCTCATCGACCGCGCGGCAGCTGCCGCGGGACTATCTCGATCTCGAAGATCTCATCCGCATCCGCGGATCGGCCGATGAGGTCGACGCGTTCTATGGCGCATCGCTCGACGCGTTGAGCCCGGCGCTGTTCGCCGCGCTGACCGAAAGACCGAGCGCGGCTTAGCCTGCCCCGCGCCGCCCTCGGCGCGATCTTTCTCTCTCGCGATCTCGTCACGGCGCTCCAGGTCTGCATGCTATGCTCGTGCGCGCATGCGGCGGGGCCTTGCCTTCATCTTGGGGATCGTGCTGGCGGCCGGGTGGACGACGAACCCGGCTCGAGCGGCGCGGATGCGGCCGCCCGACGAGCTCGCGATCGGCATCACGCAATTTGCCTCGACGCTCAATCCGCTGATCGATCCGATGGTCGCCAAGGTCTATGTTCTGGGCATGGCGCGTCGGCCGCTGACGACCTATGACGCGCAATGGAAGCTTGTCTGCATGCTCTGCGTCACGCTGCCGAGCTTCGAGAACGGGCTGGCCGAAAAAGTCGATCTCGGCGGCGGGAAGACCGGGGTCAAGCTCACTTTCCAGCTTCAGCCCGACGCGCGTTGGGGCGACGGGGTGCCGGTCACCACCGAGGATGTACGCTTCAGCTATGAGGTCGGGCGAAACCCGCAGACCGGCGTCGCCGACACCGAGCTCTACCGCCGCATCGTCAAGCTCGAGGTGAAGGATGCCAAGACCTTCACCGTGACGCTCGACCGGCTTACCTTCGACTATGCCGCCCTCAATGATTTCGAGATCCTGCCGGCCCATTTGGAGCGCAAGGCCTTCGCCGATCCGGCGCAGTACCGCTTCCGCACGCTTTATGATTCCGACCCCACCAATCCGGGCCTCTATATGGGGCCCTACCGCATCACGGAAGTCGCGCCGGGCTCGCATATCGTGCTCGAGCGCAATCCCTATTGGTGGGGCCGAAAGCCCTATTTCCGCCGCATCAGCGTCTGGACGGTCGAGAACACGGCGGCGCTCGAGGCCAATCTCATCGCCGGCGGGATCGACATGGTGGCGGGCGAGCTGGGCTTTTCGCTCGACGAGGCGCTGGGCTTCGAGAAGCGCCACGGCCGGGACTTCGCGATCAGCTACAAGCCCGGGCTTGTCTTCGAGCATATCGATCTGAACCTCGACAATCCCATTCTCGCCGACAAGCGCGTGCGCCGGGCACTGCTTTACGGCATCGACCGCAAGGCGATTTCGGAGACGATCTTCGACGGGCGCGATCCGGTCGCCGACAGCTTCATGCCGCCGCTCGATCCCGCCTATTCGCCGGATGTGCCGCGCTACCCCTACGATCCGTCGAAGGCACGCACGCTTCTCGACGCAGCCGGCTGGCATCAGAACGGCGACGGTATTCGCCGCAACAAGGATGGCGCGCCCTTGGCGCTCGAGCTTGCAACCACCTCCGGCAACCGCACGCGCGAGATGATCGAGCAGGTGTTGCAGGCGCAATGGCGGCGGATCGGCATTGCCGTGCGCTTGAAGAATCAACCGGCACGAACCCTCCTTGGCGGCACGGTCAACCATCGCAACTTCACCATGGCGATGTTCGCCTGGGTGTCGGCACCCGAGAACGTGCCGCGCGCCGAGATCTACTCCGACCAGGTGCCGAGCGCGGAGAACGGGTGGAGCGGCGAGAATTTCGACGGTTTCCGCAATGCCGAATCCGACCGGCTGGTCGATGCGATCGAGGTCGAGCTCGACCGCGCCAAGCGCCAAGTGTTGTGGCAAAAGCTCCAGGCGCTTTATGCCGAGGAGCTGCCGGCGCTGCCGCTTTATTTCCGCGCCCAGGCTTATGTCTTGCCGAGATGGCTCGAGGGGGTGACGCCGACGGGGCACGAATATCCCTCGACCTTGTGGGTCGAGACCTGGCACCGTGCCGCGGAGCGCGCTGCGCGATGAGGTCCTCGGGATCGCCCCCCTCCCAACCCTCCCCCTCGAGGGGGGAAGGAAGAGAACCGCACAAGCGGTTCGAGCGAGGGGGTGAATGACCCGCTTCATCCTCATCCGGCTCCTCCAAGCCGCAGCCGTGCTCGCGGTGATGTCGTTTGTCGTCTACACGCTGATCGGGCTGATGCCCGGCGATCCGATCGATCTGATGATCTCGTCGAACCCGCATTTGACCGCGGCGGACGCGGCCCGCCTCAAAGCGCTCTACGGCCTCGACCGGCCGCTGATCGAGCGCTATTTCGCCTGGGCGCAGGCCGCGCTCACCGGCGATTTTGGCTATTCGCGGCTTTACCTGCGGCCGACACTCGAGGTGCTGCTGCCGCGGCTCGGCAACACCGCCGTGCTGATGGCCGCCAGTCTGGTTTGCGCCTATGGGCTCGCCTTGCCGTTGGGCATCGCCGCCGCGCGCAAGCCCGGCTCGATGCTCGACGGCGCGGTCAATCTCCTCTGCTTTGCCGGCATCTCTGTGCCCTCCTTCTGGCTCGCGCTGATGCTGATCCTCGTCTTCGCCGCGAGCCTTGGACTTTTCCCCGCCGGCGGCATCGCGACCATCGGCGATGGCGGGTTTGCCGACCGGCTGCACCACCTCGTTTTACCGGTCGCGACCCTGACCCTCGCCAGCATGGGCGCGCATCTGCGCTATGTGCGGGCATCGATGATCGAGACCTTGCGGCAGGATTTCATCCGCACCGCCCGCGCCAAGGGCGCGAGCGAGACGCGCGTGCTGACGGGCCATGCGCTGCGCAACGCGCTGGTGCCGGTCGTCACGGTCCTCGCCTTGAGCTTCGGTTCGCTGTTCTCGGGCGCGCTCGTCACCGAGACGATGTTCGCCTATCCCGGGATGGGCAAGCTCATCTACGACGCGATCCTCGGCAATGATTTCAACCTCGCGCTGGCGGGGCTGCTGCTCGCGACCGCGATGGTGCTCTTCGCCAACATCGCGGCCGACATCGCCTATACGGCGATCGATCCGCGGATCGCGTTGCGATGAGGCGCTGGCGCGAAGCGCTCGACGAGAAGCGCGTCGTCCTCAGCGGCGGCTTTCTTCTCTTGCTCGCCTGCGCCTGCTTTGCCGCGCCGCTGCTGGCGCGGGTGATGGGCATCGATCCCGGCAATGTCGATCTCTATCACCGCCTTGCCGGGCCCTCTCTCGCTCATCCGCTCGGCACCGACGAGATCGGCCGCGATCTCCTGCTGCGGCTGTTGGAAGGCGGGCGCATCTCGCTCCTGGTCGGCATCGTCGCCGCGATCGCCGCCGCCGGCTTCGGCACGATGATCGGGCTGCTTGCCGGCTATCGCGGCGGAAGGCTCGACGCCGCGCTGATGCGCCTGACCGACGGCATCATCGCGCTACCGCTCCTGCCGCTGCTCGTCGTCCTCGCCGCGCTCGATTTGAAAAAGCTGGGCGTGCCGGCGAGCCTTGCCGATTCCGACGCCATCAGCCTCTACCGTATCATCATCCTCGTGGCGCTGGTCGGCTGGACCACGGTGGCGCGGTTGGTGCGCGGCACCACCCTCGCCTTGAAAGCCCGCGACTTCGTGCGCGCGGCGGTGGCGCTGGGCGCGCGGCCGAGCCGGGTGATGCTGGTTCACATCCTGCCCAACCTCGCCTCGCCGATCATCGTCGCGACCAGTCTCGCCGTCGGCGAGATCATCCTCCTCGAATCCGTCCTGAGCTTTTTGGGGCTCGGCGTTGCCCCGCCGATCGCGAGCTGGGGCAATATGCTGACCGGGGCGCAGGAGACCATCGCGCTGGCGCCGCAATTGGCGCTCTATCCCGGGCTCCTGATCTTCCTCACCGTGATCGCCTGCAATTTCCTCGGCGACGGGCTGCAGGACGCGCTCGACCCCAGAGCGGAAAGGCGCCCGACATAACGTGCCCGCAATTTGACCCTGGCGGGGCGCGGGCCGATAGTGGCGCGGGTCCACCCAATCCATCGCAAGGCGCAACGCATGCAACGCGGCAATTCCCTCGCAAGCCTCGATATCGCCTATCACCTCCACCCTTACACCAATCTCCGCCAGCATCAGGAGAAAGGACCGCTGGTCATCGTCGAAGGGAAAGGCATCCGCGTCAAAGACGAGACCGGCAAGGAGTATATCGAGGCGATGTCGGGCCTCTGGTGTGCGGCGCTGGGCTTCAGCGAGGAGCGCCTCGTCGAGGCCGCGGCGAAGCAGATGCGGCGCCTCCCCTTCTATCACGGATTCACCAACAAATCGCACGAGGCCGTGGCCGAGCTCGCCGAAAAGCTCGTCGCGATAATGCCCGTGAAGATGTCGAAGGCGTTCTTCAACAATTCGGGCTCGGAAGCCAATGACACCGCGCTGAAGATCGTCTGGTATTACAACAACGCGCTGAGCCGGCCGCGCAAGAAGAAGATCATCTCGCGCATGAAGGCCTATCACGGCGTCACCATCGCGACCGCGAGCTTGACGGGCCTCGCGCCCAATCACCGCGATTTCGATCTGCCGCTCGGGCCGATCCGCCACGCCGATTGCCCGCACCACTACCGCTTTGCCAAGCCCGGCGAGAGCGAGGAAGATTTCGCCAGCCGCCTCGCCGAAAGCCTCGATCTGCAAATCCAGCGCGAGGATCCCGAGACGGTCGCCGCCTTCATCGCCGAGCCGGTGATGGGCGCGGGCGGCGTCATCCTCCCGCCCCGGACCTATTTCGAGAAAATCCAGGTGGTCTTGAAAAAGCACGACGTGCTGCTGATCGCCGACGAGGTGATTTGCGGCTTTGGCCGCACCGGCAAGATGTTCGGCTCCGAAACCTATGGGCTGAAGCCGGATATCCTCACCCTCGCCAAGGCCGTGACCTCCGCCTATCTGCCGCTCTCGGCAACGATCGTCTCGGACGAGATCTTTGCCGCCCTGGTCAAGCAAAGCGACAAGCTCGGCCTCTTCGCGCATGGCTTCACCTATTCCGGCCACCCGGTGTGCTGCGCGGTCGCGCTCGAAGCGCTCAAGATTTACGAAGAGCGCGATATCTTGGGCCAGGTCCGGCGCACGGCGCCCGGGTTCCAGACGCGGCTGAAGCGCCTCGCCGCCCATCCCCTGGTTGGGGAGGCGCGCGGCGTCGGCCTCATCGGCGCGATCGAGCTTGTCCGCGATAAGGCGACGAAAGCCTCCTTCGCCCCGGCGCAAGGCGTGGGCGCGCTGGTCGCTGCCATCTGCCAGGAGAACGGCCTTATCGTGCGCGCCATGGCGGGCGATGTGATCGCGCTCTGTCCGCCTTTGATCGCGACCGAGGCGGAGATCGAGGAGATTTGGGACCGCGTCGAGGCGGCGCTCGATCAGGCCGCGGCGCGGCTCAGGCCTGCATAATGCGATGCTCCGGCGGCGCTTTGTGATAGGCGCCGTCCTTCATGATCATGAGCAGCTTGGCGCGATCCTGCAGAATGGAAATGTCTTTGACCGGGTCGCCATCGACGAGGAGAAGATCGGCGAGATAGCCCGGCTCGATCAGGCCCAGTTCGTCGCCCATCCCCATGATCTCGCCGCCCCATTTCGTGGCCGACATCAAGGCTTCTTCCGGGGTGAAGCCGAGCTTCGTTACGAAGAGCTCGAGGTCGCGCGCATTACGCCCGATCGGGTTGTGCGGGAAGCCGTAATCGCCGCCCGGCAGCACGCGAATGCCGCGCCGGCGCAACTCGGGCACGAGCTGCATCTGGAGCGCCAAGATGCGATGGCCGCGCTCGACCAAAGCCGCGGGCAGGTTGAAGGACGGATCGGCCTCGATCGCCGCCTGCGCAAGCCCAGCCGCAGGCGCGACGAAAATCTCGGATTTCTTGGCCTCGAGCATGTCGAGCGCTTCGTCATCCGCGTAGCTGCAATGATAGAGCACGCGAAAGCCGTAGCGCACGCCGAGCTTCACCGCGGCCGCGGCTTGGGCGTGGCAGGCGAGCCAGATGCCGGATGCACGGGCTTGCGCACCGGCGGCTTCGACCTCGGCTTCCTCGTAAGCCAGTTCCTGCGAGCCGTTGGGCGTGAAATTGTCGTCGCCCGACAGGAGCAGCTTGATTGAATCGAGCCTCATCTCGGCGCAGGACTTGATGTAGGCGCGCATCGCATCGGGGCCGCGCCCATGGCCCTCGCCATGCGCCTGCGGCACGCCGAAGATGTTGCCGGGCGCGCGCTCGATCGAAGATGCTTTCAGGCGCGGGCCCGGAAGCCAGCCGCCATCGATCTCGTCGCGCAGCGCGACCTCAAAGCGCACGCCGAGGGAGCCGGCCGAATAGGCGCTGGTGAAGCCGTGATCAAGCGTGACGCGCGCGTTGCGCGCGGTAACCAGGAGATGCTCCTCGGGCGCCATGGTCATGGCGTTGATGACGCGATCGACCGAGGACGGCCAGGAGAGATGCGCATGCGCCTCGACCAGGCCCGGCATCAGGGTCGCGCCCTTACCGTCGACGATCGCGGCGCCCCTGCGGTCGAGCGCCGCGCCGCCCCTCGCCACGGCAGCGATACGCCGGCCTTCGACCCGGACCTCGCCGCGCTCGGGCGTTTTGCCGGTGCCGTCGAACACGGCGACATTGGTGAAGAGAACAGACGCCATTTCCTCCTCCCACCTTTGATTTCGGTCAGCATACCGCCAAGCCGTCTCGCCGATCACCCCTTTCCTGTCCAGACGCCCAGGGTCGCCCTGCCGCCGCGACATCGGGTCCCATTGCGGGGCTGGCGGCGGGGGCGTTTGGTTCTATAATTGACGGCATTGGGCGGGGACGGTTCGGCCATGGATTACGAGGCTTTCTTCAAGACGCGGCTCGATGCGTTGCGGGCCGAAGGGCGCTATCGCGTCTTCGCCGATCTGTCGCGCAAGGCCGGGGCGTTTCCGCGCGCGATCGACCACCATACCGGGCGCGAAATCACCGTCTGGTGCTCCAACGACTATCTCGGCATGGGCCAGCACCCGACGGTGCGCGCGGCGATGCACGAGGCGATCGAAAAGACCGGCGCCGGCGCCGGCGGCACACGCAACATCTCGGGCACAACGCACTATCACGTCGAGCTCGAGGACGAGCTGGCGACGCTCCACGGCAAGCCGGCGGCGCTCGTCTTCACCTCGGGCTATGTCGCGAATGATGCGGCGCTCGCCACTCTCGAGGCGCATCTCCCCGGCTGCATCGTCTTCTCCGACGCGCTCAACCACGCCTCGATGATCCAGGGCATCCGCCACGGCCGCGCCGAAAAGCACATCTTCAACCACAATGATCCGGCCGATCTCGAGCGTTTGCTGCGCGGCGCCGATCCCGCCAAGCCCAAGCTCGTCGCCTTTGAATCGGTCTATTCGATGGACGGCGACATCGCGCCGATCGGCGAGATTTGCGACGTGGCGCGGCGCTTCGGCGCCATCACCTATCTCGACGAGGTGCACGCGGTCGGGCTTTACGGCGCGCATGGCGGCGGCATTTCCGAGCGCGACGGCGTCAGCCAGCGCGTCGATGTGATCCAGGGCACGCTTGCCAAGGCCTTCGGCCTCATCGGCGGCTATGTCGCGGGCTCGGCGGCGATGATCGATTTCCTCCGCAGCTACGCCCCGGGCTTCATCTTCACGACCTCCCTGCCGCCTTCGATCTGCGCCGGCGCGGTCGCCAGCATCCGGCACGTCAAGCAAGCGCAGGAGCTGCGCGAGCGGCACCAGAACCGCGCCGCGCTTTTAAAGCGCCGCCTCAAGGAGGCAAATCTGCCGGTCATGCCGTCGCCGAGCCATGTCGTGCCGGTGCTCGTCGGCGATGCGCGCCTCTGCAAGGAGGCCTCGGACGAATTGCTCGACCGCCACGCGATCTATGTTCAGCCGATCAATTTCCCGACCGTGCCTTATGGCACCGAGCGGCTGCGGCTGACCCCCTCGCCCCAGCATAGCGATGAGGACATCGAGCGCCTCGTCGCCGCTCTCGCCGAGGTCTGGTCGCGCCTGCCGATCCGCCGCGTCGCCTGAAGGAGGCGCCGCTGTTCCGCGACCGCTCGCTCGTCCCGGCTGAAGCCGTCCGTTTGATGGCGCTGGGCTTGCTGGCGGAAGCGCCGCGCGCCTATGGCGATCTCGCCGGCGAGATCCGCTATTTCACCAGCAGCATCGTCGGACCCTCGCTCGATTTGATGGGCAGCTCGATCGAGCTGCTTCGCACCCAGGGTCTGATCGAGCCGGTCGAAGGCCAGGGCATGGCCGACAATGCGGTGATGCGCCTGCTGCCGGCGGGACGCGAGGCGCTCCAAGAGTTGCTCCAGGCGCGGCTCGGCCAAGGCCAAGGCGACATCAACCGGCTGGCGCTGCGCTTGAAGCTGCGGTTTCTCGCTTTCCTGCCCGAGGCAGAGCAGGCCGCGCAGCTCCGTCACATCGCCGAGAACATCGACAGCGAGCTCGCCCGACTTGCCGATATTCGGCGGCGCAATCGCGCGGCGCCAGCGTTGTTTCTCGACTGGATCGATCGCGACATCGCCGCGCTCGAAGCGCATCGCGCCGCCATCGAACACTAGGCACGGCCGCGCTCGCGCCCCTTCCCAGTAATCGACGCTCGCGCCCGCATGGGTGAGTAAGCGCATGCCCTGAGCGGGCCGCCGGCATTATGCGTGAACTCCGCATAGACGCCGATCTTGCCGGGATCCGGATATTCCACGATCTCGGGACTGAGCCACGTCGAGACGTCGGCGCGGGCGCCGCGCCAAGCTACAGCGTCTTGAGGAACGCAACGAGGTCGCGCTTCTGCTGCTCGGTGAAGCCGATGCCGAAGCGCTTGTCGTAGAAATTGACGACGTCCATCAGGTTCGCTGCCGAGCCGTTGTGAAAATACGGAGCCCGCGCGGCGAGCCCGCGCAGCATCGGTCCCTTGATCTTGCCGATATCGGCGCAATCACCCGAGATCAAGGCTCGGCCAGGATCGGTGACCATGAAAGTCCTTCCCGCGAGCGGACCCGCCATGCATTGCAGGGTGAACACGGGCAGGTCCGAGACATCGAGGCCAGGCGGACTGTTGATGCCTGCATCCCCGACGCCGATATCAAGCGGTGCCTTGATCGAATGATCGCCGACATTGGGCGTGTCGTGGCAGGTGCCGCAGGAGCCGTGAAACGTCGGTTGACCCAGCACGTCGTTGAGGCCGGCGACGCCGCTGATGTCGATCGGCGTCGTGTTGAAGATCGCCTGGCCGCGCGCCACTGCTTCACGGGCCCGGGCAACTTCGTCGTGTCCCGGAGGGCTCGTCCATGAATCGTAGAGATTAAAGATGAACGACGTGAAGGCCGTGTGTTGGGGGTTCAAGCCGAAGGGATCGTTGATGCCGATGAAGAACCCGCCGAGAAGCTGCGACAGCGCGATTGGGCCGCCGGAAGCGCCGGCCTTGTCGAGATACCCGGCCTCGCGATCGAAGAGCTGCGCGTTGAAGGTCCCGCTTTCGAACTCGACGATCTGCTGCAGCTGCAAATCGGTCGGCGCGGTCAAAGCTTGCGCGTGGCCGAGCGTCGCGTCCTTCGCCTGGCTCGCGAGGTCGGGCTCGCGCCCGTCCCACATGACAGCGCTGCCGAAACCTAGATTGGTTGCCGGCAGCGGCCGGCGATAGACCGAGACGATGCCCGCGGTCGAGCTGGTCAGGCCGGTCGCGGGGTCAGTATTGCAGTGGTAGGGATCATCAACCGAGACGATCGCGAATTGCGGCGATTCCGGCACCGGCATGCCGATTCGGATGAGCCCTTTGCTCAACAGAAGTCGATAGGCTTTGGACTTGGCCCCGAGGCTGGAGACGTCGTCGCTCGGGCATGTGGCGCCATCGACGATGCGAAAGATGGGGTCGCGCCCGAAACTCGCGTGAAAGCGCTCCCGCACGCTCGCCGCGCTGACGCTCCAGCCATTTTGCGGCTGATGACAGGTCAGGCAAGTCCGTCCATTGGTTCCGAAGTCTTGGAAAAACGGATTGTTCGCGGTCTGCGTCGGCCCATTCGGCTGAAAGGTCGCAATGAGGCCCGACGGATCGAGATCGATCTCGAGTTGCGGGATGACGCGGGGCGTCGGCTGTGGACCTCGATCCGCATCGAAAAATCGCCGCATGAGCTGCGCATGGGCAATCGCTCCTCTTTGCCAGAGGAAGTTGGCAGGATCATTCGATCGCGGCGCCGCAGCAGCGGAAACAACGAGGGCGACAATGGAATACGAGAGCGCGGCGACGGCCATCCCAAGTCTCCGCACCCGACCACACCCAACTCTCATCTGCGTCGATCCCCCTACCCGGTTAAAGCAGCTACGCCGCTCTTGCTTCCATTGGGCCCGTGTCCGGACGTTGGCCGATATAGCACTTCTCGGTTTGACCCGCAGCCGCCCCTTCAAACCGTCTACGCGGCGTCGCTGATCGGATCGAGACCCAAGGCGATGCGGCCGGTGAAGCGGTGTTGCGGCTTGGCGGCGAGCGGATGGAACTGCGCGCCATGCGCATCGCGCAGGAAGCGCTCGAGCCCGGACTTGCGGTAGAAGCCGGCGCCGCCCGCCGCTTCGAGCGCCTTCTCCGCCGTCGCCAGCACCGCATCGGCAACGATTGTCTTGCGCACCAGCATGGCGTTCGCCGTCTCGAGGCTCGCCTCGACATCGAGATCATTGGCGATGCGGACCATGTCATCGGCCGCGAGCTGCGCGGTGGCGAGGTGATTGGCGAGCTCGCCGAGGAGATAAGGCGTGCTGGGATCGCCGCGGCGCTTCAGGCCCTCTTCGCGCGCGATTGCCGCGGCGGCTTCGGCGGCGCCGCGATAGACCGCCATGATCAGCGGCAGCGCCACGGTGAGGATCACGTTCCAAGCCGGGTGATAGCGGCCGCGCGGCCGGCGCAGCGCGATCGCTTCGTCGGGAACGAAAACCCTGTCGAGATGGATGGTTTGCGAGCCGCTGGCGCGCATGCCCAGGCTTTGCCAATCATCCGCCGGCGACAGGCCGGCGGCGCTGAAGGGGATTGCGAAATGCAGCACCTGCCAGCCCTCCTTCGGATCCTCGAAGGGCGCCGAGGTCACCAACACGTTGCCCTTGGGCGAGCCGCTGCCGAAGGGCTTGCGCGCGTTGACGCGGAAGCCGCCCTCGACCCGCTCGGCAAGGCCGCTCGATTCCATCCAGTCATTGGCACCGGTCGAGATCAGCACGAGCTCCTCGGCGGCGACGCGCTCCAAGAGCTTGCGCGCCGGCTTGCCGGTGCGGTGATTGAACACGGACGCCGCGACGAGATGTTGATGCATCGAAAGCGCCAGCGCCGTCGATGGGCAGTAACGGGCCAAGTCGCGCAGAAAGGCGCACATCTCGCTGTGCCGCGCGCCGCCGCCGCCGAGCTCGGCGGGAACCAGCGCGGAGAAGACCTTGTGCTCCTTGAGCACGCTGTAATGGTCCGCGACGAATGCATCCTTGGCATCGCGCTCAGCGGCGCCTTCGGCAAAGCGCGGTCCGAGCGTCGTGGCGAGGGTCTGGAGTTCGATGTGTCGCGGCATGATGATACCTCCCTATCCGAGCGTCGACACCAGTTTGCGCCGACGGGCCGCGCCGACAACTGCAAAATGTGAAGCTGCCGCTGCGCCGCCTGTGTTAGGCTTGCGGGCATGAGCGAGAGAAAAGGATACGGGCAATTCTGCCCGATCGCGCTCGCCTCCGAGGTGTTGGCGGAGCGCTGGACGCCGCTGGTCATTCGCGAGCTGCTGCTCGGCAGCGTGCGCTTCAACGAGTTGCAGCGCGGCGTGCCGCGCATGTCCTCCTCGCTCCTCGCCCGCCGCCTCAAGGAGCTGCAATTCTCCGGCATCATCGAGCGGCAGCGCGCCGCGGGCGGCGGCTTCGAGTACCACCTCACGGACGCCGGCCGCGAGCTCTTCGCCGTGGTCGAGAAAATGGGGCTTTGGGCACAGCGCTGGCTGCGCCACAAGCTGGTCGATACCGAGAATCTCGATCCCAATCTGCTGATGTGGGACATCCGCCGTACGGTGATCAACCATGTCCGGCCCGGCGAGCGCCGCTTCGTGGTCGAATTCCGCTTCCCGGGCTTGCCGGCCAATCGCCGCCGCTATTGGCTGGTGTTCGAGCCCGGCCAGATCGATCTTTGCTACAAGGACCCGGGATTCGAGGTGGATCTGTTCGTCGAATCGGCGCTGCGCGTCCTGACCGAGATTTGGCTCGGCCATCTCGGGCTCGACCGCGCGCTGCGCGAGGAGCGGCTGCGCCTCGACGGATCGCGTCGCGACATCGCCGCCTTCCGCTCCTGGTTCGCGCTGAGCCCCTTTGCGCCCGCCGGAGGCGCACTGACCGGGCAAGCCGAGCACGCCGCCGCGCCGCTCGCCTGACGGCTTCCCCCGCTAGTGAAGGTGCTGGCCGCCGGTGACGAAGATTTCGCTGCCCGTGACGTAAGCCGAATCGGGCGAGCAGAGATAGAAGATCGTCGCCGCGACATCCTCGGACTTGCCGAGACGCTGCAAGGGAATGCGCGGGATCAGCACTTCGGTCTCGGGCGAGAGCATCTGGGTTTCGATCTCGCCCGGCGCCACCGCGTTGACGCGCACGCCCAATTGCCCGAACTCCACCGCCATTTCGCGCGTCAAAGCCGAGAGCGCGGCTTTCGAGGTGGAATAGGCCGAGCCGGCGAAGGGATGAACTGCGTGGCCCGCGATCGAGGTGACGTTGACGATCGCGCCCTTGGCGCGCGCCAGCGGCGCCGCCAGCCCGCGCGCGAGCGTCACCGGCGTGAAGAAATTGAGCTGGAACACCTCGCGCCAGCTGTCGATCTCGCCATTGAGCACGCCAAGCCGCTCGCGGAACGGCGTCTTCGGCGAGACGCCGGCATTGTTGACGAGCGCATCGAGCGCGCCTTCGCCGATCAGCGCCTTGGCTTCGGCGAGAAAGCGCTCGACCGCGGCCGGGTCGGCGAGATCGGCGGTGAGGTGGTGCGTCCAATTCGGATCGCGCTTGCACTCGGCCGGCACCTCCTCGCGCGAGGTGGTGATGATACGCCAGCCGGCGACGGAAAAACGCTGCACCGTCGCATGGCCGATGCCGCGGCTCGCGCCGGTCAGGAGAAGCGTCTTGCGCTCGCTCATGGGAAAAGCCTTTCCGTGCGCCAGCCCTCGCCCTCGCGGCGATAGATCAAGCGGTCATGCAGGCGAAACGGCCGGTCTTCCCAGAACTCGAAAAGTGTGGGCACCACGCGGTAGCCTGACCAGAAGGGCGGCCGCGACACCGGACCGCTCGCGCCAAAGCGCGACTCGGTATCCCTCAGCCGCGCCTCGAGCTCAGTGCGCTCGCCATAGGGCTGCGATTGCGGCGACGACCAGGCGGCGATCTGCGCGCCGCGCGGGCGGGTTGCGAAATAGGCGTCGGCCTCGGCCGCGCTGACGATTTCGACCGCGCCTTCGATGCGCACCTGGCGCAGCAGCGACTTCCAGTGAAAGCACAACGCGGCGCGCGGATTGGCGGCAAGCTCCTCGCCCTTGCGGCTTTCGAAATTCGTATAGAAGACGAAGCCGCGGCGATCGACGCCTTTCATGAGAACGAGCCGCGTGCTCGGCGCGCCGTCGCGGCTTGCCGTCGCGAGCGACATCGCCTCGGGCAGCGCAGGCTCCTTGGCCTTGGCTTCGGCGAACCAGCGCTCGAATTGCACAAAAGGCGCATCGGCAGGACAGAGCGTCATGGGCGGGGACGATAGTGCGGCGCAGCACGCGATTCAAACGCGCTCGGGAGCTTGGAAACCTTAACGCCCGTTGGGTGTTTCTTTACCCTAACCTGCCTCAATGCGCGCGGCCCGCCGGTTGCCGGGCCAACCCCGCCGGTCAATAATACGAATGATGAGAGATCCTTATACCGTGTTGGGCTTGACGAGAGCGGCCTCGGAGGACGAGCTGAAGCGCGCCTATCGTCGGCTTGCCAAGAAGCTCCATCCCGATCTCAACCCCGGCAAGAGCGCGGTCGAGCAGCAATTCAAGGAGGTGACCGCGGCCTATGAGCTGCTGTCCGACCCGCAGAAGCGCGCGCGCTACGACCGCGGCGAGATCGGCGCCGACGGCGCCGAGCGCATGCACGGGTTTCGCTATGGCGCCGGGCCGGGTTTTGGCCGGTCGGGATTCGGCACGCGCAGCAGCGCGCGCGGCGGCCCCGGCTTTGCCGGGATCGACGACATTATCTCGGAGCTGCTCAACCGCGGCGGCCGCCGCAACACCACGACGGCGGAGACTGAGCCGGCGGTCGTGCCGCTCAAGATCGCCTTTCTCGAAGCGGCGCGCGGCGGCAAGCGCCGCGTGACCTTGGGCGACGGCCGCGCGCTCGAGGTGACGATCCCTGCGGGTATCGCCTCTGGCCAGCGCCTGCGCCTCAAAAGCCCCGAGGGCGACACCTATCTCGAGATCGAGATCGAGCCGCATGTGTTGTTCACGCGCAAGGAGAACGACATCCATATCGAGGTGCCGGTCACGCTGGTCGAGGCGGTGCTGGGCGCCACCATCACCGTGCCGACGATCCACGGCGCGGTCGCGGTCAAAGTGCCGCCCGGCTCCAACAGCGGCTCGACTCTGCGTTTGAAAGGCAAGGGCATCGTCGGCAAGGCCGCGAGCGGCGACCAATATGTCAGGTTGCGAGTCGCCTTGCCCGACCCGCCGGATCCCGAGCTCGTGCGCTTCCTCGAGCGCTGGCAAGCCGGGCGACGCTACGACGTGCGCGGCAAGCTCGATACGGACTGACCCCGCCTTCCCGTGACCCTCGGTTGCGTGTAGGATGCGGCCCCGCTCAATTTGTCGCGGTGGATGCATGACCGAAGCAACGCCGCTCATGGCAGCCAAGAAGGGGCTGATCATGGGCGTGGCCAATGAACGCTCGATCGCCTGGGGCATCGCCCGGGCGGTGCAGGCCCATGGCGCCGAACTCGCCTTCACCTATCAGGGCGACGCCTTCGGCAAGCGCGTGCGGCCGCTCGCCGAGAGCATCGGCAGCAGCATCGTGCTCGATTGCGATGTCTCCAACGAAGCCAGCATGGCGAGTGTCTTCTCCGCGATCGAGGAAAGCTGGGGCAAGCTCGATTTCCTCGTCCACGCCATCGCCTATTCCGACCCGAGCGAGCTGAAGGGCAAATATGTCGAGACGAGCCGCGCGAACTTTCTGAAGAGCATGGAGATCTCCTGCTTTTCCTTCACCGACGCGGTGCGCCGCGCCGCGCCCTTGATGAGCGCGGGGGGCAGCATCGTCACGCTGAGCTATCTCGGCGCCGAGCGCGTCACGCCGCACTACAACGTGATGGGCGTGTGCAAGGCCGCGCTCGAAGCTAGCGTGCGCTATCTCGCGGTCGATCTCGGCGGCCAGAACATCCGCGTCAATGCGATCTCGGCCGGGCCGATCAAGACGCTCGCGGCCTCGGGCATCGGCGATTTCCGCTACATACTCAAATGGAACCAGTACAACTCGCCCCTGAAGCGCAATGTCGCGATCGAGGAAGTCGGCGGCGCGGGGCTTTACCTCCTGAGCGATCTGAGCGCGGGCGTCACCGGCGAGGTGCATCACGTCGACAGCGGCTACCATGTCGTCGGCATGAAGGCGGTGGACGCGCCCGATATCTCCGTCGTCTAGGAGAATCAGTGGCAGGCAACAGCTTCGGCACAATTTTCCGCTTCACCTCCTGGGGCGAGAGCCATGGCCCGGCGATCGGCTGCGTCGTCGACGGCACGCCGCCCGGCATCGCGCTGAGCGAAGCCGACATCCAGCTCTTCCTCGACAAGCGCCGGCCGGGCCAGTCGCGCTTCACGACGCAGCGCCGCGAGCCCGACCAGGTCGAAATCCTTTCGGGCGTCTTCGAAGGCAAGACCACCGGCACCCCGATCTCGCTTTTCATCAAGAACGAGGATGCGCGCTCGCGCGACTACGAGACGATCAAGGACAGTTATCGCCCCGGTCATGCCGACTATACCTATCAAGAGAAATACGGCATCCGCGACTATCGCGGCGGCGGCCGCGCCTCGGCGCGCGAGACCGCGATGCGCGTGGCCGCGGGCGCCATCGCGCGCAAGATCCTGGGCGCGGATATCCGAATTCGCGGCGCGCTGGTGCAAATGGGACCGCACAAGGTCGATCGCGCGAATTGGGATTGGAGCGCCGTCGAGGACAATCCCTTCTGGTGTCCCGACCGGCAGATGGCGCAGCACTGGGAAGGCTTTCTCGACGGCGTGCGCAAGGCCGGCAATTCCACCGGCGCGGTGATCGAGATCGTCGCCGAGGGCGTGCCGGCGGGCTGGGGCGATCCGATTTACGGCAAGCTCGACGCCGATCTCGCCGCGGCGATGATGGGCATCAATGCAGTGAAGGCGGTCGAGATCGGCGCCGGCTTTGCCGCGGCGGCGCTCTCGGGCGCGGAGAACGCCGACGAGATGCGCATGCGCGACGGCAAGGTCGAGTTCCTGTCGAACAATGCGGGCGGCATTTTGGGCGGCATTTCGACCGGCCAGGACATCGTGCTGCGCTTTGCGGTCAAGCCTTCGAGCTCGATCCTCATCCCGAAGAAGAGCGTCGATCGCCACGGCAAGGAGGTCGAGGTCGCAACCAAGGGCCGCCATGATCCCTGCGTCGGCATCCGCGGCGTGCCGGTCGGCGAGGCGATGATGGCCGTGGTGCTTGCCGACCATCTGCTGCGCCACCGCGCGCAGTGCGGCTGAAGAAAGCCTCGCCGGTGCGGCGCTTCATCGTCGGATTCTTCGCGGTGATGGGCGCGATCTTCGTTCTGCTGATCCTCGCCGGCGTGGGGCTCGGCCTGTGGCTCGGCCGCGAGCCCGGCACGCGCGTCGCGAGCAACACCGTGCTCACCCTCGACCTGACCGGCGCGCTGCCCGATGGACCGAGCGCGCAGGGCTTGTCGCAAATTCTCTTTCCGAGCGGCATGTCCTTGGCCGAGACGCTCGGCGCTCTCACGAAAGCGAGCGATGATCCGCGCGTCACGGGCCTCGTCGCCCGGATCGGCGAAGGCGGGATGGGCTTTGCCGAGATCCAGGAGCTGCGCGATGCGATCGCAGCGTTTCGCGCCAAGGGCAAGCGCGCGGTGGCCTATGCCGACACCTTCGGCGAGCTGTCCTCGGGCACGCGCAGCTACTATCTCGCCTCGGCGTTCAACGAGATCTGGCTGCAGCCGCTCGGTGCCGTCGGCCTCGTCGGCTTGCGCGCCGAGCTTCCCTATCTGCGCGGCACGCTCGACAAGCTCGGCATCGTCGCCGATTTCGAGCATCGCGAGGAGTACAAGGACGCGGCCAACCCGCTGACCGAAACCGCGATGCCCGCCGCAGAGCGCGACGAGCTGCAAGGGCTGCTGCAATCGCTCTACGGCCAGATCGTCGCCGGCATTGCCAAGGACCGCAAGCTCAGTCCCGATACGGTGAAGCAGCTCGTCGACCGGGCGCCGCTGTTGATCGATGAGGCGATGAAGGCGCATTTGATCGATCATGTCGGCTATCGCGACGACGCGCTCGCCTCCTTCGGCGCCGGCGCGTCGCGGCTTTCGCTCGCCCGCTATTCCGAGGCGGTCGGCGCGCCGAACCGCGAGGGGCCGACCATCGCGCTCATCTATGCGACGGGGCTGATGGCGAGCGGCGGCGGCGATAACTCGCTCATCGGCTCGAGCATCATGTCGGCCGATGCCGTGACACGCGCCTTCCGCTTGGCACGGAACGATACATCCGTGCGCGCGATTCTCTTCCGCATCGACAGCCCGGGCGGCTCCGCGGTCGCGGCCGAGACGATCTGGAAGGCGGTCGAGCGCACCCGCGCGTCGGGCAAGCCGGTCATCGTCAGCATGGGCGACGTCGCCGGGTCGGGCGGCTATTACATCGCCGCGCCCGCAACGAAAATCGTCGCTGAGCCCGCGACTTTGACCGGCTCGATCGGCGTCGTCGCCGGCAAGATCGCTTTCGGCGGGCTGTTGAAAAAGCTCGGCGGCAATTCGGACTCGGTCCAGATCGGCGCGAATGCCGGCATGTTCAGCCTGTTGCAGGATTTCACGCCGAGCGAGCGCGAGCGCCTCAACGCGGTGCTCGACAGCATCTACGCGACCTTCAAGGAGCGCGTCGCCGCGGGCCGCAAGCTCGACGCCGGCGCGGTCGAGGCGGTGGCGAAGGGCCGGGTGTGGAGCGGCGAAGATGCCAAGGCGCACGGCCTCGTCGATGAGCTCGGCGGGTTCGACACTGCGCTTGCATTGGCGAAGCAGGCGGCCGGCATTGCCGCCAAGGAGGACGTAACCCTAAAGCTCTATCCGCCGCCCAAGAGCACCTTCGATCAGATTCTCGCGCGGCTCTCGGGCCGCGGGCTCGGCGACGCCGCCAGCCTGATGCCCGAGAGCGTCGCGGGCGCTCTTGGCACGAGCGTGCAGCAGATCGCGCTGATGCTGGCGCCGCGCGGCGCCCTCACCATGCCGCCCTTCGTGCTGCGGTAGAGAACTCCATTGACGTCTATGGGTCGTCATCGCGAGGCCGCGAAGCGGCCGTGGCGATGCAGAGAATAATGACAAACCTACGGCTTTCTGGATTGCCGCGTCGGCCTTCGGCCTCCTCGCAATGACGGGCATATAGCTTTTCGTACCACGCAAATGGGCGAGAAGGCCCGGCCCTCAACCCCCGTCCGGCGCGACCGGAACCACGCTTTGGCGGAAATCCGCTTCCTCGTAATAGGTCATGCCGCTGCGGCCGAAGGCGTAGAGATTCTCGCCCTCGATCTTCCACACGGTTAGCCGCTCATAGAGATGCTTCTTGCCGGGCTCGAAATCGAACATCATGCCGACCGCGATCGGCCCGTCATACCGCTTGACGAGCGGCGCTGGCGCCGCACGCCGCGTGGATGGCTGCCTCTCCGCGACGAAGACCACGCCGCTGCGGAAATCCCGCTCCTCGTAATAGGTCTCGCCGCTGCGCCCGCGCGCCCAAATATTGGGTCCTTCGATCTTCGTGACGGTGAGGCGCTCATAGAGATGCCGCTTGCCCGGCTCGAAGTCGAACACCATGCCGAGCGCGATCGGCCCGTCATAAATAGCGCGCGCTGAATCCGCCATTCCTTCCTCCCCGAGCCGGCTTCGCGCACGGCTCCTTGCGATCGATGCGAAGTGTAGCAGGCGCAAGCCACCGCCGAAATGCCCACGCCGCGATTGACGCGGCGCGATTTTCCATCGAGCATGACACCAAATCCGTGCCGATGACAGGGGGAAGCAAGTGAGCGAGACGCAAACCATCGACATCGCCGAGGTGGTGGGCCAAGCGAAGCTGGGACGCTTCCACGTCTGGATTCTGGTGCTCGGCTTCCTGATGATCTTCATCGACGCATTCGATCTCGGCTCGATCAATGTCGCGGCTCCGGCGATCCTTCGCGCCTTTCACGTCGAGCGCAAGGCGATGGGCGTCGCCTTCGGCGCCGGCTATTTCGGCATCCTGATCGGCTGCTGGGTGTTCGGCTATGTGAGCGACCGCTGGGGCCGCAAAGCCGGCTCGATCGGCTCGATCCTGCTTTACACCATTCCCGCCTTCATCATTCCCTTCGCGACCTCGATCGATCAACTGGTCTATCTGCGGTTTTTGACCGGCATCGGCCTCGGCGGCGTAATGCCGACGACCTTGGCGATTCTCGCCGAGACCGCGCCCAAGCGCTTCCGCGCGAGTTTTGCAATGATCGCGCTGTTCGGATTTCCGTCGGGCACCACCTGCATCGGGCTGGTCGCCGCTTGGCTCATTCCGATCTACGGCTGGAGCGCAGTGTTCTTCGCCGCGGGCAGCGCCGGCTTGGCGCTGCTTGTCCTACTCACCGCGGTGCTGCCGGAATCGGTGCAATTCCTCGCGCTGCGGAAGCCGCAAGCACCGGCGCTCCGCCGCCTCCTCAAGCATTTCGCGCCGGGCATCGAGATCGGCCCGGCGACCCGATTTCATACCGCGACCCAGGAAGAGAAGACCAAGGGTGTCGCCTTGGCCCAGCTCTTCAGCACCCATCATCGGCTTGCCACCGGGCTTCTCTGGCTCGCCTATTTCGTCGAGGGCCTTACCTACATCACCATCGCGAGCTGGCTCGCGGTGGTGCTCGAGACCGCCGGCCTGTCGCCGACCGAAGCGCGGCTCACCTTCTCCTACGCGGCGGCGGGCGGCATCGTCGTCGCGTTGCTGCTGATGCGCCCGCTCGACCGCTTCGGACCGATGGCGAGCGTCATCACCGCGCTGATCGCGATCGTCGCCATCATCACCCTCGGCACGCCGGGGATTCCCGCCTGGCTCATCGTCGTCGCGGCGATCGGCGTCCATTCCTTCTGCTCCGCGACGCATTCCTCGCTCAACGGCACGGTCGGGCTGTTCTATCCCACGAGCATCCGCAGCAACGGCGTCGGCTGGGCCTCTGGGCTCGGGCGCATCGCCTCGATCATCGGACCGATCTTCGTCGGCTATCTTCTCACCTGGAAGCTGCCGCTGCAGGAGGTGCTCTATATCCTTGCCCTGCCCTATTTCGTCCTGATCCTCGCCTGCATCGGCTTGGGGCGGCTCTATCAGCGCAAATTCGCGCCCGGCGCGGCGGCGGCCGCACTGGCGCTGGCGGCGGCGAAGTAGGGAGCGAAAGGGGAGGCGGCGGAGCGAAGCCGGATCAGGCTTTCACGAGATCCTTTTCTTTCGCCTCGTCTTTCATTTCGACGGTGGCGCCGCGCACTTTCACCGCCGACATGGAGATGTCGAATTTGTTGCCGTCGGCATCCTTGGCTGCGTCTTCGACATAAGGACGCCCCGGCGGCGGCTTCATGATGAAATTGCCACGATCCTTCATGCGGCGATAAACGTGCTCTTTCTCGTCGGCCTCGATGGTGATGCCGAAATGATGCACGCCCTGCGGCGCGAGCTCGGTGCGGCGCGGCAGCAGCGCGATGTCCATATAGCCGTCGGTCATCCACACCGCGCCTTCCTTGCTGCGGCCGTTTATCTTCATCTTGAAGACATCGGCGTAGAACTCGGCGAGATTGGCCGGGTCGTCCGAAAAAATCGCAATGTGGCGGATCTTGGCCATAATGAGCGCTCCTTCCCCTTCTGGGGCTTGACGCTAAACCCCGCCCTTCCCCGGGTCAACGCCGCTCGAGGAGCGCCACCAGCTCGAGATTGGCCGACCAGATGAAGGCATCGAACGGCCTGACCTCGACCAAACGATAGCCGCCATCCGCGAGGAGACGGGCATCGCGGGCAAAGCTCGCAGGATTACAGGAGACCGCGACGAGGCGCGGTACGGCGCTGGCGGCGAGCGCAACCGATTGCTCGCGCGCCCCTGCATAGGGCGGATCGAACACGACGGCATCGAATTGCGCCAGCTCCTCGGCATCCAGCGGCCGGACGGCGAGATCGCGACGCTCGGCCGAAACCCGGCCGGCGAGCCCGGCCCGCGCGGCGGCGCGGGCGAGCGCCGCCACCGACGCTTCAGAGCCTTCGATCGCCTGCACGGCCGCTTTGCCCGCAAGCGCAAAGGTAAAGGTGCCGATGCCGGCATAGAGATCGGCGACGCGGCGCGCCTCGCCCACCATCGCCTGGACGGCCTCGCTGAGTGCTGCCTCGGCCTCGAGGCTCGGCTGGAGGAAGACATCGGGCGGCAGATCGACGGTGACGCCCGCGAGCGTCACGCGCGGCTGGCGGCGGCGCGCGACCGGCGCGAGCTCATCGCCGCAACGCCAGGAAAGCTGCGCCAGATCTTCGGCCTCGGCGAATGCCGCCAGCGCTTCGAGGCGGCGAAGATCGGGCACGCGCGGCAGCTCGATCACCAGATCGATGCCGGTCTCGCTCAGCGCAGCATTGGCAGCGCCGCTCTCTGCCCGCTCGAAGAGCATAAGCGACAATCGGCGCAGCGGCGCGAGCAGCGCGAAGAGCGGCGGCGCGATGATGGCGCATTCCGAGACATCGATCAGCCGATGGCTCTGCCGCGCGTGAAACCCGACCCGACCGCGCGTGAGTTGGAGCCGCGCGCGGCGCCGCGTCCCCGGCTCCAGCCGCCGCAGCGGATGGATCGTCGAGCCGCTCAAGCCCTGATGCGCGAGCGCGGCATCGAGCCAGGAGAGCTTGGCGGCGGCATAGGCATCACTGTCGAGATGCTGCAGCGCGCAGCCGCCGCATTGGCCGAAATGGCGGCAGGCGGGCTGCACACGCGCGCCGGGCACGAGCAGCTCATCGAGCGCCGCCGTCCAGCCCTCGCTGCGGCGGCGCAGCAGCCGCGCGCGCAGCTGATCGCCAGGCGCGGTAAAGGGCAGAAAGACCGACTCGCCGCGCCAGCGAGCGATGCCGTCGCCGCGCTGGCCCACGCGCTCGACCGTCAAGGTGACCGCTTCGCCGGAAGCCTCAGCGGCGGGCATAGATCAGAAACTCGACATTGCCTTCGGGGCCGGTAATCGGACTCTCGGCGATGCCCTCGACGGCCCAGCCGAGCCCTTCCAGCCAGCGCGCGATGCGTGTGCATACGGCGTGATGAAGCTCCGGGTCGCGCACCACGCCGCGCTTGCCGACCTGCGCGGGTCCCACCTCGAATTGCGGCTTGATGAGCGCGACCAGCCGCGCATGCGGCTTTGCCAGCGCCAGCGCGGCGGGCAGCACGGTCTCCAAGCCGATGAAGCTCGCATCGCAGACCACGAGATCGGGCGGCTCGGGAATGTCGCTCGCCGTCAAGTGCCGGGCATTGACGCGCTCCAGCACGGTGACGCGCGGATCCTGCCGGAGTTTCCAGGCGAGCTGGCCATGGCCGACATCGACTGCGTAGACGCGCGCCGCGCCTTTCGTTACCAGCACATCGGTGAAGCCGCCGGTCGAGGCGCCGATATCGAGGGCGACCACGCCCGCGACATCGATGTGAAAATGCTCGAGTGCGTGGGCGAGCTTGATGCCGCCGCGCGACACCCAGGGATGATCCCTGCCGCGCAGCTCGAGGGCGATATCGTCGGCGATGAGGGTTCCGGCTTTGTCGAGCTTCTTCTCGCCGCTCCACACCGCCCCGGCGAGGATCAAGGCTTGCGCCTTGGCGCGCGTCTCGGCAAGACCGCGCTCGACCAAGAGCGCGTCGAGACGCTTCTTCGGCGTCAGCGCGATCTCACGCCCGCGCCGAGCGCTCGATGGCGGCGCGGCCCAGCGCCGCCAGCGCGGTCTGGGTGATGTGACGGGCATTCAACCCCGCCTGCTCATATTGCGCCGCCGGCGAGTCGTGATCGATGAAGCGATCGGGCAGGACCATCGGCCGCACTTTGAGGCCGTGATCGAGCATCCCCGCATTGGCGAGGTGGTGCAGCACATGGCTGCCGAAGCCGCCGATCGAGCCTTCCTCGATAGTGATCAGCACCTCGTGCTCGCGCGCCAGGCGCTCGACCAGCTCGCCATCCAAGGGCTTGGCGAAGCGCGCATCGGCGACGGTGGTCGAGAGACCATAGCCCGCCAGCTCGTCGGCGGCTTTGAGGCATTCCTCGAGTCGCGTGCCGAGGCTGAGGATCGCGATCTTAGAGCCCTCGCGGATGACGCGCCCTTTGCCGATGGGCAGCACCTCGCCGCGCGCCGGCAGTTCGATCCCAACTCCCTCGCCGCGCGGATAGCGCACCGCCGAAGGGCCGTCATCGATCGCGGCACAGGTCGCGACCATGTGCATGAGCTCCGACTCGTCGGCCGCCGCCATGATGACGAAGCCCGGCAGGCAGCCGAGATAGGCGAGATCGAAGGAGCCGGCATGGGTTTGGCCGTCGGCCCCCACGAGTCCCGCCCGGTCCATGGCGAAGCGCACGGGCAGCTTCTGGATGGCGACGTCGTGCACCACCTGGTCATAGGCGCGCTGCAGGAAGGTCGAGTAGATCGCGCAGAAGGGCTTCATCCCCTCGCAGGCGAGCCCCGCGGCAAAGGTGACGCCGTGCTGTTCGGCAATGCCGACATCGAAGCACCGGGTCGGGAAGCGCTCGCCGAATTTGTCGAGCCCCGTGCCCGAAGGCATCGCCGCTGTGATGGCAATGATGCGCTCGTCGTGCTCGGCCTCGGCGATCAACGCCTTGGCGAAGACGCTCGTATAGCTCGGCGCCGCCGCCTTGCTCTTCACCTGCGCGCCGGTCGCGACATCGAATTTGACGACGCCGTGATATTTGTCCGCCGCCGCCTCGGCTGGCGCATAGCCGTGGCCCTTGCGGGTCACCACATGAACCAGCACCGGGCCGCGATCGTCGCTGTCGCGCAGATTCTTCAAGACCGGCAGAAGATGATCGAGGTTGTGCCCGTCGATCGGACCGACATAGTAGAAGCCGAGCTCTTCGAAGAGCGTCCCGCCGGTGACCATGCCGCGCGCGTATTCCTCGGCGCGGCCCAAGACGCTCGCGATGCCGCGCGGGAACCGCCGCGCCATGGCTGCCCCCAGATGGCGCAGGCTCATATAGGGCTTCGACGACAAAAGCCGCGACAAATAGGCGCTCATCGCGCCGACCGGCGGTGCGATCGACATGTCGTTGTCGTTCAAGATGACGATGAGGCGCGAA
>DATNGG010000163.1:0-7531 GCA_035605975.1 Allostellaceae bacterium | reverse complement strand
GTTCTCCGACTTCATCAGCGACATCGATCACGGCAAGGTCAGCGACGTCACGATACAGGGCAGCAATATTTCCGGCCATTTCACGGACGGGCGCGCCTTCACGACCTATTCCCCGCACGACCCGCAGCTGGTCACCCGGCTGATCGACAAGGGAGTGCGGATCACCGCCGCCCCGACCGACGACAACGTGCCCTCGCTGTTCGGCGTCCTGGTGTCGTGGTTCCCGATGCTGCTGTTGATCGGCGTGTGGATCTTCTTCATGCGCCAGATGCAGGGTGGCGGCGGCCGCGCCATGGGTTTCGGCAAGAGCCGGGCGCGGCTGCTGACCGAGAAGGTCGGCCGCATCACCTTCGAGGACGTCGCCGGCATCGACGAGGCCAAGCAGGAGCTGGAGGAGATTGTCGAGTACCTGAAGGACCCGCAGAAATTCCAGCGCCTCGGCGGCAAGATCCCGAAGGGCGTGCTGCTCGTCGGCCCGCCGGGCACCGGCAAGACATTGCTCGCCCGCGCCATTGCCGGCGAGGCGAATGTGCCGTTCTTCACCATCTCGGGCTCGGACTTCGTCGAGATGTTCGTCGGCGTCGGCGCGTCGCGCGTGCGCGACATGTTCGAGCAGGGCAAGAAGAACGCGCCCTGCATCATCTTCATCGACGAGATCGACGCGGTTGGCCGTCATCGCGGCGCCGGCCTCGGCGGCGGCAATGACGAGCGCGAGCAGACCCTCAATCAATTGCTCGTCGAGATGGACGGGTTCGAGGCCAATGAGGGCGTGATCCTCATCGCCGCGACCAACCGGCCCGACGTGCTCGATCCGGCGCTGCTGCGTCCCGGCCGCTTCGACCGCCAAGTCGTGGTGCCCAATCCCGACGTGGTCGGCCGCGAGAAGATCCTGAAAGTGCATATGCGCAAGGTGCCGCTCGCCTCGGATGTCGATCCGCGCGTCATCGCCCGCGGCACGCCCGGCTTCTCGGGCGCCGATCTCGCCAACCTCGTCAACGAGGCGGCGCTGATGGCGGCGCGCAAGGGCAAGCGCTCGGTCACGATGTCGGAGTTCGAGCTCGCCAAGGACAAGGTGCTGATGGGTGCCGAGCGGCGCTCGATGGTGATGACGGAAGACGAGAAGAAGCTCACCGCCTATCACGAGGGTGGCCACGCGCTTCTCATGCTCTATGTCGAAGGCCACGAGCCGCTGCACAAGGTGACGATCATTCCGCGCGGCCGCGCGCTGGGCGTCACCATGTTCCTGCCCGAGCGCGACAAATACAGCCAGTCGCGCATGGAGCTCGAGGCGATGATCACCAGCCTCTTCGGCGGCCGCGTCGCGGAAGAGCTGATCTTCGGGCCCGAGAAGGTCACGACCGGAGCATCCGACGATATTCGCCGCGCGACCAACCTCGCGCGCCGCATGGTCACCGAGTTCGGCTTCTCGGAAAAACTCGGGCCGCTGCGCTACAGCGAGAACGAGGAAGAGGTTTTCCTCGGCCATTCGGTGACGCAGCGCAAGAACGTCTCCGAAGCCACGGCGACGGTGATCGACGAGGAGATTCGCCGCATCGTCGAGGAGGGCGAGAAGCGCGCCCGCAAGCTCCTGACGGAGCACCTCGACGAGTTGCACGCGCTCGCCAAGGGGCTCTTGGAGTTCGAAACGCTCTCGGTCGACGAGATCAAGCGCGTCATCCGCGGCGAGAAGATCATCCGCGACACGGGCGGTCCGGTCGAGCCGCCGCCGGCACCTTCCGGCCGCCGCTCCTCCGTGCCGCCGGCCGGGCGCGAGAAGCCCGCGGGCGGCTACGAGCCGGAGCCGCAGCCGGGCGGCTGAACCGCGCCGCCGCAAGGCTTTTGCACAATGGCAGCCGCCGTCCTCCGGACGGCGGTTGTTTTTTGCGACACGCTCGGCTGTTATCGTGGCGGCGGCGCGCGCTTAAGCCTTTCTTGACCGCGTCCGGGCCAATTTCGGGGTAGAATTCCCTCATGCCAATGCGCGACAGCTCGAAACCTTTGCAGATGCGCCGCCTCTTCGGCACCGATGGCGTGCGCGGCACGGCCAATACGGAGCCGATGACCGCCGAGACGGTGCTGAAGCTCGCCATGGCGGCGGGACTCGTTCTGCGCCGCGGCGATCATCGCCACCTCGTTGTCATCGGCAAGGACACGCGGCTCTCGGGCTATATGCTCGAGCCCGCGCTGACCTCGGGCTTCATCGCCATGGGCATGGATGTGGTCCTGGTCGGGCCGTTGCCGACGCCCGCCATCGCCATGCTGACGCGCTCGCTGCGTGCCGATCTCGGGGTGATGATCTCGGCCTCGCACAACCCGTTCGAGGATAACGGCATCAAATTCTTCGGCCCCGATGGCTACAAGCTCTCGGACGAGATCGAGGCGCAGATCGAGGCCAGCATCGAGCGCGCCGCCGCCGAACGCGCGCCCGCCGCCGGACTCGGCCGCGCCAAGCGGCTTGACGATGCCGGTGGCCGTTACATCGAATTCATCAAGGGAAGCTTTCCGCGCGGCTTGCGGCTCGACGGCCTCAAAGTCGTGCTCGATTGCGCGCATGGCGCCGCCTACAAGGTCGCGCCGACCGTGCTGTGGGAGCTCGGCGCCGAGGTCATCCCGCTGGGCGTCTCGCCCGACGGCCACAACATCAACCGCGAAGCCGGCACCGTCGCGACCACGGCGATGCAGCGCGAAGTGACCGCGCAGCGTGCCGATCTCGGCATTGCGCTCGATGGCGACGCGGACCGGCTGCTGATGGCGGACGAGACCGGGCGCCTCGTCGATGGCGACCAGCTCATGGCGCTGATCGCGCGCAAATGGTTGAGCGCCGGCACCCTCGCCGCTGCCGGGGTGGTGGCGACGGTGATGTCGAATCTGGGCTTCGAACGGTTTCTGCAAAGCCAGGGTGTCGCGCTCACCCGCACCGCGGTCGGCGACCGCTATGTCGTCGAGGCGATGCGCCGCCTCGGCGCCAATCTCGGCGGCGAGCAGTCGGGCCATATCGTTTTGAGCGATTATTCGACCACCGGCGATGGGCTGATGGCGGCGCTGCAAGTGCTGGCGGCGATTGTCGATTCCGGCAAGCCGGTGAGCGAAGTCGCCAAGGTCTTCGCGCCGGTGCCGCAGCACCTCCATAATATCCGTTGCAATGCGGGCGCGGCGATGGAAGCGGCGCCGGTGAAGGCGGCGATCGGCGCCGGCGAGCGGCGCCTCGGCAGCGGCGGGCGGCTCCTGGTGCGCAAATCCGGCACCGAGCCACTGCTGCGCATCATGGCCGAGGGCGAGGACGAAGCGCTCGTCCTTGCCGTCATCGAGGAGATCGCCGCGGCCGTCGCCGGGCTCGCGGAGGAAAGCGCGGCTGAATGAAAGGCCGCGTGCTGATCATCGCCGGCTCGGATTCGGGCGGCGGCGCCGGCATCCAGGCGGATATCAAGACCGTGACCGCGCTCGGCGCCTATGCGGCGACCGCCATCACCGCGCTCACCGCCCAGAACACCGAGGGCGTTCAAGGCATCCTTCCCGTTGCCCCCGATTTCGTGAAACAGCAGATCGCCTCGGTGCTCGGCGATATCGGCGCCGATTGCATCAAGACGGGCATGCTCTTGGATCACGGCGTGATCGAGGTCGCGGGCGAGACGGTCGCGAAGCTCGCGCCGACGGTGCCGCTCGTCGTCGATCCGGTGATGGTTGCCTCGACCGGCGCGCGGCTGCTCGACCCGCGTGCGCTCGACGCGCTGGAGCGGCGCTTCATCGCGCGCGCCACCCTCGTCACGCCGAATGCGCCGGAAGCCGAAGCGCTGACGGGCCAGCGTATCGCCGGGCTCGACGATATGCGCCGCGCCGCCGACGCGCTGCTGAAGATGGGCGCCAAAGCGGTGATGGTGAAAGGCGGACACGTCGCTGGCGGCAAGGTGCGCGATCTCGTCGTGAACGGTGGCGAGAGCTTCGTCCTCGAAGCCGAGCGCATCGAGACGCAGCACACGCATGGCACCGGCTGCACGCTGGCTTCGGCGATCGCGGCTGGGCTGGCGCAGGGCATGGCGCTCAAAACCGCGATCGAGCGCGCGCATGCTTTCGTGCAGGCGGCGATCCGCACGGCGCCAGGAATCGGCGGCGGTCACGGGCCGCTCAATCACGCGCATTCGATCCCGACGGGTTGATCGCGCGATGACGCGGTTTCTCGATGAGTTCGCGGTCGGCGATAAATTCACGACCGCCGAGATCGAGATCACCGAAGCGATGATCCTGGCTTTCGCGCGCGATTACGATCCGCAACCCTTTCACATCGATCCTGTCGCCGCCAAGGAATCGATCTATGGCGGCTTGATCGCCAGCGGCTTCCAGACTTTGGCGCTGGGCTTCCGCCTTGTCTTGGACACCGGCGTGTTCGCCGCATCGAGCATGGGGTCGCCCGGTTTCGATGAGCTGCGCTGGCTGAAGCCGGTGCATGCCGGCGACCGATTGCATGTCGAGGCCGAGGTGATCGGCATCGCGCCATCGCGCTCCAAGCCCGATCGCGGCATCATCCGCATCGCCTATCGCTATCTCGATCAGAGCGGCGAGCCGGTGCTGACCTGCGCGATGATGCATCTGCTGCGCCGGCGGCAAGGTTGACCCCCGCGCCGCGGTAGCGGAAACTGCCGCCGAATTTGCGAACGGGAGGGTTGTCGCGATGTCGGGTGATTTCATGCGCCGCGTTGCGCCGGCCGCATTTGCTTTTGCCGCCGTGACCCTGGCCGCGTCTGCCGTGCGCGCCGAGGATGCGACCCTCGCCATTCCGGGACAGAACGTGCTGTTCTTGTCGCGCTATATCGCCGAGGATCAGCATCTCTGGTCGAAACAAGGGCTCAACGTCAAAATCCTCAACATCATCGGCATCGGCTCGATGAATGCGGTGATCGCGGGCTCGGCCGATTTCTCGATGGGCTCGGGACCGACCATCACGCGCGCCTGGGCGAAGGGACAGAAGGTCTCGGCGCTGCTGACCGCGATCAGCCAGTCGGGCCAATCGATCGTCATCCGCAAGGACATCGCGGACGCGGCGCATTTCAATCTCAACGCGCCGATCACCGAGCGCGGCAAGATTCTGAAGGGCCGCACCATCGCGATCGGCGGCGTCGGCGCGGTTCCCGACGTCGTGCTGAAGGTCATCGCCAAGGATGCCGGCGTCGCGCCGCAGGACGTGATCGCGCCGCCGATGCAGCCGCCGGAATTCATGGCCGCCTTCGCCGCCAAGAAGATCGACGGCTTCTCGAACAGCCCGCCCTTCGTCGAGCAGGTGGTGAGCGACGGGACCGGCGTGCTGGTCAGCGATTCGCGCAAGGGCGAGCCGACGGAATTCTCGCCGGTCTCGGCGGCGCTGTTGCTGACGCGCGGCGATTTCTGTGCCGGCCATAAAACCATTTGCGAGAAGATGGTGCATGGCATCTACGAAGCGACGCAGATCATCCGCAACGATCCGCAGACCTCGCTCGCGGTGATGAAGGGGCATTTCGGCACCTATAGCGACAAGGTGCTGCAAGCAGCCTACGAGACGGTGAAGGCGATGACGGCGGAGAAGCCGATCACCACGCCGCAAGAGCTCGAGAACGGCGACAACATGAATGCTGCCGCCGGCTTCCTGAAGCCGGAGGACAAGCTCCCCGATTACAAGCCGCTGATCGACAACAGCTACGTCAAGTAGCCGCCGGCGGCGCTGCCGTCGCTTGACCGCATCGGCTTGACCGCGCCATATGGGCGGCGGAAATCCGTCCGTGACCGAGTGAAAGGGAAAGTCGTGATCACAAGTAAATTCAAGAGCGTCGCCATTGCTGCGTTGGGGCTGACGGCGCTGGGTTTTGCCGTCCCGCAAGCGCGCGCCGAGGATGCCACCCTCGCGATTCCCGCCCAGAACCTGCTGTTCCTGTCGCAATACATCGCCGCGGATCAGCACCTTTGGGAGAAGCAGGGCCTCAACACCAAGGTGATCTACATCACTGGCATCGGCGCGACGAATGCGGTGATTGCCGGCTCGGCCGATTTCTCGATGGCCTCGGGTCCGACGGTGACGCGTGCCAACGCGAAGGGCCAAAAGCTCGTGGCGCTGCTGACCGCGATCGACAAGTCCGGCCAGTCGGTCGTCATCCGCAAGGAAGTCGCCGATGCGGCGCATTTTGATCCCAAGGCGCCGCTCGCCGAACGTGCCAAGGTGCTGAAGGGCAAGAAGATCGCCGTCAGCGCCATCGGCGCCATTCCCGATGCCGTGCTGCGTATCGTCGCCAAGGATGGCGGTCTTGGACCGAACGATATGGTCGTGCCGCCGATGCAGCCGCCGGAGTTCATGGCGGCGATGGCGAATAAGTCCATCGACGGCTTCTCAAACTCGCCGCCGTTTCCCGAGCAATTGATCGCCGCGGGCACTGGCGTGCTGGTCAGCGATTCGCGGCTTGGCGAGCCGACCGAATTCGACCCCGTGTCGTCGTCGCTGCTGTTGGCGCGCGGCGATTTCTGCGCGAAGCAGAAATCCACCTGCGAGAAGATGGTGCATGCGCTCTATCAGGCGACTCAGATCATTCGCAACGATCCGAAAACCTCGCTCGCAGTGGTAAAGGCGCATTTCGGCACGGCCTATGACGACAAGGTGCTGCAAGCCGCGTACGAGACGGTAAAGGCGATGACGCCGGACAAGCCGATCACCACGGCCCAGATGCTGGAGAATGGCGATAACATGAATGTTGCCGCCGGCTTCATGAAGGCGGAGGACAAGCTGTCCGATTACAAGCCGCTGATCGACAACAGCTACGTGAAGTAGCGCGCGCGGCGGAAAGGCGAGGCGATATGCGCGTCGGCATCTTCGATCATCTCGATCGCGGCGAGGCGCCGCTGCCGCAATTCTATGAAGAGCGGCTGCAGATGATCGAGGCGGCCGACGCTGCCGGCATCGACAGCTATCACCTCGCCGAGCATCACTGGAATCCGGTCGGCATGGCGCCGCAGCCGGGCATCTTCCTCGGCGCCGCCGCGATGCGCACCAAGCGCATCCGTTTAGGCCCGCTCGCTTATGCGCTCGCGTTTCACAACCCGCTATTGCTCGCGGAAGAAGTCGCGATGCTCGATCAGATGTCGAATGGGCGCTTCGAGCTCGGCGTCGGCCGCGGCATCTCGCCGTGGGAATTGTCGATGTTCGGCTACACCATGAACGAGACGCGCGATCTTTTCCGTGAAGCGATGGAAGTGATGATCCAATACTTCACGGCGGATCGCGTCACGCACCGCGGCACACGCTGGCAATATTACGATGTGCCGGTCGAGGTGAAGCCGGTGCAGAAGCCGTTTCCGCCGTTGTGGTACGGCTCGTCCTCGGGCGCGACGCGCGATTACATCGCCTCGCTCGGCGCGGCGATGAATGCCGGCTGGGCGCCGGCCGTGCGCATGAAGCAATCGATCGACGCTTATCGCGAAGCCTGGGTGCGCAACAAGGATGCGCCGCTGCGCCAGGGCCGGCCCGCCGAGGCGACGCTCGGCTTTGTGCGCATGCTGGTGATCGACGAAAGCGATG
>DATNGG010000162.1:0-29477 GCA_035605975.1 Allostellaceae bacterium | reverse complement strand
TCGGAATTTCGGGAAGGTGACAATTGTGCACGCTGGAGCGTTGCGCTGCAACGATTGCCTGCGATTTCCGGACAGCGTTACGCTGCCGGGGGTTAAGCGATTGAATTTGCGCGAAACGGGGTGCAGCAGCGTATGGCGCGTTGTTTCGCGCGCTACCAAATATGGAAATGAAAATCGGCGAGAAAAACGAATGATGTTGCGCGGATGCCACGCGCGCGAAGTGGCTAGTCCTTCGCGTAAGGGTTCTTGCTTCCGCGCAACACGAAGCGCACCGGAACGCCTTTCAATCCGAACGCCTTGCGCAATTCATTGGTGAGATAGCGCAAGTAAGACTCCGGCAGCGCCGCGAGCTGGTTTCCGAACAACGCGAATGTCGGCGGGCGCGCCTTGGGTTGGGTCATATAGCGCACGCGCACGCGGCGGCCTTTGATCGCGGGCGGGGGGTGGCGCGAGAGCGCGTCTTCGAGGAAGCGGTTCAGCGCCGATGTCGAAACGCGGGTGTTCCAGATCCGGTCGGCTTCGAGCACCGCGTTCATCATGCGGTCCACACCCTGGCCCGTCAGCGCCGACACGGTGACGAGAGCCGCGCCCGAAACCTGCGGGAGCAGGCGATCGAGTTTTTCGCGCAGGTCTTTCAGCGTCTTGTTGCGGTCTTCGATCAGATCCCATTTGTTGATCGCGAACACGACCGCGCGGCCTTCATTGGAGATCAGATCGGCGATCTTCAAATCCTGTTGCTCGAAAGGCTGAGTCGCGTCGATCAGCACGATGACGCAATCGGCGAAGCGGATGGCGTCGAGCGTGCTGCCGATGGAAAGCTGTTCCAGCGTGTGGCCCGCGGCCTTGGCTTTCTTGCGAAGACCGGCGGTGTCGTGCAGCAGAATTTTGCGCTCGCCCAGTTCCCAGTCCACCGCAATCGCATCGCGGGTGATGCCCGCTTCCGGGCCGGTCAGCGCGCGTTCCTCGCCCAGCAGGCGATTGAACAGGCTCGACTTGCCGACATTGGGGCGGCCGACGATGGCGAGCCTCAGGGGTTTGTCTTCTTCGGTTTCTTCCGGTTCGCTTTCCTCCGCGAAGGGGGCGAGCGCGTCTTCGAGTTCGCTCAGGCCCAGCGCGTGTTCGGCGGACAGCGCGATGGCCTCGCCGAAGCCCAGGCGGAAGGCGTCGATCAATCCGTCGTTGCCGGAGCGGCCCTCGCATTTGTTGGCGGCGAGGATCACGGGCTTTCCGGTGCGGCGCAGGATGTCGGCCACGATCTCGTCGCCCGCGGTGACGCCCGCGCGCGCGTCGATCAGGAACAGGGCGACATCGGCTTCGTCGATGGCCGTGAGCGTCTGCTCCTTCATGCGGGCAAGCAGGCTGCCGGGCTCGTCGTCTTCCAGACCGGCGGTGTCGATCAGGTTGAGCGCGATATTGCCGACGCTGCCCTCGGCCACGCGCCGGTCGCGCGTGACGCCGGGCTCGTCATGGACGATGGCGAGCTTCTTCCCCGCCAGACGGTTAAAGAGCGTGGATTTGCCGACATTTGGCCGGCCGACGATGGCGAGGGTGAGAGCCATGGCTCATTCTTCCGCCCTATCTCAGTGCCAGCAATTCGGCGTGCTTGGTCAGCATGTAGAGCGTGCCGTTGGCGACCACCGGCGCGATCATCGTGCCGCCTTCGAATTCTTCCTTGCCCATCAGCTTGCCCGTATAGGGCGAAACCGCCTGAAGAACGCCGGTGTTCGAGACCACCACAAGGCGATTGGACACCAGCACCGGCCCGGCCCAGACGATGGTGCCGTCTTTCGTTTCCGGGTTTTCCCAGCGGTCGAGCTGGGTGATCCATTTCACGCGGCCGTCCTTGCGCTGCAGGCACATCAGCTGGGACTCGGTCGTCAGCACATAGATGAAATCGCCTGCGGCCCACGGCGTCTGGATGCCGCCGATATCGCGCGACCAGATGCGGTCGCCGGTCGAAAGGCTGATCGCGGCCATCACGCCGGAATGGCTGATCGCGAACACCAGGTCGCGGTCGATCACCGGGCGGCCCGCGATGTCGTCGAGTTCGGAAAGCGCGGTCACCTGTCCCGAACGGGTGAGCATGTCGTTCCAGGCGGGGCGGCCGTTCTGCACGCGGATCGCGTAAAGCTCGCCCGAGGTGTAGGGCACGATCACGAATTCGCCCGCAACGGAGGCACTTGTGCTGGAGAGAATGCCGGCGGCTTCCGAGATGCCCTGATGATCCCAAAGCTTGCGGCCGTCGTTCTGCGCGAGCGCCACGAAGTGATTGTCTTCCGAGGAGACGAACAGGCGTCCGCCATTGACCACCGGCGCGTTGACGATCGGCACGCCCAGATCGGTGCGCCAGAGGCGTCCGCCGTTCTGCGCGGAGAATGCCACCACTTGTCCGAACCCGGAGGTCGCGAACAGGCGGCCTTTTTCATAAGCGAGGCCCCCGCCGAAACCCTTGGTGGGATCGATCTTGGTGTTCTCGCCGAGCAAGCCAAGCGTGGCGGTGTTGAGCAGCGAGGCGTCGCCGCCCTTGGGTGCCAGCGACACCGACCACAATTCGGTGCCGTCGCGTCCGTCGAAGGCGTGAACGGTTGCCGCCGCATCGAGCACGAACACACGGCCCCCGGCGACGACGGGCGGCGCGGTCAGGCGCGACTCCGAGGTGGAACCCTTGCCGGTATCGACTTCCCAGACCTTCTTCAGCGGGCCCGGCGCCTGCAGGTGATACATCGCGCTCGTCGCGTACCCGCCGGGGTTGGGCCATTCGGTGTTCACGTAAGGGCGCGGCAGGATCACCTTCACCGATGCGAGCGACGCATCGGTTTTCAGCGATTCATCGGCGGTCATCACCGGAATGCGTTCGCCCTTGAGCTTTGATATGGACGTGCCGGTGAACCAGCTGTCCATGAAGTCGAAGGTGCTGCAGCCCGAGACCAGCAGGCTGGCGGCGAGAAGCGGCGCCAGGATGCGAAGCGTGCGAAATGTCATGGTGTCGTTGCGGGCGTTGGCGTGGGCGCCTGACCTGGCGCCGGGGCAGCGGAGGATTGCGGTGCGGGGTTTTGCGGTTTGGGCGGCGGCGGCACCGTTCCGACATTCCTGTTTCCGCCCGCGCCGAGGAAGGCGGCCATGCCGGCTGCGCGCTCCCTGATGCCGACGGGCGTCGTCGTATCCTTGGCGAGTGCTTCGTATGCGGCCTGCGCGTCTTTCACGTTGCCCTCGCGATAATCGACATAGGCCAGAAGCTCGTTCGCCATGTAGTGGAAGGGATCGTTCGCGTTCGTCAGCGGAGCGACGAGATCCTGCATCTGTTTCTTCGACAGCGTGTCGGCATCGGCCCAGGCCAGCCTCAGCCGCGCCACCGATGCGAACAACGCATCATCCCCCTTCATCAGTTCGCGATAGAGCGCGGTCGCGTCGTCGTGCTTTCCGGCATCGAGCAGCGAATTGGCTTCCTGCATGCGGGAGATCAGCGCGTAACCGGCGGGTGCGGTCTTGGCGAGCTTTGCGAACGCGCTCGCGGCTTTTTCGGGATCGCGGGTTTCGAGCGCCACGATATAGGCGTTGGAGGCTTCGATGCGCTGGTTCAACTGATAGCGCTGCCAGAGCTGCCAAGCCGCCACCCCCACCACGATCAGGGCTGCGGCCGCCATCAGGTAGTCGCCATATTGCTTCCAGAGCTGCGCATAGCGCTCGCGCCGGACGTCCTCCTCGACTTCATGGAAGATGTCGGTCACGTCGGGATCCTTCGCTCTTTGTGGGCCGTTCGCCTGCGTCCAAGCCCTTGAGGGCGCGGGTTAACTAGCTTGGCCTGCGCCAAGTCGCAACTTAACTGCCCGTCAGCAGCCGAGGAAGGCTAGCCGGCCTTCTTCATGGAATAGACGTTTTCGATGCCGGGGAAGCGGCGTTCGCGGACGTCCGTTGCGTAGGCCTTCACGGCCGCCTCGATCTCCGGGCCCAGATGCGCATATTGCCGCACGAATTTCGGCGGGTTGGGATTGAGGCCCAGCATGTCCTCCATCACGAGGATCTGGCCGTCGCATTCGGCCGAGGCGCCGATGCCGATGGTGGGGGTGGAAATCTCGCGCGTGATCTTGGCGGCCAGCGGTTCGGCCATGCCTTCCAGCACGATGGCGAAGGCGCCCGCGTCGGACACCGCGCGCGCATCCGCTTCGAGGGCCGGCCATTCGGCCTGCGTGCGGCCTTGCGTCTTGAAGCCGCCGAAGGTGTTCACGCTTTGCGGCGTCAGCCCGATGTGGCTCATCACCGGAATGCCGCGCTGGGTGAGGTAATGGACCGTTTCGGCGGTGCGCGATCCGCCTTCCATCTTCACCGCACCACAGCCCGTCTCCTTCATCACGCGGGCGGCGTTGCGGAAGGCGATCTGCGGGCTTTCTTCGTAGGAGCCGAACGGCATGTCGACGACGATCATCGCGTGTTTCGAACCGCGCATCACGGCTTGTCCCGCGAGGATCATCATTTCGAGCGTCACGGGCACGGTCGTCTCAAGGCCGTGCATCACATTGCCGAGGCTGTCGCCCACCAGCATGAGGTCGACGTGACGGTCGAGCAGCTTCGCCGTGTGCGCGTGATAGCAGGTGAGGCAGACGATGGGTTTCGCGTTTTTCGCGGCCCGGATGTCGGTGACGGTGACGCGCTTGATGTCGACGGCGACGGACATGTCTCTCTCCTGGAAGCGGCCCCGCTGAAGGGGGCCTGATGGGCGATACTAGCCTATGCTGCACCCGCGAACGAGGCGCAATTTATACCGGGCGGGTGGAAACATTGTTACGGCCGGCCCTGTCCCCAGGTTGAACAAGAGGGCTGGCGAAAGATAAGTTCCCAGCCGCAGCCGGGGGGACGGACATGGGCGGACCTAGTGTCGAGATCAACCCAAGCGCCTTCGAGCCGGAGCTGCTGACCTTCATCCGTAACTATTGGGACAAGAAGCGCGGGCCGCGCGCCATGCCGAGCCGGATGGACATCATGCCGTGGGACATGAAGGCCCATGTGCCGCATGTCCTGCTGGCCGACGTGATCGATGGCGGCAAGGACTTTCGTTACCGGCTGGTGGGCACGCAGTTGCAGAATTATTTCTCGGGCAATCCGACCGGCAAGCTGATGAGCGAGGCCCTTGCCGCCTTCGGGGCGGATGCTGTCGAGCGCACGATCAAGACCTATGCCACGGTCGCCGCCGACAAGAAGCCGCTGCGCATCCGCGGGGCTGGCGCGATCTATGCGCAGAGCGCGAAATTCTTCGACGCGATCCTGACGCCGCTGTCGGATGACGGGCAGAACGTGAACATCATCTTCGGCGCCTTCGTGTTCGAGTGGGATCGCAAGGCCGAATTCTCGCGCAAGCGCGATGTGGACCAGCGCGAACTGGAACGCCTGCTGCACGGCTGAGCCAAAGAAAAAGCCGCGGACTTTCGATCCGCGGCTTTTCGATTTGACTGGAGAAGAACGGATCAGGCTTCGGCCTGTTCCTCTTCTTCCTTGGGGGCCGCACCTTCCTCGAACATGGCTTCGGCGTCGGCCAGCACTTCTTCTTCCGGCGTCTTTTCGGCGAGCACGTTTTCACCGCGCGCCTGACGTTCGGCTTCGTCCTCGGTGCGGGCGACGTTGATCGTCACGCTCACGCGCACTTCCGGATGCAGCACGACCGACACCGGAACGAGGCCGATGTCCTTGATCGCCTTGTCCAGCGGGACTTGCCTGCGGTTGATGGTGAAGCCGCCTTCAGCGATCACCGCCGCGATGTCGCGCGGAGAGACCGAGCCGTAGAGCTGGCCGCGGTCGCCTGCCTGGCGTAGCAGCACGAAGGTCTTGCCTTCGAGCTTCTTGCCGATCTTTTCGGCTTCGCTCTTGCGCTGAAGGTTCTGCGCTTCGAGCTGGGCCTTCTGGCCTGCGAAATATTCGCGGTTCGCCTTGGTGGCGCGCAGCGCCTTCTTCTGCGGCAGGAGATAGTTGCGCGCGAAGCCATCCTTCACGCGCACTTCCTCGCCCATCTGGCCGAGCTTTTCGACTCTTTCGAGCAGGATCACTTGCATGGGCGTTCTCCTACTTCACGACGTAGGGAAGAAGCGCCATCAGGCGCGCGCGCTTGATGGCGACGGCCAGAGCACGCTGTTTCTTGGCGGAGACCGCGGTGATGCGGCTCGGCACGATCTTGCCGCGCTCGGAGATGAAGCGCTGCAACAGCTTCACGTCCTTGTAGTCGATCTTCGGCGCGTTGGGACCGGAGAAGGGGCAGGATTTGCGGCGGCGGAAGAAGGGCCGCCGGGCGGCCGGCCGGCCGCCGCGCTCGCCGCGATCATCGCCGTCGCTCATGACTCGGCTCCTGCGCCTGCGGTTTCCTCGCGCGGATCGCGATCGCTATAGCCGCGGCGGGGTCCGCGATCCCGGTCGCGGTCGCGCTCGTCGCGATTCCGGTTCTGCAGCATCGCCGACGGCCCGGCCTCGAGCGCCTCGACCCGCACCGTCAGATAGCGCAGCACGTCCTCGTTGATGCGCATGTTGCGCTCGAGCTCGCTCACCGCGGCGGGCGGCGCCTCGAGGTTGAACAGCATGTAATGGCCCTTGCGGTTCTTCTTGACGCGATAGGCGAGGTTCCGCAGACCCCAATATTCGCGCTTTTCGACCTTGCCGCCCTGTTCGGCGACGAGATTGGCGAAGCTGTCGGCGAGGGCTTCCACCTGGGCGGCGGAGATGTCCTGGCGCGCGATGAACACATTCTCGTAAAACGGCATCCGATCTCCTTATGGCTGTTTCAGGGCCCGGTGCTGGCCGGTCTGCCCATTGAGGCTCGCCGGCGGTCAGCCGCCCGGACCTAGCCGGCCCTGCCGGCAAGGAGGCGGCGGACTATACAGCACGGCGTTCCGCGCGCAAGACCCGCCGGCGCGGCTGGACAGCACCCGTCTGCGATGTTATCGCAAGGGGAGCGTGGGCAAGGAGCCGAGGATGGGCCGATTTGCGTGTGTTGCCGTTTTGGCGCTGGTCATGGCGGGCTGCGTGCCGATCGCGCATGAGCCCCAGCGCGACGAATTCGGCGTCTCGGCGCCGCGCGCGGATGCGGGGACGGCGCCACCCGCGGCCGCCGAGATGGCCCGCCTCGAGCGCAAGGCGGCGCAGAGCTGCGTTCACGGCTACACGCAAACCCGGCTCGACACCGAGCCCGCCGAGGCGGGGCGACAGATCATCGACATGAAGCTGCGCTGCGGCAAATACAATCGGCCGGATTTCGACTACAGCCGGACGGACTGGTCGAACCTGCTCTAGCAACCGCGCCGGTTGAGGGAAACGAGAGATGACGCGCGCCTTGGTATTTCCCGGGCAGGGCTCCCAGAGCGTCGGCATGGGCCTCGAGCTCGCCGCCGCCTTCGCTACGGCGCGCGATGTCTTCGGCGAGACCGACGAAGCCTTGAAGCAGAGTCTGTCGCGGCTGATGTTCGAGGGTCCGGAAGAGGAGCTCGTCCTCACCGAGAACGCGCAGCCCGCGCTCATGGCGGTGAGCCTTGCCGTGGCGCGCGTGCTCGAGAAGGATGGCGGGCTCGACCTGAAGCGACAAGTCGCCTTCGTCGCCGGCCATTCGCTGGGGGAATATTCGGCGCTTGCCGCCGCGCATGCGCTGGCGCTCGCCGATGCGGCGCGGCTCTTGAAGCGCCGCGGTCTTGCCATGCAGCGCGCGGTGCCCGTGGGTGTCGGCGCGATGGCGGCGCTTCTCGGCATGGAGGTCGAGGGCGCCCGCGCCATCGCCGAGGCGGCGGCGCAGGGCGAGGTGTGCGATGCGGCCAATGACAACGGACCGGGCCAGGTCGTGCTCAGCGGCCATAAGAGCGCGGTCGAGCGCGCGGTCGAGATCGCCGCCGAGCGCGGCTCGCGCCGCTCGATCATGCTGCCGGTGAGCGCGCCCTTCCATTGCGCGCTGATGAAGCCGGCGGCGGATGAAATGGCGGAAGCGCTCGCCGAGGTGAAGCTCGCGGAGCCGCTCGTGCCGCTGGTCGCGAATGTCAGCGCCGAGCCGGTCCGCGACACCGAGGAGATCAAGCGGCTGCTCGTCGCGCAGGTGACCGGCTTGGTGCGCTGGCGGGAATGCGTGCTGACCATGAAGCGCGAGGGTGTCGATAATCTGGTGGAACTGGGCGCGGGGCGCGTTCTGACCGGTCTCGCCAAGCGCATCGACCGCGAGCTTGCCGCCTCGTCGGTCGGAACGCCGGCCGAGGTCGAGGCTTTTCTCAAGACGATCTGAGCGACACACAGAGGGAATAGGAAGACGGATGTTCGATTTGAGCGGCAAGACGGCGCTCGTCACCGGCGCCTCGGGCGGCATCGGCGGCGGCATCGCCCGCGCGCTGCATGGCGCGGGCGCGACGGTGATGCTGCACGGCACGCGCCGCCCGGCGCTCGATGCGCTCGCTACATCACTGCGCGAGCGCGTCTTCACGGTCGCCGCCGATTTGAGCGATGCCGCTGCCGCCGACACGCTCGTCAAGACCGCCGAAGAGGCGATGGGTCAGCTCGATATCCTCGTCAACAATGCTGGGCTCGCCCGCGACATGCTGGCGATGCGCATGAAGGACGAGGATTGGCAGAAGGTGATCGACATCGATCTCACCGCCGGCTTCCGATTGGCGCGCGCGAGCCTGCGCGGCATGGTGCGGCGGCGCTGGGGGCGAATCATCGCGATCACCTCGATCGTCGGCACGACCGGTAATCCAGGCCAAGCAAATTATGCCGCCGCCAAGGCGGGCATGGTCGGCATGTCGAAGGCGCTCGCCGCCGAGGTCGCGCAGCGCGGGATCACGGTCAATTGCGTCGCGCCGGGATTCATCGCCACGGCCATGACCGACGCGTTGACGGATGAGCAGAAATCGCGCATTGCTGCGGCGATTCCGATGGGACGAATCGGAACGCCCGATGAAGTGGCGGCCGGCGTTCTCTTTCTTGCCAGTGAGGAAGCGCGCTACGTCACCGGGCAAACCTTGCACATCAATGGCGGCATGGCCATGATCTAAACCGTCGTCGCGGGGGCGGGTCGGCCATCTGGTAATGGCCGGCGATCTATGTTAGTAACCGTCGCTTTCCGACCGGCTCCTTCGGGCGACCGGGGTGAGAACCGTTGATTGACAACCGAATTTGCGCGTCAATTTTGTCGAGGAACGTCTGATGAGCGATGTCGCCGAGCGGGTAAAGAAAATCGTGGTCGAGCACCTGGGCGTCGACGAGACCAAGGTCACGGAGAACGCCAGTTTCATCGACGATCTGGGCGCCGATAGTCTCGACACGGTCGAGCTCGTGATGGCGTTCGAAGAGGAATTCGGTTGCGAGATTCCCGACGATGCCGCCGAAAAGATCGTGACCGTCAAAGACGCCGTGCAATTCATCGAAGCGCATCCAGCTTGAGTTCTGCCTCCGCATGAGACGGGTCGTCGTCACCGGTCTCGGGCTCGTCACGCCCCTCGGTGTGGGCGCCGAGCGCGTTTGGAAGCGCCTGATCGCGGCCGAATCGGGCATCCGCTCGATTCAGAGCTTCGATGTCTCCGATCTTCCCGCGAAGATCGCCGGTCAAGTGCCGCGCGGCGAGACCGCCTCCGGCGATTTCAACGCCGATGATTGGGTTCCGACGAAGGACCAGCGCAAGATGGACGAGTTCATCGTCTTTGCGATGGCCGCGGCCGATCAAGCGGTGAAGGATTCGGGCTGGGCTCCGCAGGACGAGGATGGACGCGAGCGCACCGGGGTGATGATCGGCTCCGGCATCGGCGGGTTGCCGGGCATCACCGAGGGCGCGCTCACCGTGCACGAGAAAGGCCCGCGCCGCCTCTCGCCCTTCTTCATCCCGTCGAACCTCATCAATCTCGCCTCGGGTCATGTCTCGATCCGCTACGGCTTCAAGGGGCCGAATCATGCGGTGGTCACCGCCTGCTCGACCGGGGCGCATGCGATCGGTGATGCGGCGCGGATCATCATGTGGGAAGACGCCGACGTGATGGTCGCGGGCGGAACCGAGGCGGCGGTCTGCCGCATCGGCATCGCCGGGTTCGCCGCCGCGCGCGCGCTGTCGACGGCCTTCAATGACGAGCCGCCGCGCGCCTCGCGCCCTTGGGACAAGGAGCGCGACGGATTTGTCATGGGCGAGGGCGCAGGGGTCGTCGTGCTCGAGGAACTCGAGCATGCGAAAAAGCGCGGCGCCAAGATCTATGCCGAAATCGTGGGCTACGGCATGTCGGGCGATGCCTATCACATCACCGCACCGGCCGAGAATGGCGACGGCGCATTCCGCGCCATGCGCAATGCCTTGAAACGCGCCGGCATCGCCAAGGAAGAGATCGACTACATCAACGCGCACGGCACCTCGACGCCCTTGGGCGACGAGATCGAGCTCGGCGCGGTCAAGCGTCTCTTCGGCGACCATGCCTACAAGCTCTGCATGTCCTCGACCAAGTCTTCGGTCGGCCATCTGCTCGGCGCGGCGGGAAGCACCGAAGCGATCTATTCGATTCTCGCAATGCGCGACGGCATCGTTCCGCCGACGCTCAATCTCGAAGACCCGAGCGAGAATTGCGACATCGATCTCGTGCCGCTCAAGGCCAAGGAGCGCAAAGTGCGCTATGCGCTGTCGAACTCCTTCGGCTTCGGCGGCACCAACGCGTCGCTGATCTTCGGTCCGGCCCCCTGACATGCCGCGATTCAGCCGCAAAGCGGGCTGGCTCCTCGCCGCCCTGCTGCTTGTGGCTATTGCCGCGGCAGCCGGCGCCGGCTGGTGGGGCTACACGAAGCCGGGGCCGCTCACCGCGGAAAAGACTGTCGTCATCGACAAGGGCGCGGGGCTCCGCGCCGTGACGCGCAGGCTGGCCGAGGCCGGCGTCATCGAGCACCCCTATCTCTTTGCCATCGGAACCTATCTCTTCGGCCACGGCCATGATCTGCAGGCCGGCGAATACGCGTTTCCGCCCGCGATCAGCGCGCGCGCCGCGGCCGATCTCATCGCCTCCGGCAAGGTGGTGCGCCACAAGCTGACAATTCCCGAGGGGCTGACCAGCGCCGAGATCGTCGCTTTGATCGATGCCGCGCCCGCGCTCAGCGGCACGATCGATGCCGAGCCGACCGAGGGCACGTTGCTTCCCGACACCTATTTCTATGTTCTCGGCAGCACGCGCCAAGAGCTGCTCAATCGCATGCGGCGCGCGATGGACCACGCCTTGGCCGAAGCTTGGGCCGCGCGCGCGCCCGACCTGCCGCTCGAAAGCCCGGCCCAGGCGCTGGCCCTCGCCTCGATCGTCGAGAAGGAGACCGCGCGGCCGAGCGAGCGCGCGCGCATCGCCGGCGTCTATATCGAGCGGCTGAAGCTCGGCATGCGGCTCCAGGCCGACCCGACGGTGATCTACGTGCTGACCAAGGGCGGCGCGGTGCCGCTGGCGCATCCGCTCGATCACGACGATCTGGCAACGCCCTCGCCCTACAACACCTATCTCGAGAAAGGCCTGCCGCCGACGCCGATCGACAATCCGGGACTCGCCGCGCTGCGCGCCGCGGTCCACCCCGACGACCGCGGCGAGCTTTATTTCGTCGCCGACGGCACGGGCGGTCATGCCTTCGCCAAGACACTCGAGGAGCACAACCGCAACGTCGCGAAGCTGCGCGGCGAGCAGCGCGGGGGCTAGCGGCCGGCCGCGACTCGCGCAGCCTTCTAGGCGCGGGTCTTTCGCAGGGTTATAAAGCGCGCATGACGATTGCAAGCATGACGGGCTTCTCGCGCGCCGAGGGCCATGACGGCGCTCTCGCCTGGGTGTGGGAGGTAAAGAGCGTCAACGCGAAATCCCTCGATCTGCGCTTCCGCTTGCCGGGCGGCTTCGAGGCCCTCGAATTGCCGTTGCGCGCGAGCGTCAGTCAAAAGCTGCGGCGCGGCTCGGTAACCGCCAATCTCACGGTAACGAAAGCCGCCGGTGCCGCCGGGCTGCGCGTCAATCGCGAGGCGCTCGATGCCATCCTGGCGCTGGCGCGCTCGCTTGGCGATGAGCTGAAGACGCTTGCGCCGCCGCGCATCGACGGGCTCTTGGCGCTCAAAGGCGTGCTCGAGAGCGCCGAGGACAGTCCCGACGAGGCGACGCGGGAGCGCCAGCTCGGCCTTCTCGCGGCGAGCTTCGCCCGCGCGCTCGAGCGGTTGGGGGCGATGCGCACCGAGGAAGGCGCGCGGCTCGATGGGGTGCTGCGCGAGCGGCTCGATGAGATCGCGATGCTCGTCCGTCAGGCCGCGGCGGCGGCCGCTGCTCAGCCTGCGGCGATCAAGGCGCGGCTCGAGAACCTGGTGAAGGCGCTGATCGAGACCGTGCCGGCGCTTCCCGAGGAGCGTCTCGCCCATGAGGCGGCGCTGCTCGTCGCCAAAGCGGATATCCGCGAGGAGCTCGATCGGTTGAAGGCGCATCTCGACGCGGCGCGTGCGCTTCTTGCCGAAGGCGAGGCGATCGGCCGCCGCTTCGACTTCCTGTGCCAGGAATTCAATCGCGAAGCCAATACGCTGTGCTCGAAATCCGCTGATCTCGAACTCACCCGATTGGGGCTCGCGCTCAAAGCCGCGATCGAGCAGCTGCGCGAGCAGGTCCAGAACATCGAATAGGGGGACGATGTCCGGGGGGAATTCGATCGCGCGTCGCGGCATTCTGCTCGTGCTGTCCTCGCCTTCGGGTGCGGGCAAGACGACGATCACCCGCGCACTGGTGGCGCGCGACCGCAAGCTCAAAATGTCGGTATCGGTGACGACGCGGCCGCGCCGTCCGCGCGAGGTGGATGGCAAGCACTATCACTTCATCCCGCGCACGGAATTCGACGATCTCGTCGCCCGCGGCGACCTGCTCGAGCATGCGGTGGTGTTCGGCAATTGCTACGGCACGCCGCGCGGTCCGGTGATGAAGGCGCTCGATTCGGGCACTGACATCATCAGCGATGTCGATTGGCAGGGCACGCAGCAGCTCAAGGCCAATGTACGCCAAGACCTTGTCTCGGTCTTTATCCTGCCGCCCAGCACCGCCGCGCTGAAGCGGCGGCTGCAGAGCCGCGCGCAAGACAGCCGGGAAGTCGTCCTGGCGCGGATGGCGAAGTCGGCCGACGAGATGAGTCACTGGGCGGAATACGATTACGTCGTCGTCAACCGCGATCTCGAGGAGAGCGTGCGCGAGGTGCGCGCGATCCTCGAAGCCGAGAGGCGGCGCCGCGAGCGGCAAATCGGCCTCGCCGCTTTCGTCAACCGCCTGCGCGGCGAGCCATAGCGCGGGCGAGGGCGCAGAATTCCTCCACCGAGAGTTCCTCTGCGCGCGCCGTGGGCGCGACGCCGGCTTCGGCGATCAGATCGCCGGACTCGCCGCCGAGGGTTTTGAGGCTCTGGCGCAGCATCTTGCGCCGCTGGCCGAACCCCGCGGCCGTGACGCGCTCCAAGAGGTCCATGCGGCAGGGCGCCAGGGGCGCGGCGCGCGGCGTTAAGCGTACCAGAGTCGAGGTGACGGCGGGTGCGGGCACGAAGGCGCTGGCCGGAATGTCGAACAGCAACTCGACGCGGCAGAGCCACTGCGTCAGCACCGACAGCCGGCCATAGGCTTTGGTCCGCGGCTTCGCCGCAAGGCGCTGCGCCACCTCTTTCTGGAACATCAAGGTGAGGCTCTCATAAGCGCCGATCTCGCCGAGCCAGGCGATGAGCAATGGAGTCGCGATGTTGTAGGGAAGATTGGCGACGATCTTGCGCGGCGCTGCCGCAAGCTCGGGGATCCGGACTTCGAGCGCGTCGCCCTCGATCACCGCGAGCTGTCCGGGAAAGGCCGCGGCGATCTCCGCCAGCGCGCCGAGGCAGCGCGGATCGCGCTCGATCGCGATAACGTGACGCGCGCCCTCGAGGAGCAGCGCGCGCGTCAAGCCGCCCGGGCCCGGGCCGATCTCGATGATCGAAGCCGTATCGAGCGGCGCCGCCGCACGGGCGATGCGGCGCGTGAGATTGAGATCGAGCAGGAAATTCTGCCCCAGCGCCTGCCGCGCGCCGAGGCCGAAGCGCTTTATGACCTCGCGCAGCGGCGGAAGGTCAGGCGTTGGCGGGGACGCCGACACGGCGCTTGGCGAGCGTGCCCGCGAGCTCGATCGCGGCGATGAGGCTTGCCGGATTGGCGACGCCCTTGCCGGCGATGTCGCAGGCCGTGCCATGATCGGGCGAGGTGCGGATGAAGGGCAGGCCCAGGGTCACGTTGACGCCGGTGTCAAAATCGATGGTCTTCAAGGGAATCAGCGCCTGATCGTGATACATGCACAAGGCGGCGTCATAGCGGGCGCGGGCGGCGGCGTGAAACAGCGTATCGGCGGGCGCCGGGCCGGTCGCCTCGATACCCGCCGTGCGCAGCGCCGCAACCGCCGGCGCGATGATCTCGATCTCCTCGCGGCCGAGCGTCCCGTTCTCGCCGGCATGCGGATTGAGACCCGCAACCGCGAGCCGCGGCCGCGCGATGCCGAAATCGCGCTTCAGAGCGTCGGCGGTAATGCGGCCGGCGGTGACGATGGTCTCGCTGTGTAAGAGCTTGATCGATTCGGCAAGAGCATGATGGACGATCACGGGCACGACGCGCAGCTCGCGGCAGAGCAGCATCATCACCGGCGTGACGCCGCCGGCGAGCTCGGCGAGATATTCGGTATGGCCGGGATGCGCAAAGCCCGCGGCGTAGAGCGTTTCCTTCTGGATCGGATTGGTGACGAGCGCGGCGGCGCGGCCGTGCTGCACGAACTCGACGGCCTTGGCGATGGCGCCGATGACCGCCCCGGCATTGGCGCTGTCGGGCTTGCCGGGAACGACCGCCGCGGGCAGCGACACCGGAAGCACGGGCAGCGCGCGCGGGAATATCGCGGCCGTTTCTTCGGGCGCGGCGATCGGCGAGACCGGCACTTGCCATCCGAGGCCGGCGGCGAGGTGCGACAGCCGGTCGGGGTCATCGAGCACGAAGAAGGGCGGGAGAGCCGCCGGGCCGCGCTGAAGCCAGGATTTGAGGGTGATTTCGCCGCCGATGCCCGCGGGCTCACCCAGGGTGAGGGCGAGCGGCGCGTTCATCCCCGGACATCCACATAGGCGCTGCGGCGCAGATCGCGCAAATAGCGCCGGGCCATCTGGTCCATGCGCTGGCGCATGATCTGGTCATAGACCTGATCGGTGTTGGGGATGGGCGAAGGCGGGTCGCTGCGCTGGCAGACCATGATGACGCCGATGCCGCCGCGCGCCGGCAGGGGCTTGCTCGCCTCGCCGACTTTCAAGGCGAGCACCGTCGCGCGCAACTCGGGCGGGAGATCGCCGGCGCGGATCTTCGGCGTCTGGGTGGAGAGCTGCGGCGCCTCGTCCCGTGCGATCTTCGCCATCTCGCCGCAGCTCTTGGCGGTGTCGCTCACCTGCTGGGCCTGCGCCGTGGCGTGCTGCTGGTCCTGCGGGCTCGCATTGGGCGGGAGCGGGAACACCACTTCGACAAGGCCGAGCTGTATATCGTCGACCGAGGTCTGGCCGGGCGTTTTGCGGTCGACCAGCAGGAGGATGTAGTAGCCGGCGGGCGTCCGGATCGGATAGGAGATCTGGCCGGGATTCATCTTGCCGATGGCCTCGTCGAGCGGCGGGCCGAATTGCGTCGGCGTGACCCAGCCGAGATCGCCGCCGGTCGCGGCGGTGGGCGATTGCGAGAATTGCTGGGCCAGCGCCCCGAAATTGGCGCCGGCGCGGATTTGCGTGATCAGCCGGTCGGCGAGCGCCTTCACCTCCGCATCCTGGGTCGGATTGTCGACCGCGAGGAAGATTTCGGCGAGATGGCTTTGCGGCTTGCCGAGATCGGCCTTGATGCGGGCGATCTCGTCATTGACCTCGGCGTCCGACACGCTGACATCCGAGGAATAACGCGCCTGAACGACCTTGTTCCAGGTGAGCGAGGCTTTGATCTGATCGACCAGGGAGCTGCGATCGACATCCAGCCGCTTCAGATAATCGTCGAGCCCGCCTTTCGGCATGTTGTTGCGCGCCTCGATATTGGCGAGCGCCTTGTCGATATCCTGCTTGTCGACCGAGATCTTGAACCGCGCCGCCTCCTGCATCTCGAGCTTCTCGTCGATGAGGGTCTGAAGCACGCGCCGCGCGAGCTGCTGGCGGTTCTGCGGCGTATCGGGAATGCCCGAGGTGCGCATGATGAGATTCATGCGCGCATCGATATCGCCGGCGGTGACGATGTCGGTGTTGACGACGGCGATGATGCGCGTCACCTGGGCGTGCGCCGAGACGGTCAGCGCCAGCGCCAATGCAAGACCTAACAAGAACTTCATGAGCGGATCACAACGCCAAATGCCGATAGCGCCGTCTATATAAGCGGAAACCCAGGCAAACGCCAAAGGGGTTTCGGGCGGCCGGCCCGCCCGTTCAGGAGCCGAAGGGCTGGACCGACACGTCGCCGAGATTCTTGAAGACGAAGGTCAGCACGAACGAGGTCCCGGCGTGGAGATCGCCGAAAGCGATGGCGCTGCGGCGGATCGTCCCGGAAATCGCCAGGCAATCGTCGCGATAGGTGAGCTGGAAGGCCGAATTGATGCTGGAGCCGCCATTGTTCAGGTTTTGCGTGTGCGTCACTTCGGTTGACCAGTTTGGCGTGAGCTGGGCGGAGATCGTCGCGCTGATTTGCCGCGCCGGGAGTGCCGAGTTGATGCCCGGAATGTTCGAGGTTGCGATGTAGCTGATGCTGCCGAGGAGGTTGGCGGGTCCGCCGCTGATGCCGACTTCCTGGCGCCGCATCGCCAAATCCTGGCTGTCGAGCCGCGCGCGATAGAACAGATCGAAATAGCGGCCGGGCGAGATCAGCAGCCGACCGACGATGTCCGAGCGGCGATGATCGAGGCCGGCGCCCTCGGGGAATTGCGAATTCGACTGTAGGCGATAGCTCTCGCCGATGAGAATTTGGCTGCTGCCGCCGGTCGGGTTGTAGAGGCCGGCGTGAAGCCCGTAATCCACCCGCTGACCGCCATCGACGCGGTCGAAGCCCGGAAAGCGGTTCGCAACGAACAGGTCGGTGTCGTCGAACTCGAAGCTCTGCGAATCCTCATTGGGAATCTTGCTGGGATTGCCGCCGACCGGCGCGGCGAAGACGGCGGCGATCGGCTCGATCAGCGCGCTGAAATCCTCGCCGGGGCGGATCCAAGGATAGTGCCAGGTCAGGCCGAGCTGAGGGAAGACGCGGCCTTCGACATTGGTCTCGCTTTGCGGGAAGCCCGCGAGCGGGGTTACGTCGCTGTCATAGCCGTCGCTCCGCAGGCTGGCGGTGAACTGATAGAGATCGCCGATCGGGCCGTTGAACGGAAGCCGCCATGTCCCGCCGGCCGAGAGGCGGCGCATGTCGATCCCGGTATGGGCGCTCATGAGGTTGAGGGCGTTGCCGGTCAGCTGCCACCGGCCGCCCAACTTGTCGACCGGCGTCGTGAGCGTGTAGCTCGCCACCGGTAGGACGACGGGCTCGTTGGCGATGCTGAAAGTCGGATCGAGGTTTTGAAAGGCGTAGGCGCTGACATTGCCGTAGCTCTCCGGACCGAAGCGCTCGGCATAGACATGATCGGATAGGTAGTTGGTCGTATAGGGGAAATGATAGCGCTGGAGATAGGTCTGGTCGGTCGTTGCCAGGGCGTTGAGGCCGACGCGCCAGCGGTCGGTGAGGTCCCACAGCCCATCGGCGAAGATGTGGCCGCGCAAATCGTTGCTGTTCGCACGCGGCGTCGACAGGCGCGGATCGGTCGCGGTGCTGCCGACGGTGACGCTGTTGTCGGTGATGAGGTAGCCGTTGCCGAAGCGCTGGCGGTATTGCCCATCGAGAACGGTGCCGCCGCGCGTCGTGAAGATCGGCCGGAAGGTCATGTCCTTGTCCGGCCCGAGCACCTGGTAATAGGGCATGCCGAAGCGGAAGCCGTTCGAGGAATCGCCACCGATCACCGGCGGCAGAAAGCCGCTGGCGCGCTTCACCTCGGGGTCGGGATGCGAGAGATAGGGCGTGTAGAAGATCGGGATACCGTCGATCTCCATGACGGCGTCGCGGTATTCGACGATCTGCAATTCCTTGTCGTCGACGATCTGCTCGGCCTTGATCTGCCACACCGGCGGATGCGTCGGGTCCTTGGCGCACAAGGCGCAGGGCGAATAGACGCCGCGCCGCACCTCGGTGCGCGTGCCGCCGACGCGGCGCGCGGTGTTGCCGGCCATCCGCGAGCGGTCCGACAGCAGCATGCGCACGTCCTTGATGAAGCCGTCGCGAAAATTATCGCGCAGCTCCATGAAATCGGCGAAAGCCACGTCGCCCGTCGGCTGCAGCAGGCTGACATGGCCCGAGGCGGTGACGGTGTCGGTGTGCTGATCGTAGGTAACGGTATCGGCGAGCAGGATCTGGTCGTCCTGGCTCAGCTGGACATGGCCCTTGGCGATGGTGACGCCGCGCGCCTGGTCATATTGCAGCTCGTCGGCTTGGACGAGCACCGGCGCGGGCTTCTTGGCGTCGTCCTGATCGGCCGCGCGACCGGCGCACGGCGCGAGAAAGAGCGCCGCCACCGCAATCAGCAAAATGAATTTCCCCCCTCGCATGGTGACTAGCCGTCCTCGAGATGCAGCAGAAGACTGGTTCCCAGCAGGCAGGTGACGCCGGTCGGCGTCCAGGCGGCGAGGCCGATCGGAATGGTCGCCGACAGCCCAAGCGCGAAGACGACGTCGGAGAGGAAATAGAGGGCAAACCCCGCCGCGACCCCCGCCGCGATCATCAAGGTGGCGCCGCCGCGGCGCTGCATCCGCATGCTGAAGCTTGCCGCGATCAAAACCATCGCCGCATAGAGAAAGGGCCGCGCCAGCAGCGCGTTGAAGTAAAGCCGGTGCCGTTGCGAGGAAAAGCCCGAGCTGTCGAGGAGGTTGATGAAGCCCGGAAGCTCCCAGAACGACATGGTTTCGGGCGAGGCGAGGCTGTCCTGGATCTTGCGCGCGGTGAGGTTGGTCGCGACCTCGATCCGATCGAAGGGCTCCAAGGGCTGTTCCGGGCGCCACTCATAGCCGTCGCGAACTTCCCACGCGCCGTCCTTCAGCACCGCCTCCTTGGCGTCGATGCGCTTCACGAGCTTGGTATCGTCAACAAGGAAGAGGATCATCACGTCCTGCAGGGCGCGCTGCTTCACGAGGAAGCCATTGGCGTGGACGATTGCCTGATCGCCCTTGGCGTCGCTTTGGCGTAGCCACAGGCCCGAGCGGGAGAGGTTCAGTTGGTCGCCGCCGCCGCGCAGGATGCGGTTGTCGAGCTGCTCGTAGCTTGCCTGCATCACCGAGGCGATGGGATTGAAGATCGTCACCACGATGACGCCGATGAGGAAGGCGCCGGTGATCGGCGGAGCGAGAAACTGCCAGACCGAGATGCCGGCGGCACGCGCCACCACCAGCTCATGGCTGCGGGTGAGGCGCCAGAACGCCATCATCGTCCCAAAGAGGATGGCGAAAGGCATGATCTGCTGCGCCATGTAGGGCTGCTTCAGCGCCGCCATTTCGAGCAGCACGAGTAAGGTCGCATCGGGGCGGGTGCCGGCGCGGCGGATGAGCTCGACGTAGTCGAGGATGAAAACGATGCCGAGCATCGCCAGGAAAATTCCGGCGCACCAGCCGAAGAACTGCCGCGCGATATAGCGGAAGAGCGTTTTCCAGGGCGACATCGCTTACTCGGCCGGCTGCATGCCGAGGTGCGTCCGCTCGCGCGTGCGGGTTTCGCGCCGCAGCAGCCAAGCCGACACGAGGAGCGGCAGCGCGAGGTTGACGTAGATCAGCGGCAGGGCTTCCGCTGAGCGTGCGGCGATGTTCTTGAGGCCGACATCGAGAATCTCGATCGCCATGGCGAGCAGGACGGCGAGGAGGATGCGGTTCGCCTGGCCGCGGCGGTTGAACTCGCCGGTGAGCAGGCAGACGAGCGGCAGCACCGCCATGGTGAACGCCGTCAACGGCGCCGCGATGCGCATATTGAGCTCGGCGAGGATCGCGCGCCGCGCCTCGGGCTCGTGCACCGTGCGCAAGCCGGCGATGAGATCGCCGGTATAGCGCTCATCGACCTGGCGGTCGCGCACGCCCGGCATGTCGTTGAGCTCGGTCAACTCCAGCGTGTATTTATCGAAGCGCAGCACCGAGAGATGCCCGTTCGCGACGTTGCGCTGCTGGCGCGTGCCGTTGACGAGCAAAAGGCGCGGCCCCTCCTTGGTGTTGGCGATGGCACCCCGCTCGGCGAAGACCGTCACCGGTTTGTCGGGCTGGCGGTTGTCGTAGATGAGGATGCCGGCCAATTCGCCGCTGGCGTCGCGGCTTCGGACATAGACCATCAGCCGGTCGGAGATGGTGTTGAACACGCCGTCCTGGATGAGGATCGAGGCAAAGCGGTTGCGGATCTCGAATTGCAGATCCTTGAAGGACCGGTTGGCCGCGGGAAGGAGATAGAGGGTCAGCGCGAAGAGGAAAAGCATGCCGAGCGCGCCGGTGATGAGCGCGGGGCGCGCCAAAGCCAAGGGCCCGACGCCGGCGGCGCGCATCACCACCAGCTCGCTCTCGGCGATCAGCTTGTTGTAGACGAACAAAACGGCGACGAAAACCGCGATGGGCAGGACGACGACGATGAACCGCGGCAGGATCAGGATCGCGAGATGCAAGAACACGCCGACCGACAGGCCGCGATTGACAATGAGATCGATGAGCCGCAGCGCTTGCAGCAGCCAGACCGCGGAGCTGAGCACCAGGCAGACGGACACCATCACCAGAAGCGCCTGCCGGAGCATGTAGCGTGTCAGCCCTCTCATGCTTGGGAGTATAGGAGGCGCGGAAGGGCCGAGCCTAGTCTCGAATCGGGCCGCTGCGGATTTTGTGCCGGAGCGTTGCCGCGGCGCGACGTTCGGTCCGACTTGCGGCGCGCCCCGGGGCATGGAAGTCTGGCCCGCCGCCGGAACGGGTGTGGGATGTCGTGGATGAAGGGTGCCGATCGATGGCCGGCTCTGTCCGGTGGAGGTTTTTTCCTGCTCTTCGCGTTCCTACTCGCGCTTGCAGCGGTTCCGCTCTGCCTCACCGTCCTGCCGCCGCTTCTCGACTATCCCAATCATATGGCGCGGATGCACCTCCTGCCGTCCTTGCCGGACCCGGTGCTGCATCGCTTCTACAGCGTCGCTTGGGCGCCCTTGCCCAATCTCGCCATGGACGGCGTCATTCCCGTGCTCGCCGCCTTCATGCCGGCCGAATGGGCGGGAAAGCTTTTCATCCTGCTGACCTTCCTTCTGTTGGTGGGGGGCACGGCCGCGCTGCATCGCGACCTCTTCGGCGCCTGGTCAGCCTGGCCCTTGCTCGCTTTCTTGCTGCTCTATTCGCGCCTGCTGCTCTGGGGCTTCACCGGCTATCTCTTCGGCTGCGGTCTGGCGCTGGCGGCCTTTGCCGCGTGGATCGGGCTTCGAGAAAAGCCTTGGCCGGTGCCCGTCGCACTCGGCTGCGTCTTCGCCCTCGCAATCTTTCTCGCGCATTTGCTCGCCTTCGGCCTCTATGCGGTGATGATCGCTGCCTATGAATGGGGCGAGATCGCGAGGTTGCGGCCGCCGCCGCCGCGCGCCGTGCGGGCGTTGGCGATCGGTGGTGCGCCCTTTCTGCCCGCGCTCGCGCTCCTTGCGCAGAACGCCTCCTCGGGCCGGATCATCTATGCCAATCCGCTGCGCAAGCTCGACCTTCTGTTCAGCGTCTTCGACAATTACAGCCGGCCTTTCGACGTCGCCTGCTTCGTCCTCGCGGTGCTTGCCCTCGCTCTCGCATTTCAGCGCCGCTGGGTCCGGCTCGCGCCCGAGATCGTCCTGCCCCTCGTCGGACTCGCAATCGTCTATCTCGCGATGCCGACGCAGCTCTTCACCGCCGCGGGCGCCGACCGGCGCATTCCCTTGATGATTTTTCTCGTTGTCATCGCCGGCTCCAACGCGGTTCTGCCCGGTCGCGCCGCGACGCGCCTGCTCGCGGCGGCCGCGGCGCTGTTTTTGATTCGGCTGGGCGTAATCGCTTTCGTCTGGCACCAAAGCGGCCGGCTTTATGCGGCGCTTATGCCAGCGTTCGAGACGCTGCCGCGCGGAAGCTGCGTCGCCGTGTCCTTCGATGGCCGCGGCATCGAAGTGCAAAAGGCACCGCTCACGCATTTCGCCGTCCTCGCCGCGGCGCGCCGCGACGCGTTCGTGACGACCATCTTCGCCTATCCCGATCAGCAGCCGATCCGGCTCACGCCAACGGCGCAGCGTCTCGCCGACCAACTTTCGGCGCAAGGCCTGTGGGATGCGTTTGTCACCGCTGCGCATCCGCTTCCGCCGGCGACACGCGAAGCGCTCGCGCTATGCGGCTACGTCGCCTTCGCGGGCGTTGCGTCCTTCACGCTCAAAACGGCAGCGGGGCTCGAGCCGCTTTTCGTGAGGCCGCGCTTCCAGCTCTACCGGGTTGCCGCGGCGGCGCGGTTGCCTTCGTGATTCCGCCGCTCGGCCTTTTCGTTCCGACGGCGCTCGACCTCGCCGGTTGGATGGGCGCGGCCTTCGCCTGTCTCGTTTTCATCGGCCTTGGCCGTCTCGCGAGCGGCGGCCGCGCCGCGCCGGAGGCAGCGCTCATCGCCGGCTGGGGCGCCGCCGTCTTTGTCTTGACGCTTTGGGGCCTCGCGACGCAATCGAGCCTGCGGGCTCCGGGGCTCGGCCTTTCCGTGTTGGGGCTTGCCGCGCTCGCGGCGCCGCGTCTGCGGCTCACGCGCCGCGACTGGGCCGCGCTCGGCCGCGTCATCGTTCTGGCCTTGCCGCTCCTCGCGGTGATGGCGAGCGCGCGGCCAAGCCTGCCCGATACCTGGCTCAATCTTTTGCCCAACGCGGCTTATCTCTACGATCACGGTTTTTTCCCCGCCGATGCCCGGCCCGGCGCGCATTCCTTCATCGCCGGCGCGCCTTACAACATGCAGCTCGCCGCGTTCGTGGCGAGCCTCGTCACGCCGCGCTTTCCGCCGGCTGCGATGATCAATCTCAATCTCCTTTTCCAGCTCGCAGCCGGGCTGCTGCTGGCGCGGCTCGCCGCGGCGGGCGGGCGCGAGGACGCAACCCTCTCCTGGAGCGGCACGGCGCTCGGCATCCTCCTCGCGACCTTGCTCAATCCGGGCTTCGATCCGCGTTATCATCTTTCGGCCTATAGCGAGCCGTCCGTCACCGTCACGCTGGCCTTTGCCGGCTGGTTCGCGGCGCGCGGCCTCGACCGGATGAATGGCGGCCGCCGCGCCGGCTTCGATGTCTGGATGCTCGCCCTTGCGCTCGTCGCGCTCGTCAACATCAAGCAGGAGAGCGTTCTCCTGGTTGCGGGGATCGTGATCGCCGCGTTGGCGCTTGCCGCGGCTGGCCGAGCGCAGCGCGCGCGCGCCGTCGCGGCGCTAATCCTTGCGGCTGTCCCGGCCGCGGCGCTCTATCTTCTCTGGCGCTGGTACGTTCTCGCGCATTTCGAGATCGGCGAGCTGAAGAACCTCCCGGTCTCGCAATGGCACGTGGCGGAGCTGCCGCAGATTCTCTCGAATATGCTTCTTGCCATCACGAACAAGGGCGTGTTTTTCGCCATCCTGTTCCTTGTCATCGCCATCGCGATCGCACGCGGCATGGCGCGGCGCTTCGATGGCTCAACCCGTATTGGGCTGATGCTCGCCGGAACGACGCTGGTCTACAATCTCGGTCTCATCGCCGCCTATGTCGCGCATTTCGAAGGCGAGATGGGGATCGGTGCGCATTCTTATTTCCGCTACAGCACGCATCTCTCTTTGCTGCTGATGGCGGCGATCGCATCGATGCTCCATGGCTGGAGCCCGCCGCGGCTGGTGCCCGGCTGGCGGCGCGCTCTGCCGGCGCTCGCGGTCGCGCTCGTGCTGCTCGATCCCATTCCCTTCGCGCGGCTGCTGCGCTTCGATCTCGAAATCCCGAATCTCAGGGTCTGGCGCATCGCACGCGCCGCGGCGCCGCTCCTCGCGCCGGGCGAGAAGCTGGTCCTGGTTCTGCCGGGCGACAATGGCAGCGTTGCGCCGGCGCTCGAGACGGTTTTGCGCGATGCGCCGCCGCGCCGTCCCGATCTCGAGATTCGCACCGCGAAAGATCTCGGCGCCGCCTTCGCCATAGCGGGCTTCGATCATGCGCTGCTCTCCTGCCGGCCGCCGGGCAAGGGCGGCGGGCCGCAAGGCAGCGCGGCGCTGTTGCAGCGCGCGCCATCGGGTTGGGATGTGGAAGCATCCTGGCCCTACGACGCCGTGCCCGCGCATGCGCGCTGGTCGCAAGTGCTGGCGCCGGCGGCGCTCTGCCTCGGCGGTTGACTTGAGCGCGGCGAGGCTCTATCGGCCCAAAGCCGCAGGATTGACTCGAGGATCGTCGATGAAAATCAGCTTTGCCGCGCCGCGCTTGCCGCATTCCGGGACCGTGGTTTGCGCGGTCATGGAGGATCGCAAGCTTTCGCCGACGGCCGATCATCTCGACAAGGCCTCGGGCGGCGCGATCAAGCGCGCGATCGCCGCCAGCCGCTTCACCGGACGGAGCGACGAGACGCTGATGATCCTCGCTCCGGCGAAGCTCGATGTCTCGCGCGTCCTTCTGGTCGGCGTCGGCAAGTCGACTTCCATCGAGCGCAACCAGCGGCAGAACCGCGGCGGGATGATCCTCGCGCAGCTCAACGCCGTGGGCGAGCAGTCAGCCGCTGTGGCGGTCGATCTGGTCAAGGGCCACGACGCCGCGCGCGCCGCCGCGGATCTCGCCTATGGCGCGCGGCTTCGCTCCTATCGCTTCGACAAATACCGCACCAAGGAGAAGCCCGAGCAGAAGCCGTCGCTGAAAGAGCTGACCTTCCTCCTCAGCAACACCAAGGCGGCCGAGCGTCAATTCGGCGCGCTCGACAAGGTCGCGGAGGCGGTATTCTTCACCCGCGATCTCGTCTCCGAGCCCGCCAATGTGATCTATCCGGAGACGCTGGCCGAAGAGGCGCGCAAGCTCGCAAGTCTTGGCATCGAGGTTGAAATCCTCGACGAGCGGCAGATGAAGACGTTGGGCATGAACATGCTGCTCGGCGTCGCGCAAGGCAGCGCTCGGCCGCCGCGGCTCATCGTCATGCAATGGAAGGGCAATGCCGGCGCGCGCAACAAGGCGCCGCTTGCCTTTCTCGGCAAGGGTGTGACCTTCGACACCGGCGGCATCTCGATCAAGCCGGCCGGCGGCATGGAAGACATGAAATGGGATATGGGAGGAGCCGGCGTCGTCATCGGCTTGATGAAGGCGCTCGCCGGCCGCAAGGCGCGCGTCAATGTCGTCGGCATCGCCGGTTGCGTCGAGAACATGCCCGGCGGAAATGCGCAGCGTCCGGGCGATATCGTCAAATCCATGTCGGGCCAGACCGTCGAGGTGATCAACACCGATGCCGAAGGCCGGCTCGTCCTCGGCGATGCGCTCTGGTACTGCCAGGATCGTTTCAAGCCCCAGCTCATGATCAATCTCGCAACGCTGACCGGTGCGATCATCGTCGCGCTCGGCCATGAGTATGCCGGGCTCTTTGCCAATAACGAGCAGCTTGCCACGCGTCTCATCGCCGCGGGTCAGGCGGTCGGTGAAAAGCTCTGGCGCATGCCCTTGGCCGATGCCTATGACAGGCTGATCGACAGCGACGCGGCCGACGTGAAGAACATCGGCGGCCGCGAAGCCGGCAGCGTCACCGCGGCGCAATTCCTGCAGCGCTTCGTCAACGGTGTGGCCTGGGCGCATCTCGACATCGCCGGCACGACCTGGTCTAAAAAGGATGCGCCGACGGTGCCGAAGGGCGCGACCGCCTTCGGCGTGCGCCTCCTCGATCGCCTCGTCGCCGAGCATTACGAAGGCTGAGCCCTGACCGAAATCGGCTTCTATCATTTGAAGACCACGCCGCTCGAGCGCGCTCTGCCGCGGCTCTTGGAGCGCGCGCTGAAGGAAGGGCATCGCGCCGTGGTGCTGGCCGGCTCGGGTGAGCGGGTCGAGCATTTGAACCAGCTGCTCTGGACCTATGACGATGCGAGCTTTCTGCCGCATGGCAGCGCGCGCGACGGCAATGCCGCGCGCCAGCCGGTTTATCTGACGGCGGAGGAGGCCAATCCCAACGGGGCGGGCATGCTCGTGCTGATCGACGGCGCCGAGGCCAAGGACCTCGCCGGCTTCCAGCGCATCTGCGACATGTTCGACGGCAATGACGAGGCCGCGGTCGAGGCCGCCCGCCAGCGCTGGCGCGCGGCCAAGGCGGCGGGGTACGCGCTCACCTATTGGGAACAGACGCCGTCCGGCTGGGTGAAACGCGCCGCCGATGGCGGTTGAAGCCCCGCCCCGGCCCGGCTATATCCCCGCCGCAAAGGAGCAGGCTTCTTCATGGCAGTGGAACGGACACTCTCGATCATCAAGCCCGACGCAACGCGGCGGAATTTGACCGGGCAAATCAATGCGCGCTTCGAGGCCAAGGGGCTTCGCATCGTCGCGCAAAAGCGGCTGCAACTCGGCCGCGCCCAGGCGGAGGCGTTTTATGCCGTGCACAAGGCGCGCCCGTTCTTCAACGATCTGGTCACCTTCATGATTTCGGGGCCGGTGGTGGTGCAGGTGCTCGAGGGCGAGAACGCCGTCGCGCTCAATCGCGAGATCATGGGCGCGACCGACCCCAAAAAGGCGGCAGCCGGAACCATCCGGCGCGACTTCGCGGAATCGATCGAGGCGAATTCGGTGCATGGCTCCGATTCGGCCGAGAACGCCGCGGCGGAGGTCGCATTCTTCTTCTCGGGAACCGAAATCTGCCCCTGAGCGCCGGCGCTTAAGCCCACCGCGCGGCCGTGCTTTGTTTCAGACCAGGAACAGAGCCATCCCGACAAGCACCACGATGATGCCCGTGACGCTCCAGCGCAGGAGCCGCGCGAAGCCGAGCCAAGTGGCACGGTGACTTAGCAAATCTTGATCGAGGGACATCCTCTAGACACTCCAGACCAGAACCCGTTGCGGGGCATTGGTATCGCGAAAGCCGGCATCCTGGCAAGTCCGGCGCGGCTATTCCGGCGGATTGAGGAGGCTCGCCGGAAGGGCAGGGGTGGCCTTCTCCCCGGGCGCAATCTCGACATCCTCGCCCCGCACCGTCACGCGCCCGTCGCCGATCAGCTTCAGCGCCAGCGGATAGGCTTTGTGCTCGGCGGCGAGCACCCGCGCCGCGAGGCTCTCGGCATCGTCGCCCTCGAGCACGGGCACGGCGGCCTGGACGATGATCGGTCCCTCATCCATTTCCGCGCGCACGAAATGCACGGTGCAGCCGGCAAAGCGCACACCGGCGGCGAGCGCGCGCGCATGCGTGTCGAGCCCGGGAAAGGCCGGCAGCAGCGAGGGATGGATATTGACGAGGCGGTCGCGCCAGTGCGCAACGAAGCCCGGCGTCAAGAGGCGCATGAAGCCGGCGAGGCAGACGAGCTCGGCGCCTGCTTGCTCGAGCGCCGCGGTCAGCGCAGCATCGAACGCCTCGCGGGTTGGATAGTCGCGATGCGGAATGACCGCCGACGGAATGCCCGCTTGCGCGGCGTGCGCCAAGCCGAGGGCATCGGCACGATTTGAAATCACCAGCTTGATTTCGGCGGGAAACCCCGGCGCGGCGCAAGCCTCGATCAAGGATTGAAGATTGGAGCCGCGGCCCGAGATGAGGACCGCCACCGTCAGCCGGGCCACGCGCGCTCCGCGTTGAGGAGGATGGTGCCGCCTTCGCCGGCCGGCCGGCGGACGATCCGGCCGATGCGCAGGACGCGCTCGCCCGCGCCCGCAAGCGCGGCCGAGACCTTGTCCGCGGCATCGGGTGCCGCCACCGCGATCATGCCGATGCCGCAATTGAAGGTGCGCGCCATTTCCGCCGCCGCGACGGGAGCGGTCGCGGCGAGCCAGCGGAACACCGGCGGCAGAGGCCAAAGCCCGGCATCGAGCTCGGCCGCAAGCGCATCGGGCAGTACGCGCGGAATGTTCTCGATCAGCCCGCCGCCGGTGATATGCGCGAAGGCTTTGACGCCGCCGGCCTTCACCGCCGCACGGCAGGCGCGGACATAGAGCCGCGTCGGCGCGAGCAGCGCCTCGGCAAGGCTTGTTTCGGGGGCGAAGGGCGCGGGCTGCGCGTAATCGAGCCCGGCCTTCTCGACGATCCGCCGCACCAGCGAGAAACCGTTGGAGTGCAGCCCGCTCGAGGCGAGGCCCAGCACGACATCGCCCTCGGCGATGTCGCGGCCATCGAGCGCTTGGCCGCGCTCGACCGCGCCCACGGCGAAGCCTGCGAGGTCATAGTCGCCGGCCGCGTAGAGGCCGGGCATCTCGGCGGTCTCGCCACCGATCAGCGCACAGCCGACTTCCTTGCAGGCTGCCGCAATGCCGGCGACGATCACGCGCGCCTTCTCCACCTCCAATCGCCCGGTCGCGAAATAGTCGAGAAAGAACAGCGGCTCCGCACCCTGCACGACAAGGTCGTTGACGCACATCGCAACGAGGTCCTGTCCGATGGTCGCGTGCCGGTCGGCCGCGATCGCGATCTTGAGCTTGGTGCCGACGCCATCCGTGGTCGCGAGCAGGATCGGATCGCGATAACCCGCCGCCTTCAAATCGAACAGCGCGGCAAAGCCGCCGAGCCCCGCATCGCAACCCGGCCGCGCCGTCGCCTTGGCCAGCGGCTTGATCGCCTCGACCAGCGCCTCGCCGGCATCGATGTCGACGCCGGCAGAGCGGTAGTCCTGCGGCGGCTTCATCGTATCGGGCGCCGCGCCGCCTGCGCCGCGCATTCGATAAGGATGCCGGTCAGCGCATCGGGCATATCGAGCATGACGTTATGGCCGCAGGGGATCTCGAAATACTGCCAAGCCTCGTTGCCGCGCACGCGCTCGGCGAATTGGCCGAAAGGCCCGCGCGAATGGCCCGCGGCGCGGATATAGGCGAGATGCGAAATTTTCTCCCAGGCGCCGCTCAGCCGGGTTTTCTGCGCCATGGTGCCGATCGGCTGATCGACCGCGCAGCGATCGATCCGCGCGATATCGCCGGGATCGGCGATGCGGAAGTAACTCGCGGAGAGCGGGTGGATGCGCCAGCCTTCGCCGCCGAGCTCCGCCTCGGCGCGTTGACGCTCGGCGACCTCTGGCGGCTGAAGATCGAACATCGATTTGCCGTCGCTTGGGATGAAGGCATCGAGAAAGACGAGGGAGCGGATGCGCTCCGGTAGGCGGTCGGCGGCGCCGGTCACGACCATGCCGCCATAGGAATGCCCGACGAGCACGATTTTATCGAGCTCGTGATGCTCGATCGCGCCCATCACATCGGCGATATGCGTCTCGAGGTCGATCTCGGGTCCGGCGAGATGCGCGCGCTCGCCAAGCCCGGTGAGCGAAGGAATTTCGACCCGATGGCCCTGGGCGCGCAGCCGC
>DATNGG010000161.1:0-30834 GCA_035605975.1 Allostellaceae bacterium | reverse complement strand
GTCACGGCCTGCGAGGCCGACGGCAATCGCGCGGTGCTTGCCGAGATCGAGCGCTTGCTGCCCTCCTGGCGGAAGCCGGTGCTGAACCATCCCGAGCCGATCGCTGCGCTGTCGCGCGAGCGGCTGCACAACGTTGTGAAGAATGTGCCTGGCCTCATCATGCCGGCGACCGTGCGCATCGATCGCACCACGCTCGGCGAGATCGCTGCGGGCCGCGCCGAGCTCACGGCGCATCTCCCCGACGGCGCGTTCCCGCTGATCGTGCGGCCGCTGGATTCACATGCCGGACGCGGTCTGCAGAAGCTCGACGATGCGGTTTTGCTGACGCGCTACCTCGCCGAGCGTCCCGAGCGCGGCTTTTACATCTCGCGCTTCGTCGATTATCGCAGCCCCGACGGGCTCTTCCGCAAATACCGTATCGTCTTCATCGCCGGCAAGCCTCATGCCTGCCATATGGCGATCGCCAGCCAGTGGATGATCTATTACCTCAACGCTGGCATGGCGGAGAGCGCGGCGAAGAAGATCGAGGAAGAGCGCTTCATGACAGGCTTCGATCATGAGTTTGCCAAGCGTCATCACGCGGCGCTCGCCGGCATCGCGAAGCGCATCGATCTCGACTATTTCGGCATCGATTGCGCGCAGACCGCCGAAGGCAGCCTGTCGCTCTTCGAAGCCGATATCGCGATGATCGTTCACCGCATGGATTCGCCGACGATCTTCCCGTACAAGGTCGCGCAGATGAAGAAGCTCTTCGCCGATTTCGCGGCGATGCTGAAGGATTGCGCATCGCGTCCGCCGGCGAAGAGGTTGGACTCCGTCGCATGAGCGATCCGGGCCGACCGAAACCTGGCCCGACGCTCGATCCGGAAAATTGGAGCGAGCTGCGCGCGCTCGGGCACCGCATGCTCGACGACATGCTCGATCAGATGGCGCAGCTGCGCGAACGGCCGGTCTGGACCCAGCTGCCGGACGAGGTAAGGGCGAGCTTCCGCGAAGCGCTGCCGAGCCAACCGATGCCGCTCGACGCCGTCTACAGCGATTTCCAGACCCGCATCGAGCCTTATTCCGCCGGCAACACCCATCCCCGTTTCATGGGCTGGGTGCAAGGCGGCGGCACCGCGATCGGCGCGCTCGCCGAGATGCTCGCCGCCGGCATGAATGCGAATTGCGGCGGCCGCGATCACGCGGCGATCGAGGTCGAGCGGCAGATCGCGCGCTGGTCGGCCGAGCTCTTCGGCTTTCCCGGGAGCGCGAGCGGCATTTTCGTCACCGGCACGTCGATCGCGAATTTCATCGCTGTGACGGTCGCCCGCACGGCGCGGCTCGGGATTGCATCGCGGCGCGACGGCATCGCTGTCGCGGGGCAGCAGCTCACCGCCTATGTCTCGACCGCCGCGCATGGCTGCATCCGCCAGGCAATGGACCTCGCCGGTTTTGGCAGCGCGGCGCTGCGCCTCATCCCGACCGTTGCCGCGCATCGTATCGATCTCGCGGCGCTCCGCGCAGCGATTGCGCGCGATCGCGCTGCCGGTGCGACGCCGTTCTTCCTCGTCGGCAATGCCGGCACCGTCGATACCGGCGCGATCGACGGTCTCGAGGCGCTGGCGTCACTCGCGGCGGAAGAGAAACTCTGGTTCCACATCGACGGCGCACTCGGCGCGCTCGCCATGCTGTCACAAGAGCTGCGGCCGCGGTTCAAGGGCATCGAGCATGCGGATTCGATCGCCTTCGATTTCCACAAATTCGGTCAGATCCCCTACGATGCCGGCTTCATCCTCGTGCGCGACAGCGAGCTGCATCGCGACGCCTTCGCGACGCAAACGGCCTACCTCCGGCGCGAGGCGCGGGGGCTGGCCGGCGGCTCGCCTTGGCCGTGCGATTTTGGTCCCGATCTGTCGCGCGGCTTCCGCGCCTTAAAGACCTGGTTCACCCTGAAAGCCTATGGCAGCGAGCGGATCGGCGCGGAGATCGCGCGGAGCTGCGAGCTCGCGCGTTATCTCGAGCGCCGCGTCGCCGCCGAGCCGCGGCTGGAGCTGCTGGCGCCGGCGGCGCTCAACATCGTCTGCTTCCGCTATCGTGCCAGCGATCCCGACCGGCTGAATGCCGCGATCGTCGCCGAGCTCCATGAGCGGGGGATCGCCGCGCCTTCGACGACCACGATCGATGGCCGGGTCGCGATCCGCGCCAGCCTGATCAATCACCGCATCCAGCCGGACGATATCGATGCGCTGCTTGCCGGGGTGCTCGATCTCGGCCAGGCGCTCAGTCCTGGCTAAATATTTCTAACTATAATTGCGCGCTCGCGCTCGCGGCCTGCATTTCGATGCGGGAGGCTCGTGTCAGTGCCGTAAGCGGGGCCCTCGACCATCGGTTGGGACACATTTTTCGCCGTCCGGTCTAGATTTTTCCCCCCGAAAGTTGCAAATTTCGGTCAGCCCCGCTGACGTACTTCTTGACTCGTCCGGCCCCTCTCCACGATGCTGTTCTGGGGAGCCGCGCGCGACGACGTGGCACGGTCGCGGAGGTGTCTGCGCGGCGAGGGGTTGAGAAAGGGGTTGTCGAGGGATGCAAGCGAGGCCAGGACTCTACGATCCTCGCTACGAACATGATGCCTGCGGCGTCGGCTTTATTGCGAACATAAAAAATCGCAAAAGCCATCGGATTCTCGCGCAAGGCATCGAGATCCTGCACAACCTCGCCCATCGCGGGGCGGTGAGCGCCGACCCAATGGCGGGCGACGGCGCCGGCATCCTCATTCAACTCCCCGACCGGTTGTTCCGCGCCGAAGCCAAGCGCCTCAAATTCAAGCTGCCCGAGCCGGGCGCCTATGGCGTCGGCATGGTCTTCCTGCCGCGCCATCCTGAGACGCGCCGCGCCTGCGAAGAGGTGATGGCGCAATTCATCGCGGCCGAGGGTCAGACGCTCTTGGGCTGGCGCGATGTGCCGGTCGACCCGTCGGCGCTCGGCGACAGCATCCGCCCGAACGCGCCGATCATCCGCCAGATCTTCATCGCGCGCGGCGCCAATTGCCACGATGCCGACGCGCTGGAACGCAAGCTCTACGTCATCCGCAAGCAATCGCATAAAGAGCTGCGCTCGCGCGGCTTGCCCGAGCAGAGCAGCTTCTACATCGTCAGCCTTTCGACGCGCACTGTCATTTACAAGGGCATGGTGATCGCCGAGCGCCTCGCGCTCTTCTACAAGGATCTGCATGACGAGCGCGCCGAATCGGCGCTGGCGCTGGTGCATGCGCGTTTCTCGACCAACACCTTCCCGACCTGGGAGTTGGCTCATCCCTTCCGCTATCTCGCGCATAACGGCGAGATCAACACGCTGCGCGGCAACATCAATTGGATGATGGCGCGGCGTCATTCGATGACGTCGAAGCTTCTCGGCGCCGATCTCGACAAGCTCTGGCCGCTGATCGGCGACGGCAATTCGGATTCGGCGACGCTCGACAATTGCCTCGAGCTGCTGGTCGCGGGCGGTTATCCGCTGCCGCATGCCTTGATGATGCTGATCCCCGAGGCCTGGGCGGACAATCCGCTGATGGATCCGGACCGCCGCGCCTTTTACGAGTACCACGCCGCGCTGATGGAGCCGTGGGACGGGCCGGCGGCGATCGCCTTCACCGATGGCCGCATGATCGGCGCGACGCTCGACCGCAACGGGCTGCGTCCGGCGCGCTTCGTCGTGACCGATGACGACCAGATCGTCATGGCCTCGGAAGCGGGCGTGCTCGACTTGCCGGAAGAGCGCATCGTTCGCAAATGGCGGCTCGAGCCCGGCAAGATGCTGCTCGTCGACATGGAGCGCGGCCGTATCGTCGATGACGACCAGCTCAAGGCCGAGATCGCCACGGCGAAGCCCTATCAGCGCTGGCTGGACGAGACGCAGATCAAGATCGAGACCCTTCCCGACGAAGTGGCGCCGATGCCGCCGCCAGGCAGCGTGCTCTTGGATCGCCAACAGGCCTTCGGCTACACGCAGGAAGACCTCACGGCGTTCCTCAAGCCGATCGCGCTCTCGGGCGAGGATTCGGTGGGCGCGATGGGGCGCGACACGCCCTTGGCGGTGCTGTCCGAGCGGCCGAAGATGCTGTTCGACTATTTTCAGCAGCGCTTTGCCCAGGTGACCAATCCGCCGATCGATTCGATCCGCGAATCTCTCGTCATGTCGCTGGTCTCGCTGGTGGGGCCGCGGCCCAATTTGTTGGACCTCGAGACCGGCGGCAAGCACATCCGTCTCGAATTGCACAAGCCGATCCTCACCAACATCGATCTCGAGAAAATCCGCCGCATCGAGGACAATACCGGCGGCACGTTCCGCACCTCGACGATCTCGATCTGCTATCCGGCGAAAAAAGGCGCGCGCGGCATGGCGGCCGCGGTCGAGGCGATTTGTCACAGCGCCGAGAAATCGGTCAAGAACGGCTACAACATCATCGTGCTGTCGGACCGGCTGATCGCCGCCGACCAGATCGCGGTGCCCTCGCTGCTCGCCGTCGCCGCCGTGCACCATCATTTGATCCGTGGAGGCTTGCGTACCGAGGTCGGCCTCGTCGTCGAGTCCGGCGAAGTGCGTCAGCTGCATGATTTTTGCCTCCTCGCGGGCTTCGGCGCCGAGGCGATCAATCCCTATCTCGCCTTCGACACGATTTCGGCGTTGCGGCGCGATTTCGACAAGGAGATCACCGAGCAGGAGGCGCACGAGGCCTATATCAAGGGCATCGCCAAGGGTCTTTTGAAGGTGATGTCGAAGATGGGCATCTGCACCTTCCAATCCTATTGCGGCGCGCAGATCTTCGACGCGATCGGGTTGCATCCGGATTTCCTCGACAAATATTTCACCGGCACGGTGTCGGCGATCGGCGGGGCAGGGCTCGAAGAGATCGCCGAGGAAACCGCGCGCCGGCACCGGCTCGCCTTCGGCAATGCGCCCAATTATCGCGACGCGCTCGATCCCGGCGGCGAGCTTGCCTTCCGCGTCAACGGCGAGACCCATGTCTGGACCTCGGACAGCGTGGCGCTGCTGCAGCACGCGGTGCGCGGCAACAATTATCGCAAGTTCAAGGCCTATACGCGTCTCGTCGGCGACCAGGAGACCGGGCTCGTCTCGCTGCGCGGCCTCCTCGATTTCGATTTCGCGCCCGAGCCGATCCCGATCGAGGAGGTCGAGCCGGCGCACGAAATCGTCAAGCGCTTCTCGACTGGCGCCATGTCTTTCGGCTCGATCTCCTGGGAAGCGCACACGACGCTTGCCATCGCCATGAATCGGCTCGGCGGGCGCTCCAACACGGGCGAGGGCGGCGAGGACCCGCAGCGCTACAAGCCGCTGCCCAACGGCGATTCCATGCGCTCGGCGATCAAGCAGGTCGCGTCGGGCCGCTTCGGCGTCAATATCGAATATCTGGTCAACGCGTCGGATTTGCAGATCAAGATGGCGCAGGGCGCGAAGCCCGGCGAGGGCGGGCAGCTGCCCGGTCACAAGGTCAATGATTGGATCGCGCGCACGCGCTACTCGATCCCAGGCGTCGGTCTCATCTCGCCGCCGCCGCATCATGACATCTATTCGATCGAGGATCTGGCGCAGCTCATCCACGACCTCAAGAACGCCAATCAGGATGCGCGGGTGAGCGTGAAACTCGTCGCCGAGCTGGGCGTCGGCACGATCGCCGCGGGCGTGTGCAAGGCCTATGCCGATCACGTCACGATCTCGGGCCATGAGGGCGGCACCGGCGCCTCGCCGCTGACCTCGATCCATCATGCCGGCGAGCCCTGGGAAGTGGGTCTCGCCGAGACGCATCAGACGCTCGTGCTCAACGGCCTCAGGGGCCGCATCGCGGTGCAGGTGGATGGCGGCATCCGCTCGGGCCGCGACGTGGTGATCGGCGCGCTTCTGGGCGCCGACGAGTTCGGGGTCGCGACGGCAGCGCTCATCGCCGCCGGCTGCGTGATGATGCGCAAATGCAATCTCAACACCTGCCCGGTCGGCGTCGCGACGCAGGATCCCGAGCTTCGCCGCCGCTTCGTCGGCACGCCCGAGGATGTGGTCACGCTCTTCATGTTCCTCGCCGAGGAAGTCCGCGAGTTTATGGCGAAGCTCGGCTTCCGCCGTTTCGACGAGATGATCGGCCGCGCCGACAGGCTGGTGCAGCGCCGCGGCGTCGATCATCCCAAGGCGAAGCTGGTCGATCTTCAGCGCGTGCTGTTCCAACCGGATGTTCCGGCGGGCACCAAGACGCATCAATGTGAGGCGCAGGACCATCGCCTCGGCAAGGCGCTCGACCACCAATTGCTCGCGCGCTGCGAGGAGGTCATCGAGAAAGGCGGCAAGGTCGCGCTCGAGATGCCGATCCGCAACGTCAACCGCACCGTCGGCGCGATGCTCTCGGGGGCGATTGCGCGCCGCTATGGCGATCGCGGCCTGCCGGACGGCTCGATCAGGGTGCGCTTTGCCGGCACGGCCGGGCAGAGCTTCGGCGCGTTCTTGGCGCGCGGCGTCACCTTCGAGCTCGAAGGCGCCTGCAACGACTATGTCGGCAAGGGCCTCTCCGGCGGACGGCTGATCGTCTACCCGCCGCGGCAGAGCACGCTCGATCGCGGCAACGCGATCATCGTCGGCAACACCGTGCTCTATGGCGCGATCGCCGGCGAGTGCTATTTCAGCGGCGTCGCCGGCGAGCGCTTCGCCGTGCGCAATTCCGGCGCGGTGGCGGTGGTCGAAGGCGCGGGCAGCCATTGCTGCGAATACATGACCGGCGGCATCGTCGTGGTGCTCGGCGAGACCGGCAGCAATTTCGCCGCCGGCATGAGCGGCGGCGTCGCCTTCGTGCTCGACGAGACCGGCCGGTTCGGCCAGCGCTGCAATCTCGCCATGGTCGATCTCGAGCCGTTGGCGGACGAGGACGATCACATCGAGGCGCTCGAGCATCGCGGCGGCGATCTCGAAAGCCACGGCCTGGTCGACGTGGTGCACAGCCTCTCGCAGAGCGATGCGCGCCTGCTGCACGGCCTCATCGCGCGCCATGCGAGCTTCACCCAGAGCCCCAAGGCGAAAGAGATCCTCGCCGACTGGCGGAACTACCGCACGCGCTTCGTCAAGGTCATGCCGGTCGAATACCGCCGCGCCCTCTTGCAGATGCAGTCGCGCACGCGCGCCGCCGAGCGCCCGGACGTGAGCATCGCGGTCGGAGCCGCCGAGTAGGGATGGCGAATCCGACCGGTTTCCTTGAATATCAGCGCCGCGACCGCTCTTACGACCCGGTCGAGGATCGGCTGAAGCATTATCGCGAGTTCGTGCGGCCGCTGCCGCAGGACGAGCTGCGCCGGCAAGGCGGCCGCTGCATGGATTGCGGCACGCCGTTCTGCCATCACGCCTGTCCGGTCAACAACATCATCCCGGACTGGAACGACCTCACCTATCGCAACGATCCGCGCGCGGCGCTCGCCGTGCTTCACCGCACCAACAATTTCCCCGATGTGACGGGGCGCGTCTGCCCCGCGCCCTGCGAGGCGGCTTGCACACTCAACCTCATCGAGCAGCCGGTGACGATCAAAACGATCGAGCACGCGATCATCGAGCGTGGCTGGGAAGAGGGCTGGGTCGAGCCGGTGATCGCACCGCACCGCACCGGCAAGCGCGTCGCGGTGGTCGGCTCGGGCCCGTCGGGCCTTGCCTGCGCGCAGCAGTTGGCGCGCGCCGGCCATGATGTGGCGGTCTATGAGAAGGCCTCGCGCATCGGCGGTCTGCTGCGCTACGGCATTCCCGATTTCAAGCTCGAGAAGAATGTCATCGACCGCCGCATCGCCCAGATGCGCGCCGAGGGCGTCGAGTTCCATCCCAACGCCCATATCGGCGTCTCCTTGCCGATCGAGAAGCTGATGCACAGCCATCACGCGGTGGTGCTGGCGATCGGGGCCGAGGTGCCGCGCGATCTGCCCGTGCCCGGCCGCGAGCTCGCCGGCATTCACTTCGCGATGGATTTCCTGACGCAGCAAAACCGCCGCGTCGGCGGCGAGCGCGTTGCCGGCGAGGACATTCTCGCCACCGGCAAGCATGTGCTGGTGATCGGCGGCGGCGATACCGGCTCGGACTGCATCGGCACCTCGAACCGCCAGGGCGCCAAATCGGTGACGCAGATCGAAATTCTTCCCGTGCCGCCGGAGCACGAAGACAAGCTGCTGACCTGGCCCGACTGGCCGATGAAGCTGCGGACCTCGAGTTCGCAGGAAGAGGGCATTCGGCGCGACTGGTCGGTCTCGACCAAGTGCTTCACGGAGAAGGACGGGCATGTCAAAGGTCTCTCCGCGGTGCGGGTCGAGTGGCGGACGAGCAATGAGGGCCGGCCGGTGATGGAGGAGGTGCCCGACAGCCATTTCGAGATCCGCGCCGACCTCGTGCTGCTGGCCATGGGCTTTCTCCACCCGCAGCGCAACGGTGCTGTCGCCGCGCTGAAGCTCGCCCTCGATCCGCGCGGCAATTTGAAGGCCGATACCGATCACTATCGCGGATCGGTCGACAAGGTGTTCTGCTGCGGCGATGCGCGGCGCGGGCAATCGCTGGTGGTGTGGGCCATCCGCGAAGGCCGTCAATGCGCGCGCGCAGTCGATGAATATTTGATGGGAAGCTCCGACCTGCCGCGCTAGCGCGGCGTCGCGACGGCGTTTTCAGCCCTCGCGGCTTGCAAGGCAGCCATCGCCCGCTTGCTTGGGCAGCAAGGAGGCCTTAGATGACGGCGATGCTGCGCTCGATCCTTGCGCTTGCCGGCGCCGCGCTCCTCGCGGGCTGCGGGCTGCTTCCCGGCTATAAGGCGCCCCCGGTCCCGGCGGAAACCGGCTATACGCCGAATGCTTTGCCGAGCGTGCTCTCGGCGGGAGGCGCCGGCGCCGATCAGCGCTTCGTTCTCGGCGAGAAGATTTCCGGCTCGTGGTGGAAGCTTTTCGGCTCTTCGGCCCTCGACCGCGTCCTCGCCGAGGCGATCGAGGGCAACCGCACGCTCGCCGCAGCCAAGGCGAGCCTTGCCGAGGCGCGCGAGGCGGTCGCGGTCGCGGCGTCCGGCTATTATCCGCAAGCCGATTTCGCCTTGAGCGCCGAGCGCGAGCGCAACAACTTCAAGGCGGTCGGCCTCACCGGCTTTCCGCCCAAGCAGTTCAACGTCTATTCGCTCGGGCCGACCGTCAGCTACAGCTTCAACCCCGCCGGCTTGACCGGCAAGCAGGTGGAGGAGGCGCGTGCTCTCGAGGCGGCGCAGAATTACGAGACGGAAGCCGCCTATCTGACTCTCACCGGAAGCGTTGCGACCGAAATCATCACGGTCGCGTCGATCCGCGCGCAGATCAAGGCGATCGAGGATTTGCTGAACGACGATGCGCATAATCTGCGCCTCGTCCAGGACGAGCTGCGCGCCGGTGCGGCGACCGATCTTGACGTCGAAACCGCCAATAGCCAGCTCGCGAGCGATCGGACCTTGCTGCCGCCGCTGCGTCAGCAAATGAGCACCGCGCACCACGCGCTCGCGGTGCTCGTCGGCAAGCCGCCCGCCGCCTGGTCGCCGCCCGATATCGATCTCGACGCGTTGACGCTGCCCGCCGAGCTTCCGGTCAGCCTACCCTCGGCCCTGGTGCATCAGCGTCCGGATATCCTCGTCTCCGAATCGCAGCTCCATGCGGCGTCGGCGGCGGTCGGCGTCGCCAGTGCCGCGCTCTATCCCAACATCACCCTCTCCGCGGGCGTGGCGCAGCAATTCCTGAAGCCGGAAGCGATCTTCGATCCTGCCAGCAACATCTGGAATGTCGGCGCGGCGATGGCGGCGCCGCTGTTCCATGGCGGGGCGCTGCGCGCGCAAAAGCGCGGCAGCGAGGACGCCTACCAGGCCGCGCTCGCCAATTACGAGCAGACCGTCCTGCAATCTTTTGGCCAGGTTGCCGATCTGCTCGACGGCCTGTCGCACGACGCCGAATTGCTCGCCGCCGAGCAGACAGCCTATCAATCCGCGGCCAAGGCGCTCGATCTGGTGCGGACGAGTTACGGGCTCGGCAACTCGACGCTGCTGCAGGTGCTCGATGCGCAGCGCACCTTTCAGCAGGCGCGTATCGGCCTCGTCCGCGCCGAGGCGCAGCGTTATCTCGACAGCGCGCAGCTTTTCGTCGCCATGGGCGGTGGTTGGTGGGAGCGGACGCCGGCCGAGACCACGCCAAAGCCCGCATCCGCGGGCCGGGGCGGCTAAATATTTCCTAAGAATTCAGAGGCTTAGGACGCCCTCGCGGGTGCCGGCTGCGGCTGTGTTACAATCGCCGCCGTGCCGCGGATGGGGATCGGGCGGCGTAGGCCGTCCTATAATAGGATGGTCGAACCGCCCCCGCCGTAACAGTCATCCCGCACGGTTAGAGAGATGAGAGACGTCCGGATCACCGCGTGGCCGGCCCGAATGCCACGATGGCGGCGGGCAGCTTGGATCGCGCTCCTCCTTCTCGCTGCCGGGGCGTTCGTCTGGTGGCTCTCGCACCGCGTTCCGGCGGAGCGCCCGGCGGGCCGTTTCGGCGCCGGCGGCGCCATGCCGGTCGTGGTCGCCCCGGTGACCCAAGGCAATATCGACATCGTCTTCAACGCGCTCGGCACCGTAACCCCGACCGCCACCGTGACGGTGCGCAGTCAGATCAGCGGCCATCTCACGCAGATCCTGTTCCGGGAAGGCCAGACGGTGCAGAAGGGCGACCTGCTCGCCGTGATCGATCCGCGGCCTTATGAGCTCGCGCTCGAGCAGGCGCAGGGCCAGCTCTTGAAGGACCAGGCACTGCTGAAGCAGGCGCAGACCGATCTGGCGCGCTACCGAATTCTTGCCAAGGAGGATTCGATCGCGCAGCAAACCGTCGACGGGCAGGCGCAGCTGGTGCGCCAATATGAAGGCACGATTCAAGCCGACCAGAGCCAGGTCGATAGCGCCAAGCTCAACATCGCCTATTGCCATGTCGTGGCGCCGGTCGGCGGCAAGGTCGGCCTGCGCCAGGTCGATCAGGGCAACTACATCACGCCGGGCGACGCGAACGGGATCGTCGTCATCACGCAGATGAAGCCGATCACCGCGATCTTCAGCCTGCCGGAGGACGACCTGCCGACGATCGTCAAGCGCCTCAACGCCGGCGCGACGCTCGATGTCGCGGCTTATGACCGCACCAACACGACGAAGCTCGCGACCGGCACGCTGGTGAGCATCGACAACCAGATCGACACCACCACCGGGACGGTGAAGCTGCGGGCGCAATTCAACAACGAGGACGGGCTCCTCTTTCCCAATCAGTTCGTCAACATCCGTCTGCTTGCCGACGTCTTGCAGAACGTAACGGTGATCCCGACGGCGGCGGTGCAGCGCGGCGCGCCCGGCACCTTCGTTTATATGGCGAAGCCCGACAATACGGTCGCGGTGCAGACCGTGAAGCTCGGCCCGACAGATGGCACGAATGTCGCGATCACCACGGGCCTGGCCCCTGGCGAAAACGTCGTCATCGACGGCGCCGACAAGCTGCGCGACAAGGCCAAGATCGTGCTGCGCCAGGAGACCGCGCCGGCGGCGCCCGGAACGACGGTGCCGGCGACGCAGCAATCGTCGCGGCGTTCCGCGCCCGCGCCGTGATCCGGGCGCGGCGCGCGCGGTCCCCTTCGCCATGAGCCCGTCGCGCCCCTTTATCCTGCGGCCGGTCGCCACCTCGCTGCTGATGGCGGCGTTGATGCTCGTCGGCGTCGTTGCCTTTCAATTCCTTCCGCTCGCCGCGTTGCCTGAGGTCGATTATCCGACGATCCAGGTCCAGACCTTCTATCCGGGCGCCAGTCCCGATGTGATGACCTCTTCGGTGACGGCGCCGCTCGAAGTGCAGTTCGGGCAGATGCCGAGCCTCAATCTCATGAGCTCGACCAGCTCGGCCGGCGCTTCGGTCATCACCCTGCAATTCAGCCTCGACATCACCCTCGACGTCGCCGAGCAGGAGGTGCAGGCGGCAATCAACGCCGCGGGCAATCTGCTGCCCGCCGACCTGCCGGCGCCGCCGATTTATGCGAAGGTCAATCCGGCGGATGCGCCGATCCTCACCTTGGCGCTCAGCTCGAAAACCCTAACCCTGCCGCAGGTCGAAGACCTCGCCGATACGCGGCTCGCCCAGAAAATTTCGCAGCTTCCCGGCGTCGGCCTCGTCAGCATCAATGGCGGGCAGCGGCCGGCCGTGCGCATCCAGGCCAATCTGCGCGCGCTCGCGGCTTACGGCCTCAACATCGACGATTTGCGCACCACCATCGGCAACGCCAACGTCAACACGCCCAAGGGCAATTTCGACGGGCCGATGCGCGCCTATACGCTCAACGCCAATGACCAGCTCAAATCCGCCGACGAATACCGCAACCTCGTCATCGCCTACAGGGACGGCGCGCCGGTCCATTTGAAGGACGTGGCGCAGGTCGTCGATGGCGCGCAGAACACCAAGCTCGCCGCCTGGATGAACCAGACGCCGGCGGTGATCGTCAACGTGCAGCGCCAGCCCGGCGCCAACGTCATTCAGGTGGTCGACACCGTCAAGTCGCTGCTGCCGCAGCTCCAGGCCTCGCTTCCGGCCGCCGTCGATCTCAGCATTCTGACCGACCGCACGACGACGATCCGGGCCTCGGTGCACGATGTCGAGTTCGAGCTGACCCTCGCGGTCGCGCTCGTCGTGATGGTGATCTTCCTCTTCCTGCGCACGGTGCGCGCCACCATCATTCCGAGCCTCTCCGTGCCGCTGTCGCTCATCGGCACCTTCGGCGCGATGTATCTTTTCGGCTTCAGCCTCAACAACCTCTCGCTGATGGCGCTGACGATTGCGACCGGCTTCGTCGTCGACGACGCGATCGTCATGATCGAGAACATCGCGCGCTACATCGAGCAGGGCGAGCGCCCGCTGCGAGCGGCCTTGAAGGGCGCGGAGCAGATCGGCTTCACCATCGTGTCGCTGACGATCTCGCTGATCGCCGTTCTCATCCCGCTGCTCTTCATGGGCGACGTCGTCGGCCGGCTGTTCCGCGAATTCGCGGTGACGCTCTCGGTCACGATCTTGATCTCGGCGGTGGTCTCGCTGACCCTCGTGCCGATGCTGTGCGGGCGCATCCTTCGCCCGGTCGGCGCCGAGGCCGAGGGCGCCTTCGAGCGCCGCAACCGCGAGACGTTCGAATGGGTGGTGGGGCGCTACGATCGCGCGCTCAACTGGGTGCTCGACCGGCAGGGCGCGACCTTGCTGGTTGCCGTCGCGACGCTCGCGCTGACGACCTATCTCTACATCATTATCCCCAAGGGATTTTTTCCGGTCCAGGACACGGGGCTGATCCAGGGCATCTCGCAGGCGCCCGAATCGGTCTCCTTCGAGGCCATGGCACAGCGCCAGCAGGCGCTTGCCGACATCATCCTGCGCGATCCGGATGTGGCGAGCCTCTCCTCCTTCATCGGCGTCGACGGCACCAATCTGACCCTCAACAGCGGCCGGTTCCTCATCAACCTCAAGCCGAAGGACGAGCGCCAGCACGATGTCAGCACCGTCATTCGCCGCCTCAACCGCGAGGTCGCCGGCATTCCCGGCACCTCGCTCTATATGCAGCCGGTGCAAGATCTGACGATCGACGCGACCGTCAGCCGCGCGCAATACCGCTTCATCCTCGAGGACGCCAATCCCGCCGAGCTCGATCAATGGGTGCCGAAGCTGGTGACGGCGCTGCAAGCCGCGCCGCAATTCGAGGATGTGGCGAGCGACCAGCAGCAAAACGGCCTCAGCGCCTATGTGACGATCGACCGCAACACCGCCGGTCGTTTCGGCGTTACCCCGGCGACGATCGACAATGCGCTCTACGACGCCTTCGGCCAACGCATGATCTCGACGATTTTCACGCAGTCGAACCAGTATCGCGTGATCCTCGAGGCGGATCCCAGTCTGCAAGCCTCGCTCGATTCGCTCGGCACGATCTATCTGCCGTCCTCGGTTGCGGCGAACGGGCAGGTTCCGCTCTCGGCGATCGCCAAGGTGAGCGTGCAGACGGCACCGCTGCAGATCAACCATCTCGGCCAGTTCCCGGCGAACACCGTGTCCTTCAACCTGGCGTCCGGCGTGTCGCTTGGCGAAGCGGTCACGGCGGTGCAGCAGATCCAGCGGCAAATCGGCATGCCGCAGAGCGTCATCACCGTGTTCGAGGGCGCGGCGCTGGCCTTCCAGGCGGCGCTCAAGAACGAGCTTCTGCTCATCCTCGCGGCGGTCATCACGGTTTATATCGTCCTGGGAATTCTTTACGAAAGCTTCGTCCATCCCGTGACGATCCTCTCGACGCTGCCTTCGGCGGGCATTGGCGCGCTGCTCGGTCTGATGGTCGCGGGCGACGATCTCGACATCATCGCCATCATCGGCATCGTCCTGCTCATCGGCATCGTCAAGAAGAACGCGATCATGATGATCGATTTCGCGCTCGATGCGGAGAGGCGCGAAGGCAAGTCGCCGCGCGAAGCGATCCACCAGGCCTGCCTTCTGCGCTTGCGCCCGATCCTCATGACGACGATGGCGGCGATTCTCGGCGCTTTGCCGCTGATGCTCGGCAGCGGCACGGGGGCCGAGCTGCGCCAGCCGCTCGGCATCAGCATTGTCGGCGGCTTGATCGTCAGCCAGGTGCTGACCCTCTTTACGACGCCGGTGATCTATCTCGCCTTCGACCGGCTCGGCCGGCGCCTGCGCGGCTTGATGCCCGAAGGCGATGACGAGCGCGAGGCCGAAAGGCCGGCCGAATGAACCTCTCCGCCGCCTTCGTGCGCCGCCCGGTGGCGACCACGCTCTTGACCATCGGCGTGGCGCTGGCCGGGGTGGCGGCGTTCTTCCAGCTTCCGGTCTCGCCGCTGCCGCAGGTCGACTATCCGACGATCTCCGTGCGTGCCTCGATGCCCGGGGCGAGCCCGCAGGTGATGGCGGCAACCGTCGCAACGCCCTTGGAGCGCCATCTGGGCCAGATCGCCGACGTTACCGAGATCACCTCCTCGAGCGCGGTCGGCTCGACCCGCGTCACCTTGCAGTTCGGGCTCGACCGCGACATCGACGGGGCGGCGCGCGACGTTCAGGCGGCGATCAACGCCGCCCGCGCCGATCTGCCCTCGAGCCTCAGGCGCAATCCGACCTATCGCAAGGTCAATCCGGCCGATGCGCCGATCATGATCCTTTCGCTGACCTCGGACACGCTCACGCGCGGACAGATCTACGATGCCGCCAGCACCATCATGCAGCAGAAGCTGTCGCAGATCGAAGGCATCGGCGAGGTCGATGTCAGCGGATCGTCGCTGCCGGCGGTCCGGGTCGAGCTCAATCCGGCGGCGCTCTTCAAATACGGCATCGGCCTCGAGGATGTGCGGGCGGCGCTGTCGGCTGCGAACGCGCACGCCCCCAAAGGCGCGATCGAGCAGAACGGGCAGCACTTCCAGATCTACACCAACGACCAGGCAAGCCGAGCTGACGAATATCGCTCGCTCATCGTCGCCTATCGCAACGGCGCCGCCGTGCGCCTCTCGGATATCGCCGATGTCCGCGATTCGGTCGAAAATCTCCGCAATTTCGGCGAGGCGAACGGCAAGCCCTCGGTGCTGGTGATCCTCTCGCGGACGCCCGGCGGCAACATCATCGACATCATCGATCGCGTGAAGGCCGAGCTGCCGCAGCTCGAAGCCTCGATCCCGAGCGATATCAATGTCAGCATCGCGCAAGACCGCTCGACGACGATCCGCACCTCGCTGCGCGATATCGAGATCACGCTCGGCATCGCGACGATCCTCGTGATCCTGGTCGTCTTTTTGTTTCTGCGCGACGCGCATGCGAGCCTCATTCCGACCGTCGCCGTGCCGGTCTCGCTGCTCGGCACGCTTGGTGTGATGTATCTTCTCGGCTTCAGCCTCGACAATCTTTCGCTGATGGCGCTGACGATCTCGACCGGCTTCGTTGTCGACGACGCGATCGTCGTGCTCGAGAACATCACGCGGCATATCGAAGCCGGCATGCCGCGCCGCCAAGCCGCGCTTCAGGGTGCGCGCGAGGTCGGCTTTACCGTCCTCTCGATGAGCCTCTCGCTCATCGCCGTCTTCATCCCGATTCTCCTGATGGGCGGCATCATCGGCCGGCTATTCCGTGAATTCGCGATCACGCTGTCGATCGCCATCGTTGTGTCGCTCGCCGTGTCTTTGACGACGACGCCTATGATGTGCGCGCGGCTACTGCGCCGCCGGGTCGGCGAGGAGGCGCGGGGCTTCGCCCGCGTGTCGGCGCGCGCCTTCGACGGGCTGCTGCGGCTTTACCGCCGGACTCTCGCGCAAGCGCTGACCCATCCGCTGGTGACGATGCTGGTGCTGCTCTGCACCCTATGCCTCAATTTCTACCTCTTCGTCATCGTGCCCAAAGGCTTCTTTCCGCAGCAGGACACCGGCCGGATGATCGGCGGCCTCCGCGCCGACCAGAGCATCTCGTTCCAGTTGATGGAGAAGAAGCTCGCCCAGTTCATGGCGATCGTGCAGAAGGATCCGGCAGTCGCATCGGTCACCGGCTTCACCGGCGGCGGCTCGACCAACTCGGGCTTCTGCTTCATCGAGCTGAAGCCGCGCAGCGAGCGGAACGTGTCGTCCGACCAGGTGATCGCAAGGCTGCGGCGCCAGCTCAATCAAGTGCCCGGCGCCTCGCTCTTCCTGCAATCGGTGCAGGATATCCGCGTCGGCGGCCGCCAAAGCAACGCACAGTATCAATACACGCTGCAAAGCGACGATCTCGACGCGCTCTACCTTTGGGTCCCCAAAATTACCGCGGCGCTGCAAAAGCTGCCGGAAATCGCCGATGTCGATTCCGACCAGCAGCAAAAAGGCCTCGAGACGGTGCTCAACATCGACCGCGCGTCGGCGGCGCGGCTGGGCATATCCGTCAGCCAGATCGACAACACGCTCTACGATGCGTTTGGGCAGCGCCAGGTCTCGACGATCTTCAACCCGCTGAACCAATACCACGTGGTGATGGAGGTCGCGCCGCGCTATTGGCAGAACCCGGAGACCTTGAAGGAAATCTATGTCAGCAAGTCTGGCAATGTGGGCGGCGCCCAAGCGACCAATGCGCTGTCGGGAACGGCGAGCGCCGGCAAGTCGGCATCGGGCACGGTCGCCCTCGGCCAGGACGCGGTGCGCAATCAAAGCACGAATTCGCTGACGGCGATCGGCAAGACCGCCGCATCGAGCGGCGCCGCCGTCAGCACCAGCACTGAGGCCATGGTGCCGCTTTCGGCGGTTGCCACCTTCGGGCCGGGCGATACCCCGCTCGCGGTCAATCACCAGGGAACCTTCGTCGCCTCGACCATCTCGTTCAATCTGGCGCCGGGCAAGTCCTTGAGCGATGCGACCGCTGCGGTGGACGATGCGATGATCGAGCTCGGCGTGCCGACTTCGATCCACGGCACGTTCCAGGGGACCGCGCGGGTCTTCCAGCAGTCGCTGGCAAGCGAGCCCTATCTCATCCTGGCGGCCCTCGTCGCGGTCTATATCGTTCTCGGCGTGCTTTATGAGAGCTATATCCACCCCATCACCATTCTCTCGACCCTGCCTTCGGCCGGGGTGGGGGCTGTGCTGGCCTTGCTGATCTTCAACACGCAATTCGACATTATCGCGCTGATCGGGGTGTTTTTGCTGATCGGCATCGTCAAGAAGAACGCAATCATGATGATCGACTTCGCCATCGAGGCGCAGCGCAGCCGAAATCTCCCCGCCCGCGACGCGATCTTCGAAGCCTGCACCTTGCGGCTTCGGCCGATCCTGATGACGACCTTGGCGGCGATCCTGGGCGCCCTGCCGCTTGCCATCGGCACTGGCGAGGGCAGCGAACTGCGCCATCCGCTCGGCATCTCGATTATCGGCGGCCTCCTCGTCAGCCAATTTCTTACGCTCTATACGACGCCGGTGATCTATCTTTATCTTGAGCGCTTCCGCGCTTGGGCGGCGCAGCGCTTCGGCCGGGCGCGGCATCGCGATTTTCCCGGCGGCGGCACGCTCGAGGGCAGCCGATGAGCGCGCCGCCCGCGGCGCGGATCGCCGCCGGATTGTCCTTCATCGCCCTCCTCGCCGGCTGCACCGTCGGGCCCGATTATGTGCGCCCACCGGCGCCTGTGCCGGCGAAGTACAAGGAAGCCGAGGGATGGAAGTCGGCGGCGCCGCAGCCGGCGGCGAGCGGCGAGGCCTGGTGGTCGGTCTTTCAGGATCCGGTGCTGGACGGGCTCGAGCGCCAGGTCGAGGTCTCGAACCAGAATCTCAAATCCGCCGAGGCCGCTTATCGCACCGCGCAGGCGATCGTTGGCGAGGCGCGCGCCGGCTATTTTCCAACCCTCGATGCCGGCGCTGCGGCGCTGCGCGAGGGGAGCGGCGCCGGCAGCGCCTCCTCAAGCCGCTCCTTCGGCAACCGCGCCTCGGTGCAGAACGCCTTCAGTGCCTCGGTCAGCGCCACCTGGGTCCCGGATATCTGGGGATCGATCCGGCGCACGGTCGAGAGCGACGTCGCCAATGCCCAGGCGAGCGCAGCCGATCTCGCGGCGGCGCAGCTATCGGCGCAGGCGGCGCTCGCCACCGATTACATCCAGCTGCGCATTGCCGATGCCACCAAGCGCCTGCTCGATGCGACCGTCGAGGCCTTCACGCGGTCGCTGCAAATCACGAAGAACCGCTATGGCGTCGGCACTGCGGCGCGGACCGACGTAGCCTCGGCGACGGCCCAGCTCGAAAGCACGCGGGCGCAGGCGATCGCGATCACCCTGCAGCGCGCGCAGTTCGAGCACGCGATCGCGGTCCTGGTCGGTCAGCCGCCCGGCGATTTCGCGATCGCGCCGGCGGCGGCCGATATTCCCATCCCGGAGATTCCGCTCGATCTGCCTTCGACTCTCCTCGAGCGCAACCCCTCGATCGCCGCCTCGGAGCGCGCCATGGCGGCAGCCAATGCGCGGATCGGCGTCGCCATCGCCGGATATTTTCCGAGCATCACCCTCGGCGCATCCTATGGCCAGCAGAGCTCGATGCTGCACACGCTGTTCACCGCGGCGAGCAGCTTGTGGTCTTTCGGCGTGACGAACATCAACCTGCCGATCTTCACCGGCGGCCTGACCCAAGCCCAGGTCGCTGCCGCCCGCGCGACCTACGATCAGACGGTTGCGACCTATCGCCAAACCGTCCTGACCGCTTTTCAGCAGGTCGAAGATCAATTGGCGGCGTCGCGCATCTTGGCGCAGCAGGCCGAGGCGCAAGGCCGCGCGGTCGACGCGGCGCTCGAAGCGGAACGCCTGACGCTCAACCAATATCGCGCCGGGACGGTCGATTACACCGCGGTCATCACCGCCCAGGCCAATTCGCTGGCCGATCGCGAGACGGCGCTTGGCCTGCTGCAGAGCCGGTTGGTTGCAGGCGTCGCCCTGATCGAGGCGCTGGGCGGGGGATGGGATGCGCGCGCGCTTGGCGGCGCCGCGCAAGCCGAACGCCCATCCGCGCCGCCGGCTCAATCCCACGCGGCGGTGGGCAGCAAATAGGTTGCACCGCTATTTTGCGTGCGCCTAAATGACGGGCTTCGCGGCGTCGGGAACGCCGCTTCTTCGGGGAGGTTCGCTGTGGCATCGGCCAAGACCGTGGATCTGTCGCGCATCATCGATGCGCAGAAGATCGGCGCGTTTCATATCGGATTGGTGATCGTCTGCTTCATCATCGTGATGGCGGATGGCTACGACATCGGCGCCGCCGCCTTCGCCGCACCTGCCCTCGTGCGCGAATGGCATGTGAGCCCCGCCGCCCTCGGCGGAATGTTCAGCGCCGGTCTCTTTGCCGGCCTGTTCGGGCCGCCGCTCCTCGGCTGGATCGCCGACCATTACGGCCGCCGCGGCGCGCTGGTCGGCGGGTTGCTGTTCTTCGGCGCCGTGACCTGGGTCTCGGCGTTCTCGCAGAATCTCGAGACGCTCATCTGGCTGCGCTTCATCGCCGGCGTCGGCATCGCCGGCGTGCTGCCGATCGCCACGGCGCTGGTTGCCGAATTCGCGCCGCGCCGCATCCGCGCGACGCTCTTCATCCTGATGTTCTCGGGCGTCACCTTCGGCGGCGGCATCCCGGGCCTCGTTGCCGCCAAATACATGGGAACGCATGGCTGGCAGATTCTGTTCTGGGTCGGCGGCATCGTACCGATCATCGTCGCGCTCATCGCGATGGCGGTTCTGCCGGAATCGATCAAGTTCCTCTCGCTGAAGCGCGAGCGGTATGAGCGCCTCGTCAAGCAGATCGAGCGCATGCAGCCCGGCCTCAATCTCGATCCGAATTCCGATTTCACCATCGGCGGCGAGGACAATCGCGGCAAGTTCTCCTATGGCGCGATCTTCAAGGGCCGGCTCGCCTGGATCACGCCGATGTTCTTCATCTCGAACGCCGTCAACTTGATGATCTTCTACTTCATCAATCAGTGGACGCCGACCATCCTCGCGGCGAACGGCTATCCGATCGCCGATGCCGGTCTCGCCATCACCGCGTTCCAGTTCGCGGGCACCCTGGGCGGCATTTGCATCATGCGGCCCTTGGACAAATACGGCTTCATTCCGGTGCCGATCCTCTTTGCGTGCGCCATTCCGATCGTCGCCTGCATCGGGCTGCCGGGCTTGCCCGAAGGCGTCATCATCGCACTCGTGGCGGCAGCGGGCTTCTGCCTCCTCGGCCTGCAATTCGGCAACATCGCGTCGGAGACGAACGTCTATCCGACCTATATCCGCTCCTGGGGGCTCGGCGCCAATTTCGGCGCCGGGCGGGTCGGCTCGGTTATCGGGCCGATCGTCGGCGGGTTTTTGATTTCAATGCACGTTCCGACGCAATATATCTTCTGGCTCGCCGCCATTCCGCTGGCGATCGGCCTGGTCAACGCGATCTTGCTGACCCCGCTCTACCGCGCCGAGTGGCAGAGCGGCGCTCTCGCGGCACAACCGGCCGCGGGCGAGGATTGACGGCGTTCACCCGAGATTAGGCGAAGGAGCAGACGCCATGGCAGCACGCAATATCCCTCCCTTCCGCGCCGATCATGTCGGCAGCCTGTTGCGCCCCAAAGCGCTTCTCGACGCGCGCGAGAAGAGGAAGCGCAACGAGATCTCCGCCGAGCAGCTCCGCACGGTCGAGGATCAGGCGATCCGCGATGTCGTCAAGCTGCAAGAGGATATCGGGCTCCAGGTCGCGACCGACGGCGAATTCCGCCGCACCTTCTGGCATCTCGACTTTCTCGAGCAGTTCTCGAACGTCACCGTGGTTCCGCCCAGCATCAAGGCGAAATTCCACACCCATACCGGCGATGTCGAATTCGCGCCGCCCGGCATCCGCGTCGATGGCAAGCTGGCGCGGCCGCACCCGATCTTCGTCGACCACTTCAAGTTCCTGAAGTCGGTGACCAAGGTGACGCCGAAGATCACCATCCCGGCGCCGTCGAACATGCATTTCCGCGGCGGGCGCAAGGCGATCGACCAGAAGGCCTATCCCGATCTCGGCGAGTTCTATGCCGATCTCGGCCGCGTCTACAGCGAGGAGGTGAGGGAGCTCGCTGCCGCCGGATGCCGCTATCTGCAGATCGACGAGGTCAATTTCGCCTATCTCTGCGATCCGAAGCTGCGCGAGCAGGTGCAGAACATCGGCAGCGATCCCAAGACCCTGCCGCAGACCTATGCCAAGCTTATCAATGATTCGCTCGCCGGCCGTCCCAAGGACATGGTCACGGCGATGCATCTCTGCCGCGGCAATTTCAAGAGCGCCTGGGTCGCCGAGGGCGGCTATGAGCCGGTCGCCGACGTGCTCTTCAACCAGGTCGACGTCACCGGCTATTTCCTCGAATACGACGATCCGCGCTCGGGCGATTTCGCGCCGCTGCGCTTCGTTCCCAAGGGCAAGGTCGTGATCTTGGGGCTCGTTACGACGAAGCTCAGAAAGCTCGAGACCAAGGACGAGCTGAAGCGCCGCATCGAGGAGGCGTCGAAATATTGCCCGCTCGATCAGCTTGCCTTGAGCCCGCAATGCGGCTTCTCGAGCACGGTCGAGGGCAATGACGTGACGGTCGAGGACGAGGTCGCCAAGCTCCGGCTGGTCATCGAAACCGCACGCGAGGTGTGGGGTTGACTCGAGTAGTGGGCAAAATATTTGCCCAAAACCGCGCGAAACCGGCGGTTTTCCAAGCCGTTAACCTTGAGTTTCGCCCATCATAAATCCCATTACGGTAGTGGGCGAATTTTGGGTTGATTCTTTTCCCCGCTCGGGCTTCGTTAGAGGCACGACAGAGCCGAGAGGGAGTGAAGGCCTTGGAGAGCGAAGCGCTCCTGCAAGAAATCGCGGGCTATTGCCGCCGCGTCGGCATGGCGGAATCGACCTTCGGCCGGCTCGCCGTCAATGACGGCAAGCTGGTCAGCCGGTTGCGCTTTGGCGGTAGGGTGCGCGGCAAGACGGTCGAGCGCGTGCGCGCCTTCATGATGCGCCAACGCGACGGCGACGGAGCGGCGCGCCGCCTGCGCGCGGCGATGCCGCAACACGGCGCCGCGGCCGAGGCCCCGGCGCGCCCCGCCGAGCCGCCGCCGTCGGGTTCGGGCTCGGCGCCGACCGACAAGAATTTCCGCTTCTACGACAACCGACAGAAATACCTGCTCTTCGTCAACACCTGCAGCGAGAAGTGGGTGGTCGCCGACCGCGTGTCGATGGAGCTCGCCAATCTTCACCCGCATCCGCCCGGCTTGCGCATTTTCGATGCGGGCGTCGGCGACGGCACCGTGCTGACGCGCGTGATGCGCTCGATGCATGAGCGCTTCCCGACGGTGCCCTTCTACATCGTCGGCAAGGAAATCAGCCTCGAAGACGTGCGCCTCACGCTCGAGAAAATGCCCGACCGCTTCTACGAGCATCCCTCGACGGTGCTGGTGCTGACCAACATGTACTATTCCGAGGCGCCGTGGCTCACGCCCAATTCGGTGACCGCCGCCACCAGCCTCATCTGGCACGAGCAGAGCCTCCTCGGCAGCACGGCGCATGAGTTCGAGACCCAGATCACCGAGCTGCAGACCTTCCTCGCGCAAAACTGGCGCGCCAAGGTGAGCAAGGTCACCGGCAATCCGATCTACGAGAAGCCGGTCGTGCTCGTGCTTTACCGCGAGGACTACAAATTCCTCCTCGACCCGATGCGGCCGCGGCGCGGAGCGGCGCGCGCCGACTATGATCTGGTCATCGCCTCGCAGCCCTATCGCGCCCGCGCGACGGTCGAATTCAAGGCGGCCAAGGTCGTGGCGCCGCTGGCGCGCAGCCTCGCGCCCGGCGGGCGCCTCATCGGCATCCACTCGCACGGCAACGATCCCGGGCTCGAGGTCATTCAGAAAATTTGGCCGGGCGAGAATCCCTTCATGACCGATCGCCATCAGCTGCTGCGCGCCGCCAAGGCCGAGCTCGGCAGCGCCGGACGCGATCTCAACTTCAATGCCTATTCCGATGCGCGCTCGCTGTTCCGCTATTCGATGCACACTCTGCCGAGCGAGATCAGCGAGACGATCGGTACCTCCACCTTGTTCGCGGCGTGGAACGCCGCCATCTATGTGGCCCAGATCGAGGATCAACGGCTGTCGCAGGTAATCAATGCGAATACCTATCTTGATGCGACCCGCGAAGTGTTGCAAAAACATGGCGGTCTCTGGTTCTGGGACGAATCCTATGTGATCTCGCGCAAGCGGGATTCGGCGTGACCCAACTTCAGGAGTGCAAACGGTGAGCAAAGGCGATTTCCTCTTCACCAGCGAGTCGGTCTCCGAGGGCCACCCGGACAAGGTGTGCGACCAGATCTCGGATACGGTCGTCGATATTTTCCTCGGCGCGGACCCGACCGCGCGGGTCGCTTGCGAGACGCTCGCGACCACCAACCGCGTCGTCCTTGCCGGCGAGGTGCGCGGCCCCGACAAGATCACCAAGGATCAGCTGATCGAGGCGGCGCGTCAGCGCATCAAGCTGATCGGCTACGAGCAAGAGGGCTTCCACTGGCGCCATGCCGAGATCGAATGCCTTATCCACAAGCAGTCGGTCGATATCGCCCAAGGCGTCGATGCCGCCGGCAACAAGGATGAAGGCGCGGGTGACCAGGGCATCATGTTCGGCTATGCCTGCCGCGAGACCGAAGAGTTGATGCCGGCGCCGCTCCAATATTCGCACCAGATCCTAAAATCGATGGCGGATGCGCGGCACAGCGGCTCGACCCCCGATTTCGGTCCCGATGCCAAGAGCCAGGTGACGCTGCAATATGTCAACGGCAAGCCGGTGCGCGCGACCTCGGTGGTGGTCTCGACCCAGCACTCCGAGAAGCTGAGCCAGGACGAGGTGCGCGAGATCGTGCGCCCGCATGTGCTGAAGGTCCTGCCCAAGGGCTGGATGTGCGCCGAGGACCAGTTCTACGTCAATCCGACCGGGCGTTTCGTCATCGGCGGGCCCGATGGCGATTGCGGTCTGACCGGCCGCAAGATCATCGTCGACACCTATGGCGGCGCGGCGCCGCATGGCGGCGGCGCCTTCTCCGGCAAGGATCCCTCGAAGGTCGACCGCTCCGCCGCCTACGCCGCGCGCTATGTCGCAAAGAACGTCGTCGCGGCGGGCTTGGCCGAGCGCTGCACCATCCAGCTCTCCTATGCGATCGGCGTTTCGCGCCCGCTCTCGGTCTATATCAACACCGACGGCACCGGCCAGGTCGATGAGGAAAAGCTCTCGCGCGTGATCCAGGAAATGGTCGATTTGAGCCCGCGCGGCATCCGCACCCGCTTGGCCCTCAACAAGCCGATCTATGCCCGCACCGCTTCTTACGGTCATTTCGGCCGCAAGCCCGAGGCCGATGGCGGCTTCTCCTGGGAAAAGACCGATCTCGCTCAAGCGCTGAAGGGAGCGTTCTGATATGGCGTCGCCCGACTACAAGGTGAAGGACATCGCGCTCGCCGATTGGGGCCGGCGCGAGATCAACATCGCCGAAACCGAGATGCCAGGGCTGATGGCCCTTCGTACCGAATACGGCCGCCAGAAGCCCTTGAAAGGCGCGCGCATCGTCGGCTGTCTCCACATGACGATCCAGACCGCGGTGCTGATCGAAACGCTCGTCGAGCTCGGCGCCTCGGTGCGGTGGAGCTCGTGCAACATCTTCTCGACCCAGGATCAGGCCGCGGCGGCGATCGCGGCCAAGGGCATCCCGGTCTTCGCCTGGAAGGGCGAGAGCGAGACCGAATATGAATGGTGCATCGAGCAGACGCTGCGCGGGCCCAATGGCTGGACGCCCAACATGATCTTGGACGATGGCGGCGACGCCACCAAGATCATGCACGAGAAATATCCCGATCTCCTGAAGGAGGTGCGCGGCGTCTCGGAAGAGACCACTACCGGCGTTCACCGGCTCTACGAGATGATGAAGGCCGGCAAGCTGAAAGTGCCGGCGATCAACGTCAATGACAGCGTCACCAAGTCGAAATTCGACAATCTCTATGGCTGCCGCGAGAGCCTGGTCGACGGCATCAAGCGCGCGACCGATGTGATGCTTGCCGGCAAGATCGCCGTCGTCGCGGGCTTCGGCGATGTCGGCAAGGGCTCGGCCGCGAGCCTCAGGAGCCAGGGCGCGCGGGTGATGGTCACCGAGATCGATCCGATCTGCGCGCTGCAGGCGGCAATGGAGGGCTATCAGGTCACGACCATGGAGGATGCCGCCCCGATCGGCGACATTTTCGTGACCGCGACGGGCAATGTCGACGTCATCCGTCTCGATCACATGCGGATGATGAAAGACCGTGCGATCGTCTGCAACATCGGCCATTTCGACAGCGAAATTCAGATCGCGTCGCTGCAGAACTACAAATGGGAAGAGGTGAAGCCGCAAGTCGACGAGGTCGTCTTCCCCGACGGCAAGCGGCTGATCGTTCTCGCCAAGGGCCGGCTCGTCAATCTCGGCTGCGCCACCGGTCATCCGAGCTTCGTGATGAGCGCGTCTTTCAGCAATCAGGTGCTGGCGCAGATCGAGCTTTGGACCAATGCCGGCAAGTACGAGCAGAAGGTCTACGTCCTTCCCAAGCATCTCGACGAAAAGGTCGCGGCCCTCCATCTCGAGAAGCTCGGCGCCAAGCTGACGCGGCTCTCGCCGGAGCAGGCGAAGTACCTCAACGTCGCGCAGACCGGGCCGTTCAAGGCCGATCACTACCGGTATTGAGCAGCGCGGCGGCTTTGCCGCGCCTTGCTGCTACGAAAGTCCTCGTCGTCCCCGCGCAAGCGGGGACCCGGAGAGACGGAATAGATGCCCGCTCCTGAGTTCGTCGAAGGGCGCGGGCGTGACGAACCGTGGAGAGGTGCGCTTGCCGTATGAGTAGCGGTAGCGGTGATCGGCAATCCGGCAGCAATTTGTCCGCCGCCCTCGGCAGCGGCTCGTTCGTCGTAACGGCCGAGGTCGCGCCGCCGGTCTCGGCCGATCCTGCCGATCTCTTGAAGCGCGCGCTGCCCCTGAAGGGCGTCGCCACCGCGGTCAACGTCACCGACGGCGCCGGCGCCAAGGCGCATCTCGCGAGCCTCGTTGCGGCGCATCTTTTGCTGCAAAACGGCATCGAGCCGATCGTGCAGATGACCTGCCGCGACCGCAATCGGCTGGCGCTCGAAAGCGATCTCATCGGCGCGGCGGCGCTCGGCATTCGGAATATCCTCGTCCTCACCGGCGATGATCCGAAGCAGGGCGATCAGCCCGAGACCAAGCCGGTCTTCGATCTCAACAGCCAGGCGCTGCTGCAATTGGCCGACCGCATGCGCCGCGCGCATGAATTGCCGACCGGCACGGCGATCAAGGGTGCGCTCGATTTCCTGCTGGGCGGCGCCGACATGCCATTGGATCCGCCGCCGGGTTGGACGCCCAAATCGCTCGCGGCAAAGATCGAGGCCGGGGCCGATTTCGTTCAAACCCAATTCTGCATGGACGGCGCGGTGCTGCGCCGCTACCTCGAGCGCCTCAGGGCGGACGGGTTGACGGAGCGCCTCCACATCTTGATCGGCGTTTGCCCCATTCCCTCGGCGCGCTCGGCGCGGTGGATGAAGGAAAAGCTCTTCGGCACCGTCATCGCCGATGCGATCATCGAGCGGCTGGAGAAGGCCGCCGATCCCAAGGCAGAAGGCATCAAGCTCTGCGCCGAGTTCATGCAGGAACTCGCGACCATTCCCGGCGTCGCCGGCGCCCATGTCATGGCGCCGCAGAACGTTTCTGCTATACCCGAGGTCATTGCACGCTCGGGCGTCGCGGGGAAGCCGCGCGCCCGCTGACACGCGGGAGGAAACCATGGCACGCTTGCCGCCGCTGAGCTTCGAGGAGCTTAACCCGGAGCAGAAAAAGCTCTGGCAGGAGATCGGCGCGGTGCGCTCGGGCTCACCGGGCGGGCCCTTCGCCGTCTGGATGCACCATCCCAAGATCGCCGAGCGGGAGCACCACCTCGGCAATGCCGTCCGGCTCGAGAGCAAGCTCGGCCGGCGGCTGGTCGAGCTCGCCGTGCTCGTGGTAGCGCGGCATTGGAGCGCGCAATATGTTTTTGCCGCGCATGTGCCGCCCGGGATCGAGCACGGGCTCGCGCCCGAGCTCGTCGAGGCGATCCGCACGCGGCAAACGCCAGCCTTTGCCAAAGACGACGAAAGGCTCGTCTACGACACGGTGTCGGAGCTGTTGGAGACCAAGCGTCTCACCGATGAGACCTATGAGCGCGCGCTTGCGGCGCTGGGTGTCGAGCGGCTGATCGAGCTCGTGACCACGGTCGGCTTCTATATGACGACCTCGGCCATGGTGAATGCCTTCGACATGCCGCCGCGCCACCCAGGCAAGCGGCTGATCTGAGTCACATGACTGAGTGAGGGGGCTGCGGCTCCCTTACGCGCTGGTAATCGCGATCAGGTCGATCTCGATGAGAAAGTCCGGATGCGACAGCCGCGTGACGCCGATCATCGTGCTGGCCGGCGGATGCGCGACATTCTCGGGACGTTTCACCTCGCGCAAGACTTTTTGCAGCGCATCGACATCGAGGGTGAAGACGCGGCGCACGACGACATCGTCCCAGGTCGCGCCCGCTGCTTTCAGCTGGATCGTCAGCCCTTCGATGATGCGCTCATACTGCTTCTTGTAGTCGCCCTTGGCGATCGGCTGATAATTGTCGTCGGACGGCGTTTGCCCGGCGATGAAGATCATCTTGCACGGCCCTTTCACCGTGACGACGCGCGTATAGGCCGGATGCTTGTAGAGCTCCGGCGGATTGATGAAATCTCGTTCCATGCTGACCTCCCTCGTGAAATTTCGATATCCGGATGTCGCAGCTCGTGCCGGAGCTGCTAGGGCTGGCTGGCGCCGGGAGCCGCCGGGGCCGGCGCGGCGGGGGCGGGGTTCGGCGCCGCCGGTACTGCCGGTGCGCTCGCTGCCGGGCTGGTCCAGGCTTTGAAATCCGCTTCCGAAACGATCGGCAGCTTCTTGACGAAAGCCGCGATGCTCCAGATTTCCTTATCGTCGGCGCCGACGCGCGCGAAGCTCGGCATTCCCGTCATGTTGATTCCGTTCTTCACCACCCAAAAGATCGCGACGGGATCGGCTTCATTGGCAATCTCCTTGAGATCGGGCGGATCGGGACGCAGCCCCTCGGAAAATTTCGCCCATTTGACCCCGGGCGCGCCGTGACAATTGGCGCAGCCGCGCTCGAGGAAGGCGCGTGCGCCCGCTTGCACGAGTTCGGGCGAGTCGAGCGCGAAGGGCGGTTTTTCCGTGGCATGCCGATCGATCGATGCCTCGCGCACATGGCCCAGCGCCCAGGCGACGACGCCCGGATCCGGCTCGACCGCCGAGATGCTGTAGAAGCCGCCAAAGAAATAAACCGCCGCACCGATCGCCGCGACGATTGCGAGAAAGCCGATCACCGCCAAACTTCGCATCGAAATCTCCTTGCGCCTCTTCCGCTCGCGTCAAAGCCGAATGCGGCTTGCCTGGATTAGCCGGGGCTCGCCATGCCCGTCACGGCATGGCCGATGCCCAGGGGCTTTGCGTCGATCAGCACGAAGGCAACGCGCGCCGCCTCGCTGCTGCGATTGACCCAGGCGTGATTGGTACCGCGCTGGATCAGGATGTCGCCCGCCTTGAGCTTCACGCTCGAGCGGTCCATGTCCATTTCTATCTCGCCCGCGAGCACGATCACGTAGTCGATGGTCTCGGTGCGGTGCATGGTGCCGGGCGCGCCGGCGGGGAAGTCGATGACGCAAAAGCGCGTGCCGCGAGGCGGGGGCGCCGTGCCGAGGATGCGTGCGCCCATATCTTCGGTCGTCTCGCCCGCAGAAATATCGACGGGGGTCGCCTCGCTGCACCAGACGAGCGTCGAGACCGCGCCATGGCGCGGCGGCTTGGCGTTGCTCGCGTGATCTTCCCACAGCACCTTGGCGACGCCATGTTCGTCGTGACCGGTGACGATTCGCCGGATCGGCGAGAAGGGTTTCGGTTCGGCCATGGCGCTCACGCGAATTTCGGAAAGAGCCGCGCGGCGTTGCCGCGCTCGATCGCGGTGAGCTGGCCGGGCGTCAGATCGAGCGTGCGCAGTTGCTTGGCGAATGTATCAGCCCCCCAGAACGGGTAGTCCGAGCCCAGCAAAATCTGCGTGATCGGCGCAAGGCTCAGCAGCGCGTCCATCGCCGTCGGATTTGTGACGCTCGCGATATCGTAGAAGAGCCTGCGGAAAGCGTCGATCGCCCCCTTCGGGTTCCGCGCGGCCGCCTCGCGCGCGAAAGGCCGGGTCAGCGAGCCCTCGACGCGGCCCGCCAGCATCGGCAGGGTGCCGCCGCCATGCGAGAAGATGAAGCGGATATCGGCGCAGCGGGTGAAAGTGCCGCTATAGAGCAGATCGACGACGCAGCGCGTTGTGTCGGTCGGGAATTCGATGGTCGCGGTCGAGATGCCCGGCACGAGATGGGTGCAGCAGGTCGGCGCGGTCGGGTGGAAATAGACGACGCTCTTGCGGCGATTGAGTTCGTCGAAAATCGGCGCGTAGCGCGGATTGCCGGGCCAAGTGTCGCCATAGGAGGTCATCAGCCCGATGCCGTCGAGCTTCAAGACATCGAACGCATATTCGATCTCCTTCAGGCTCCCCTCGACATCGGGGAAGGGCAGCGCCGCGAACATGCCGAAACGGCCCTTGTGGTCGCGGCACATTTGCGCGCCGTAGTCGTTGACGATGCGCGCGAGACGCCGTGCCTGCTCGGCATTGCCGAACCACACGCCGGGCGAGGAGACCGAGATGATCGCCGTCGCCGTGCCCGCCGCATCCATCGCCTCGATGGCGGCCGAAGGCGACCAGGCGAGCTGCTGCTCGACCGGTATCGCCTGCGCATCGCCCAGAATGCGCTCGCGCTCTTCGGCGAGCCAGGGCGGCGGCAGGATGTGATGATGCGTGTCGATGCGGTGCGGAGCGGGCATGCTTGCCTCCCTTGGAACGATTTCAGGCGCCGCGCAGGATGAAATCGGCGGCACGCTCGGCGATCATGATCGAGGGCGCGTTGGTGTTGCCGCGCGTGATCTTCGGCATGATCGAGGCGTCGGCGACGCGGATGCCGGCAAAGCCGCGCAGCCTCAACTTGGTGTCGACCACCGCGCCGGCATCGCTGCCCATGCGGCAGGTCGAGGTCGGATGGAACACGGTCTTGGCCGTGGCGCGAATATGCTCTTCGAGCGGCGCGTCTTCATCGGGCGTCGCCTCGCCCGGCAAAATTTCTTCGGCGACGAGCTTGGCGAG
>DATNGG010000160.1:0-28092 GCA_035605975.1 Allostellaceae bacterium | reverse complement strand
GCATTGGAAACGAGGCTGCGGCGGTCGACGACGCCCAACTGCGTCTTGCGCGGCGGCGGTCTTCAGACGGAATATCTCTTTCACCTGACCAGCCTTTTCGCTGGCGACCGCAAATTCCTCATTGTCGATGGCGATCCGTTGAAGCAAGGCAAGACCTGGCGCGGCATCGAGATCGTCGGGCCCGACTGCCTCGCCTCGGTCGATTGGCGCGATACGCAAATCGTGCTGAGCTCATATTCGCATCAAGAAGCGATGCGTGAGGAAGCGCGGGATGTGGGCATCCCCGCGCAAGCGGTCGTGTCGCTCTACGACCGGATTTGGCGCTATTAGAACCCCTGCGCTGCCGCGACCGTGCGGCAGCCATCACAAACGCAGCGCCGTCGCTTAAACCAGCAGCGAGAGCGCGGGCGGCGTCGAGCTGTTGGCTGTCGAAGAGCCCGAGCCGACCACATCGAAGGGCGATGTCGGAATGTTGGCTGCGGTGGTCATCTGCTGCAAAGCCGTCCCGAGCGTCGTCGAGTTGCCGAGCCCGAGCTGAATCAAGTGCTCCTGAATTTGCGCTTGCTGATTGAGCTTATCGGTCTGAGCGGAAATGTAGTCGCTGTTTTCGTTCTGCATTTCCGTGATGGTTTTGTTGATCGAATTGATTTGCGTCGTCAAAGCCGAGGCGATGTCGAAGGCCAGAATTTGGTTCGAGGTTTGGATACCGGAGAGCTGAATCACCTGGCTTTGAGCGTTTTGGACATCGGCAACGGCCGCCGCTTTTCCGGCGGCGGTCGAAAGATCGTAATCGGCGGAGCTCTTGATCCCGAGACCGTTGGTCTTGAAGGATTCGAGATTGTCGGCCTGGTAAGGCGCCAAGGGCGGGGCGATGACCAGATTGCCGACGTCGTTGTTGGCTTGCAACAATGCCAAATCGAAGCTTTGAGGATCGCCGTTGGCGATCGCCGTTTGCAAGGCGGCAAGCTGGCTCGTCAAATCCGCAAACACATTGTTGTTGCTTGAAAATATATTGGCAAATTGGTTGTTGGTCGTGAACTTGTTGTTCAGCTGCGACACAAGCGTCTGATTCGCCGTGATCTGAACCGTGTCGGCGGGACCCTGAAGCGCGGCGATCTTTTTGTCGGTCTGCTGTTGGATACGCGCATTGATGATGTCGAGCTCGATCGTGGTGCGCGACTGCGCCGCCGTCGAATAGGCGGTTGCGAGCGCATTGAGCAGGGTCGAGCTCGTTGTCGAAACAGCCAAGTTAGGTCCCTCTGCGACTACTCGTCGCCGTGCAGCCGCTGGCGTCGAGAGGTTGACGATATGGGAAAACCTTAAAAGCCTGTATAACGCAAGCCTCTATCCTCACCCGGCAATCCCTTGGTTAACGTCGCTTGAGCATCATCGAGGGCGCTCCGTCGGGCTCGCGGGCGATCAGCGTCGCGACCTCGCGCCAGGTGGGATCGGTGTTCGCGATCCGGGCATAAACCGCACGCAAGAACGCCAGATCCTCGGGCTCGCCCGTCATCCAGCGCTGCTCGACCCATTCTCCGCCCGGCCCGGCAAGGTTAACGCGGCGGAAAGCACGGTTGCGGCGGATCCACGGCGTGACATTGAGCCGATCGGCGGGGTCGGTCGCGATCTCATCCGCCTCCTCGAGCACTTCAAAGGTGAAGGCCTCGCAGTCGAGCCCTCGCGGCCAGGAGGGCGGCATGTTGTTGGCGGCGTAATCGGCGTCTTCGGCGGCGCGCAGGCGCAAGAGCTCGCCGCAAATCTGCGGATCGATCAAGGGGCAGTCGCTGGTCACGCGCAGCAGGATATCGGCCCCAACTGTCAGCGCCGCGGCATGGTAATGGGCGAGCGCGTCGCCCGGAGCGCCGCGGAAGAGGGTGACCTCGAGCCCGTCGGCCAGCGCGGCGATGGCGTCGCCCGCGGGGCCGATTGCGGTGGCGCAGACGACCTGATCGACGCCCGGCACGGCGCGGCAGCGGCGAAGCACATGCGCCAGAACCGGCTCGCCGCCGAGCGGCGTCATGAGTACCTCGGTCGAGGCATTCGAGGAGGCAAGGGCCTGCACCACGCAGACCGTCGAGACGGCGGAGCGCGGCATGGCGGTCAGCGCTGCTTGCGTCGCGCTGTCTGGCCGGTGATGCCGAGACTCTCGGCGAGCGCCGCCGCGACCCGGTCGATATCGGCATCGGTCATGCCGACGAAGAGCGGCAGGGAGAGGGTGCTGCGGTAATAGGCCTCGGCGCCGGGCAGGCTTTGCCCCTCGTAGCGCGTCCGGTAATAGGGCTGGCGATGGACGGGAATATAGTGGACCTGGCTGCGAATGCCGCGCTCCTCGAGGGCGCGGGCGACCTGGCCGCGGCTCATCCCGGCGGAGTCGAAATCGATCAGCACGCTGTAGAGATGCCAGGCCGGCCGGCTCCAGGGCGAGCGCGCGATCGGCCGCAGCAGCGGCGCCAGGGGCGCGAGCTTTGCGTCATAGCGCGCCGCGAGCGCGTGCCGCGCGGCGACGAAACGGTCGAGCTTGCGCAGCTGGCTGTGCGCCAGGGCGCAATTGAGGTCGCTCAGCCGGTAATTGAGCCCGAGCGCGACCATTTCGTAATACCAGGGATTGACCGCGCTGTGGTCGAACCCTGCCTGGGTATCGACGAAAGCGGCGGGATTGCGATGGATCCCGTGGCCGCGAAAGAGCGCCACCCGCTCGGCGAGATCGGCTTGGCGCGTCAGCACCGCGCCGCCTTCGCCCGCGGCGATGGTCTTCACCGGGTGGAACGAGAACACCGTCATGTCGGCATCGAGCGAGGCGCCGACCGGATGCCAGGTCTCGTCATGCCGCCGGTATTGCGTGCCGATGGCGTGGCAGGAATCCTCGACGATCGCGAGCCCGCTCTTGCGCGCGATCTCGGCGATCGCGGTCAAATCGCCGCATTGGCCGGCAAGGTCGACGGGGAACACGGCGCTGGCGCGGTGCCCGGAAGCGGCGAGCCGCGCGAGCGCATCCTCGAGTTGCGCCGGTCCCATCAATCCCGTCTCGGGATCGACATCGGCGAAGGCGATTTCGGCGCCGCAAAGCCGAGCCGCATTGGCCGTCGCGGCGAAGGTGATCGAAGGCACGACCGCCCAATGCCCGGGGCCGAGCCCCAGCGCGAGGCAGGCGAGGTGGAGGGCGGCGGTGCCGTTGGCGCAGCTGACGGCGTGCGGTGCGCCAAGCCGCGCGGCGAGCGCCGCCTCGAATTCCTGGGTGGCGGGGCCGGTGGTGAGCCAGTCGCTGCGCATGACGGCTGTGACGGCGGCGATGTCGTCGTCGTCGATCGCCTGCCGCCCATAAGGCAGGATGCGCGGCGCCTCGCCCATCAGGCGTTTTCCGAAACCAGCGCGCAGAGGCGGTCCGCGTCAAGCCAATCGGTGTTGGTGTCGCTGGTGAAGCGGAAGCCGTCGGGTACGGGCCGCGCGCCCGAAGCGGTGTAGGGCGTGCGCTGCCACCAGGCGAAGGCGGGCTCGATCACGTAGCGGTCGCCGAGCTCGAGAGTGAGGCGGGAATCATCCTCCGTCACCATCACCTCATGCAGCTTCTCGCCGGGGCGAATGCCGACGACGCGCAGCGGCAGGTCGGGCGCGAGGCAATGCGCCAGGTCGACGATCCGCATGCTTGGGATTTTGGGGACGAAAATCTCGCCGCCGCGCATCACCGTAAAGGAGGTGACGACGAAATTGACGCCCTGCTGCAGCGTGATCCAGAAGCGCGTCATGCGCTCGTCGGTGATAGGCAGGTGGTCGGCGCCATCGGCGATGCGCTTGCGGAAGAAGGGAATGACGCTGCCGCGCGAGCCGACGACGTTGCCGTAGCGTACCACGGAAAAGCGCGTCTCGTTCTTGCCGGTCAGATTGTTCGCGGCAATGAAGATTTTGTCCGAGGCGAGCTTGCTCGCGCCGTAAAGGTTGATCGGATTGGCCGCTTTGTCGGTCGAGAGCGCGATCACCCGCTGGATGTTGTTGCGCAAGGCCGCGCGCACGACGTTCTCGGCGCCCGAGACATTGGTGCGCATGCATTCGAACGGGTTGTACTCGGCGGCCGGAACCTGCTTCAGCGCCGCCGCGTGAACGAGGAAATCGACGTCGCGCGTCGCAAGCTCGAGGCGGTCGCCGTCGCGCACATCGCCGATGAAGAAGCGCAGCCGCTCGGTGCCGAGCGGCTCGAGGAATTGCTGCATCTCGTAGTGCTTGTATTCGTCGCGCGAGAACACAACGATGCGCCGCGCGCGGCTATGGCGCAGCAGCGTATCGACGAAGCGGCGGCCGAACGACCCGCTGCCGCCGGTGACCAGCACGGAGCGATCGTCGAACTGGCGCATCGCGGCGATCACCTCGTCGGAGAGGGGCGTTGCGGCGGCGCCGGATGCGGCGGACCGATCGGCGCCCGCTGCGGGCTTGCGGAGCAGCGCGAGGGGCGCGCGCGCAGCGAGCCTCAGGCTCTTGGTTTTGGGCATCGGTCTGGGTGGGTAAAGTCGCGCGAGATCGTCGGACAGGTCGGCATGGGCCGCAGTCTTGCGGTTCCTGGTTAACATCGACTTACCGTTGACGTGCGTAACAGCGGACGAGCGGCGCGTTGCCGCGTAGGCGCGAGCCTGTGCCATCGGACCAATGATTCCTATTTCATGTAATTGACGAGACTGAGCTGCTGCAGAATTCCGATGATCTGGTAGGAAGCCTGAAGCTGCGTTTGCAGCGTATCGAGCTGCGTGATCGCGGTCGCCGGATCGACCTTGGCGATGTCGGCAATGCTGCCCTGCGCGAGGGCGAGAGCGCTTTTGTGATTGTCGAGCTGGTTCGACAATTGCCCCTGTTGCAGCGCGTTCGTGCCTTGCAGCGTCTGCAGCTGGGTCACCACGCTATTGAGCATTTGCGTCGCCCTGTTGACATTGGCGACGTCGGTGGCATTGCTCTGATCGAAGGCCGGGGCGTTGGCGAGGAAATTGAGCACCCGGATGAACTGCTCGAAGGCTGGATTGTTGGCGTTCACGCCGTAGCTGAGCGTCACGTTGTTGTCGACGGTCGCCTGGGCGATCCCGTCATCCCCCTCGTAATAGCCGTTCGGCGGCGCGCCGTCGCTTGCCGCGGTGAGGCTTCCCGGATTGGGCAGCCCATCGGTATCGACCGGCGGCGATGAGGTGTTGTTGCCCGAAAAAACGTAGTTGGCGCCGTCTTGGGTGTTGAGGTAGCCCGCAACCTGGCCCAAGACCTGCTTTGCCTGCTCCTGGATCGTCTCGCCTTGGGTGTTGTAGGCGTCGGTCGGAAGGTTGCCGACGAATTGCGTCGCGAGAGTCTCGATGCTGCCGATCGACAGCCCCATCACCTGCAAGCGCGTGCTCACCGTGTTGATCGTGTCGATGTAGCCTTGCTGCTTTGCCTGCTGATCGGAGAGGTTGACAAGCTGCGCCGATTGCGGGGCGATGCCGGAGAAATTCGTGCTTTTGAGGCCTGTCGTGATCTGCAGCTGAAGCGAATCGGCCGTCGATTTGCTCTGCTGCAGATATTGCAGGATCTGATTGTTCTCGGCGAGCGTGCCGACGCGGGTCATGATCTCCTCCTGCGCCTTCCTACATCTGCATCAAAGTCTGGTAGAGCGTCTGGATCACGGTGATGACCTTGGCATTGGCGGAATAGGCGTTCTGGTATTGGATGAGGTTGCTCAGCTCCTCGTCGATATTGACGCCGCTGACGGCGCCCGCCTGGCTCGCGAGCTGCGACTGCAATTGCGATTGGAAAGTCGAATTGTCCTTTGACGAGGCTGCGGTGCTCGCGGCCTGGCCGATGATCTGGCTCGAATAGCTGCCGAGCGTCGTGGTCGTCGAATTGGTGAAGGCGCCCGCGGCGGCGAAGGTGTAGTTCTTGCCGAGATTGGCGAAAAGCGACTGCGAGATCGACGGATCGGGGCCGCTGGCGCCTTGGAGCAGCAACGCGTTGTTGGCGATGAGCGACGGGTTGACCTGGATCGTCGCGGCGTTGTCGATGCCCGAAGCGATATCGACCGAGGCGAAGAAGTGGTGGGCGTCGTTGGTCGCGCCGAGGCCGCTGTTGAGCGTGTTGAGCGGGCTCATCGGCACGCCGGCCGTGAAGGTTTCGCTGCCGGGGCCGCCATTGAGCGTGACGCTCGCGGTGATGGGATTGCCGGCGGGATCGGCGATCTCGAGCTTGCCGCCGACGACGCTGGCGGTGAAGCCCACGCCCTTGGCGGTGAAGAGGTCTTGAATCGCGCTTGCCACGCCTGCGAGCGTCGCGCTGCCGGTCGGCAGGGCGGTGGTCGTGCCGAGATCGGTGCCGTCGACCACCACGTCGAAGGTCTGGCCGATGTTGAAGGAGCCGCTCGGCTGGGTGAAATCGATGGTCGTCGGCGTGCTGCCGTTATTCGGGGCGCCCGCCACGAACATCGGATTGGTGACGAGCGTGGCGGTGAGCGGATTGCCGCTCGAATCGGCGAGCGCGATGTTGCCGCCGGCGACGCTTGCGGTGAAGGTGGTTGCCTGGACGCCGGTGCCGAAGGTCTCGGTCCCGGTGCCGCCCGTGTGCAGCGCGATGCTCGCCGAGACAAGTGGCGCCGATGTGTTGGCGATCTCGATATTGCCGCCATTGACGGTGGCGGTGAAATTCGACGGGATCGCCGCCTGGATGGCGCTGGCGATATCGGCCGCGGTGAAGGGTCCGGTACCCGAGAGCGCCGCCGTCGTATACGAGGTGCCGTCGATCGTCACATCGAACTGATCGCCCGCCACCGGCGTATTCACCGTGACCGGAACATCGATCGCCGTCAGCGTCGCATTGAGAGCGTTGGCGATATCGGTCATGCTCGGATTGGCGGGCAAGCCTTGCGTCGTGTAGTTCACGCCGTCGATCGTCGCGGTGAAGGTGTCGCCTTGCGCCGGATCGCCGCCGCCGGCGGCGAGCCCAACGCCGGAGTCCGAAACCGTCGTCGCGTTGAAAAGATTGTTGGTGAACTGGTTGAGTTGGGCAGTAAGACCGGGAAGATCCGTGTCGCGCAGCTGGCGCAACGCGCCGATACTGCCGCTGGTCAGCACATTGGTGATATCGACGCCATTGAGATTGATGCCGGAGAGCGTGGTCGAGGCGCTGACATTGCCCGAAGGCGTGTAGGAGAAGGTTCCGGCGCCCACGCCGTCGACCAAGGTCTGGCCGGTCGGCGTCATCACCATCATCTGCCCGTCGGCGGTGATGAAGCTGTTGACGCCGATGAGCTGTGCCACTTGGTTGAGGGCTTGGTCGCGCTGGTCCTCGAGCACCGCCGTCGATTGCCCTTCGGCCTTCAACTGGCTGATCTGCGTGTTGATCGTGGCGATCGACTTCAGCGCGGTGTTGAGCGTTCCGACATCGGTCGAGATCGCGAGATCGGTGCCCTGGCGGATCGAATCGATGCCTGCCGAGAGCTGATTGAGCGTCTGCGCGAGGGCCTGCCCTGCCGACACCGCAGCGCCTTGCGCGACCGGGTCCTGCGGCGAGGTGGCGGCCGCTTGGAGCGCGCTCGAGAATTTGCTCAGGGCGTCGTTGACCGTCGCGCCGCTCCCGACCTGGCCGAGAAGCGAATCGATCTGCTGGTAATAGGTGGCGAGCGTCGAGGCGGCGCTCGCGATCGTCGTCTGGTTGGTGAGGTTGCTGTTGAGGACCTGATCGACGACGCGCTGCACAGCGCCGGTCTTGACGCTGGTTTGCGCGGCGTTGACGACGGTCTCTTGCGGCAGAATCTCGCGCGAATAGCCGGGCGTCTGCACATTGGCGACATTACCCGAAACGACCTGGATTTGCGCCTGGGTGGCGTTGAGGCCCGAAAGGGCGGTCCAGAGGGCGGACTCGATGCTCATCGACGGCTCGCTTCGCGTTTCAGAGGCGCCGGTCGAGCGCGGCAGCGGTCATGAATCCGCGGCGCGTTGCCGGTAAACGCTGCGGCGCATAGGCGCTGGTCGATTTCTGTTCCTCTTTCACCGCCGCGACGATCGTGGTGATCAGCCGTTCGGTGGCGACCTTGCCGACGCGCAGCGCCAGCTCATTGTCCTTGACCGCCGTGCTCAGCCTTTCGCCCGCCGCGGCGAGCCGCTCCTTGACCGCGGGCGTGAAGGGCTGTCCGCCATGGGCCGCGACCAGCGATTTGAGGGTCGTTTGGTAGAGCGCGGTGAGGCCGGCCTTGTCGGCATGAAGCCCGCCGATCTCGGCAATGCGCATGGCGCGGACTAGCGCCGTCTCGCGCGCGAGAACCGCCGCGAGGCGGTCCGCGACCTCTCCGAGGCTGTCGCTGAGGCCCAGGATTTCGTCCGCCGCAAGCCCGTCGCTCGCCGTCTCCGTCATGATCACTTCGCTCCCGGCTGTTCCTGCATGCGCAGGATTTCCCGTGTCACTTCATCGCCGATGCCGGTCGTGCCGCTCTTGGCGGCGACCTTGCTGTATTCCTGGAGCAGCAGCGAGCGATAGACGCTCTCGCCATTGCCGCCGCCGAAGAGCGGATCGGTGTCGATCCCGGCGAACATGTTCTCGAAGGCTTGAGAGAGAAAAAACGCCTCGAAATCCTGGCCGGCCTTCTTCGCGGCCTCGGCATCGCCATGGCTCGGGACCGCAGGCGGAGGCGGAGCGACGGAGACGGGCGCGAGGAGAGCGCTCTCGTCGCTCATCACATCACCTCGATATCCGCCTGGAGCGCGCCCGCGGCCTTGATCGCCTGAAGAATGCTGATCATGTCGCGCGGCCCGACGCCCAGGGCGTTGAGGTTGTTGACGAGCTCTTGCAGGCTGACACCCGAGCGCACCACCGCCATGCGATGATCGCTCTGCTCGTCGACCTGGAGATTGGTACGCGGCACGACCACGGTCGCAGCGCCGCCGGTCGGCGCGAATTGCGTGCCGCCCGATTGCGGCACCGCGGGCAGGCCGGCATTGGGATTGGGAGCGAGGCCCGGGCCGTTCGGAATGAGCGTCGGCGTGGCCGTGCCGGCGGGCGCGAAAGGCGCGGGCTGCGAGACTTGCGGCGTCTCGGTGACGCGAACCGTGAGATTGCCCTGGGCGACGGCGACGGTGCTGATCCGCACATTCTCGCCCATGACGATGATGCCGTTCTGCTCGTCGATGACGACACGCGCGACCTGATCGGGCTCGACCGAGAGCTGCTCGATATCGGTCAAGAGATCGACGACATCGCCCTTCATCTGCGGCGGCACCGTGAGCACGACCGTCGAGGGATCGCTCGCGGCGGCGACCGGTCCCTTCATGCGCGCGTTGATCACATCGGCGACGCGCCGCGCGGTGGTGAAATCGGGATTGTGCAGCATCAGGTTGACGGTCTTGAGCTTGTCGAGATCGAAGCCGACCTCGCGCTCGACGATCGCGCCGGTGGGGATGCGGCCCGAGGTGGGCACGCCCTTGGTGATCGAAGCGCCCTGGCCGCGGGCGGTGAAGCCGCCCGCCGAGACCGTGCCCTGGGCGACGGCATAAACCTCGCCATCGGCGCCCAAGAGCGGCGTCACCAGCAGCGTTCCGCCGAGAAGGCTCTTGGCATTGCCGAGCGCCGAAACCTGGACATCGATGCGGCCGCCCTGGCGGGCAAAGGCGGGCAGGGTGCCCGTCACCATCACCGCCGCGACATTGGCGGTGCGCAGGCTGTTGTCGCGCGCGTTGACGCCCAAACGCTCGAGCATGCCGATGAGGCTTTCGCGCGTGAAGATCGCCTGGTTGAGCGTATCGCCCGTGCCGTTGAGGCCGACGACGAGCCCATAGCCGACGAGCATGTTGTCGCGCACGCCCTCGAAATCGGCGATGTCCTTGATGCGCGAGGCGGCGCCGGCCGGCTGGGCGGCGGCGATGAGCGCGCACAAGGCGAGCGCGGCGAGAGCGAAGCGGCCAAAACGAGTCATGCGAGCAACGGCGACATAGTGATCCCGGCCTTACCGATGCCAAACCCGTGCCAAGGTTAAATTGCAGCAAAACAAGGACTTGCGTGGCGAGACGGGCAGGGCGAGCGGCAAGTCTTGCCGCTTTTGGGCAAATCCTGCCGCTTGGTCGGGGCGGCCCAAGGGCGCGTTAAGCGGCCCTTAACCATCGCTCCGCCATGCTCCGGCCATGAGGATCGAAGGGCCACTGCCGGTTCCGGCGAGCACGCCGCGCCGCGAGGCGCAAGCGGCCAGCGGCGCCGGCAATTTTGCCAGCACGCTTGCGCCCGAAGCGCCGCCAACGCCGGCGAGCGCCCCGCCCCCCAACGCCATCGACGGTCTGTTCGCGCTTCAGGAGGTTGCGGACGAGCTGAGCGGCCGGCGCCGTGCAGCGGCCCGCGGCACCGCGCTGCTCGATCGGCTCGAAGAGCTGCGCCTGGCGCTTCTCGCGGGCCGGCTGCCTCAGACGCAGCTTCTCCACCTGCGCGACATGGCGCGCGAGCACGGGCCTGCGATCGACGATCCGCAGCTCGCGCAAATTCTCGCCGAGATCGAGCTGCGCGTCGCCGTCGAATTGGCGAAGCTGGACACGCTCGCATAACGTAATTGTGGCGAAATTTTGTGTCCGCGGCGTCTTTCAAGGCGGCCCGGCGGTTCCGGCTTCCCCCGATTGAGCGGCTTGAAGCGGACAGGAACGGTTCATATACTCGCCGCCATTTTCAAGACTGCGCCTGGGGAGTTGGACTGGTGAGCCGCCCGACGCTTCCGCCCGATTATCGTCCATCGGACGACGAAGAATTCATGAATCCTCTGCAACTCGAGTATTTCCGCCAAAAGCTGCTGCGCTGGCGCGCGGAGCTGCTGTCGGAATCGACCGAGACCTTGCAGCATCTGAAGGAAGAGAGCCTCTCCGAACCCGATGTTGCCGACCGTGCGACGCTCGAGACCGACCGTTATACGGAGCTACGCACGCGCGATCGCGAGCGCAAGCTCATCGTCAAGATTGACGAGGCGCTGCAGCGGATCGAGAGCGGGACCTATGGCTATTGCGAAGAAACCGACGAGCCGATCGGGGTTCGCCGGCTCGATGCGCGGCCGATCGCGACCTTGAGCCTCGAGGCGCAAGAGCGGCACGAGCGGCTGGAGCGCACCCACCGCGAAGACTGAGGCGTCGAAGAAAAGGCGCTTCACCCGAGAAGCAACAGCTTGCGCCGGTACGCGCGCGGCCTCATTGTGCCGCGGCGGCGACGAACCAAGAAGAGCGCTGCGCGAGAGGAGGAACCCCGCGATGAAGCTTCAGCTCAGCCTCGGCATCACGTCGAATCCCCGCACCTGGCCGATCCTCGACGGCCGGGTCGTGCCGGACGCGATCGATCCGGTGATCACCCCAAGCGATCCGTCAGAGCTGTTCTGGCGGCAATTGCGCTTTGGCGATTTCGACGTGTCGGAAATGTCGATGTCCTCACTGATGATGATCCGCGCCCAGGGCGACGAGCGCTTCATCGGCCTGCCGGTGTTCACGACGCGGCAGTTCTTCCATACCAAGATCCTGGTGCGGCGCGATGCGCGCATCAACGTGCCGGCGGACCTGAAAGGCAAGCGCGTCGGCGTGCCCGAATATCAGCAGACCGCGGCCCTGTGGATCCGCGGCATTACCCAGAGCGAGTTCGGCGTGACCCCGCGCGACATGGAATTCTGGATGGAGCGCGAGCCGTCACGCAGCCATGCCGGCGCCGTCGGCTTCAAGCCGCCGCCTGGCGTCACCATTCATCAAATCCCGCCCGACAAGAGCATCGGCTCGATGATGGTGAGGGGCGAGCTCGATGCCTGCATGTTCTATATCCGCAACCAGAACCTCATCGACCGGAGCAGCGAGGATCTGGCGAACCATCCCGACATCAAGCCGCTCTTTCCGGATTCGGCGGCGGAAAGCGTGCGCTATTTCGAGAAGACCGGGATTTACCCGATCAATCACGGCATGGTGGTGAAGCGCGAGCTTGCGGAGCGCAATCCCTGGGTGGTGGTCAATCTCCTCAAGGCGTTCACCGCGGCGAACGACATCGCCAATCGCGAGCGCATCGAGCACGTTGCCTATCACCTCGAAACGGGACGCGTGCCGGCGCAATACCGCGCGGCGCTGGCGGCGCCGCTCATCGCCCACGGGCTGAAGGCGAACCGCGCGACGCTCGAGACGGCAGCGTCCTATTCGTTGGAGCAGGGGCTGACGCCGCGGCTTCTAAAGCTCGACGAGCTCTTCGCCGCCAGCAGCCTCGATTCTTGAGCGGTCCTTCGCCGCGCCGGATCAGAACGGCGCGACGATATCGAGAAGCTGCTGGCCGTAGCGCGGCTGCTGATTGTTGGTGAGCTGGCCGCGGCCGCCATAGGAGACGCGCGCCTCGGCGAGCTTGTCGAGCTGGACGGTGTTGGTCGAGCTGATATCTTGCGGCCGCAGCACGCCGGCGATCTGGAGATCGCGGACCTCGTAATTGACGCGGATTTCCTGGTGGCCTTGGACGACGAGATTGCCGTTCGGCAGGACTTGCGTCACCAGCGCGGCGACTTCGAGCGTGATCTTCTCCTCGCGATTGATCAGCGCCTTGCCGTCGTTGTTGGTGCTCCCGGTCACGTTGATGAGGCTCGCCGGATTGGCGCCGTGCGGCAGGATCTTCTGGATTTGGCCTTCGAAGCCCATGACATTGGGCATCGTGTCCTGCTCGTTGGTCGTGCGCTGCGTCTGGGTCTCGTTGTTGAGTTGCGCCTTGTCGTCGAAGCTGACGAGCACGGTCAGGATGTCGCCGACCTGGGCGGCGCGCTGGTCCTTAAAGAAGGCGCGCGATCCCGCCTTCCACAGCGAATTGGGCTGGCGCTCGCCAACGATCGGCGTCGGCATCGGCAGCGAGACCGGCTGGTAGCCCGGCTGGGTCTTCGGGTCCTGGATCGTCGTCATCGGCGGGGTTTCGCCAATCTGGCTGATGCGGGTAAAGGCGTTGCAGCCCGCGAGCATAGACGCGGCGAGCGCGGTCGCGGCGATCCGCTTCCAGGGATGGGTCGCGTTCATCATCGTCTCCTCACCGCGCCGCGAGCTTCGCCAAAAGGCCGGCGCGGACCAGGCCGGGCCCATCGACCGTGACGTCGATGACGCGCTTCGATTGCGTGTTGGTCACGCGAATGTTCGCCCCGGCGGCGCCATCCTCGAGCGCCTTGCCCTGGGCGGTCAATTCCATGTTGGGCGTGCGCAAAGCGATGGTGACGAGATCGCCCTTGCGCACGAGGAGCGGCGCCTGCACGTCGCCGGCACGCACCGGCTGATCGGGGCGCAGCACATGCACGGCGCTCTTGCCGATCAGCTGGCTCGCCTCGGTAAGCGTGTCGGACGCAAGACGGCTGCGCGGCAGCGTGATCGTCGTGACGTCCGCGGCAGTGAGGACGTCGTTCATCGCGACGGCCCGGCTCGGCACCGCGACGCTGATGTCGACGACGAGGCGCCCCGAAACACGCAGGCGCTGCGCATCGGGTGCCCCCGGCGGCGCCGAAACAAAGGCCGAGAAGCGGCCGCTGCGCGGATCGAGGGTCAGCCCATCGACTGCCAGCGCGTCGCCAGCTTCCGCGGGAATGAGCAGCCGTGCAGCGGGATTGTCGAGCTTGATCTCGGCATTGCCGCCGGCGGCCGATCCCGCCATCGCCTCGAGCAGGCGATGCGCGATCGTGTCGGCGTCGATCGCGCGGCTGGCGCGTGTGACCGAAGCCTGATCGAAATCCGAGGCCGGGCTCCAGGCAAGATGATGCTCGCTCGCGACGGCGCGCAGCCACGCCGCCGAGTAGGTCGCCCGCATGCCGAGCGCCGGCGCAGCGGCAACCGGATCGCGTGCCTCGGCGCCGGCATCGGCGAAGAGATCGCCCAAATGCACGACGCTGCCGGTGACGGCAACCTCGGGCTTCAAGGTTACGGCGGCGTGCGCGGCGCCCATCGAGAGCGCGATCGCAACGGCGAAGAGGGCGGCGAGAAGCTTGCTCATCACAGCCCTATTGGATCTGGCTCAGCGTCGACATCATCTGGTCGGAGGTCTGGATGACCTTCGAATTCATCTCATAAGCGCGCTGCGCCGAGATGAGATCGGTGATCTGCGAGACGATGTTGACGTTCGAGGTCTCGAGAAAGCCTTGCTGGATCGTGCCGAAGGCGGTCGAGCCGGGATTGCCGACCACCGGCGAGCCGGAGGCGGGGGTTTCGGTCAAAAGATTGCTGCCCTGCGCCGCAAGCCCCGCCTCATTGGGGAAATTTGCAAGCTGGAACTGCCCGACGAGCTGCGGCTGCGTCTGGCCCGCCACCTGTGCCATCACCTGGCCGGCGGGATTGACCGAGACGTTGGTGGTGTTCTGCGGGATGGTGATGCCGGGCTGCACGACATAGCCGTCGGCCGTGACGATTTCGCCCGTCGCGCTGAGCTGCAGCGATCCCGCGCGCGTATAAGCCGTCGTGCCGTCCGGCATCTCGATCTGAAAGAAGCCGCGGCCCTGGATCGCGAGATCGAGCGCGTTGTTGGTGTTGACGAGATTGCCCTGGGTTCCGAGCCGGTAGACGGCGGCGGCCTTGACGCCGCTGCCGATCTGCACGCCGACCGGAACGATCGTGCCGCTGTCCGACGAATTGACGCCGACATTGCGCTCGTTCTGGTAAAGCAGGTCCTGGAACTCGGCACGCTGCGCCTTGAACGCGGTGGTGTTGAGGTTGGCGATGTTGTTCGAGATGACTTCGACATTGAGCTGCTGCGCGAGCATGCCGGTGGCGGCGATGGAGAGCGAGCGCATAAGAGATACCTTTCCTTAAACCGTCTTGCCGAGTTGCTCGATGGCGGTTTTGAGCCGGTCGTTCTCGGCGTCGGAGAACGTCTTGGCGGCCTTGAGCTCATTGGCGGCGTTCAAAAGCTGGGTCATCGCGAGGATCGGCTGGACATTCGAATCCTCAATGGCGCCTTGGGCGATCGTGGTGGTCTTGACCGGCTGCGGCGTCTCGGTGGTGTCGTAGAGCCCGTTCGCCTGCGCGACCATGAGCTGCGGATTGGCGAAATCCACAACCGGGATATGGCCGATCGTGCCGTCGGCGGTGGCAACCGTCCCGTCGGCACCGATGGTGACCGGTCCCGCATCCGCCGGCACGACGATGGGAGCACCGGTGTCGTTCTGCAGCTGATAGCCGCTCGACGTGATGATCTCGCCTTGCGGATCGAGCTGGAAATGGCCGCTGCGAGTATATTCCGTGCCGTTGGGCGTGGTGACCGCGAGCCAGCCTGCGCCGTTCAAGGCGATGTCGAGCGGATTGCCGGTCTGCTTCAGCGGCCCCTCGCTCATGTCGTGATTGTTGCCCGCCTGGGTGACATAGGCGATCTGGCTGCCGCCCGCCGCATTGGCGAGATATTCCGAGAACAGCATCCGCTCGCCTTTGAAGCCGGGCGTCGACATGTTGGCGATGTTGTTCGCCAGCACCGCCATCTGCTGTTCGCGGGCGGCTTCGCCGGAGAGAGCGATATAGGTGGTCGTATCCATGGGCTGCGCTGTTTGGTTAATCCGGCGCAACCGGTGCATGGCGCGTGCCAAGTGCCAAGCGGCGGATTTCCGGGCTTTCCGGCGCGCGGGCGGCACCCGCCTGGCGGCGTTTGGCAGGCTTTGCCGGGAAAATTCTGCCGGCTCGTCGGCCCGGCTCAACCAGTTATTAACGATAAACTCCCTATCCTCCGCGCCAGATTCGCCGCGCCGTCCTCACATTGATTGTTCGCGAAGTCATGGCCGAAACCACCGTCGATGAGAAGCTCGAAACCGAAATCGACGGGGAAGCCCCGCCGGCCGAGGCGGCGACGCCGAAATCGAGCAAGAAGAAGCTCGCGATTTTCGCGGGTGCCGGCATCGGCGTGCTGCTCTTGGCGAGCGCCGGACTCTATTTCACCGGCATGCTCGATCGCTTCACGCACCACAAGGAAGCGGCGGCCGAAGCGCCGCCGCCGAAGCCGCTGGTGTTCTTCGATCTGCCGGATTTCCTCGTCAACCTCAATACGGCGGGCAACCGCAAGCCGAACTTCCTGAAGCTCTCGGTCAGCCTGCAGCTCGAGAAGCAAGAAGACACGGTGCGAATTTCCGCGATGATGCCCCGCATCATCGACAATTTTCAGATCTATCTGCGCGAGTTGCGGGTCGAGGATCTGCGCGGCTCGGACGGTATCTACCGGCTGCGCGAGGAACTGCTCGCCCGCGTCAACGCCGCCGTCGCGCCGGTCAAGGTGACCGACGTGCTGTTCAAGGAAATGCTGGTCCAGTAGGGCCAGGCGCATCATGGCAGCCGATCAGGACAAAGCCGATCAAGAGAAGATGGCGGCCGAATGGGCGGCGGCCTCGGGCGACGCGCCGGCCGAGGCCGCCGCGGCGCCGGCCGCCGAGGAAGAGGTTTCCGGCCCGAGCCGCGTGCTGAACCAGAACGAAATCGACAGCCTCTTGGGCTTCGGCGATGATGACGCGCAGGGATCGGAGCGCTCGGGCATCCGCGCGATCGTCGATTCGGCGCTCGTCTCTTATGAGCGGCTGCCGATGCTCGAGGTGGTGTTCGACCGCCTCGTTCGCATGATGTCGACCTCGCTGCGGAACTTCACGTCCGACAATGTCGAGGTCTCGATCGACAACATCACCTCGATCCGCTTCGGCGACTATCTCAATTCCATTCCGCTGCCGGCGATGCTCACTGTCTTCCGCGCCGAGCAATGGGACAATTACGGGCTCCTTACCATCGACAGCGCGCTGATCTATTCGATCGTCGACGTGCTCCTCGGCGGACGGCGCGGCACGGCGGCGATGCGCATCGAGGGCCGTCCCTACACGACGATCGAGCGCAATCTCGTCGAGCGCCTCGTCTCGGTGGTGCTGTCGGACCTCTCGGGTGCGTTCGATCCGCTGACGCCGGTCACCTTCCGCTTCGAGCGCCTCGAGACCAATCCTCGCTTTGCGACCATCGGCCGGCCGGCCAATGCCGCCGTGCTGGCGCGGCTCCGGGTCGATATGGAAGATCGCGGCGGCCGGCTCGAAATCCTGTTGCCTTATGCGACGCTCGAGCCGGTGCGCGAAATCCTGCTGCAAGGCTTTCTCGGCGAGAAATTCGGCCGCGACGCCATCTGGGAGGCGCATCTTGCCGGCCAGCTCTGGAATACGCGGGTGCCGATCCAAGCGGTGCTCGACACCGTGGCGATGCCGCTGCGCGAGGTGCTGAACCTCGAAGTCGGCACGCGGATTCCGCTGACCGTCGGACTCGACGCCGATATCCGTTTGATGTGCGGCGATCTGCCGATGTTCACCGGCAAGATGGGCCGCCGCTCTGGCAACATCGCGGTGCAGATCAGCGAGCGGATCGATCGCGAGCGGGGGAATACATGATGCTGAGCCTCGGGGCCGACCTCGTCGTCGCCGTGCTTCTGATCGCAACCATCGGCTATGCGGCGGTGCTCAACCGCCGGCTTACCGCCGTGCGCAGCGATCGCGACAAGTTCGAAAAGGTGATCCGCGAGCTCGCCGTTTCCTCGCAGCGCGCCGAAAGCGCGGTCGCGGGGTTGCGGCTTGCGGCCGACGAGCTCGGCAAGCGGCTCGACAAGAAGGTCGAGGAAGGGCGCGCGCTGGGCGACGACCTCGCCTATATGATCGAGCGCGGCGGTAGCGTCGCCGACAAGCTGGCGGCGCAAATCCGCGCCGGGCGAGACGCCGCGAAACCCGATTTGAGGCCCGAGCCGCGCCTTGCCGCGCCGAGGCCCGAAGCGCTCGACGATCATCGCGTCGAGCCCGTGATCCGCCGGCCGGTTGTTCCGCCCAAGCCGCAACCGCAGCCGCAACCGCAGCCTCAGGCGGCGTCGCCCAACCCGCCGGTGCGTCCCACCTCGTTCGAGGCCATTCTGCGGCGCGCGCCAAAGCCCCTCGAGGCGGTGCCTCTCGCGCCCGATCCGGCGCCCGCCATCGCATCGCGCGCCGAACGGGAATTGCTGCGCGCGCTCGCACGCCGGCGCTAGCATGACGCGCTTGCGCCGCTTCGGCTTCCGCCTGCGCCTGCTGCCGGCCGTGGTCGTCGCGGCGACGATGCTGCTGGGCTTCAAGACCGCCGATCTTCTTATTGATGGCGGCGCCGTCGCGCCCGAGGCGCGCGCCCAGGCCGCGCCGCCGCAGCAAGCGAGCTTGCCGTCGAAGCCGGCGCCGAAGCCGGAAAATGCCGCAACGCCGGCGCAGCCCGCGGCGAAATCGCCGCCAACGGGAAAATCTTCGCCCGCCGCCGCGGTCGATCCGCAATCCCTCAGCCCCTCGGAGATCGGGGTGCTGCAGCAGCTTTCGCAACGCCGCGCCGCTCTCGACCAACGCGCCTCGGAACTCGACCAGCGCGAGGTCGTGCTGCAGGCTGCCGAGAAGCGCATCGACGAGAAAATCGCCAAGCTCCAGGATCTGCAAAAGAGCATCGCCGTCGACGTCCACCAACGCAACGCCGAAGAGGATGCGCGGCTGCAAAGCCTCGTGAAAATCTACGAGGCGATGAAGCCCAAGGATGCGGCGCAAATTTTCGACCAGCTCAGCATGCCGGTCCTGTTGAGCGTGCTGAAGCGGATGAAGGAGCTGAAGACCGCGCCCATTCTCGCGGCGATGGATCCGGGGCGCGCCAAGGCGGTGACCACCGCGCTGGCCGAGCGGCACGACACCGTGCCGGCCGCCGCGCCGACGCCCAATCCCTGATCCGATGCGCGCTCGGGCGGCTCTCATCGGCATGGTGCTGTGCGCCATCGCCGTCTTGCCGGCTGCAGCCGCCGAAACGGTCGCGGTGCGGGCGGGCGAGCACGCCGAAGGCTATGCGCGCATCGCGGTCGAATGGCCGGCGCCGGCCGCCTTCGAGGCAAAGCTCGACGGCGACACGCTGACGATCCATTTCGCCCGGCCTTTCACGGCGCAGCTTGGGGCGCTTTCGAAGAAGCTCAAAGACTATGTCTCGCAGATCGGGCAGTCGGCCGACGGCACGGCGATCGTCGCGCAGCTGAAACGCCCGGTCGAGCTCAAGACCGCGACCGTCAATGGCCGCATCGCGACCATCGATCTCGTCGCGCGCGGGCCCGTTGCCCAAGACCATCCGGCTACCAAACCGAGAGCGGCGGCGCCCGAGCCGAAGGCGCAAGCGGCGGAGCCGGAGGCAGCCCCGGAGGCGGTGCGGGTGAGGGGCGCCGAGCATCGCGAAGGCTTTGCGCGCATCGCGGTCGAGTGGCCATCGCCCGTCGTCTTCGAGGCCAAGCTCGATGGCGATCGGCTGACCATCCATTTTTCTCGTCCCTTCAAGGCGCCGCTCGCGCCACTCTTGCGCGAGCTCGATGACTATATCGCCAAGGTTGAACAATCGCCGGACGGCATGGCGATCGTCGCCCAATTGAAGCGTCCGGTCGAACTCAAACCCCTTTCCCTCAATGCCAAGGTCGCGGCGATCGATCTCGTTGCGCTCTCGAAAGCCGCTCCGGCGAGGCCCGCCGCCAAGGACGAAAAGGCGGCCGAGCGAAAGCCGGCGCCGCGAGAGGTCGCGCCGCCGCCAGCCACGGGCGAAACCCGGCCCCCCATGGCCGAGCCGCCCAAAGCCGCGGCGACGGTCGCTCCGCCTTCGGCCGCCGCCGCGCCTGCTGTCTCCACTCCGTCGGCGAGCGCGGCTGCGAGCGCCGGCGCGCCACTCATCCTCACGCCCAGCCTTGTCAGCCCTTCCGAGCGCAGCGCCAGCCTGCGTTTCGATTGGCCGGCGCCGACCGAGGCGGCGATCTATCGCCGCGGCGGCGCCGTGTGGATCGTCTTCGCGAGCAAGGCGACGCTCGACCTCAAAGCGGTGCTCGGCGCCAAGCCGTCCTTGGTTCAGGCGATCGACCAGATCAAAGCCGATGGTGCGACCGCTCTGCGCCTGGTCACGGCCGACGGGGTCAATCCCAGCGTGCGGCGCGCCGGCAATTCCTGGATCGTCGATCTCAAAGCGCAGGCTCAAGCGCCGGACTCGCCGATCGTGGTCGATCCGCGGCCAAGCCCGCCGAAGCCCTCTGTCGAGCTCCATGTCCATGGCGCCGGGCTGCCGCTCCATCTGCGCGACCCGATCCTTGGCGATCGCCTGACCATCGTTCCGGTCGGCGATGTCGGCCGCGGCATCGATGCGACGCGCGATTTTGTCGATTTCCGCCTGCTCCCGAGCGTGCAAGGCATCGTCATCCGCGCGAATTCCGACGATCTCATCGTCGAGACCAAGTCCGATGCGGTCGACATCACGCGCCCCCGCGGTCTCGTCCTCTCGACCCAGAACGACCGGCTGCTTGCGCGCTCCGGGCCGCGCCGCCCGCGCTTGTTCGACTTCGTCGCATGGCGAGGACCGCGGGGCGTCGCCTATGTGGATCGCCGCAGCGCGCTCGATCGGGCGATTGCCGCGGCGGCGTCGGGGGCAAAGACGCGCCCGCGCCTCGATCTTGCGCATTTCTATTTCGCGCATTTGTTCGGGCCCGAAGCCTTGAGCGTCCTCGCGCAGATCGCGCGGGACGATCCGAAGAGCGCGGCGCAGCCGAGCTTTCGTGCCTTGAAGGGCGCGGCTTGCGTGCTCGCCGAAGACGAGGATTGCGCCGCCAAGGAGCTCGGCTCGCCCGATTTCGACAAGGAGCCCGAGCTCGGCCTGTGGCGCGGGGCAACGGCCGCGCGGAAGGCCGATTGGCCGACAGCCGCGCGCGAGTTCCTCGAGGGCGCCGGATATCTCGTCTTCTATCCTGGCCGCCTGCGTGATCGCCTCGCGCTGGGGGCGGCGGAGGCGATGATCGAGACCGACCGCGCATCGAGCGCCGGGCCTTTGCTCGATCTCGTGCTGAAGGACGGCACGGACGAGCGCGATCAGGCGATGGCTCTTTTCCTGCGCGGCCGCGTCGACCACCAGCTCGGACAGCTTCAGCCGGCGCTCGATCTTTGGACCAAGGTCGCGGCGATGAGCGACCGCAAGGCGCGGGCGCGTGCGCTCTATGCCAAGGCTGTGGCGCTCTACGCGGCACAGCGGGCGAGCCGGCCCGAGACGATCAAGGCTCTCGACGCGCTGCGCTTTGCCTGGCGGGGCGATGCGTTCGAATTCACCCTGCTGCGCCGCTTGGGCGAGTTGAAGCTCGAGCAGAGCGACACCGAGGGCGGGCTCGACGCGCTCCATCTTGCCGCCGCCTATTTTCCCGATTACCCGGCCGCCAAGGACGTCACCAAAGAGGCAGCCGATGCGTTCATCGATCTCTTCACCGGCAAGGCGTCGGACGACATGCCGCCGGTCAAGGCGCTGGCGCTTTACGATCAGTTCCACGACCTCGTGCCGGCGGGTGCGCAGCACGATGCGATCGTCAAGAAGCTGGTGGACCGGCTGGTCTCGGTCGATCTTCTGGATCGCGCCGCCGATCTCTTGGGCGAGCAGGTCAAAACCCATCTTCAAGGTCTCGACAAGGCGCGCGCCGCGACGCAGCTCGCGCTGCTGCGGCTGATGAACCACCAGCCCGAGGAGGCGATCGCCGCGCTCGATATCGATGTCGGCGCGGGGCTCACCCCCGATCTCGGGCGGCAGAGGCAGGAATTGCGCGCCCGGGCGCTGCTCGATCTCGGCCGCGCGGCCGATGCGCTTGCCATGCTGGCGAGCGACAACAGCCGCGACGCCTACCGGCTGCGCGCCGACATCTATTGGCATCAGCGCGACTGGAAGAACGCGACCAAGGTCTTCTCGCTGCTTGCGGGCGAACCGCCGGCCAAAGGGCCGCTCGATGCGGAGACCGCAAGGCTGGTGCTGAGCTGGGCGGCAGCGCTGACGCTCGAAGGCGATCAGAAGGGACTCGCGAAACTGCGCGAGACCTTCGGTCCGGCGATGGTCGGGACGACATCGGCTGATGCCTTCAGCATCATCGCCGATGACAACAACGCCGCGGCCGCTGCCGGCGGCACGCCGAGCGAGATCGCGTCGCGCGTCGCGCAGATCGGAACCCTGCAGAACTTCATGGCCGCCTACAAGCAGCGCCTCGCCAGCGACAAGCTCAGCGCAATCAACTGACGTGCCGCGCAGTCTCGGCTGACGCTGCGGCGCGGCCGATTGACCGTTAACGATGTTCGATGATGACATCGCCGGAATCGCTCTTCCGGCTTTGCGCTCGTGGCAAGGCTCGATTATAACTCAGCCCGGCTGCGGGCATCGTGCCCGAGCCTTATCCCCGCGAGCCGCGCGCGCGGGCGGAAGCCGATGGTCACCCAGGATTTCTGATCGGGCTCCTCACAACAACCAAGATGGCACGCATGTCGCAAATCGAGACGAGGACCGGTTATGGTCCCTTCGCTAAGCTCCTTCATTGGACCATTTTCGCTTTGCTGGTCGCGCAATACGCATTCGGCTGGACCATGCCCGATGTGCATCGCGACACCAAGCCTGAGGGATTGATCGCCTGGCATCTCGCCGTCGGCGCGACGATCATCATCGTCGTTGCGATCCGGCTCGTTTGGCGCGCCATGCGGCCCGTGCCGCTCGACATCGCGAGCATGCCGAAATGGCAGGGCTGGCTCGCTCATGCGACGCATTGGCTGCTTTATATCGGCCTCGTCGTCATGCTGCTGCTAGGCTGGGCCAACGCGTCGGCGCGCGGCTTTCCGGTGCTCTTCCTCGGCTTGATCCCGTTGCCGCCGATCATGCCCGTGGGATCGCGCTTGGGGCTTGGATTCGGCGATATCCACATCTTCCTCAGCTGGTGCCTGCTCGCGCTGATCGGGCTACACGTCCTGGCAGCGCTCTATCACCGGCTGATCCTGCGCGATCGGGTGCTGCAGCGCATGCTGCCGGGCGGCAGAACGTAGCACAGCCGGCGGACAAGCGCCGGCGTCGTGCGAAGCCAGAAGGCGTAGCACAGCAGCGCAGACAAGCGCCGGCGTCGTGCGAAGGGCACTTTTAGCAGGCGCCAGCCTCGCTCGGCGTGCAGGCGTCCACGGGGGATGACCGCACTTCGGTAAAGACCCGTGCGATTTCCGGGAATTGCTGCTTGATCGAGCTTTCGAGCCTTGCCAATATTTTCTCGACCTGCCCCGCGCTGATGTCGTCGCGCATATCGATGCTCGCGACCACGAGCACGTCGTCCGGGCCGAGATGTACCGTCAGGATTTCGTTTGCGCGCATGGCTTCGGGAAGCGCTTCGATCGCCCGCCGCGTTTCGTCGACGATATCGCTTCGCGCGGCTTCGCCGATCAGGAGGCTTTTGGTTTCATAGACCAACCAGCTCGCGGTCAGCGCGAGCAAGACGCCGATGAGCACCGATCCGACGCCATCGAGTATCGGAAGGCCGAGCAGCTTGTCGGCATTGACCGCGGCGAGGGCGATGACGACGCCGAGGATCGCGGCGCTGTCCTCGAAGAGGACCACGAACACGGTCGGATCTTTGCTGGCGTGAAGGTGTCGGAGCAGCGGCGCGTCGCGCCTCGCCCCGTTGAAATGCCGCCACGCAATCCTCCAGCTCATCGATTCAAAGACGAGAGCGGCGCAGAGGACGAGGTTGTTGATCCATAGCGAGCCGACCGGCTCAGGGTGGAGGATTCTCGCGATCCCTTCGCCGATGGAGACGACCGCCCCGCCGACAAAGATCACGAGCGCGACGACGAATGGCCAGAAATAGAGCTCGCGCGCATAGCCGAAGGGATGGTAGCGGTCGGGCGGCTTACGGGCGCGCTTCATGCCGAGCAGCATCAAGCCTTCATTGCCGGAATCGACGACCGAGTGAATCGCCTCGCTCAGGGTCGACGCGCTGCCGGTCGCGAAGGCGGCGGCGAACTTCGCCGCCGCGATGGCGAGATTGGCGCCGAGCGCGACCCAGACGACGATGCCCGATGATTCAGTCTCGCGGCCGCCGCTCACCCTTCACTTCCCGGGACGCCATGGGACGACGCAAGGGCAACGTCGAGGACCCGCCGAGGTTCCGGTTTTTGCCTTGCCGGGCTGGCTACGGCCAAAGCTGGCGCGAGGCAAGCTCGGCGCCTTCGCGCAATGCCTGAAGCTTCGCCCATGCCAGCTGCGGGTGGATGCGGCCGCCAAGCCCGCAATCGGTTCCGGCGATGACGTTCTCGCGGCCGACGGCTTGCGCGTAGTTGAGGATGCGGTCGGCAACGAGTTCGGGATGCTCGAGCACATTGGTCGCATGGCTGACGACGCCGGGGATCAGCAGCTTTCCTGCCGGCAATTTCGTCTCGCGCCAGACCTTCCATTCATGCTCGTGCCGCACATTGCCGGCCTCGACCGAATAGGCTTGCGCCTTGACCTTCACCAGCAGATCGACGACGTGCTTGAGCGGCACGTCGCCCTTATGCGGCCCGTGCCAGCTTCCCCAACAAATATGGAAGCGCACGCGATCTTCGGGAATGCCCGCGAGCGCGTGGTTCACGGCCTCGACTTGGTATGCGGCCCATTTCCGATAGCCGGCCACATCGTCGTTCATCGAAAACCACCAGTCATAGATATCGACCAGGGCCGGATCGTCGATCTGCAGGATGAATCCGGCCTCGACGATGGCGCGGTATTCCTCGCCGATCGCTTCGGCCAAGGCCCAGCTATAGTCCTCGCGAGACTTGTAATAGGCATTCGGCAGGATTTGCAGCGTCGCGGGCGAGACCGCGGTCATGAACGCGTCTTCGATGTTCGCGCCGGCGGTCGCGGCTTTGAGGTTGGCGATGTCGCGCTGGATTGCGGCGTGGCCCGAATATTTGACCGGACCGGTGCAGGTGAGGCCGTAGAGCCGCGCGGTGCTGGTGCCGCTTGGCGCGGCGGAGCCTGCGGCCTGGGCGCTCTGCTGGCCGGCGCTCGCCTCCTCGGCATAGAAGGCGGCGAATTCCTTGCGCTCCTTGCTGCCATGGGTCCAGGCGGCACGGCCTTGCCGCGCCTGCTCCTCGCTCAGCTCGAAGCCGCTGAGCCGGTCATAGACGTAGGACCACCACGCGCCGTAATCGACCGCCGCGCGCATCGCCTTGCCATACTCGCCGTCATTGACGATATCGATGCCGAGCTCGCTTTGGCGCGCGACGATCTCGCCGACGGCCGATCTGAGCCGCGGCAACAGATCCGCATCGGCTGCGTTCTCGCGATAAAGCGCCATGAGATCGTCGGGGCGGGGCAGGCTGCCCACATGGGTCGTGAGGATGCGGTGGGCGCTGGTCTTCATGACACTCCTCCCATTCGAGAAACATCTGAGGTTCCCCAAAACCGAAGACCATAATATCATGCAATCCAAGCAGCCCCGCCAAGGGATGTTCGCATCGCCAAGGGAGGATCGTCATGAAGCGCAGCACGGATCGCATCATCACGACACATGCCGGCAGCCTGCCTCGGCCGCAGGATCTCATCGCCGTCAACCGCGCGCGCGGAGAGGGCGAAACGGTCGAGCCGACCGCTTATGCGGAGTGTCTTTCGCGTTCGGTCGGGGCCGTCGTCAAGATGCAAAAGGAGCTCGGCGTCGACATTCCGAACGATGGCGAGTTCGGCAAGCCGATGGCCGGGAACTACGATTACGGCGTCTGGTGGAACTATGCCTTTGCCCGGCTGGAGGGCTTCGTTCCGGCGGAATCCGTGCCGGAATCCGCGCACAAGAAATCGAGCGTCGCCGATGTCGCCCTGACCAGCATCGGCAGGCGCCGCGACTGGCAGAAATTCAGCGAGTTCTATCAGGACCCGGAATCGAGTGGCACCTTGCTCGGCAGCGCCGCGCGCCGGCCGACGCGTCGGCCGGTTTGCACCTCGGCCATCCGTTACGCCGGCCACGCCACCGTTCAGGCCGATATTGCCAACCTCAAGCAGGCGATGGCGGCGGCGGGGGTCGAAGAAGGCTTCATCACCGCGGTCGGGCCCGGGAGCTTCGCGCGCGGCGAAAATCTCTTTTATAAATCCGAAGAGGAATTCGTCTTCGCCTCGGCGGAAGCGATGCGCGACGAGTACAAAGCGATCGTCGATGCCGGTCTCGTGCTACAGATCGACGATCCGAGCCTGCCCGACAATTGGGATATGATCAGCCCCGAGCCCCCGCTCGCCGAATTCAAGAAATTCGAGCGCGTTCGCATCGAGGCGCTCAACCACGCGCTGCGCGGCCTACCGGCGGATCGCATCCGCTATCACATTTGCTGGGGAAGCTGGCACGGGCCGCACTCGACCGACATTCCGCTGACGGACATCGTCGATCTCGTGCTGGCGGTGAATGCCGGCGCCTATTCGGTCGAAGCTGGCAATGTGCGGCACGAGCATGAATGGCGCGTCTGGGAGGAGACCAAGCTGCCCGAGGGAAAACTGCTGATCCCGGGCGTCGTCAGCCACGCGACCAATCTTATCGAGCACCCCCAGGTCGTGGCGGACCGGCTGTTGCGCTACGCACGGGTGGTCGGGCGCGAGAACGTGATCGCCGGGACGGATTGCGGCTTCGGCGGCCGCATTCATGCGCAACTCGCCTGGGCAAAGCTTCAAGCGCTCGCCGAAGGCGCGCGCCTCGCCTCGCGAGAGCTGTGGAAATAGCGCTCGGGGCACAGCGCAACGTCGCGCGGTTGCCGAGGATGTTGGTTGTGCCCAGACTAAAGATGCCGCGCACGGCGCGAGCTTTTTCGATCATTGCACGCATGCTGCGGGGGAGCGGTGGTCCATGAGCTTAGAGATCAGACCGGCGCAGCCGTCCGATGCCCCCAGCTGCGCGCGCATCTGCTTCGAGGCATTCGGCGGCCTCCATCGGCAGCAAGGTTTCGCGCCGATCTTTACCTCGATGGACGTCATCACCCGCCGGGTGACGAATCTTATCGGTGATCCGAGCGTATTTGGCGTCGTTGCCGAGGACGAGGGACGGATCGTCGGCGTCAACTTCCTCAGCGAATCCGATCCGGTGCGAGGCGTCGGGCCGATCGCGGTTGATCCGGCGGTGCAAGCTGGCGGTATCGGCCGAAAATTGATGGAGGCGGTACTTCAGCGCACGGCCGGGCTTCCCGCACGTCTTCTCCAAGAGACGTTCAACATGCGATCCATGTCGCTCTACGCGTCGCTCGGCTTCGATGTGCAGGACCTCTACGTTCTGGTGAGCGGCAGGCCGTCGGCCCAGCTTTCGGACTACGAAGTCCGTCCGATGATCGAAGGCGACCTCGAGGGATGCGAGCGCTTGCAAAAGGAGGCTATCGGCTTTCCGCGGACCAATGAGCTTCGCACCGCTCTCAAAGCCGGCATCCCGTGGGTCGCCGTGAAAAATGGGGCGGTTGCGGCGTTCGTCGCGTCGCCGTTCCTATGGATCGGCAGTCACGGCGCAGCCGAAGACGAACAGTCGCTGGCCGCGCTTCTCGGCGGCGCCGCGCAACAGGCCGGAAAGGATGTCGCGTTCCTTTTGCAGACGCGATCGGCAGGTCTGTTCCGGTGGGCGCTTGCCAATGGCATGAGGGCGGGTCGCCCGCTGACCTTGATGTCGAAAGGCCCATACGACCCGCCCAAATGTATCTATATCCCCTCGGTCGTGTATTAGATCTGGCGAGGCGTCGGGCGGCAACTCGCCCGGTCTCGCTCAGCGCTTTCGCAGGAACGGCACCGCCAGCCGCATCACCTCGTCGGCCGCGTCCCAAGGCACCATGTGCTTGCAATTCTCGACGATGTGCAGATCGAGCTCCGGGTGCATCTTCTTGAAGAGCTCGGCGCGGTCGCCGGCATGGGCGCGGTCGTTGCGGCCATAGATCAGCATTAGCGGGATCTTGAGGTCGAGCATGCGCTGCCAGATCGGGGTGCCGCCGCCACCGCCGCCCTCCGGCGCATTGGCACGCGCGGTGAAGGTCTGAAAAGCCTTGCCAATGCTGCGGCTGTGACGCAGCGCGAGCTCATCGGGGGTCACCAGCTCGGTGTGATAGAGATCGGCCTGCATCAGCTTTTTCGTATCTTCGGGCGTCGGCTCGGTCACGGCCATTTGGCGATCGACGCGCTGCGCCACTTGGGCGTAGCGGCCCTCGACATCCGCGGGCAGGGGCGGCAGCAGGGTTCCGGTGCCCAGCACCACCAGATGCGTGTAGCGGATGGGTTCCTTAAGCGCGAGCTGGACGGCGATCGAGCCCGAGCGTGAATGCGCGACGAGCCCGACGCGGTCGAGGCCGAGCGCATCCATGAATTTCGGCACGGA
>DATNGG010000159.1:0-52772 GCA_035605975.1 Allostellaceae bacterium | reverse complement strand
GCCCAGGGCGCGATCACGCCCTCGCGCAGGCTCTTGCGCTCGTCGGCGACGACCAGCTCGGGATCGAAGAACAGCTTGGTGCCGAGCCCGTCGCAGGCGGGGCAAGCGCCATGCGGATTGTTGAAGGAGAACAGCCGCGGCTCGATCTCGGGGATGGTGAAGCCCGAGACCGGGCAGGCGAATTTCGCCGAGAAGATGGTGCGCTCGCCGCCATCGGCGTTCTCGGCAATCGCGATTCCATCCGCGAGCTTCAACGCGGTCTCGAGCGAATCGGCGACGCGGTTGCCGAGTCCGTCGCGCACCACGAAGCGATCGACCACCACCTCGATATCGTGCTTCAGCTTCTTGTCGAGCGCAGGCGCTGCGTCGATCTCGTACATCTTGTTGTCGATCTTGACGCGCTGGAAGCCGCGCTTTTGCAGATCGGCGAGATCCTTGCGGTATTCGCCCTTGCGGCCGCGCACGATCGGCGCCAGCAGCAGCAGCCGCGTGCCTTCGGGCATTGCCATGACGCGATCGACCATTTGCGAGATGGTCTGGCTCTCGATGGGCAGGCCGGTGGCGGGCGAGTAGGGGACGCCGATCCGCGCATAGAGCAAACGCAGATAATCGTAGATCTCGGTCACGGTGCCGACGGTCGAGCGGGGATTTTTCGAGGTGGTCTTCTGCTCGATCGAGATCGCCGGCGACAAGCCTTCGATCAGATCGACATCGGGCTTCTGCATCAGCTCCAGGAACTGGCGCGCATAGGCCGAGAGGCTTTCGACATAGCGGCGCTGGCCCTCGGCATAGATGGTGTCGAAGGCGAGCGAGGATTTGCCCGAGCCGGAAAGCCCCGTGATGACCACGAGGCTGTCGCGCGGCATGTCCACATCGATATTCTTGAGATTGTGCTCGCGGGCGCCGCGAACGCGGATGTACTGCATGAAAATGACCATAGCGCGCTCGCTAAGCGCTTGGCAATGTTCCCACTCTGTTCTAAGATAAAACGGGATATGGGGGTGCTCGCGCGCCCTTGCAACAGCAACAAGGGAGCTCCCGCATGGCCGGCAGCGTCAACAAAGTCATTCTCGTCGGCAATCTCGGCCGCGATCCGGAAATCCGCTCGACCCAGGACGGGCTGCGGATCGCCAACCTGTCGGTCGCAACCTCGGAGAGCTGGCGCGACAAGAACAGCGGCGAGCGCAAGGAAAAGACCGAATGGCACCGCGTCGCGATCTTCAACGACCGGCTCGTCGACGTGGTCGAGAAATATTTGAAGAAGGGCTCCAAGGTCTATATCGAGGGCGCGTTGCAGACGCGCAAATGGACCGACAAGGACGGGCAAGAGCGCTACACGACCGAGGTGGTGCTGCAGCGTTTCCGCGGCGAGCTCACCATGCTCGACGGGCGGAGCGGCGGCGGCGAGGGCGGCTATTCCGGCGATGCGGGCGATGACGATATGCCGGTGCGCCAGAGCGCGCCGCGCCCGGCGCGCGCTGCCGCAACCCAGGACCTCGACGACGAGATTCCGTTCTAACGCGTCGAACGGCGGTGGCGTCGATCGCGGCCTGCACCGGCCATGGCGGGCCGATGCTGCTCTCGCCGCGCCGTCTCGCTTAGCCGGCTGACCGTCGCGCCACACACCGGTTGCGTGCCCAACCGGTTTGTGAACTAATGGTTAGCATCGGTCGTCAAGGCCGGATGCGGGTCAAAGAATCCTAGAGAGGAAACGATGTCGAAGCGCCCAGAGGCGACCGGGGTCGGCCGCCGCAATTTCCTCAAAGCAGCCACGCTCGCCGGTGCGGCGGCCACGGTCGCAACGCCGCTGAAGGCCGTCGCGCAAGGGCAGGCGCATCCGCCCAAGAAAGCCAAGGCGCCGCAGGGCGTCTCCGCCGCGCAAAAGGCTGCCGAGACGCAAAACCTGCCGGCCGCCGCCGCGCATCTCATCGAGCAGACCAGCGGTTCCGACTACATGGTCGATGCGTTCAAATCCTTGGGCATCGAATATATCGCCGCGATGCCGGGCTCGAGCTTCCGTGGCCTCCAGGAATCCTTCATCAATTACGGCAAGAACAAAGACCCCGAATGGCTGACCTGCCTGCACGAGGAAATCTCGGTGGCGATGGCGCAAGGCTATGCCAAAGTCGAAGGCAAGCCGATTCTCAACCTCGTCCATGCCACAGTCGGGCTGCAGCACGCCTCGATGGCGGTCTACAACGCCTATTGCGACCGCGTGCCGATCTGCATGGTGACGGCGAACATCGCCGACGCGACCATGCGCCGCCCCGGCGTCGAGACCGACCACACCGTGCAGGACGGGCCGGTCATCGTGCGCGATTACACCAAGTGGGATGATTCGCCGGCCTCGCTGCAGCATTTCGGCGAATCGACCATCCGCTCCTATCAGATCGCGATGACGCCGCCGATGGGTCCGGTGATCCTGGTGGCCGACAGCGCCTTGCAGGAAGACCCGATCCCCGAGGATGCGAAGCTCTCTCTGCCGAAGCTGCCGCGCTTTGCCGCGGCGCAGGGCGATGTGGGCGCCGTCGCCGAAGTGGCGAAGATGCTGGTCGAAGCCGAGAACCCGCTCATCATGGCCGATCGCGGCGTGCCCGGGCCCAATGGCGTGATGCCGCATCTCGTCGAGCTCGCCGAGGTTTTGCAATGCTCGGTGGTCGATATCGGCGGGCGGATGAACTTCCCCAATCAGCATCCGCTCAACCAAAGCTCGCGCCGCGGCGGCGTGCTGTCGCAGGCGGATGTCGTCCTCGGCCTCGACATGGTCGATTTCTGGGGCGTGACGCATCGTTATCGCGATCAGCTCCACCGCACCTCGAGCCCGGCCCTGAAGCCCGGCACGAAGACCGTCTCGATCAGCTCCTTCGATCAATTCATCCACTCGAACTACCAGAACTTCCAGCGCTTCGAGGCGGTCGATCTCGAAGTCAGCGGCGACGGCGCGGCAACGCTTCCCTCGCTCATCGAGGCGGTGAAGAAGCTGGTCACGGCCGATAAGAAATCGGCCTATGAGGGGCGCGGCAAGAAGCTCGCCCAGGCGCGCCAGCAAGCCTATGAGCGCGCCAAGGCCGAAGCGGCCTCGGGCTGGGACATCCAGCCGATCTCCACCGCGCGGCTCACCATGGAAGTCTGGAACCAGATCAAGAACGAGGATTACTCGCTCGCCGTCGCGACGCAGCCCGCGGGCTACTGGTCGCATCATCTCTGGAAGATGGACAAGGCACACCACTATCTCGGCGATTCCGGCGCTTACGGCGTCGGCTATGGCGGCGGCGGCGCGGTCGGCGCGGCGCTCGCCAACCGCAAGCATGGCCGGCTTACCGTGGCGATCATCGGCGATGGCGACCTCATGGTCTCGCCGAGCTCGCTCTGGACCGCGGCCAAGCACAAAATTCCGATCCTGATGGTGGTGCACAACAATCGCTTCTACTTCCAGGAAGTGATGCATCTCCAGGCGATGGCGAACCGCCATATGCGCGATCCGCGCACCGCCCATATCGGCACTGAGATCGCCCATCCCGACATCGACTTCGCCAAGATGGCGCAGAGCTTCGGCGTCCATGCCGAAGGCCCGGTGACCGATCCGGCGAAGCTCGGCGCGGCGTTGCAGCGCGCGGTCGCGGTGGTGAAGCGCGGCGAGCCGGCGCTCGTCGATGTCGTATCGCAAGGACGCTAACGCGCAGAGGGGGATGATGAGCATTCGTATTTTGGCCGTGCTCGCGGGCGCGTTGGCGGCGCTTGCGACCGCCGCTTCGGCCGAGGAACACGCAGCCTCCGGCAACGCCAAGGCCGGCCAGCAGGAATACCTGGCCATAGGCTGCTGGGAGTGTCACGGCAGCGAGGGGCAGGGCGGCGCCATCACCGGACCCCGCCTTGCCCAGACAAAGATGCCCTACGAGGCTTTCCTGCAGCAGCTTCGCGAGCCGGTCAACGCGATGCCGCCCTACGAGCCGAAAATTCTCTCGGATGCGGATGCGGCGAATATCTACGCCTTCCTCAAATCCCTGCCGGCATCGCCGTCGGCCAAGGACATTCCGCTGCTCAACGACTAGATCGAGCGGGACGTTTTTGCGCTGCGAAAAAAGCGCTCGCAAGCGAGTCGCGGCCGGCCCGGTTCGCGAGTCGCGATTGTCCATGAAAATCGGCGCCTAACGCCTCGATTTCGAAGAAAATTCCGGCCCTGCCCAGGATGCCCGAAATCGCCCGCCCGGGCCGCGCCTGCGATTGTTGTACGGCGCAAAATCCGCTAAGCTTTTTCGACCTTTCCGCCGGCGATTTCGCCGGCGATCCACCATCCCGTCTCGGCAGCTTTCCGGACCGAAATTTTGGCTGACACGCCCGCGCCGCCACCGCCGCTCGACATCACCCCGGTTGCAATCGAAGAGGAGATGAGACGCTCCTACCTCGATTACGCGATGAGCGTGATCGTGGCGCGGGCGCTCCCCGATGTGCGCGACGGGTTGAAGCCGGTGCATCGCCGCATTCTCTTCGCGATGAAGCAGGCGGGCTATGACTGGAACCGCGGCTATCGCAAATCCGCGACCAGCGTCGGCGAGGTGATGGGCAATTATCACCCGCATGGCGACGCGCCGATCTACGAGGCGATGGTGCGGATGGCGCAGGATTTCGCCATGCGCCTGCCGCTGATCGACGGGCAGGGCAATTTCGGCTCGATGGACGGCGATCCGCCGGCGGCGATGCGCTACACGGAATCGCGCCTGTCGCGCGCGGCCGATGCGCTGCTCGACGACATCGACAAGGAGACGGTCGACTTCCAGCCGAATTTCGACGGCAGCCGGCAAGAGCCCAAAGTGGTGCCGGCGCGCTTTCCCAACATCCTCGTCAATGGCGGCTCGGGCATCGCCGTCGGCATGGCGACCAACATCCCGACGCACAATCTCGGCGAGGTGGTCGATGCCTGCATCGCCTATATCGACAATCGCGAGATCACCGTCGAAGAGCTGATGGAGATCGTGCCGGGTCCCGATTTCCCGACCGGCGGGATCATTCTCGGCCGCGCCGGCATTCACGCCGCCTATGCGCTGGGGCGCGGCTCGATCGTGATGCGCGGGCGCACTCAGGTCGAGGAAATCCGCAAGGATCGCGACGCGATCGTCGTCACCGAGATCCCGTACCAGGTCAACAAGGCGCGCATGATCGAGCGCATCGCCGAGCTGGTACAGGAGAAAACCATCGAGGGCATCGCCGATCTGCGCGACGAGAGCGACCGTCACGGCGTGCGCGTCGTCATCGAGCTGAAGCGCGACGCGATGGCCGATGTCGTCCTCAACCAGCTCTTCCGCTACACGCCGCTGCAGACGAGCTTCGGCGTCAACATGCTCGCACTCGACGGCGGCCGGCCGCTGCTGATGGGCCTGCGCGACATCATTCGCGCCTTCGTCGAGTTCCGCGAAGACGTGGTCACGCGGCGCACGATCTATCTTCTGCGCAAGGCGCGCGAGCGCGCGCATCTGCTGCTCGGGCTTGCCGTCGCGGTCGCCAATATCGATGCGATGATCGCGCTCATCCGCGCCGCCAAGGATCCCGCCGCCGCCCGCGCCGAGATGATTGCGCGCTCCTGGCCGGCGGAGGATGTGCTGCCGCTGATCGCGCTGATCGAGGAGGCGGGGCGCGGCGGCGCCGGGCCCGATGCGACCTATCGCCTGTCGGAGGAGCAGGCCAAGGCGATCCTCGATCTCCGCTTGCAGCGCCTGACCGCGCTCGAGCGCGACAAGATCGCCGAGGAGCTCGACGGCATCGTTACCGAGATCAAGGGCTATCTCGAGATCCTCGGCTCGCGTCAGCGTCTCATGGAGGTGATCCGCGACGAGCTGCGCGCCGTGAAAGAGCAATTCTCGACGCCGCGCCGCACGGTCATCGAGGAGATCGAGTTCGAGACCGATATCGAGGCGCTGATCCAGCGCGAGGATATGGTCGTCACGGTGAGCCATGCCGGCTACATCAAGCGCGTGCCGCTCTCGACCTATCGCGCGCAGCGCCGCGGCGGCCGCGGCCGCGCCGGCATGGCGGTGCGCGAGGAGGATTTCCTCAGCCAGGTCTACGTCGCCTCGACCCATGCGCCGGTGCTGTTCTTCACCTCCTCGGGCCGCGTCTACAAGCTCAAAGTCTATCGCCTGCCGGTCGGCACGCCGCAATCGCGCGGCAAGGCGATGGTCAATCTCCTGCCCAATCTCGCGCCCGGCGAGACCATCTCGACCGTCATGCCCTTGCCCGAAGACGAGGCGGGCTGGGCCGACCGCACCGTCGTCTTCGCCACCGCCAAGGGCAACGTACGGCGCAACGCCATGTCGGATTTTGCCAATGTCATGGCGAACGGCAAGATCGCGATGAAGTTCGAGGGCGCCGATGCCGATGACCGGCTGATCGCGGTCGCGATCTGCAGCGCCGATGACGACATTCTCTTGGCGACCGGCAACGGACGCGCGATCCGCTTCGCCGCGGGCGAGGTGCGCATTTTCACCGGGCGCAGCTCCGTCGGCGTGCGCGGCATTCGCCTCGGCGAGGGCGACGCGGTGATCTCGATGTCGATCCTCCGGCACGAGGATGTGCCGACCGGGCAGCGCTATGCCTATCTGCGGCTTGCCGCGGAGCGGCGGCGCAGCCCAATCGAGGAGGTCGAGGTCGAGGAGGGCGACGGCGAGAACGGCGTTGCCGGCCAGATCAGCGAGGATCAATTCGCCGATCTCGCCGCGCGCGAGGAATTCGTGCTGGTGCTGACCGAGAAAGGCTATGGCAAGCGCAGCTCGGCCTATGATTATCCGATCACCGGCCGCGGCGCGCAGGGACGCGAGAACAACGATCCGAGCCGCGGGCAAGGCGCGACCATCGCGGTCTTCCCGGTGGCCAAGAGCGATCAGATCATGCTCGTGACCAATGGCGGTACGCTCATCCGCGTGCCGGTCGAGGATATCAGCATCCGCCGCCGCCGCAGCGGCGGCGTCACGGTCTTCAAGGTGGATGAAGGCGAGCGCGTCGTATCGGTTGCCCGGCTTCCCGATACCGCGGTCGAGGTCGGCAATGGCGAGGCGGGCATCGAGGAAGGAGGGACGTCGCCATGAGCGCGCGGATCGGAGTCTACCCGGGAACCTTCGATCCCATCACCAACGGCCATTCCGACATCATCCTGCGGGCGATGAAGCTGGTCGACCGGCTGGTCGTGGGCGTCGCGCGCAATGCCGGCAAGGGTCCGCTCTTCGACACCGACGAGCGCGTCGCGATCGTGCGCGAAGAGCTCCATCACCTCGACGCCGAAGCGGCCAAGCGCATCGATGTGCGGCCCTTCGAGAATCTCTTGATGCATTTCGCGGTCGAGGTCGGGGCCTCGGTCATCATCCGCGGCCTGCGCGCCGTTTCGGATTTCGAATACGAGTTTCAGATGGCGGGCATGAACAACCGGCTCAACCCGTCGGTCGAGACGGTGTTCCTGATGGCGTCCGACAAATATCAATTCATCTCGTCGCGCTTCGTCAAAGAGATCGGCCAGCTGGGCGGCGACGTCTCGCCTTTCGTTTCGGCGCGGGTCGCCAAGCGGCTCGCCGCGCGCTTCGCCGCGGCGGGCGCGCCCGCATCGCGGCCAAGCGGCGCAAGGCATTGAAATTGAAGGGATCGTGAAATAACTTTAACTTGGATCGCACGCTTCTTTGCGACGTAATGAGCAGGCGGCTTTGCCGCTTGCCCGCTCGACCCCCTTGGCGGGCATTTGACCCTCGGGTCCGCCCCGCCTGCACCCCCATTCCTCCAGATGGCAGGCGGGGCGCCTGCGGCTCCCGAAGTCGAGGCGCGGTTGCCGCTGGCGCGAGCCCGGGATAGATTGCCGCGGCCATGACGAGCCAGCTCTTCACGCCGATCTCCCTGCGCGATCTCACGCTTGCCAATCGCGTCGTCATTCCGCCGCTGTGCCAATACAGTTCCGACAATGGCAGCGCCACCGATTGGCACATGCTGCATCTGCCGGGCTTTGCGATTTCGGGCGCCGGGCTCGTCGTCTTCGAGATGACGGATGTCGAGCCGATCGGGCGCATCACGCCCTATTGCGCCGGGCTGTGGTCCGACGAGAACGAGGCCGCGCTCGCGCGCGTCATCGCCTCCTGCCGCAAATACGGTCACGCGAAGCTCGGCATCCAGATCGCGCATGCCGGACGCAAGGCCTCGACCGCCGAGCCATGGAAGGGCGGAAAATTCCTCACGCCCGAGCAAGGCGGCTGGCAGACGATCGCGCCCTCCGCCATCGCCTTCGGTGAAAATTACGGCACGCCGCGCGCCATGGTGCGCGAGGATTTCGAGCGCGTGCTCGACGGCTTCGTCAATGCAACGCGCCGCGCCGCGCGCCTGGGATTCGATTCCTGCGAGATGCATGGCGCGCATGGCTATCTCTTGTCGTCCTTCTTCTCGCCGCTTTCCAATCGGCGCGAGGACGAGTATGGCGGCGGCATCGAGAATCGCATGCGCTTTCCGCTGCGCGTGTTCCGCGCGATGCGCGAAGTCTGGCCGGCCGCCAAGCCGCTGGGCGTGCGCCTCAGCTGTGTCGATTGGGTCGAGGGCGGCACGACGATCGAGGACACGATCGTCTTCGCGAAGGCGCTCAAAGAGGCGGGCTGCGACTTCATCTGCTGCTCGAGTGGCGGCATCGTCGCCGCGGTTCCGCCGCTCATCCGCGCGAATTATCAGGTGCAGTTCGCCGAGCGCATCCGTCGCGAAGTCGGCATCCCAACCCGCGCGGTTGGCATGATCTTCACCGCGCGCCAGGCCGAGGCCATCATCGCCAAGGGCGAGGCCGACATGGTCGCGGTCGGGCGCGGCTATATCGACGATCCGCGCTGGGCCTGGCATGCCGGCGACGCGCTGGGGGTCGCCGCGCCCTTCGCCTCGCCGACTCACACCGCGCGCCATCCCAATTGGATCAAGGCCAAGCTCGAGGCGCACAAAGCGCCCTAAGTCGCGCCGGTTAGTTTCGCGCTTTCTTCGCCGCGCGTTTGCGCATAGGTCCTTTGCGCGGTCTGCGCAGGCGCTCGATCATCGCCAAGGCGCGGTCACGCTCGCGCTCCGCCCGGCGCAGCCGCGCCTGCGCGCGGGTCAACTCGCGGCGCAAAAGGATGAGGTAAGGATCGTTTCGTTCCACGCTCGCGCCACCATGGGATGCGCCGAGCCTCCGATGAGAGGCACAATGCAACGCCAAGGAAGCATAGCGCGAATGAAGGACCGATGCCTCCAAACGCAGCGGTCTTGATCCGTTCTCCCCTGGGCCCGCCGCGGAACGTGGCAAGGCGGCAACAGTCACGGCTCAACTCGGCCTCGGGGCGCTCGGTTCTTCCCCAGAAACTTGCGGAATTTACCTTGCTGTCGTATTCCTTTACGGACCTTTTTGTGATTTTACAGGAGTAACCGATGAGCCATACGCGGAGCCTCGTGTTCGGCGTCGCCCTCGTGGCACTCACCGCCCCGGCAAGTTTCGCCCAAACCGGGGGCGGGACACCCGGCCCCTACGTCCGCCTTGAGGGTGGATGGTCTCATCCGGACCCGTTGCGCAGCCAAGGACTTCAGGGCGTCACGCCGGGCACGGCGCACCGCGATGATGGCTACATCGTCGGCGGCGCGTTCGGTTACAAATTTGGTCCGTTCCGCGCCGAGATCAATCTCGACTATGCCGAGCAGGATATGAGCACGGGCAACAACGTGTTCGCTGGTGCCAGCGGCCGTGGAGCCAATCTCAACGGCAGCTCGTCCGATCTCTCGGCCATGCTGAACGGCTACTACGACATCGACACCGGGACGCGCTTCACGCCTTATATCGGCTTCGGCCTCGGCGCGAGCTACTATCGCCTCAATCAGGTGAACACCACGAATCTCGCGACCAACGTCAAGATCGCGAATTCGGGCGACTACGTTTTCGCCTATCAGCCGATCGTCGGCGTGTCCTATGCGATCACGCCGCAGTTGCTGGTCGGTCTCGAATATCGCTATTTCGGAACGACCGACGCCAATCTGAAATATTCCGCGGGCGGCGCGACCAGCCGCTTCAAGGTCGATCCGACGAGCCACAATGTCCTGCTGAACCTCTCCTATCACTTCAATGCGCCGGCTCCGCCGCCGCCGACCCCGGCCGCGGTCACGCCCCCGCCGCCGCCCCCGCCGCCTGCGGCCGCGGCGCCCGCGAAGCAGGACTTCATCGTGTTCTTCGACTTCGACAAGTCGACGCTGACGCCCGATGGGCAGAAGGTGGTCGATGCCGCCGCCGCGGCCTACAAGTCGGGCGGGCGCGCGAAGATCTCCGTCGCGGGCTATACCGACCGTGCCGGCACGCCGACCTACAACATGGCGCTGTCACAGCGCCGCGCGCGGACGGTGCAGACGGCGCTCGAGAGAGAAGGCGTTCCTGCCAACCAGATCAGCGCCGCCTGGTATGGCGAAGAGCATCCGCGCGTACCGACGCCTGACGGCGTGCGCGAGCCGCAGAATCGCCGCGTGGAGATCGAGTTCTGATCGCACGTTGCTTCTGAAAGCATCTTGAGTGGATCGGTCCGGGCTTCGTCCCGGACCGATCGTTTTTGGGCCATCGATTTTAAAATCGAGCCTATCGCGGCCCGCTCGCTGCCAAACATAAGCGCGAAAGCGCGCTCATGCGCGCAAGCCGCAACGCACTCGCGCGGTGAGATCGCTTCGCTTTCGGAAAAGGCCGGCGCGCGGGTGCGCGCTCAGCCGCCGCGATTGTTCTTCGATTCGTCGAAAAAGCGGACGCGCTTATAACCGGGCCCGCCGAGCGAGCGGCGTTCGACGATCGGTGCGCGCCGCACGACCACCGGCGCCGGGTCGTAGGCGGCCGGCGCCGCGGCGCGTGCCGCTGGCGGCCGCGCCGGACGGCGCGCGGCGCTCGGCTTGGCGCCTGGCGGCCGGGCGCCTGGCGCTTTCTTCTTCGGCTCCGGCGCCTTGCGGACTTTGAGGTGGCGCGAATCGATGACGCGGCCATCGAGCGATTGGATCGCCGCCTCGACGGCGCTGGGCGGAGCGAGGCTCACCAAGCCGCGAAGGGCGCGCGCCTCGTCGCCGTTCGGCCGCTCGATGACCGCACCGATCACCAGACCGAAATCGTCGAACAAAGCTGCGAGCGCCGAGCCGGTGAAATTCTCGGGCATGTTCGTAACCACGATGTTGCCCTTGAATGGCGCCATTCGCATATCGATCATCCTTCCCTGTCGCCGCCGATTTTAGTCGGTTTTGCGCGGCGGCAGCGTCGGCTTTCGCGGAACTCTCCTTTGTGCGCTGTGCATGGAGAAATAGTTCCGCTCTGTTGCATCGCTGCATCCTCTTTGCCCGATTCCGGCGCATCGCCGCCCCCGAAAAGCGTCTTCGGAAAGCCCGCGCCCTGTTACCGCTTCGTCACAACCCGACCTCGAGCGAAGAAAAGGCATTTGCAACGGCGGCGACGCGACGATTCGCCGCGCGCGGCGGCTTAGGCGTTCGGCGCCAATCCCGGCAGCGCCGCGTGAAATGTTTGCAGCAGCAGCAGCCCGTTCAAGCCCAGCACGATCGCCGCGCAGAGGATCGCCGCCATGCGGACGAGGGGCGATGCGGTAAATGCGCCCATGATGTCGCGCCGGCTGGTGAAGATGACCAGCGCCACCATCGGCACCGGCAGCGTCAAGCTCAGCAGAACCTGGCTTGCGACCAGCGCCTCCGTCGAATCGGCGCCGAGCCAGACGACGATGAAGGCGGGAATCATGGTTACCAGGCGGCGCAACCAGACCGGAATGCGGAAGCCGACGAAGCCCTGCATGATCATCTGGCCGGCCATGGTGCCGACGGTCGAGCTCGAAATGCCCGACGCGATCAGCGAGCAAAGAAACACCGCCGACGCGGCATAGCCCAGCAGCGGCCCGAGCGTGTGATAGGCGGAGCCGATCTCCGCCACCTCCTGGTGGCCGGCGTGGAAGGCGCTCGACGCCATCAGGATCATCGCCATGTTGACGAGCCCGGCGATCGCCAAGGCGATTGTCACCTCGCGATTGGACAGGCGCACCAGCATGCGCCGCTCGCTCTCGTCGCGCGCGAGTGCCCGGCCCTGCGTCAATCCGGAGTGGAGATAGACCGCATGCGGCATCACGGTCGCGCCGATAATGCCGACCGCGAGCATCAGCGCGGCGCTGTCGGGAAGAAGCGGCAGGAGGCTGTGCTTTGCCGCGGCGGCCCAATCGATCGGCGCGACGAGCAGCTCGATCAGATAACACAACGCGATGACCGCGACGAGGCCGCCGATCACGAGCTCGATCGGGCGAAACCCCCAGCGCTCGAGGCTCAGGATCAGATAGGTCACGATCGCGGTCACGGCCATGCCGGCGAGGAGCGGCATGCCGAGAAGCAGCGCGAGCCCGATCGCGGCGCCGAGGAACTCGGCGAGATCGGTCGCCATCGCGGCGATCTCGCTGACGAGCCACATTGCGATCACCACGGGCTTGGGGAAGCGCTCGCGGCAGAGCTCGGCGAGGTTGCGTCCGGTGACGATGCCGAGCTTCGCCGAGAGCGCCTGGAACAGCATGGCGATGAGATTGGCGAACAGCACGACCCATAGCAGCTGATAGCCGTAGCGTGCGCCGGCCTGGATGTTGGTGGCGAAATTCCCCGGATCGATGTAGGCGACGGAGGTCACGACCGCCGGCCCGAAAAACGGCAAGACGAGCCCGAGGCCGCGCCGCCGTCCCTCGAGCGCTTCGCGCATCTGGCGGCGGGTGCGATCGGTCAGGCTTGTCCGGGGTGTGGTTCGATCCATAATTGCTCCGGCCGGCGCCATTGTGGCGGAACCGTGCCCCGGTTTCGAGACCACCATAACGCCGCTCGCCGCGCCGCGGCGGGCGAGAAGGGAGAACCGTTTATGCCCGTGAAACGATCCCGCCGCGATAGTCTTGAGAAGCGCCTGCGCGCGCTGGAAGACCGGCTCGCCATCCTCGATCTCATCGCAAGCCACCCGCCGGCGACCGACAGCGCCTCGCGCGAGCGTGCCGCCGCGTGGTGGTGCGATGACGGCGTCGTCGATATGGGCGAGGGGGCGAAAGACCATCGCGCTATGCTGGCGATCCTCGACTCGGCCGGCTTCAAGGACGCGCAGGGCCAGGGCATCTGCCATTTCTCGGGCCTGCCGCAAATCGAGATCGACGGCGACAAGGCGGTCGCGACCTCCTATCTGCAAATCCTCGCGGCCGATCCCAAGGGCGAGCCCTTTGCGCTCGCGGCGCATGGGATGTCGAAAGGCTACCGGGTGCTGCGCCTTTCCGCCAATCGCTGGGAGCTGGTGCGGACGCGCCAGGGCTGGCGGATCAAGAGCCGGACCTGGCGCGGCATGGACAGTCCGGCGGCGCGCGCCCTGCTGAGCCGCGGCGCCGCGTCCAAGCCGCGCCGCGCGTCCCAAGCCAAGCGGAGCGAGCCCCGAGCCTAGACCAATGCCTGCAGCAGGAGATCGAGCGCGGCGGTGGCGAAGGCCTGCATATTCGCGGCGCGGTCGGCTTGACCCGTCTCGATCGTGACGGCGCGCTCGACCGGCCCCGCGATCGCGATGCAGCTATGGCCGGGCGCATCGCCGTAGCGATTGCCGGTCGGGCCGGCGGCGCCGGTCTCGGCCAGTGCCCAATCGGCGCCGAAGCGCTCGCGCGCGCGGCGGGCAAGGAGGCGCGCATAGGCCTCGGTCGAGGGGCGCAGCCCGGTCAAGTCGCTCTCGCCGAGGCCGAGCAGCGCCAGCCTTGCGGTTTGCGTATAGACGACGGCGCCGCCGAGAAAATAGTCGGACGCCCCCGGCTGCGCGAGCAGCGCCGCCGAGACAAGCCCGCCGGTCGAGGATTCGGCGATGGCAATGCGATGCTTTCGCGCGCGCAGCCGCGCGGCGATGGCTTCGGCCTGCGGCAGGATCAGCTCCATGACATCGCTCCCTTGCTTGCGATTGGCGACCTTGCTCGGCCTCAAACCCATCCGAGCGCGCCGAGTATCCCAGCGGCGAGGAACAGCCACAGGGGATTGAAGTTGGTGCCGAGCGCGATCGTTGCCGTCGCGGCGGTAATCGCGAAGGTGATCCAATCGTGATCGGCGGCGGTGCCGAGCACCAGCCCCGATGAGAAGACGAGCCCGATCGTGACCGGAGCCAATCCCGCTTGGATCACACGCCGCCACGGCGCATCGCGGAAGCGGTGCCACAGCCCGCCGACGATGAAGGCGACGGTCGCCGCCGGTACGCCGATCGCCAGCGTGCCGACGATGGCGCCGAGCGCGCCGGCGATCTGCCAGCCCATCAAGCCGAACATCAGGAAATTGGGGCCCGGCGCCGCTTGGGCAATGGCGAAGAAATCCGCGAATTGCTGGTCGGTCAGCCAGTGATGAACATCGACGACGAAGCGATGCGCATCGGGGAGGATCACATTGACCCCGCCGAAGGACAAGAGCGAGAGCAGCGCGAATTGCGCCGCGATCTGCCACAGGACGCTGCTTGCCTTCATCGCTTGCGCGCCTCGAGCCACCAGGCGACGGCGATGCTGGGCGGCGCCAAGCACAGCAACACATAGACGAGTGGGAATTTGAACAATCCCATGCCGATGAAGGCGGCACTGCCGAACACCGCCGACCAGGGCCGATGCCGATGCGGACCGGCGATGCGGATGCCGACCGAGATCATGAACCCGGCCGCCGCGGCCGAAATGCCGCTGAGGATGCCGTGAACCACCGCCATCTGCCCGAAGCTCGTATAAAGCGCGCCGAGCGCGACGAAGATGCCGAGCGGCACCAGCACCACGCCCGCCAGCGCTGCGAGCGCACCGCTGAGACCGTGCTGGCGTTGGCCGAGACACATCGCGAAATTGACGATGTTGGGTCCGGGCAGGAACTGGCAGAGGCTCAGCGTCTCGGTGAAGTCCTCGTCGCTCATCCAGCGCCGCTGGTCGACCAAAGCGCGGTGCGCCCAATTGATCGCGCCGCCGAAGCCGGAGAGGCTGATCTGGAGGAAGGCGAGGAAAAGGTCGATCAAGCCGTCGGTGCCGGCGCGCGGCTCGGCGAGCGCCCTCGATCCGCTCACTGCGGGATCGCCGGCGCGGCGCTGCCGCGTGTCACGCGCCGCGCGGCGGTGCGGATGCCGCGCCCGGTGGGCGGCAGGCTGCGTGTCGCGCCGGGCTCAATCCGCCGACTCCGTGACGATCGTGCCATCGGGGAGGACGACGACGGATGCTTCGGCGCCGTCCTTGCTCGCCTTGCCGTGCCAGGTGTTGTCGCAGCCTTTGCGCAAATCATGGATGCTCTTATAGCCGGCTTTTTGCAGCTTTTGCCGGGTTTGCTCGAGCGTCGTCTTGTCGAGCTTGTCGCCGGGATCGCACGCCGCCCAGGCCGGGCCGACGAGCGGCGGATGGCCGTGCCCGGCGACGGCGATGACGAGGGCCGTGGCAAAAGCGAAAGCGAGCGTCCGCGTCATCATCGAGTTCCGCTGCAGAAGCCGGAGATTGTCCGAGGCCGGTGGGTCGGGCGGCGATCAAGGTAACGCGAAGCGGCGCCGCCGCCCAGAGCCTATCGCAGGCGACTGTCGCGGGTTCAGGGCTTAGGCGGCGGAAGCGCGGCGCGGCGGCGATGCACCACGGCGCTGGCATCGGCATAGACGCGGACCCAGTCGGGCGAGCGGTCGAGCGCGGCGACGGCCGGCATTTGCGGCGTCAGCAGGCTCCAGGCGATGTGATAGCGGTCGAGCAGGCGCGGCAACGCATTGTCGCGCGCGGCGATCGCATCGGCATAGCGCGCCATGAAGTCGTCGCCATAAACATCGACGCGCCCATCGACGAAAGGCGCGACGCCGGCGAAGACGAGATAGCCGCCGAAATCATAAGCGTTGAAGACCGGCCCGGTGATCCCGGCTGCGGCCGCGGCCGCGAGCGCGTCGGACGGCGCCACGCGCTGGTCATGCGGCACCACCGGCTCGATCCAGGCGACGAGGGTCAGCAGCGCGGCGGCCGCGGCGCCGAGGAGATAGACACGCCTGTCGCGGCACGGCGCGGCGTGGCTCGGAGTTTTTCCGCCCAAGGCCTGACCGACCGGCTGCGCCAGCAGGATCGGGCCGATCAGCGCCAGCAGATCGGCGTTGCGCGAATGCGTCAGCGCCATGTGGACGAGGCCGACGAGCAGGACGAGCCGGGTCCAGGGCAGGCGCGGGCGCAACCAGAATCCCAAGACGAGTAGCCCCAGGATCCAGATCTCGAGCGGCTGGAAGCGGGTGAAATCGGTGCTGTGCCATTCGCCGATAAAATCGAGCGAGAAGCTTTGATGGGCGAGGCGAAAGGCAAGGAGCAGCCCGGCAATGCCGTTGGGCGTGAGGGTTGAGGCGATCAGCGCCGCAAGGAAGAAGCCGCCCCAGGACAGCATGGCCGCGCGCCGGGCGCTTTGATCGGCGGCGAGGACTGACTCGAGCGCGGGAAGGCCGATCAGCGCCAGGCCGAGGACGAAGCTGCCATGAAGATTGGCCCAGAGGACCATGAGCGCGAGAAGGGCGAGCGGCGGCGGCTGCCGGCGCGTGCCGGCGCGCTCCAGCGCGATCATCCACGCCACCAGGATGGGCATGGTGAAGACATGCGGGCGCGCCAGCAGATGCGGAGCGGCGAGAAGAAAGCTCGCGGCGAGGCCGAGCAGCACCGCCGGCATTCGCAGCTTTTCTTCGAGGAAGCGCGCGAGCAGCCAATAGGCGGCGGCGATCGCCGCCGCGCTCAGGGCGATAACGCCGGTCCAGTGAAACGCGGCATAGGCGCCGGCGAGCACAAGCTCCGCCAGCCATTCATGCGCAACCCAAGGCGCGCCGCGCATGGTGAAGGAGAACGGGTCGCTATGCGGAACCTGTCCGTGCGTCCAAATCCAGTTTCCGGCGGCGATATGAAAGAAGGTGTCGCCGTCATGCAACAGCTTGGCGCCTGACCACAGCATCAGCGCGTAAGCGAACAGCGCGACGAGGAAGGGCGCCGCGCCCTCGAGGCTCAGGGCGGCGCTTGTGCTCGGCCGGCGGGCCCGAGGCCGCGTGCCGGGGCGGGCGTTGCGCAGTTCCGGAAGTGCCATCGCCTTGGATGCGTCAAAAGGGATCGAGCCCGCGGCGGTTGCCGCCTCTCGGTGCGCATGCTGAGCGCGATGGGTTAGTGAAGGATTAAGTTTCGGCCGGGCAGGCGCCGCTCACGCCGCGTTGCCGGGGCTCGGCGCCGGCCTCTCCGGGGCCTGGGCGGTCCGGCCATGGGTTGCGAGCCACTGCCGCCGCCGCGCCTCGGCCATGTCGTAGGCGAGCTGGAGCTGCTCAACGATCTCGCGCTCGCCCGACGCCTTCGCGGTGTTGAGCGCCAGGAGGATCTTGTCGCTGAGGCGCCGATTGAGCTCCGGCACGGCCGCCGCATCGATCTCGTAGCCGACGCGCGGCTCGGCTTTGATCTTGATGCCGGTCTCGACGAGCTTCTTGCGTAGCGAATGCACCGAGACGCGGATCGATACGGCGGCGGTCTCCGGCTCGGCGGAGCCGTAGACCTGCTGGATCAGCAGGCCCAGCGGCGTGGTGCGCGCGCGATTGTTCAGCAGCACCTGAAGAATGTCCGCTTCATGGGGCGACAGGTGAATGACCCGTCCCTTGAAGTAGACGACGTTGTGATTGTAGTCGAATTCGAAATCCTGGTGGCTTGCCTGCTCGGCCAGCCGCTGTCGCGCGCTCATAGCTCGATCCGTTTTGCGTTATCGGCGTTGCGGATAATCGAAGTCGCTGAACTTCGCCGCGATCTAATCACAAAAGAAGACCGCGCCCCATGCTTAACGGATTCACCTCGGCGCAAACATCGATGGCATTTGAGTTAATTGCCCCGAGATGCATTTTTACCGTAACGCCATTTTAATACGGCCGCCGTTTACTCCTGCCCCGTAGCGTGTCAACGGGAACCCCCTTCTGGAGGAGCATCACTATGTTCATGATTCTGTCCACCGTGAATCGCCTGTTCAAGGATCGCTCGGGCGTCACCGCGATCGAGTACGGCCTGATTGCGTCGCTCATCGCGGTCGCGATCATCGTCGCGGTCGAGTTGGTTGGCACCAACCTGAACACGACCTTCAACACTGTGGCGAGCAACCTCTAAGGCGTCGTAGCTACGCCGGGGGCTCTCACCCCGAGTGACAAGCGACAGCTCAATCGGGTGGGGCGTGGCATCGTGGTTCACGCTGTCACGCCCCGCGCCCGAGCCTAGCCTGTCACCGCCACGCGGTGAGGCGGAGCGTCGATCATGTTTCATGTTTTGCCCGACCAATTGCTGGTCTTCTGCTATCTAGCCTTGTTGGCCTGGGCGGCCTGCAGCGACGCGATCGAGTTCGAGATTCCGAACGCCGTCAACCTCGGCATCGCCGCTCTCTATCCTCTCTATGTGTTCACGGCGCCCCATCCCGTGCCGTGGCTTTGGAGCGTCGCGGTCGCCTGCGCGACCCTGGGGGCCGGCTTCGGTCTCTTCGCCAAAGGCTATTTCGGCGGCGGCGACATCAAGATGATCAGCGCGGCCGCGCTGTGGGCGGGGCCGAAATTCATCTTTCCGATGCTCATCGTCACCAGCATCGCGGGCGGCGCGCTCGCGCTGCTGTTCCTCGCATTTCATTGGATGCAGCGCCGGCGCGCGACGGCAGGCGTCGACGCATCCTTAACCGCCGGCGCCTATGCTGCGCGCGCTCGCCTCCCTTACGGCGTGGCGATTGCGGCCGGCGCGGGGCTTGTCGGCTTGCGGCTTCTGGCAGGCTGAACGCAGGAAAGGCAGACAGTCATCATGCGACAGCGCACTATCATTTTCGTGATCCTGGCCGCGGTCTTCGGCTTTGGCACGATCTACTTCGCGCGTTCCTGGCTGTCGCGGCACGAGCAGGTCGCCGAGCAGCCGAAGCCGCAGCAGACGAATTTCGTGCTTGTCGCCGCGCGCGATCTGGCAACCGGCAGCTTCGTGCGGCCTGAGGATCTGCGCTGGCAGGCCTGGCCCGAAGGGCAGGTCGCCGACACCTATCTCCTCAAGGGCAAGGATACGCCTGAAGCCTTGTCCGGCGCGGTCGTGCGCCTCAACATCGCCGCGGGCGAGCCGGTCACCAACAGCCGCCTCGTGAAACCCGGCGATCGCGGCTTCCTTGCCGCGGTCCTGAACCCCGGCATGCGGGCCGTGACGGTCCCGGTGACCGCCGTCAGCGGCATCGCAGGCCTCGTCTTCCCGGGCGATCACGTCGACGTCGTTCTTTCGCATGTGATCCAGTCAACCGACGCGAAGACAACCCAGCCCGCCTTCGCGAGCGAGACGGTTCTTACCGATCTTCGCGTGCTGGCAACCGATCAGTCGACCGAGGACATCAAGGGCAAGGCTGCGGTCGCGCACACGGTCACCTTCGAGGCAACGCCGAAGCAAGTCGAAGCACTCGAAGTCGCGAGCAAGCTCGGCAGCATTGCGCTGAGCCTGCGCGGCCTGCCCGGCAGCGATCTCGCCGATGCGAGCGGCGCCTTGGGCGATGACGGTGTGCCCGAGCAGAAGGGCGTCCGGTCGGTCAGCCACACCTGGGACAGCGATGTGAGCCCGCTCATCCATCACGGTCCCGGCTCGGGAGAGACGATCACCGTCCTTCGCGGGCAAGGCGGCGGCGACACGAAGATCGACGTCACCATCAACAACAAAGCGTCTGCGCCGACTCCGAACCCGAACGGATCGGGGCCGGAGAAACTCACGGGTGGGTCATGATGATGAAGTCTCTTCGCTCTTTTCTCGCGGCGGCGGCGCTCGTTTTGGCGGCCAGCGGCCTCCATCCCGCCCATGCCGACGAGATTCTCGCGCCTTCGGGCAGCGCGATCCGGCTCGATGTCGGCAAGGGCGACCTGATCAAGCTCGACCGCAACGCCGACACGGTGTTCGTTGCCGACCCGCAAATCGCCGATGTGCGGGTGAAGTCGCCGCGTCTCATCTACATCTTCGGCAAAGGCCCGGGCGAGACATCGCTCTATGCCGTTGATGCCGAGCAGCACGTCATCACCAACAAATCGGTGGTGGTGACGCGCGACACCGCGCGCCTCCAGGCGGCGCTCGACCAGCTCATTCCGAACAATGCCGTCCAAGTGAAGAACGTCGATGGCGAACTCGTGCTCACCGGCCATGTCAAATCTCCGGCCGAGGCCGAAGATGCGCGCCGTCTCGCGCGTCCCTTCGTCACGGATGACAAGCAGCTGATCAATCACATTGCGGTCGATGCGCCCAACCAGGTCAATCTTCGCGTGCGCGTCGCCGAAGTGCAGCACAATGTCGTCAAAGAGCTCGGCATCAACTGGGACAACGCCTTCAATTTTGGCGCTTTTACCCTCGGCTTCGCGACGGGCAGCCCGGTGATCCCGCCCGGCAGCCTCTTCAACTCCAATTTCATCAATCTTCGCAACCCGGGCATCGGCGGCACGACCGATAGCATCTTCGGCACGGTCCGCACTTCGCACCTCGCCCTCAATTCGGTGATCGACGCGCTCAACCAGAACGGTCTCGTGAACATCCTGGCCGAGCCCAATCTGACCGCCGTCTCCGGCGAGACCGCGAGCTTCCTCGCCGGCGGCGAGTTCCCGATCCCCGTGCCGCAGACCAGTGGGAATGGCGGCGGGACGACCATCACCGTGACCTACAAACCCTTCGGCGTGGCGCTCGCCTTCACGCCGGTGATCCTCGCGGACGGGCGAATCAGCCTGCGCGTGCGGCCGGAGGTGAGCCAGATCTCCTCGACCGGCCAGGTGCAGATCAACGGCTTCAACATTCCCGCGCTGACGACGCGGCGTGCCGAGACGACGATCGAGCTCGGCAGCGGCCAGACCTTCGCGCTGGGCGGGCTCTTGCAAAACAACATCGCCGACACCGTGAACAAGGTGCCGGGCCTCGGCGAGCTGCCGGTGCTGGGGCCGCTGTTCCGTTCGAACCAGTTCCAGCGCAACGAGAGCGAGCTCGTGATCCTCGTCACGCCCTATCTCGTGCGCCCAGTCTCGACGCAGCGCCTCGCGAGCCCGAACGACGGCTATACGCCGCCCAACGATCTCGACATGGTGCTCGATGGCTCGACGCAGCGCCCCTCGCTGCCCGTCGGCGGCAAGGAGCCCACCGGACCCCACGGGTCCGGGGCGATTGGTCCCGCCGGATTCATTCTTCAATAGGTGGCCGCAATGCGCTCCGATGAACCGACCTTCCTGATTTATGTGATGCCGCTGTTCCTGGCCGCGGCCCTCCTCGCGACCGGCTGCACGCCGCAGCCCGCGCGGTGGACGCCGGCCGAGGCGCCCAAGGCCAACAAAGTGAACTTCGTCACGATCTCGCACGAGGTTCAATTCATGGCCGGCGCCGCGGCGCCGACCAGCACCGAGGTCGCCGCCCTGTCGCGCTTCCTCGACGAGACGGCGGTGGGCTATGGCGATCAGGTGACGATCGCCACCGGGCCGCGCAGCGGCATTCCCGCAACCGAGTCCTTGACCGCCCGGCGCCTGCAGGCGGTCAGCACGATGCTGCGCCAGCACGGCATCGAGGCGCATGTCGCGCAACGCCCGACAGTCGACGGCGCGCTCGCGCGCAACGGCGTCGCGGTGACGGTCGGGCGCTACGTCGTGACCCCCCCGGCTTGCCCCGACTACAGCAAGCCCGAGGCTGACGATTTCAACAACACGCCGGTGAGCAATTACGGCTGCGCGACCACGGCCAATCTCGGCCTGATGGTCGCCAATCCAGGTGATCTCGTGCACGGCCAGACGCCTGGTCCCGCCGACGGCGAATTCGCCGCGCGCGGCGTGCAGCTCTACCGCAATGGGCAGATCGCGAAAACGCTCGCGCCCGAGCTTTCGGGCGCGGCGGTGGGGGGTGGAAAGTGAGCGCGACCAACGTGATGTCGATCAATCTCGGCGCGAGCAACGCCTCTGCGGGTACGCTCGTCGGCTTCGTCCGCGACGAAGCCACCCGCGCGGCGCTCGCCGCGGCGCTGGGCACGGAATGGCCCAACGCGACGATCAGCGCGGGCGGCGTTGCCGAAGCGACGGTGCATCTGGCCGGCGATCCGGCGGTTCGCACCCTGGTCGTCGATCTCTCCGACCAGCCGGACATGTTCAAAGCGCTCGACCGCTTGGCCGAGGTCTGCACGCCCGGCACGATGGTGATCGTGATCGGCGAAGTGAACGACGTGACGGTTTATCGGCGCCTGCGCCAAGCCGGCGTTGCCGACTATCTGGTGAAGCCGGTGACCGCCGAGGCCTTCGGGCACGCACTGATGGCGGGCTCGCAGCCGATGGGTTCGATGGGCCAGGAAAAAGCCGCCAAGCCGCGCGGCGATGTCGTCGCCGTGATCGGCGCGCGCGGCGGCGTCGGGGCCACCATGGTCGCGACGACGCTCGCCTGGCTCTTTGCCGAGGAAGCGCATCGCCGCACCATGCTGATCGACCTCGACGTGCGCTGGGGCACGACCGGGCTAGCGCTCGATGTCGAGACCAGCCACGGCCTCTGCGAGGTTCTCGCCAATCCCGAGCGCATCGACAGTCTGTTCGTCTCGAGCGCCGCGTCGCGGGTCAATGACCGGCTGAGCCTGCTCGCCTCGGAAGAGCCGCTCGATGCCGTCAGCGAGGCGCGGCCGGGCGCCATCGAGCTGCTGCTGAAGGAAGCGCGGCGTGACTCCGAGCGTATCGTCATGGATGTCCCGCGGCTCGGCGCCGAATTCGTGCGCCGCACCTTGGCGGAAGCCAGCATCATCGTCATCGTGACGGATTTCTCGCTCGCCGGCCTGCGCGACGCGGGACGCCTCGTCGGCCTGGCGAAGGAGGCCGCGCCGACGGCGAAATGCCTCGTCGTCGGCAATCGCGCGGGCGCCTATAAAAAGAGCGAGCTGGCGCCGGCCGAGGTGCAGAAATCGCTGAAGATGAACCTCGCCGCGGTCGTTCCCGAAGACCGTGTGGCGGTGCTTCAGGCGCTCAACACCGGCAAGCCTCTGCCCAAAACCGCGCCTTCGAGCAAGGCGGTCGCCGCGCTGCGCGGCCTCGCGCAGTCTTTCGACAAGGAGGCGCCGAAGCAAACCGGGCTTCTCGCGCGCTTCTTCCCCGGCAAGGCTGCGAAGAGTGCGGAGCGGGGCGGGAAGAATTCGCTCGCCGCTGCCGAGTAAATCATGAGCTTTGGACGCAGGACGGCTGACGGATCGCCGGCGCTTCGGGTCGTTCCTGCGGCCAGCCTCGGACATCCCGAGGCGCCGCCGCCGCCTCCCTGGGCCGAAGCCGCCAAGGCGGCGTTGAAGGCGCTCGTCGAGGAGCGGATCGGCGCAGCCGAGGCGAAATCCATGCCGCGCGGCGCGCTCGCCAGCCGGGTGAGCGAAGCCATCAAAGAGTGGCTCGCGGAAAAAGAAATCGAGCCCGATCCCCTCCTTGAGCGCGACCTCATCACTTATCTCTCGAACCATCTGCTCGGCGAGGCTTCTCCGAGCCCCGCGGCGATCCCGGTCCCGCACCATCAGCCCGCCGATGTCGCGGGAGCGCCGGCCGAGACCGACCCGATCGAGGACGCGAAAGACCGCATCCAGCCGAAGCTGCTGTCGCGCATCGATGTCAGCGCCGCCTCGGCCTTGCCGCGCGCCGAGCTCGCGCGCGAGATCGGCGAGGTGGTCGCCGAGATCGCCGCCGAAGAGAAGATCCAGCTCAACGCCGTCGAGCAGCGCAACCTCGTCACCAAGCTCGTCAATGACATGGTGGGGCTGGGGCCGCTCGAGCCCTTGCTGGCCGACGAGGGCATCACCGATATCATGGTCAACGGGCCGAACCAGATCTACATCGAGCGGGGCGGCAAGCTCGAGCTCAGCAAGATCCGGTTCCGCGACGACGCGCATGTGATGAACGTCGCGACCCGCATCGTTTCGGCGATCGGGCGCCGGGTCGACGAATCGAGCCCGCTTTGCGACGCGCGCCTCGCCGACGGCAGCCGCGTCAACATCATCATTCCGCCGCTGGCGATCGACGGTCCCTCGATCTCGATCCGCAAATTCTCCAAGAAGAAGATCACGCTCGACGTGATGAGCCGGCAGTCCAACCTGTCGCTCCCCATGAGCAACGTGTTGAAGATCGCCGGCCGCTGCCGCCTCAACATCCTGATCTCGGGCGGCACGGGCTCGGGTAAAACGACGCTGCTCAACGCCATCAGCCAGATGATCGACGCCGGCGAGCGCATCGTCACCATCGAAGACGCGGCCGAATTGCAGCTGCAGCAGCCGCACGTCGTCCGGCTCGAAACCCGCACCGCCAATCTCGAGGGCAATGGCGAAATCTCGATGCGCGACCTCGTCAAGAACGCCCTGCGTATGCGCCCCGACCGCATCATCCTCGGCGAGGTGCGCGGCGCCGAGGCGGTCGACATGCTGCAGGCGATGAACACAGGTCACGAAGGCTCGCTCGGCACCATCCACGCGAACCGGCCGCGCGAGGCCCTGACCCGCCTCGAGAACATGATCGGCATGGCCGGCATCAACCTGCCGTCGAAGGCGGTGCGCACCCAGATCGCGAGCGCTCTCGACATGATCGTCCAGGTCAGCCGCATGCGCGACGGCGTCCGGCGCATCACGCAGATCACCGAGGTGATCGGCATGGAGGGCGACGTCATCACGACCCAGGATCTGTTCCACTACGAGGTCGAGGGCGAGAGCCCGGACGGCAAGCTGCTGGGACGGTACGTCTCGTCCGGATTGCGGCCGAACTTCGTGCCGAAAGCCGCCTATTTCGGCCTCGACAAGGCGTTGATGGAAACCATCGCATGAGCGCATTTTTCGGCCAAGTCAATCCGGTTGCGTTCTTCGTCGGCGGGGCAATGCTGGCGACGGCGCTCGGCCTGCTCTTCATGCTCGCGACCGCTCTTTCCGGCGATGAGAAGCGCATGCGCCGCCGCCTGACGCAGGTCGCCACCGGCCGGTCGCTGACGGGCGCCTCGCAAGCCAACGGCCCGAGCTTGCGGCGCGACACCTCCGACAGCTCGATCGCCGCACTCGACCGGCTCATCAAGCGGTTGATGCCGCGGCCCGCCAAAATGCGCGCGCGCTTGGCGGCGACGGGGCGGCGGATCTCCCTCGGCGAGTATCTTCTCGCAAGCGTGGTGGTCTTCGCCGCGGCCGTCGCGGGCTTCAGCTATTTCGGCCTGTCGCCCGTTGCCTCCGTGCTCTTCGCGATCGGCGTCGCCCTTGGGCTGCCGCACATGGTCGTCGGCTTTCTCGTCAAGCGCCGGCGCAACAAGTTCGTCATGCTCCTGCCCGAGGCGATCGATCTGATCGTCCGCGGCCTGCGCTCGGGCCTGCCGATCACCGAATCGATGAAGATCGTTGGCCAGGAGATTCCCGACCCGGTCGGCTCGGAGTTCCGCGGCATCATCGAATCCTACAGCGTCGGCATGACGCTCGATCAATCGCTCTGGGCGGTGGCCGAGCGCATCGACGTTCCCGAGTTCCGCTTCTTCGCCATCAGTTTGTCCGTGCAGCAGGAAACCGGCGGCAATCTGACGGAAACCTTGGAGAATCTCGGCAACATCCTGCGCCGGCGCAAGCAAATGAAGCTCAAGATCAGAGCGATGACCGGCGAGGCCCGCGCCAGCGCCGCCATTCTCGGCTTGCTGCCCTTCATCATGTTCGGCGCGATCATGTTCATCCATCCCGATTACGGCATGGTCCTGATCACCACCGCGCGCGGCCACGTCCTGCTCGGCGGCGGCCTCACCTCGATGGCGATCGGCATCGGCACGATGTTCAAAATGACGAAGTTCGAGATATGAACCCTTTCTCCTTCCTGCCCTTCTCCCTGTCCGGCGACGACGTCGTCGTCGCCTCGGCGACGCTGTGCGTCCTGATGGTCCTGGTCGCGCTTTGGAACGCCCTCGTCGTCCGCGATCCGATGGCGGCGCGCGTGCGCTCGCTGTCGGAGCGGCGCAACGCGTTGCGGACCGCCGCCACGGCCCGGCGCAATCGCGGCAGCAACGATCTGCGCAGCTCGGGCTTGAGCTTCATGCGCCAGGCGGTGACGAAGCTCAACCTGATGCGCGGCAGCCATGTCGAGCGCCTCTCCATGCGCCTTGCGCGCGCGGGCTGGCGCTCGCGCGACGCCGTGATCGTCTATCTCTTTGCGAAGGCGGTGCTGCCCTTCGTTCTGGGCGGGGCGACGCTGTTCTATTTCGGCCTCGCCGCCAGCGCCAAGGGCAGTCCGGCCATGCATCTCGGCATCGTCGCGCTCGGCTTCGTCGGCGGCTTCCTCGCCCCGGACGTCGTGATCAAGAACGTCTCCGACCGGCGCCAGGCCGAGATGACCAAGGCGCTTCCGGACGCGCTCGACCTTCTGGTGATCTGCGCCGAGGCGGGATTGAGCCTCGATGCCTCGATGACCCGGGTGGGGCGCGAAATCGCCGGCACCTCGCCGGTGCTGGCCGAGGAGCTGTCGCTGACCTCGATCGAGCTCGGCTTCCTGCCCGACCGCCATACCGCGCTAGGCAATCTCATCAATCGCACCAACATGGCGAAGTTGCGCGCGCTCGTGAACAGCCTCATCCAGACCGAGCGCTACGGCACGCCGCTCGCCAACTCGCTGCGCGTTCTCTCGGCCGAGTTCCGCGACGAGCGCATGCTGCGCGCCGAAGAGAAGGCCGCCAAGCTGCCGGCGATGATGACCGTGCCGATGATCGTGTTCATCCTGCCGGCCTTGTTCGTCGTCCTCGGCGGTCCGGCGCTGCTCCAGGTGATGGACGCCTTCTCGCATCACTGAGCGAGCGGCTGCGGCCAGACGGCGCCAAACCGCCGAGCCCTCGGCCGCACCGGCTACTCCTCTACCAATCTCGATGACGCCGGCTCGGGCGATGGCTGTCGCCGATCGTGCCAGGCGATGCCGCGCCTCGCACGTCCTGGGCAGGGCTATCCGTAGGCCGCGCCTCGAGACGCTCTTCCAAGCGCCCGTCTGCTTTCTGCCCGTCTCGAGGAGCGTCGCGGCGTTGCCTACCTCATTGCGTCCACGGCATCGCCCCGCGGCACCAGGAGAGACGCGGAGACGCCGCCTGACGGGGGTAGGTAGAGCAGCGATCCCCGAGGGGAGTAGGAAGCCTTGCCCTATCGCGGCCTCGTCGCTCCGGCAAAGCGAGCGGAGCGTCCGGCCTTCGCGGCGGAAGCGGCTGCTTCGATGGAGGAGGTAGGGCAAGCCGCCCTCTCCGAGCTGCCGCCTGCGTCGATGGAGCCGGGGCTCCAGCCGCTGCGCCGCTTGCGCCTGTGGCGAAGCCGAGGCTGCGCACAGACGCAGACGCGCCTCGAGCCGCCACGGCAAGGCGGCTGGCGCTTCTCGAGCGGGAACAGCAGAGGGAAAGCGAAGGGAGGACGCCGCGCGGTGGGTTGCCGCGCGGCTGGGATCACTTCGAGATGACGCAGTCGATCTTGCGGTCTTTGAAGGCCGCGCAGAGATCATGCGCTTGCGCGGTGCTTTCCATCGGCCCGACGCGCAGCAGGTAGTAGATGCCCTTCTCGGCGCCGAGATCGACCCGCCGCAGCGTCACCGGCAGACCATGCAGCAGATCCTGGTTGCCGCTCATCGTCGCCTTGAGCTGATCCTTGGCGTTCTGCTCGCTGCGGAAGGTGGCGAGCTGGATCCAGGAGCCATGCTTGCCGGCCGGGTGAGCGGGCGCCGCCGCGACCACCGTCGGGCCGGTCGCGGGCGCCGCATTAGCTGCGGTTTCGGGCTTCGGCGTCGTCACCGCGGCCACGCGCTCAGCCTGGGGCGCCGGCGTCATTTGAGCGGTGCCCGGGCTCGCCTCGGCCGTCGCGGTCGCCGGTATCGTGTTTCCATCGGGGCCGGGGAGCCACTTCGCCGCCTCCGGTGCCTGATCCGCGTGAGACGCGTTTTGGGTGCTCGTCATCGGCGCATCCGGCCGCTTGGCGGGCATGTTCATCGCAAGGCTGGCTTCGGGCCTGGCGGGCGCCACGCTCGGGGCGGGTGCCGGCGTCTCGTCAAGTTGCGCCACTTGCTGCGGCACGGCCTTCGCCGGCGCCGCATTCGCCGCTTCCATGGGCGCGGCTTCGCTCCGCAGCGCCGCCTTGTCCTCGCTCGCCATCGCTGCGGGCTTATCGCCGTTAGCGGGCGCGGCGGCAGGGGCCTTGGCGGGCTCCGCCTTCGCATCGGCGGCCATTGCCGCGGGGTGATCCTCCGCCTTCGGGGCGGCAGCCGCTTCCGACGGGGCCGGGGCGGGCTTCGCCGCGGCTTCCGGAGCAGGCTTCGCCTCGGCAAGCTTCTTCGCGTGCTTGGCGGGTTTGGGTGCGGCGGCCGTTTTCGGCTCGGCCGCCGCCGCAGGACCGGCGGCAGGTTTCTGAGGTGCCGCCGCTGCAAGCGGGGTGGACGCGACCGGGACCGCGGGCGCCGCGCTCGCTTTGTCGCCAATCACCGGCGGGGCGCAAGCGGGCGCATCGCAAGTGGAAGCAGGCGCGGTCTGAGCGAGGAGCGGCTTGCCCGGCCGCAGGATCGCCTGCGCGCGTGCCGCAGGCGAGAGAGCGCGGAGCTCGGCGTAATAGGCAAGATTGCTGCGCACCGCTTTTTCGTCGAGATCGATGCGTGCGACCTGCGCCGCGTCCTCGCTGCGCCCGGCCAAGCCCAGCACGAGGGCGAGATTGAGCCGGTTGCGCGAGCTGGCGCGCGGATCGGTCGCGACCCGGTGGAGGGTGGCGATGGCGCCGTCGTAATCGCCGGCAAGCGCCTGCGACAGGCCGTAATTGTTAAGCAAATCCAAATCCTCGGGGGCGAGCGCCAAGCCGTGCTTGAAGGCCTCGGTCGCGGCGGCCGTGTTGCCCATGAGATTCTCGGCGACGCCGAGCGCGCTGAAGGCGCGGGGCGAGGGTGCCGTGTTTATCGATTTGTTAAGCATCTCGGCCGCCTCGGTCGGCTTGTCGAGCGCGACGAGCGTCATGCCGAGGCCGCGCGTCGCGTCGGCATTGTCCGGGGCCATGGAGAGGGCGGCGCGGAACGATTCCGCCGCTTGATTGGCATAGCCCGCGGCGAGCAGAGTCTCGCCCAAGCCGATATAGGGCTTCACCTGGTTGGGGTCGATCTGGATGGCGCGGCGATAGAACGAGATCGCCGTCGACAGATCGCCGCTGGCGCGCAGGCTGTCGGCAATCCGCAGCACGGCCGAGCTCGACACGTCGCCGGCAACGGTTGCGGGATCCTGGCGCCCGGCGCGGTCGCCCACGCCTTGCGGGCCGCCGGTGGTGCAGCCGGCGAGAAGAAGGGCGCAGAGGGCGACCCGGAGGGGGGCTTGGCGCGCAAACGACGCGTGGCGATCGCTCGAGCGCGGGGAATGGCTGATGTTCGTCATGGCCGCAAAATTAGCCATAGGTACTTAGAGAATGGTAAAGCTGCACGACAATTCTGGGTATGACGACGACCTGTCTGAAGGCAATTTTTCTTTGCGATTTCAGCAAGAAAGAAGAGGGTGATCAGTATCGGGATGGCCGTTCTCCTTACCTATTCTTAACAGCCCGCTGGTGGAATAGCGTCGCGGCATTCGGGTCCGGCGGGCGATTCCATGTGAAACCCCGCCGATCCAACCGGAACGTCGTTGCGCAGCAACCGCGGGTTCGATCGATGACGAAATTGACGAAATCCTTTGCGCAGCTCGCGGTGCGAGCCGTGCGCGATCCTTCGGGCACGATCTCGGTCATGGCGGCGATCTCGCTGACCGCGATCATCGGCTTCGTCGGCCTCGGCACCGAGGCGAGCTTCTGGTACGTGAAGAAGCGGGAGATGCAGAGCGCCGCCGACAGCGCTTCCTTCTCCGCCGTGGCTGACATGCATGCCGGCGATAATTTTGCCTCGGGCAAGCCGACCGCGGCAGCGAAGGCGATCGCCGCGCAATACGGCTTCGTCGACGGCACGAACGGCGTCACCGTCACGGTCAACAATCCCCCGACCTCCGGGCCCAACACCAGCCTCGCATCGGCGATCGAGGTCATCATCAGCCAGCCACAGCAACGGCTCTTCACTTCGCTGTTCATGAGTTCGAACCCGAGGATCGGCGGGCGCGCCGTTTCGGCCCTTAATGGCGGCGGCACGCCCTGCGTGCTGGCACTCAATGACGGCAACGTCACCGACCTCACGATCAGCGGCACGCCGACGCTCAATATCCCAGGCTGCGACCTCTATGTGAATTCAAGCAATGCGGGCGGCGCGCTGACGCTCAGCGGCAACGCCAACATCAATGCCAACTCGACGCATGTGGTGGGCGGCATCTCGATCAGCGGCAACGCGACGCTCAACGACAGCAACGGCACTTTCGACAATACCGGGTCGCCCGTGCCCGATCCGTTCGCCAGCGCCTCCTTCACCATGCCCGGCGGCTGCGATGTGAACAGCTATTCCGGGTCGCCGGCGACCATTTCGCCGGGCGTCTATTGCGGCGGTTTCACCATCAATTCCGGCACCAACGTGACGATGCAGCCGGGAATCTATTACATCAATGGCGGCTCGTTCAAAATCAACGGCGGCGGCTCGCTGACCGGCACTGGCGTAACGATCGTCTTGACCGGCAGCGGCAGCGATTACGCCACCGTCACGATCAACTCGACGGCGACCGTGAGCCTGAACAATTGCGATCCGAGCAGCCCATGCCCCGGGCCGATCGACGGCCTCGCCTTCTTCCAGGACCGCAATGCCCCGCCCTCACCGCCCGTTGGCAACGGCAACACCTTTAACGGCGGCAGCACGATGAACATCAATGGCGGCATCTATTTCCCCGAACAGCGCGTGACCTATACGGGCGGCGCCGAGACTGGCGGATCGATCTGCACGCAGCTCGTCGCCAATACGATCAAGATCACGGGTGAGACGAATTTCTCGGGCAACTGCTCGGCGATCACGGGCGTGACCGATGGGCAGGGCGCATTGATCGCCCTGGTGGAATGAGGAGGGCATGATGCGTCTTCGAAGCTCCGCAGCATCGCTCACGCAGCCGCGTCGCCTGCGCTCTTTCTGGAGAGAGCGCAAGGCGACGAGCGCCATCGAACTCGCGCTCGTTCTGCCATTGATCGCGGGGATGATCGTGCCCTTGACCGATCTCGGCATGGGCGCCTACACCAAGATGCAGGTTCAGAACGCAGCCCAGGCCGGCGCGGACTATGCGCTGAAGACCGGCGGATTCAACTCGACCAATATCAGCAATGCGGTGACGAACGCGACGGGTCTCAGCGGCGTCTCCGCCAGCCCGGCGCCGAGCGAGAGCTGTGCCTGTGTTGGCGGCACACCGGTTTCTATCACCAACACCACGGCGCCACCTTGCGTGACAGGCTGCGCTAGCGGGAATGAAGGCGTCTATGTCACGGTGAACGCGCAGGCGAGCTATACGCCGCTCTTCCCCTATCCGGCGATCCCGAGCCCGATCACCTTCAACGCCACCTCCATGGTGCGCATCCAATGAGCAAGCTCCGCGCGGTATCATCCAAAACTCTGCTTCGGCGCGCGCTCGATGAGCGCGGCGGCGCGGCGGCTGTCGAATTCGCCATGACCGTGCCGATCCTGTTGGTGGCCATGCTGGGCCTCATCGAATTTGGCCGCGTGCTCTGGGCACAGAACGCGCTGCACTTCGCGGTCGAGGAGGCGGCGCGCTGCGCGACCATCGATGTGACGACTTGCGGGAATACAAACGAGACCAAAACCTTTGCCTCGACGGCGTCGGGATTCACTTTCCCGACCAGCGTCTTCACTATCACCAACGCCAGCTGCGGCAACCAGGTGACCGCATCCTACGCCTTCCAGTTTCTGACCTCGCTTTTCGGCACCGGCCCGACCCTGACCGCGCAGGCGTGCTTTCCGACCTAGGGTTCCGGACTCATCAATTAGGCCGTTATTCCGGCGCGGCCGCGTAGCGGCTGAACCCGGAATTCAATCTGCACATTCACTGGATCCAGCTCGCGCGCCTACTCCGCCGGAGCTGCCGCTTCGGCTGCGAACGCCGGATCGCCATGCTCGCTTGGCCCAAATGACGACCTTGGAGATGGCCAGCGGGTTTCGCTGAACTTTATTTAAAATGCAAAACAAATTATAATATTATTAATATTTTTACATTGAAAACCAAAAATTTTACCTGTATTATCAAGTCGTTATTCGGTAATAACTGATTTACGCCCATTACTTATTCTTTACAGCGTCTCCGTAGTCTTCGTCTGTGACCAAGCCGTGACCGGATGCGTCGATGAGAGCGGCGCATCCGGCTCACGCGACGAGGCGAAGTTTCGAGCGGTCAACGGCAACGGATTGAGCAAGAGCTTCGGTCGTTCATTAGGAACGCGGCTTAAGCAGTCACCACGCATCCCCCTCATCCACCGAGAGAGAGATCCATGTCGTCCTGCGGCTCCTACTCCCATTCTTATTCCTACTCCGGCATTTGCGCGCCTTCCTCGCACGCATCGGCGCAATGCCAGCAGGAGTATCAATCCTATGAATGCCACAGGGACAGCTTGAGCTGCTCCTATAAGACCCATCACGACTGCCACCAGCCGCCCCCGACCGTGGATGTGCTGACGCTCGCGAACCAGCTGGCGGCCGCCATGGGCGCAGGCGTGCAGGGCACCCTCGGCTGCACCGTCGACCCCGACCCGGCGGTGATCGCCGCGCTGACGCCGACCGATCCGGATGGGCTGCTGAGCCTGGGGAATGTCAGCGATACGACTCATGTCCTCGGCAATGCCGACTTCAACGACATCGAGCTCGGCGTCGGCGATGGCAACACGCTGGTGGTCGGCGATGGCGCGACCGACCAGATCAACATCAACACCGGCGACAACAACGTGCTCTGGGCCGGGAACGGCGCTGGCGATATGCTCACCGTCGGCACCGGCGATAACAACGCTCTTCATGCCGGGAATGGCGATGGCGACTGGGCCATCGTGTTCACCGGCGACAACAATTGCGTCACGGTCGGCGACGGCGACGGCGACGTCGCGGCCATCAGCTCGGGCAATTCGAACGAAGTCACCGCCGGCAGCGGCGCCAACGATTTCGTCGGCTTCGATACGGGCGACAACAATCTTCTGACGGCCGGAGATGGCGCCGGCGACCAGCTCATGGGCGGCACCGGCGATCACAATACGCTCGCCGCGGGGAACGGCGACGGCGACACCCTGTCGATCGATACCGGCGATTACAATTTCCTCCATGCCGGGAATGGCGCGGGGGACAGCGCTCATATCGGCGACGGCGATTTCAACGCCTTGATCGTCGGCAATGGCAACGGCGACGTCGTCATCGTCGAGCAGGGCAGCAACAACGTCCTCGCCGAGGGCAACGGCAACGGCGATATTCTGCAGCTCGGTGACGGCGGCTTGACCTCGAATACGACCATGGGTCAAACCGGTGGCGGCGACGACAACATCCTGCTGCAGGGCAACGGCGCCAACGACTTCATCTTCCTGGGCGGCGCGAATTTCGACTCGGTCACGGGCGGCCATCTCGGCCAGTCGGTCAACGCCGGCAACGTCGTCATCATGGGCAATGGCAATGGCGACCAGGCTTGGGGCAGCCTCGGCGACCACAACTCCTACCTCACCGGTGCGGGCAACGACCTCGTCCACACGGGCGGCGGGCAGGACTTCGTCTATGTCGACAACCACACCGAGACCTCGGACCCGCAGGATCCGTTCCATCTCACGACGACGGACAGCCTCGCCCAGAACCTCTTCGCGGATGGCGGCAACGACACCTTCGCGATCCAGGGTGCGCAGATCAACACCTCGCACTACTGCGGCAGCTACTCGGTCGGCAATTGCTACAGCAATGCGGTCACCTTCCACTGCGGCACGCAGAGCTATGGCTGCGACAGCAATGGCGATGTGACGCCGCTCGGCACGACGGTCATGACCGGCGGCGGCGGTGTTGAGAATTACTGGGTCGCGGGCGCCTTCGGCAATGCGGTCATCACCGACTTCAATTCGGCGAATGGCGACCGCGTGATGGTGGGCGGCGTGTGGGATGGCACCAACTCGACGCTCTCCTCGCTCGGACCGATCCACACCCAGTACATCCACTCGGCTTACGACACCGCCAACACCGGCAATGTCGACTTGCTGATCACCTTCGGCAGCAATTCGGCGACGCAGGGCTCGATCACCCTGATCGACTTCCTGCCGCAGGATACGGGCGGAACGGGCGGCGCCGAGCAGTTCAACAATGTCACCTTCAGCAACCCGGTCGCGGCCGAATCCACCCTGGCGCATATCTTCGACTTCAGCCAGGCGGATAACCAGGCCGTAACCAATCAGGTGGCAAGCTTGGCGGCGGCGAACCTCATCCTCCACTAAGCGGGCTTTATGGCCTTCTTCGGCAAAAAAGCACAGGACGGGCCCGCATGTTGCGGGCCCGTTTCGTGTGACGGCAGCGCCTCCGGGTCCAAACTCAAACCCGCCGCGCTATCGGCTGCTCCCCTGAAGGAGGCGCTCGCCGCCTGCCGCCAGGGCTTCGTCGCGCTTTTCGTTTTCAGCATGACGATCAACTTGCTGTTGCTCGTCTCGCCGATCTACATGATGCAGCTCTACGACCGCGTGCTCTCGAGCCAGAGCATGGACACGCTGGTCCTGCTGACGATCATCGCGATGTTCGGCTTCGGCGTCCTCGGCGCGCTCGAGCTGGTGCGCGGCAGGCTGATGGTGCGGGTGAGCACCTGGCTCGACCGCCGCCTCGGCGGCCCGGTGTTGATGGCGAGCATCGTCGGTGCGCTGCGTCAGGGCAATGACCGCACCGCGCAGACGCTCCGCGATCTCTCGACCTTCCGCACGTTTCTGACCGGGCCGAGCCTTTTCCCGGTGCTCGATGCGCCCTGGGCGCCGGTGTTCCTGCTCGTGATCTTTCTGCTGAGCCCACTCTTGGGCGTCCTTGCGACCATCGGCGCCGCGATCCTCTTCGGCCTTGGCCTCCTCAACGAGAAGATGACGCGCGATCCTCTGAGCGCTGCCAGCAAGGCGACGATGACTGCGCAGTATCAGGCCGAAGCGAGCGTGCGCAACGCCGATGTCATCGAGGCCATGGGCATGATGCCCAACCTCGTCGGCCGCTGGGAGGCGGGCAGCGCCGCGGCGGCGCGCCTCCACGCGCTCGCCGGCGATCGCGGGGCCATGATCACCGCGGTCAGCAAATTCGTGCGCGTCGCGATCCAAAGTCTCATGCTCGGTTGCGGCGCCTATCTCGTCATTCAGCACGAGGCGACCGGCGGCATTATGATCGGCGGCTCGATCATCCTCGGCCGCGCGCTCGCTCCGGTCGAGCAGATGATCGCGGGCTGGCGCAACCTGATGGCGGCGCGCGGCGCGTTCCAGCGCGTCAAGGCGGCGCTCGCCAACCTGCCGGCGCGCAACACGCGCACGCAGCTCCCCGCGCCCAAAGGGCGGCTGAGCCTCGAAGGCGTGATCTTTCAGCCGCCCGGCGCCAAGGAGCCAGTGGTCAAAGGCATAAATTTCGAGCTCGAGCCGGGCGAAGCGCTGGCGCTGATCGGGCCTTCGGCCGCGGGCAAGACCACGCTGGTGCGCCTCATCGTCGGCAATTGGCTGCCGCAGCGCGGCACCGTGCGTCTCGACGGCGCGGAGCTGCAGAGCTGGGATGCCGACGCGCTTGGACCGCATATCGGCTATCTGCCGCAGGATGTCGAACTCTTCGCCGGCACGGTGCGCGACAACATCGCGCGCATGGGCGAGGGGCCCGATGCGATGGTGATCGAAGCGGCGCAACGCGCCCAGGCACATGAGATGATCCTCGAGTTGCCAAAGGGCTATGACACCGAGATCGGCGATGGCGGCGCTTTCCTCTCGGGCGGACAGCGTCAGCGCATCGGCCTGGCGCGCGCGCTTTACGGCAATCCCAAGCTCATCGTGCTCGACGAGCCCAATGCGAGCCTCGACAGCGCAGCCGAAAACCGGCTGATGCAGACGCTGTTCCAGCTCAAAGAGCAAAAGACCACCATCATCCTCATCACCCATCGCCTGAGCCTCGTCGCCGTTGCCGACAAGGTGCTGCTGATGAAGGGCGGCGTCGCCGAGGCCTTCGGTCCGCGCGACGCGGTGATGTCGAAGCTGACGCGCGCCGTGGCAGGGCCGGGCCCCAGCAACATCGCCATGATGCCGAAGCCGCAAGCGCCGGCGCCGCATCCCAGCGCCAATCCCTTCGCCATGCGCCCGCATGTGGTCGCCGTCAACGCCGCGCCCGCGGGCGGCCGCGGACCGGTGCCGGACGCATCGTGAGCACGCTCGCCGCCCCGAACGCGGTGCTGGGTGCGCGTGCGCGGCTCGCCCGCGCCTTTGCCGGCCGGGCGGACACCGACGGACCCGATCTTCACCGCACTATCGTCGTCGGCTTTGCCATTATCGCTGTCTTCGTCATTGGCTTTTTTGCTTGGGCGGCTTTGGCGCCGCTGCGCGGCGCGGTGATCGCGCCCGGCGCGGTGACGATCGACGGCAAGCGCAAGACCATCCAGCACTTGGAAGGCGGCATCGTGCGGGAGATCGATGTGCGCGATGGCGAGAAGGTCAAGGCCGATCAGGTGCTGCTGCGGCTCGACCAAACCCAAGCCTCGGCCAATCTGCAGCAGGTGACCGGGCGTTACGACGCGGCGGCGGCGCTGGTCGCGCGCCTGACCGCCGAGGAGCTGGGCCAGAGCGAGATCACGTTTCCGCCCTCGCTCCTCGGGCGGCGCGACGATCCCGCGGTGGCGAAGCTGATGCAGGGCCAAGAGACGATCTTCAAGGCGCGGCTTAACGAGCTGAACAGCGAGACGCAAATTCTAGAGCAGCGCGATGGCCAGGCCGACGAGGAAATCCGCGGCCTCGAGGCGCAGATCGCCAGCGAGCGCCAGCAGCTGAGCCTCATCGCCGAAGAGATCAAGGATAAGACTTATCTCTTGCAGAAAGGCCTCATCCCCAAGCCCGAAGTGCTGCAATTGCAGCGCAACGCGGCCCAGATCGAAGGCCAGATGAATCAGAACGTCACCGAGATCGCGCGCGCCAAGCAAAGCATCGGCGAAACCCGGCTGCGCATCTCCGAGCTGCGCACCAACCGCGTCAACGAAGCATCGAAAGAGCATGGCGAGGCGCTGAAGGATCTACTCGACAACACCGAGAAGATGCGCGCGGCGCGCGACGTGCTCGATCGCACCGTGCTGCGCGCGCCCTTGGACGGAACGGTGATGGAGCTTGCGGTGCACACGATCGGCGGCGTGATCTCGCCTGGCGCCACCTTGATGGAGATCGTGCCGAGCGATGATCGGCTCGAAGTCGAGGCCAAGGTTCCAGTCAAGGATATCGAGCACGTCCGCGCCGGGAGCGCGGCCGAGGTGCGGCTCGTCAACTACAGCCAGCGCGACACGCCGACGCTCAATGGCACGGTGAGCTGGGTTTCCGCCGACCGCGTCGACGATCAGAAATCCGGCAGCTCCTATTACACGGCGCGCGTCGAGGTCGATACCAAGCAGCTGGCGGCGCTGCCGAATGTGAAGCTCTATCCGGGCATGCCGGTCGAGGCGATGATCCTCGGGGCCAAGCGCACCGCACTCGACTACCTGCTGGGTCCGGTCAACCGCACCTTCGCGCGCGGCATGCGCGAGAACTGAGCGCCGCGCAAGCGGCGGCTCACACCAACTCGAACTCCATCACCGCGACCGGCGCCGTGAAATAAGCGTGCCGGAACGAAGCGAGGTCGTCGAACCGCGTCTGCGGCAGGGTACGATAGCAGAGCTGCACGCGGCAGGGGCGCTCATCGAACGGGTAGGGATCGAACGCCACGCGGCGCCGATCCTTCGGCGTCATGGCGAGGCGCACGCCCTCGTTGCGCGCCGTGCCGTAGGCGAGCGGAACCGGCTCGATGAAATCCTCGACCGGATCGGCGCAGCAGAAGTAAAGCCCGAGCAGGTCCCAGACCTGCAGCAACCGGTAATTGGTCCAGAGCTGCGCCGGATCGAAGGCTTTGCGCTCGCGCTCCTGGCGCGCCTCGTTGGCGGCGATGAAGCGCTCGACCGCGGGCGATAGCGTGCGGATCGCATTCTGCGGATGCTTGATGGTCTCATAGCGCGCGCGCCACAACCCGGTGCGGTGCATGCCGACCATCAATCCGGAATAGGGATCGATCCCGCTCAGCCAGTCGATGCACCATTGATAGCCGGCGAGCTGCGCCTCGGTCGTGGGGATCTGCCGGAACTCGGGCGTCTCGCCGGTCGCCGCGAGCTCGGGCGCGGTCTCGTAGCGCAGCCAGCCGTAATCGTGGAACGCCGCGGCCCGCGCCACCGAATCATATGGCTCGGGCCGCGCGACCTGCGCATTGCCCCAATGCGCGCCGAGCTGTCCCACCAGCCGCGAATGATCGGTCTGGCCGATGAGCAGCAATCGTCCGTCCGGCTCTTTGCGAACAATCATGGCGCACCTCCTATGCGAGACCCGCATTCCCAGCCTAGCACAAAGTCGCGGAGGAGGGCCGACAAAGGCTTTGCCTCGCCTGCCGCGCGCGGCATAATCCGGGCTGGTAGGGCGGAGCCGGCGGCCTTTGCTCGAAAGCTCAACTGGGGAGCGACATGTCTGAACCGATCTGGACGAAATTCCTGACCGACCGCGACAAGGCGGTTTTCAAGCAGGCGGGATACGGCGCACATCAAGGCTTCGGCAAGAAGCCCGCGCTGCTCATCATCGACGTCAATTACGCGTTCTGCGGCGAGCAGCCGGAGCCGATCCTCGATTCGATCAAGAAATGGCGCAACTCCTGCGGCGAGGAAAGCTGGGTGTCGATCGGCTATATCCGCAAGCTGATCGATGGGGCGCATGAGAAAGGCCTGCCGGTGATCTACACCACCGGCTTCGGCCGCGACGATGGCTGGGATGCCGGCAGCTGGTCGTGGAAGAATTCGCGCAATTCCGAGCGGCCGCGCGCGACGGGCGTCAATCGCGACGGCAACGACATCGTCGACGAGATCGCGCCGGCGGCGCAGGACATCGTCGTGCGCAAGCAGAAGCCGAGCGGATTTTTCGGTACCAACATGCTGAGCTATCTCGTGCTCTTGGGCTGCGACAGCGTCATCGTCACCGGCACGACGACGAGCGGCTGCGTGCGCGCCACTGTGCTCGACGCCTTCAGCAACAACTTCCACGTGGCTCTCGCCGAAGAAGGCTGCTTCGACCGCTCGCAGGCAAGCCATGCGATCAATCTCTGCGACATGCATGCGAAATACGCCGATGTGGTGACGACCGACCAGGTCCTCGCCTATTTCGCATCGCTCCCCTCCGGCCTCTTCGAGCTGCCGAAGGGAACGCCCGGGGCGCGCCTTTAAAAAAGGGGGCGTGAGCCGCCGCCGGCCGGCGGCTTTTTCGCCTCTGGCCGCCGCGTTGCCTTGGCGAAGGGGCGCGGCTATCCTCCCCTGCGATCGGCGAGGGCCGCCCAGAGCCCCTAGACCGGCCGCACGAGGGGGGTGGATGATGGGGGGCCTCCGACAGACTTGCACGACGCCGGCGTCGCGCCGCCGCCATTGCCCCTATTCCTGCTGTCTCGTCCTTGCCGCTCTGCTGCTGGCGCACAGCGCGCGGGCGGCGGAGCCGGTGGTGGCCGATCTGCCGATCGGCGGCGGGGTTTCGGAGCGGGTCCTCTACCTCGCGCCCGACAATCCGAAGCTCGCGCTGGTGATGCTGCCGGGCGGAAATGGCGTCGTTGAGATCGCGCCGGACGGCAAGATCGCCAAAGGCGGAAACTTCCTCGTGCGCACGCGCAAAGCCTGGGTCGCGCGCGGCGCCGCGGTCGCCATTCCCGATGCGCCGAGCGACGGCAAATCGCTGTTCTTCCTGCGCCACTCGGCCTTCTATGCGGAGGCCGTACGGGTCATCGTCGCCTTCCTGCACCAGCGGACGCGCGCGCCGGTCTGGCTCGTCGGCACCAGCCAGGGGACCAATGCCGCGACCAACGCGGCTGCGGCCTTGACGCATGGCGAGATCGCCGGGATCGTGCTTACCTCGAGCCTCACCCGCGCGGGGCGGCGTCCGGAGCTGCAGGAGACGGTCTATGGCACGGATCTCGCCGCGATCAACGTGCCCGTGCTGATCGCCTCGCATGTCGATGATGCCTGCAATCTTTCGCCGCCCGCCGAGAACGCGAAGCTCAAATCGATGCTGACGCATTCGCCCAAGAGCGAGATCATCACCGTTTCGGGCGGGTTGCCGCCACGCTCGCAGCCTTGCGAGGCCTTCGCGCCGCATGGTTTCTACGGCGTCGAGGACGAGATCGTTCAGCGCATTCTCGCTTGGATCGGCACGTGAGGCAGCGGCGCGGCGATGATTCATGGTTAAAGAATTTGCCCATAACGCGCGCGGTTGCGGGTCCGGTTGATCTTCGAGAAGCGGCCCTGTAGCGTCGGCGGCTTCCCTATCGAGGCCTGCAACTTTTCAAGTCTATCGAACGTTCTCATGCAACCCGGCCTGTCAGCCCCGCCTTCCTCCACCACGCCCCGCAATCGAGCGCATATGACGGATTATTGGTGCCGTTTCGTCGATTCTCGCGGCCGCGTTTACGCCTCGGAAAAACTGGTCGCGCGCGACGATTCCGAGGCGATCGCCAAGGCGCGCGCGATCCCCTTGCGCAGCGCCGGCGACAGCTTCGAGCTATGGGACGGGCGGCGGCACGTCGATGTCGGTCATCCGCGCGAAGCGGCGCGCAATGGCTGAGTGCGCCGGCACGCATCATGGCGTGGCGGCGCCGATCTGTGGTTCAATGAAGCGGTGAGGCAGGTGACACTCGAGAGGAGAAACACATGAGGGATTTCGGGAAAGCCGCGCGTCTCGCGCTCGTCGTCATGGGCGGTGTGGCATTGGCAAGCTGCGTCGTCGCGCCGCCGCGCGGCGTTGTCGCGTTCGGTTACAGCGACGGCTATTGGGATCGAGAACATCATTGGCATGGCTGGCAGAACCGGGACGAGGCGACCCGGTTTCGCGCTTCCAATCACGATCACTACTACGACCGGCCGCACACCGCCGACCGAGACCAGGGCTGGCACGACAACGACCAGTACTGGCACCACTAGCTAGTCGGCCGCTTTCTCTGGACGGCAGCGCTCGAGCGCGCTCGCGCTGTAAAACCGTCTCAAGATCCAAGGCAGGCGACCGCGCTCGGCATCGCTCAGTGGCGCGGTGCAGGAGCCGTTCTCGGATACGGTGACCAAACCGGTCGCGATGTATTTCGCGGCGAGATATCCCGGCGAGAGCACCTGCCATGCGAAGAAGAGAAAGACGGCCGCGACGCAGCCGCGAAAGCTCCATCGGGCTTTCATATTGCGGAAGGAGCTGTTCGCCGCGAGACCCGGCGCGAACAGCCAGCAGATGCGCGAGAGCTGCAGGATCACTACGGCAATCGTCGCTACGATGACGACGACGGCCATCGGTGCAAGGCCGTGTGCCAGGGCCGGCCGATAGACGCCGACCTCCTTGCTGGCGATCGCCGTGGCAAAGCCGATGACGATCGCGACGCTCGAGGCGAGTATGCCCGCATAGACGAGGATCAGCGGTTTGATGTAGTCGCTATCCCTGCGCTCCGCCATGCCTTCCCCCGTTGACCGGCTGTTGGGCTTCTCAACTCTAGCAGAGATGCTGCCGAAGGCGGGATCGCAAATGAAAAAGGAAGCGGGGTGGCATCCGGCACACGGAAATGTCGCCGCGCGGCTAGTCGCGCGGCGACTCGGCCGTCGCCGCGTGCTGCGGCTTTGCCGCACATTCGGCCAGGGCGCGCCCGTGCCCTTCGAGCAGCCGTTTCAGATGCGGCTCGCTTTCCTTCTCGGCCAGCCGGAGAAATATCTTCGACAGCTCTCGGCATTCATCCGGCGTGAGCATCGGTCCCTCCTGAGGTGCTGCGCCCCCGGAGGATGCCAAGGCGATGACGTCCGCGCTGTGATCTGGATCACAGCGCGGCGGCGCGTTGCCGCCGGGCGCTCACACGAAGCCGTGCTTCGCGGCCCAGCGGGCAATGAGGTCGGCAGCTTCGCGCTGCTTGTCTTCCTGTCCGCGCATGAAGTGCGTCCCTCCCTTGATATGGACGATCTCCTTGCCGGGATCGGGAGAATGCTCGAACATCTCGCGCGAATGCTCGGAGCCGCCGGCATCGGCCGTCCCGATTGCGACGAGCGTCGGCAGCCGGCAGTGCGGCAGGAAGTTGGCGACTTTGAACTGCGAGGTCGCGAGACCGCGCTGGCTGATCCACGACCGCAAGGTCATGACGCGAAGACGCGTCCGGTTGCCCCGCAACGGTCCAGGCGTGTAGTTGGCCAGCTGCGGGTCTTCCTCCCAGATCGTCTCTCCGCTGCGATCGGTGGGGTCGAGCGAGAGATCGCGCAGCCGCAAATCCGCATCGGTACGATGGACGATGAAGGGAATATCGCTCATCAGCGGATTGCCCGCTCGAGCGATCCGCTCGAGCGTTTCCTTGCACCACCGGGTGATCTTGTGATTGCGTTCGATTTGCGCCGCGGCATAGCGCTCGCGGAACTCGGCGCTGTAGGGCGGGGCATTGCGCGGATGATACATATCGAGCGATGCATCGTAGACGAGCGGGTCGTTGCCGCTATCGCCGCCAACCGAAGGATCGAGCGATCGCGTCAGGCTTAAGGGACGCCCGGCATGCGCGTTCAGCAAGACCATGCCGTCGAGAGGGGTGAGTTTCAGCTTCGTGAAGTTGGGCGGATCGCCGAGCGGCGTGCCGGTGATGGTGGGATGGACGCTTTCGCTGTGATAGCAGACGGCGATCTCGCCGCCGCCGCTGTTGCCGATGCCGATAACCTTGCGATAGCCGGCCTGATGCAGATAGTCGACGCCCGCAGCCCAATCGAGCACCGTGTTTTCGAGAATGAGCTCAGCCTCGCGCGATGAATAGCGATTGGCGCAGCCGAGCGCGCCGAAGCCGCGCTCGGCGAGTGGTTTTAAGATGTAATGATTTCGCCAGTCGCTCGTCGGATGCATGATGATGAAGGCGGTCGTCCGCGGCGCAGCGCTATCGCAAACCAGGGCGGCATGGGATTCGACGCCGTCAGAGGCCTGCAAAGTCACGCGTTGTTCTTCGATCACCGGTTTTCTCCCAGAAATATGGTGCGAGCTATCGATCGCTTTTTCGAATTCGGCTCCGGCCGAGGAGCCGATTGCATCCTGACGAGATTGCGCCTCGCGATAGCGTTCGGTCGAGAGGCTTTTTCCGAAAGGCAGCAATACGCGGCGGCCCATGATCGATGCACCAGGAAGTTGATCGCGGTGCGCTTCACGGTGTCCTCCAATGCAATCAATGCAATTGCCACGCTTCGGGAGAAGGTATAGCGTCCCACGTACAAAAATCAGCGCGGTTTACGCGCTTCGCTTGACCGCTCTCGCAGGAGGAGACGCAATCATGGGCTCAGCCGCTCCAGGCCGCGCTTTTTCCAATCTGAAAGAACCGCCCGCTCTCTCGCTCGCCGAGCGCGACCGCCGCTATCGGTCGGTGCGCGAGCAGCTCGCCGAGCGCGGCGTCGACGCCGCGGTCGTCGCGGGCACCAATCTGCTCTATCTCAGCAATGCGCTGCCCGGCGAGATGTTTGGACTGCTGCCGACGCGCGCCGAGGAGCCGTTCACCGCCGTTCTCACCTGGCGCTATCTCGCCGACATCCCCGTCAACATCATCCAGGATGCGCAGAGCTGGGTGAGCGACATTCGATCCGGCCGTGATGCGAGCACGCTCGTCGAGCGCCTCAAGGAGTTGAAGCTCGAAAGCGGCACAGTCGGCTTCGCCGGCGGCATCAGCCATAAGACATACCGGATCCTCAACACCGAGCTGCCCTCGCTCAAGATCGTCGACATATCGGATATTTTCGACAACGTCCGAACCTTGAAGAGCGACGAGGAGATCGCGATCCTTGACTGGTCGAACCGCATTTTCGACGCCGCGGTCGAGCGCGTGCGGACGGCGTGCCGCCCCGGCATGTTGGGCCGCCAGATCGTGCAGGAAGGCCGAAAGGCCATGTGGGATGCCGGCGGCGATCTCGATGCGACCTTCCAGTTCAATTTCGGCAAGAAATCGGCGCAGAATCCGCTCCTCGCCGAACTCTGTCTCGATCGGAGGGTGGAAGACGGCGATATCGGCGCGATGACGGCGCATTGCCATTATCGCCACTATGGCGGTCACACCGATCAGGTCGTGGTGTTCGGCCAGCCAAAGCCGCTGCATGTCGAGATGTTCGAGGCGGTGAAGTTCGTCCGCGGCGAGGTGATGAAGCTGATGCGCGCCGGCGTGACCCAACGCGAAATTTTCGACGCCTATGAGCAAGCCTGCGGCCAAACCGGTTTCTCCACCTCGCCGCATGCGCAGATGCATCTCTATGGCATCGACATTCCCGAATTCCCGGGGCCGGTGTTCCGTCTCAAGGATCCAAAGGGCGGCAAGGGGCTGGGCGGCGGCGGAAACTTCACGCTGAAGAGCGGCATGATCTACAGCATCTCGCCGACCCTCGTTGAGAAGAAGTCCGGAGAGGCTTTGCTGGGCGGCGGCGCGCTCGTCGTCACCGATGGCGGCTATCAGGATCTCGGCGTCGTGCGGCCGGTCGAGATGGTCTTGGCCGGATGACCTTGCTGCTGACAGCGGCCGAGGTCCGGCCGCTGCTGGATATGGCGAAGGCAATCTCGCTGACGGAGGATGTCTTTGCCGAGTTTGGACGCGGCAGGGTCGATGTGCATGCGCCCTTCCATCTGTGGGTTCAAGGCGGCGCGCTGCGTGTGGTTGCCGGGGCTCTGCAGGACTCCAAGCACATGGGTGTCCGCGTCGGACCGACGCAAGGCCCGCCGGACGCCCATGTCGCCGTGCTCTATTCGAGCGATGGCCCGCTCGAGGCGATCATGGGATATCCGTTCTCCACCTTCAGGACGGCTGCCACCGTCGCCGTGTGCATGAAGCATATGGCGCGCGCCAATGCCCGCCGCATCGGGCTGATCGGCACCGGAATGAATGCCCTTGGCCAGCTCATCGCGGCCCGGCTCGTCCGCGACATCAACGAGATTGTCGTTTACAGCCGCGACGCCGAGCGCCGGCGCCGCTTCTGCGAAGAGGCGACACGCGAGGTCGGCATCACCGTAAGGCCGGCCGAGACCGCCCGCGAAGCGGTTTCCGACATGGACATCGTGGTCACCTGCAGCAGCAGCCGTCAGCCGCTCTTTCCGTTCGAGTGGCTCAAGAAGGGGACGCATCTCAGCAGTGTCGGACCCATTTCGGAGCTCGATCCGGATATCCTCATGAAGTCGAACCGGCGTGTGGTCAGCAGCAGGGTCCAGGAAGAGAATTACTACATCAAGACGCCGCCCTTCCCGCTGGTCGAGCTGATCGAGGCGGGACGGTTGAGCTGGAACGATGTTACCGAGCTGGGCGAAGTGGTCGTCGGGAGCAAGCCGGGCCGGTCGAGCGACGACGACATCACGGTCTTTCACGAATCCCAAGGCGGATTCGGCGACGTCGCGTTCGCAGCTTGGGTTTATGCCGAAGCGCGCAAACGCGGCCTCGGCAAGGAACTCGCGTTTTGAGAATAACAAACGGTTGAATGGGCGCATCGAACGTCCGAAGCCAAAGAGGGGGAGGTGAATACGGCCTCTCCCGCAACGAGGAATTGTTAGGGAGGCATGATGACGGGCATTCCACTCTCGAGCCGCCTTCTGGCGCTGGGCGCCACGATGGCGGCATCGCTCTGGCTCTGCTTGCCGGCGGCTGCGGAAATGCAGCGCACGCCGGCGCTCGACGCTCTCATCAAGGCGGCCGAGGCCGAGGGCACGCTCAACATCGTCTGGGCCAGCAATTCGATGGGCGGCGCGGCGGGCGCGGCTGCGCTCCAGGATGCGATGAATCGCGAATTCCATACGCACATCAAGATCGCGTTCACGCCGGGGCCCTCGATGCCGCAGATGTCGACGAGGATCACCCAGGAGGTTAAGGCGGGACAGCCGTCTTCCTCCGACACGTTTCTCGGCGTGTCGGTGAATTTCCCGAGCATGATCGCGGCTCATGTTCTCGAGCAGGTTCCGTGGTCATCGCTCAATCCGGCGATCAAGCCAGATATGCAAAGCGCCGGCGGCGAGGCAGTGCTCGTTTACACGCTGTTCGAGACCTTCACCTATAACGCGACGCTCGTCCCCAAAGACCATGTGCCGCACAATTTCGCAGGGCTCTTCCGGCCCGAATGGAAGGGAAAGCTTGCCTCCACCCCCTACGCAGCCGGCTTCGACGAGCTGGCGCTGAAGGAAGGCGACGAGAAAATCCGGCCGATCGTCGAAAAGCTCGCGCAATGGGCGGGCGGCCTCATCCGCTGCGGCGATTACGACCGCATCGCATCGGGCGAGTTCATCGGCCTGGCGATCGATTGCGGCCAGGTCAATCCCCAATACATGACCGAGAATGGCGGTCCCGTGGACGCGTCCCTGCTCGATGACGGGCTGGGGACCGAGCTGACCTATTTGAGCGTGCCGAAGACGAGCGCCCATCCCAATCTCGCCAAGCTCTTCATCGCCTTCGTCATGACGCCCGAGGGCCAGGCGATCTTGGACAAGTATGAGCACGCGACATCGCATGTCTATCCGGGCACGCCGGCCTATAAGCGCGCTCAATCTCTCGCCGCGCGCGGCTTGAAGCTCGTCGTCTGGACGCCCGACGCGATCGGGCCGCAAATGGAGAAGGCGGAGCGGCTGAAGAAGGAGTACGAGCGCATCCTTGAGAAGAAATAGGCGCATCCGGGCTGCGCGCTCATGAGGAATTTCAATACGACCGCGAGACCCATCGAGAGTGCGGCTTCGCGGCCTGTGGCGGCAGGCCCAAATCTCAACCTTATCGGCAGGTGGCTCTCCGGCCGCGGTCTGGTGATCGCGGTGGCGGCATTGCCGCTGGCCCTGGTGCTGCTTCTGCTTCTCATCATCCTCTGGAGCAGCGTCGTTCCGGACATAACCTCGAGCTTCACCGCCTCCTTCACGCTCAGTCACTATCGCGCGCTCCTCGAAGATCCGCTGGTCTACAGCGCGCTTGGGAACACGATCTCCTTCGTCATCGTCAGCACGCTCGTGGCGATGAGCATCGGGATCGCCGCGGCTTGGCTGGTCGAGCGCACGGACTTTCCGGCGAGGAGGATGGTCCTTTCGCTGATGACCTCGGTCCTGCTGCTGCCGTCGATCTTCATGGCGATGGGGTGGACGTTTTTGATGCATCCGCGCATCGGCGTTCTCAATACCTGGCTGATGCGGACCTTCGGCTTCGAGTCCGCGCCATTCAGCATCACCAATGTCGTCGGAATGGGCTGGGTCGAGGGTCTTGGCCTCGCCTCGCTTGCCTTCGTGATGACCAGTCCGATCTTCCGCGCCTTGAGCGCGGCTCTCGACGAGGCCGCGACGGTGCATGGGATTGGCAGAGCGCGCAGCTTTGTTTTGATCACGCTGCCGCTCATGGTGCCTGCGCTCATCGCCGCCGCCATCTACATTGCCGTCATTGCCATCGCCAGCTTCGAGATCCCCGCCGTCATCGGGCTCGGCAGCAAGGTCTACACCTTCAGCACGCTCGTCTATATCAAGGTGGTCCCCGAAATGGGAATCCCCGAATATGGCGTCGTGGGGGCGGTCAGCGTCTTCCTTGTCTTTATCTCGCTGATCCTGAGCTGGTGGTATTTTCGCGTGATCCGATTGGCGCATCGCTACGAAGTGGTGCGAGGCCGGGGCTACGACGTCAAACGCACCGCCCTCGGGCGATGGCGTTGGGCCGGATACGGCCTCATCGGCGGATACTTCGTCTTCGCCTGCCTGCTGCCCCTGCTCATGGTGGCCTGGGTTGCGCTTCTGCCCTATGTGCAGCCCTTCTCGGCGGCGGCGTTCCGCCAATTGTCTCTGCGCCATTTCTATGCCCTCGACTGGGGCCTGATATGGCGCAGCACCGAGCATACACTGGTCCTGATGGCGTCGGTGCCGACGCTGTCCCTACTGTTCGGCGCCGCCATTTCCTGGGTTGTCATCAAATCGAAGCTGCGCGGGCGATTTCTCTTCGACTGGATCGCCTTCCTGCCGCATGCGGTGCCAAACCTCATCTTCGCGATCGCGATGGTGATCGTCGCCCTTAGGCTGATGCCCAAAAGCGTCCCGTTCTACGGCACGATATTCATCCTGATGGCCGTTTACGTGCTGGTCCGCATCAGCCTGGTCACGCGGGTTTTCAACGGCGCCCTGGTGCAGATACATGGCGAGCTCGATGAAGCCGCCCATGTGAGCGGGCTCTCCACCGTCATGACCATAAGGAAGGTTTCGGTGCCGCTGCTGCTGCCGGCCTTCGTCAATCTCTGGATCTGGATCGCGCTTCTGACCTACCGCGAGCTGACGATGGCCGCGTTCATGGTGACGCACAACAACATCACGCTGCCCGTTCTGGTGTGGAGCGATTGGAACGGCGGAAACACCGGCGCGGCCGCGACGATCTCTCTCTTGTTCATTCTCATGCTCCTGCCGCTTCTCGCGCTCTATTGGGGGTTCCGAGGGCGGTCTGAGCTCATCGGGCCGGACACATGATTGGAAGGAGCAAGTTGCCGTGGCGAATGAATCGACGCTGATTCCGACCTTCAGCCTGGCGGAGCGCGACCGGCGATGGGGCCTCGTGCGCGAGCGCATGAAGAAGGCGGGGCTCGATTGCCTCGTCGGATTTCCCAATGGCGGACGTTTCGAGCAGCTTCAGGCCAACACGCGGTATTTGACCCAGATGGGCGGATTCGCCTGCGAGATCGGCGTGGCCTTCCCCCTCGACGGCGAGGTCACTGCTTTCGTGCAATCGCCGCGCGATATCGTCTGGTGGAAGCGCGCGCAAAGCTGGATTGGCGACCTCCGGAACTGCCGTCGCCTCTGGTCCGAGGGCATGATCGCGCGGCTGAAGGAGCTGAAGCTCGACCGCGCGCGGATCGGCATCATCGGCTTGTCGGGCCTGATACGGGCCCCGGAAGGCGTGGTCGCATGGGGGATGGTCGAGCGCCTCAAGGCAGCGTTCCCGCATGCGGAATTCGTAAGCGCGACCGAAGCGGTCCTCGAGACGCGGGCGGTGAAGTCGGCCGAGGAGATCGGCTTCATCCAAGAAGCCGAGCGGCTGGCCGAGCTTGCGGCGGAGGCCATGCTGGCCATCGCCAGAGAGGGCGTTCCCGAGAATGTCCTTTATGCCGAGTTGGTGAGGGTGATGCTCGCCAATGGCGGCGAGCTTCCCACCATGATCTATTGGGGCGCCGGACCGTGGCCGGCTTCGGAGCACCTCGTTCCGAGCACGCGCCGCCTCGAGAAAGGCGATGTCTTGTCGAACGAAATCGAAGCCAAATATGGCGGCTATATCGCCCAGGTCGCGGCTCCTGCCGTGGTCGGGCCGATCCCTCGCGAGCGGCACGCCATGTTCGAGGCGGCGCTCCGCATCTTCCACCAGCTTTCCACCCAGATTCGCCCCGGCGTGCCGCTTGCCGAGATCGGCCATGCGTATCAGGCCATGGTTCAGGAGGCGGGGTTCAAGCCGATGTCCTGGCCGTTCCACGGACGCGGCCTCGGCGACGACCACCCGGCCATGCCAAACGCGGCCGCCGCGCAGGAGGCGGTCTTCGCCGAGAACCATGTCATCATTCTGAAGCCGGGCGTCGCTCTTCCCAATGACGCGCGAGATGCGGGCGAGCGGGCAGGGGATACCGTGGTGATCACGCGCGATGGCTGCCGGCGCCTCGGTCAGCGCCCGCTCCGCGTTTCGGAAATCCCGCTGCTGTAGTCGCAACCATACGAGGAGCCGAGCCATGATTCGGCTGGCCGGCATCGGCAAGAAGTTTCTGACGACGCGGGGCGCGCTTCACGCCCTGCACCCGCTCGACCTTGAGGTGGCCGCAAGGGAGTTCTTCGTGCTGCTCGGCGCGAGCGGGTCTGGCAAGACCACGCTGCTCCGCTGCGTCGCGGGCATCGAATCGCCGGACGAGGGGGAGATCTATCTCGCCGACCGTCTCGTCTTTTCCGCCGGGCGGCGCGTGAACGTCAGTCCGGAGCAGCGCGGCCTCGGGATGGTGTTCCAGTCCTATGCGGTGTGGCCGCATTTGACGGTCTACCAGAACGTCGCCCTTCCGCTGCTCCATGGCGCGCGGCGCATTCCCAAGCCGCAGGTTCGCGATCGGGTGATGCACGCGCTGTCGCTCGTGCAGATGGCGGAGTTCGCGGATCGTCCGGTTCCACTCCTCAGCGGCGGACAGCAACAGCGGGTCGCGCTGGCGCGGGCCCTGGCCACCGAGCCGATCGTTCTCCTCATGGATGAGCCGCTGAGCAATCTCGACGCGCGGCTGCGCGAGGAAGTGCGCATCCAAATCAAGGAAGTGACGAGCTCCGTGGGGGTGACGGTGCTCTATGTGACGCACGACCAGGCCGAAGCGGCGGCGCTTGCGGACCGCGTGGCCGTCATGAGCGGAGGAAAAATCCTTCAGATCGCGACGCCGGACGAGCTTTATCGCTCTCCATCGACCCCGGCGGTCGCCGATTTCCTCGGGCGAATGAACTGGTTCCAGGGCACGATCCGCGCGCCCGGCAGGATCGAGAGCGAGATCGGCCTCATCGAGGCCGGAACCGGCGATCTCAGCGGCGCGGTTCGCATCGCGCTGCGACCGGCCGACATCGTGATTTCGCAGACGGCCTCGGGCGGCGTCAACGAGTTCGAAGGGCGGGTCAGCAGCGAAGTGTTTCTGGGGGAACAGACCCATCTCCGCCTGCTGCTGCAGCACGAGCGTTCGATCGACGTGAAGCTGTTTACCCGAACGAAAACCTCGCTCAGCGGTGCGAAGGTCTATTTCCGTTGCAACCCCGACGACATCTTAATTTTTCCGGGCGCGGCTGCCGGCCAGACGTAGAGAAAAAGCTCGAAAAGCCGATATCGCTCTACCTCAGGCGGCGAGGATTACGGCAACGAGAGCGCGTGACCTACTGCATTCCGGGCTAAAGATGTGACGCAGGCACGGCTAGAGCGCGCCCCCGTCGGCGCCGAGCCTTGCGGTACGGCACGGGAGCGCACTAAGAGCCACTGCCGAAAGCAAAATGGGAGGGTCCGCGATGACGACCCGGGAAGAGAACGAATTCTTGACGAAAACCGGTCCGGGGACGCCGATGGGCGCGCTCTTCCGGCGCTACTGGATTCCCGCGCTTGCCGCATCGGAACTGCCCGAGCCCGATTGCCCGCCGGTCAGGGTCACGCTGCTGGCGGAAAGGCTTATCGCCTTTCGGGATTCGCAGGGCCGTCCCGGATTGATCGACGAGTTCTGCGCGCATCGCGGCGCCTCGCTATGGTTCGGCCGCAACGAGGAGGGTGGCCTCAGCTGTGCCTTTCACGGCTGGAAATACGACGTGACGGGCCAATGCATCGGCATCCCGTCTGAGCCGCCCGAGAACGGTTATTGCCAACACATCAAGCTCGCAGCTTATCCCTGCATCGAGATCGGCGACGTCATCTGGACCTATATGGGGCCACCCGAGCACCAGCCGGCGCCGCCTGCCTTCGAATGGACCGCGGTGCCGCCATCGCACCGCTACGTGTCGCGCCGCCTGCAGGAATGCAACTATCTGCAAGCCTTGGAAGGCGGGATCGATTCCGTCCATGTCTCCCACCTCCATCGCGCCGATCTCAAGAGCGATCCGCTGCACCGTGGCTCGAAGGGCGCGACCTATACGGGCAATGTCGAAGGAAGGTTCGAGGTGGTCGAGACAGAGGCCGGCATGATCATCGGCGTGCGCCGGCCGGCCGAACCCGGCCATGTCTACTGGCGGATCACGCAATGGGTGATGCCGTTCTTCACCATGATCCCGCCTTATGGCGACAACGCGCTGAACGGCCATGCCTGGGTTCCGATCGACGACGCGAGCTGCATGACCTGGAGCATGACCCACCATCCCACCCGGCCGCTGAGCGACCGCGAGCTCGAGACGATGCGGGGCGGCGGCGGCATCCACGTCAAGCTCATCCCCGGCACGCTTCGGCCCGTCGTCAACAAGGACAATGACTATCTGATGGACCGCGCCGCGCAGAAGAGCGGCGCCACAACGAGCGGCGTCCGCACGATTGCGATGCAGGACGCCTCGATCCAGGAAAGCATGGGCCCGATCCAGGACCGCACGCGCGAGCATCTCGTCTCGAGCGACAATGCGATCATCATGGCGCGCCGGCGCTTGCGGCGATCGGCGCTCGCGGTCGCCGGCGGCGGCCGGCCCGACGCTATCGATCCTGCCGCGCATCACGTACGCTCTGCGTCGCTCGTTCTCCCCGAGGGCGTCCCGTTCCATGAAGCCGCGGCCGCCGCGCTGATCGCGAAACAAGGCGTCGCGCACGCCTCGGTCTGAGCCTCGAGGCGGCTGATTCTCAAGACGATCCGCCGCCGCGCTCCGCGGCGCTGCAACCGATGTGCTGCCAATCGGACAATGGCGCGGGAAGCCGACGGGCCGCGCTACAGTGCTCGATATGATTGGTCAGAAACCGCATTCTCTTGGATGAACATTCAAGAGTCGAGAGAACTGTATTCCCTCCTGGAAATCTGTGAGAAGCCAGCCGACGAATACGACGTCGATACCGTCGAGCGGGCAATGGAGTACGCGGAATTCAGAATCTGCAAAGATCCGGTAGCAGCCCGTCGCGGCATCATCAGATCTAAATTTGGAGGTGAATTTTGAAGCCAGGTAAGCCGCCGCTCGGCCTCGCTCGAATACGTGCGCAAGGCGCTCTACCG
>DATNGG010000158.1:0-52964 GCA_035605975.1 Allostellaceae bacterium | reverse complement strand
AGGATGCGAGCCACTTCGTCGAACAATTTCCGCCGGTCGGGCACGTGGTGAATGCCGCCAAGCATGAGCACGCTGTCGAAGGCAGCGCTCGCCAGCGGCAGCGCTGTGGCATCGCCTTGCACGAAGGTAAACTGCGGCCACGGACAATCGTGTTGCGCTGCCTCGAGCATCGCGAGCGAGACATCGACGCCGACCCCGGAATCGATGCGGCTGTGCAAAAGCTGAAACGCCTCGGCGCGGCCGCAGCAGATTTCGGCGGCGACGCCGAGCGGGCGGTCCTCAATCGCCGCGAACAGCGCACGATCGAGATAGGCCATGTATTCCTGCGTGTGCGGATAAGCGAGATTTTCGACATAGACCTGTGCGATCGCATCGTAATGTGCCTGCTGCGCACGCGCATCGGTCGAGCAGAATCGCTCCGCAAAAAGCGGGATCCCGCTCGGCGAGATTGCGTAGGATTGATCACGGCCTCTCGTCCACAGCCGGTCGTCTTCTTGCAGCACCGGCTCACCCGTCTCTGGGCAGCGCAGCAGGTCGAGCGCGCCATCCGCGCCCCGTGCCGCTAACGAAATCTCGGCCGCTTTCGATGCCGGCGCGGTCATTTCGTCGCCACCACGAGAATCGAGACGCCGAAGGGCGGCTTGAGGAGGGGCGCCGTGCGAATGTCCCAGGCGAAAACCGCCGCCAGCAGCCGGTTCAGCAATGGCGTGTTGACCTGACCCTCGCTCTTCAGGGTTATGCCGAGTGCGTCGATCGCGCGTCTTGCCATGAGGATCGGGATGAAGAGGAGATAGTTGAAATAATAGGCACGCTGCACGCGCAGCCCCGCGACCGTGAGCTTCTCGGCGAGCGGCTTCAAACGATAGCGGCGCTTATGTTTCGAGACGCGATCCTGCAAGCCCCAGAGAAGCTCGAAGGCCGGCACCGTCAGCAGCAGGGCGCCGCCAGGCCGCAGCACGCGCGCAATCTCGCGCAGGGCGCCGTCATCCTCCTCGACATGTTCGATAACGTCCGTGGCAAGCACGAGATCGAAGCTGTCATCGGCGAAGGGCATGGCGCAGATATCGCCCTGCTCGACCGGTCCCAGGCCCTTCGCTTCGCAAAACGCGATCGCGTCCTCGCTGATATCGAGGCCGGTGACGTTGCGAAAACCGAGCTGCTTCAGCATGCGCAGATTGGTGCCGGCGCTGGTTCCGGTATCGAGCGCGCAGGCCCGCGCCGTGACGCCGCCGCGGGCGAGCTCGCGCGCGAAGAGCCGCCGGCGGCCGCTGAACCACCAATGCGTCTCCTCGATCGCCGCATCAACGGCGTAGACGGAGCGCTCCATCATACGCCTCAACCCGCAGACTGGGCGATCTTGGTGCCGATCGCCGACCACGACATCTCGTTCACCCAGGCAAGCCGCACGTCGCGCAGCCCGGCATCGCGCATCAGCGCCTGGACTTTGTCACGCGACCAGTAATGCGCGATCTGCGGCAGCATCTGATCGAAGACGATCGAGCGCAGATGGCGGAAGGACAAGCGGCGCAGCAGGCGGAAATAGACGATCGAATTGAGGCCGAGCCGCAGCGCCGTGTAGAGAATGGCCGCGGGATAAAGCGAGAGGTGGTGGACCATCCCGACCGGCATGCGGCTGAAGAGGAGCTTGCGCAAGGGCGTCAGCCCATAGGCGATCCAGCGATTGTTCTCCGCGCCATAGACCCAGATCATCACCTGCCCGCCGGGCTTTGCCGCCGCGACCATCGCCGCCATGGCTTGCGCCGGATCGGCCAGGTGATGGATGACGCCGATCGAGAACACGATGTCGAAGCGGTCCTCTTCGCCGATCGCATAGGCGCTGCGCTCCTCGACCGCGACATCGGGGAAGCAGGCAAGGGTCTCGCGCGCGGCGGCGAGCGAGCGCCGATCGATATCGATCGCAAGCCCGCCGGCGGCGCCATAGCTCATCGGCCAATAGCTGTTGCGTCCCATGCCGCAGCCGACATCGAGAAAGCTCTTGCCGCGCCAATCCTCGGGCCGCAAATGCGTCGTCCAGCGGCGGAATTGCTCCTCATATTCGGGACGCATTTCGCGATAGAGGTCCCATTCATAGCCGAAGCGATCGGCCGAGCCGCGCGCCGTGACGGCATCGCCGCCGCCGCGCTTGCGATCGTCCAGTGACAGCGATTGGCTCGACATGATGCTTCTCCGTTCCGTTCAGGCGGCCGCGGCATAGTGTGGCTCGCCGCCGAGACAATTCTGCAGGCTGAGCCAGCACCACAGCAGCAGGCGATGATCGCGCTTGCCCACGCGATGCTCGCGCCACGCCGCGGCCAGGGCGCGGCCATCAAGCCCCGCGACCGTCTCCGCTGGGGGCGGCGGCAGCGACCGCAGCCAGGAGGCGATCGGCATGCCGAAGCCCTTCTTCGGGCGCTCGAGCACGGCGCGCGGCAGCAGAGGCTCCATCGCGCGTTTCAAAAGATATTTCCGCTCGCCCTTGCGGTACTTGAAGCGCGCGGGCAGGCGGCGCGCGAAATCGACGAGATCATTGTCGAGGAACACGGCGCGCGATTCGAGCGACACCATCATCGACGCACGGTCGACTTTCATCAGGATGTCGTTCGGCAGATAGAAATTGGTGAAGAATTCGAGCGTGCGGTCGACGAGGCTTTTGCGGCCGTCCTCGTCCCACAGCGCCATCGCATCGCCATAGAGGTCTTCGGCGCGCACCGGCTCGTGCAGCAACGCGGCGAGCGCCGCGGGCTCGATCGGCGCCATCCAAATGGGATTCCACAAGGCTGGCGGATAGGACAGCCCCGCCAGGGTGCGCCGCAGCTTGAAATCGAAGCTCATATTGCGGCGCGACAGCGGCAGCAGCTCGGCGAGGCTGCGCAGGCCACGATGCAGCGGCGGCGCGACCAGCCGGCGATAGTGGTCCGCGAGCGCCAGCGCGCGGAACGGGTCATAGCCGGCGAAGAGCTCATCGCCGCCATCGCCCGAAAGCGCGACCGTGACCTCGCGGCGCGCGAAGCGGCTGAGCAGATAGGTCGGGATGATCGAGGGATCGCCCAAAGGCTCATCGAGCCGCGACAGCACCGCGGGAATGAGCGCCTTGGCCGCCGAGAGATCGAGCATCTCGTCCGCATGGGTCGAGCCGAGCGCTTGCGCCGTCTGCCGCGCGGCCTCCGATTCATCGAAGGACCGCTCGCGGAAGCCGATCGTGAAGCTCTTGATCGCGCCCAGGGAAAGCCGCTCGCCGGCCGCCGCCAGCACCGCCGCGGAATCGATCCCGCCGCTGAGGAAAACGCCGAGCGGCACATCGCTCATCAGCCGGCGCGACGCGGCCTGCGTCAGGAGATGCCGCAGCTCTTCGGCGAGACGCTCCTCGGCCTCATCGCCGAGGCTGTCATCGGGCTCGACGCGGAAACGCCAATAGCACCCGATGCGGAACTCGTCCGCGGCAAGATCGAGCGTCAAATGATGGCCGCCGGGAAGCTTGGCCGAGCCTTGATAGAGCGCGGTGGGCGCGGGCAAATAGCCATAGGCCAGAAACCGCTGCAGCGCGCGCGGATCGACCGCGCCGGCGACGGCGCGGTGATGCTTCAACGCCGACAGCTCGCTGGCAAAGGCGAAGAGTCCGGGCGCGCTGTAATAATAAAGCGGCTTCTCGCCGAATCGGTCGCGCGCCAGGAACATCCGACGCCGCGCGCGGTCATAGATCGCGAAGGCAAACATGCCATTGAGCCGCGCCGGCAAATCCTCGCCCCATTCGGCATAGCCATGGACGAGGACTTCCGTATCCGAATGATCGGAGCGGAAGCGCGCCCCGCGCGCCTCGAGTTCGGCGCGAAGCTCGCGATGATTGTAGATCTCGCCGTTGAAGACGACGCCGATGCTCTCGTCCGCGTTCCACATCGGCTGCGCGCCGCCGGCGATATCGACAATCGCAAGCCGGCGATGGCCGAGATAGACGCCCGCTGGTGGATCGGCATAGAGGCCTTCGCCGTCCGGGCCGCGATGCGCGAGCGCCCGAATCATGCGCGCGAGATCGGTGCGGTCACCCTCTCCGAAGAAACCGGCGATGCCGCACATCACTCGCGCGCCGGGAAATTGACGAGCTCGCGCACGACATAGGCGCTGCGGCCTTGCGATTCGAAATAGGTGCGCGACAGCATCTCGGCGAGCAGCCCCATCAGGATGCTCAAAATCCCAACGAGGAAGGTCATCGCGCTGAGCAGCGGCAGCGGCGTTAAGATCATCGACAGCCCGTCGACGAATTTCAGATAGAGCAGGGCGAGGAAGCAGACGCCGGAGAGACCGAGCGAGATCACGCCGAAGCCGCCGAAGACGTAGATCGGCTTGACGAAATAATGCTCGAGGAATTTGACGACCATCAGGTCGAGCACGACCTTGACCACCCGCTCGAGCCCGTATTTCGACGCGCCGGCGCGCCGCCGGTGATGGCTCACCGGAACCTCGATCACCTTGGCGCCCATCCAGCTCGCATAAATCGGGATGAAGCGGTGCATCTCGCCATAGAGCCGCGTGCCGCGCACGACCTCCGCGCGATAGGCCTTCAAGGTGCAGCCATAATCGTTGAGGCGGACGCCCGAGATGCGCGAAATGATGCGGTTGGCGATGCGGCTCACGAGGTTGCGGCGGATCGCGGCATCGCGCCGGTCGACGCGCCAGCCTGAGGCAACGTCATAGCCTTCATCGATCCGCTGCAACAGTGCCGGGATGTCGCCGGGATCGTTCTGCAGATCCGCATCCAGGGAGACGATGATCGAGCCCGAGGCATGATCGATGCCCGCCATCATCGCCGCGGTCTGGCCGTAATTGCGGCAGAAATCGACGATCTTCAGCTCGGGCGTCGTCGCCGCGACGGTGTTCAACGCGGCGCGCGAGCGATCCTTGCTGCCATCGTTGACGGCGATGACCTCGAAGGAGCGGCCGAGGCCGCGCAGCACCGGCATCAGGCGCCGGAACAGCGGCTCGACATTGTCTTCCTCGTTGTAGATCGGAATGATCACCGAAAGCTCGGCCGCGCGGAACGCCGCGCTGATGAAGCGCTGGCGATCCTCGAGGCTGCCAGCAGCGATCTGGCGTGAGTTCGGCTGCACCATCACCCCCTCGCGCGGCAGACCCCGGCGCCGCCGACATGGCGGCTCCCGCGCGATCGCTTGGCCGCCCGTCCCCCATTTGAGGGGAAAATGGAAAAGGAATTCTTACCAAGAGCTTATCGGGCGCGTGCCAGCGCGGCGCCGCGCTGATGCTGCCCGATGGCGGATTGCAGGTGCGCGAATCGGCCCCTGACGGCAGGGTTAAAAAAGCCTTACACTCGGCCCATGACACGCAACATGCTCGACCGCGAGACCAGCCCTTACCTTCTGCAGCACAAGGACAATCCGGTTCACTGGCAGCCCTGGGGCGCGGCGGCGTTCGAAGCCGCCAAGCAAGCCGACAAGCCGATCCTTCTCTCGATCGGCTACGCCGCGTGTCATTGGTGTCACGTGATGGCGGCGGAGAGCTTCGCCAACCCGGCAATCGCCGCGGAGATGAACCAGGATTTCATCAACATTAAGGTCGATCGCGAGGAGCGGCCCGATATCGACACGATCTACATGCACGCGCTGCACATGATGGGCGAGCAGGGCGGCTGGCCGTTGACCATGTTCCTGACGCCCGATGGCGAGCCGTTCTGGGGCGGCACCTATTTCCCGCCAACGGCGCGCTGGGGCCGGCCCGGCCTGCCGCAAGTGCTGCAGGCGATCGCCGAGGCTTATCGCAGCCAGCGCGATCAGATCGCGAAGAATGTCGCCGCGCTGCGCAAAGGCCTCGATCAGCTCGGCGCGCCGCAAGCGGGCGCGGCGGTGGATCTCGCCCTCATCGACCGGGTGGTCGAGCGGCTCCTGCCCGAGATCGACCGCGTCAATGGCGGCATTGGCGCGCAGCCCAAATTCCCGCAGGCGCCGTCGCTCGATCTTCTTTGGCGCGCCGGCCGCCGCGGCAATGCCGATGCGCGAAGCGCCGTTCTCCTGACCCTCGATCACATCGCCCAAGGCGGCATTTATGACCATCTCGGCGGCGGCTTCGCGCGTTATGCGGTCGATGCGCGTTGGCTGGTGCCGCATTTCGAGAAAATGCTCTACGACAATGCGCTGCTGATCGAGCTGCTCTGCACGGCCTGGCAGGAGACGAAAAATCCGCTTTACGCCGCCCGCGTCGCCGAGACCATCGATTGGCTCGCGCGCGAGATGCGCCTCTCGGGGGGCGGCTTCGCCTCGAGCCTCGACGCCGATAGCGAGCACGAGGAGGGAAAGTTCTACATCTGGAGCGAGGCCGAGATCGATGCCGTGCTCGGCGCGGAGTCGGCGCGTTTCAAGGAATTCTACGACGTCAGCGCCGAAGGGAATTGGGAGGGCAAGACCATCCTCAACCGCCTGGCGCATATCGCACCCGCCGCGCCTGAGATCGAGGCGGTGCTCGCCCGAAACCGCGCGGCGCTTTTGCAAGCGCGCGCGGCGCGGGTGCGCCCGGGGCTCGACGACAAGGTGCTGGCGGATTGGAACGGCCTCATCATCGCGGCACTTGCGACGGCGGCGAGCGTCTTCGAACGCGCCGACTGGCTCGCGCTCGCACGTTCCGCCTTTGCCTTCATCGGCGAGGCGCTCGGCACGGAGGATGGGCAGCTGCTTCATTCTTGGCGCGGCCGCGCTCAGCATCGCGCGATCCTCGACGATTACGCCAATATGGCGCGCGCGGCCTTGGCGCTGTTCGAGGCGACGGGCGAGGCGGCCTATCTCGAGCAGGCGCGAAGCTGGGTCGGGATTGCCATCGAGCATTATTGGGATCCGCAGGGCGGCTTCTTCTTCACCGCCGCGGATGCCGAGCTGCTGATCGCCCGCGCGAAGAACGCACTCGATCAGCCCAACCCCTCGGGCAACGGCATTTTGGCCGCCGTGCTGGCGCGGCTTTACTACCTCACCGGCGAAGAGGATTACCGCCAGCGCGCGCAAGCGACGCTCGATGCTTTCGGCGGCGAGGTGATGCGCTATTCCTTCGCGCATGCGAGCTTGCTCAATGCCGCCGAGCTTCTCGCCAAGGCCGTGCAGATCGTCGTCATCGGCCGGCGCGGCGAGGCCGAGACCGACGCGCTGCTGCGCGCCGTCTGCGCCCAGAACCTGCCCAACCGGGTTCTGACAATCGTCGCGCCCGGCGCGACGCTGCCGCCGCTGCATCCGGCTCACGGCAAGGACCAGGTGGCGGGCCGTGCCACGGCCTATGTCTGCGAAGGTCCGGTGTGCTCGCTGCCTTTCGGCGATGCGCTCTCCCTCGCCAGGGATCTGGCCAATCGCCGGTGAGCGATGGCGCGGCTCTCCTTCGTCAGCCCGCTGGGCCGCCTCACCCTCTTTGAGGAGAACGGGGCGCTCACGGCGCTGATCTGGGGCGGCAAGGCGGCGGGCACGGCATCGCCGCTGCTGCATCAGGCAAAGCGCCAGCTCGATGCGTATTTCGCCGGCCAGCGGCGCTCTTTCGACTTGCCGCTAGCGCCGAGCGGCTCGCCCAGCGAGCAGCTCGTCTGGGCGCTGATGGCGACCATCCCTTATGGCGAGACGCGCAGCTATGGCGAGCTTGCCCGCACGCTGAACCTCAGCCCGCGCGCGATCGGCCGGGCTTGCGCGCGCAATCCCTTGCCGATCCTGCTGCCATGCCACCGCGTCACCGGCGCCGATGGCGAGCTGGGCGGCTATAGCGGCGAGGGCGGCACCGAAACCAAGCGCCGGCTTCTGACGCTCGAGAAAGCCATTCTGCTGTGACGCGCCGCGCGGCGCGCCGGGTTATTTCGCCTTCAAGGCCGCGCGGTAATAGCTGAGATCGTAGAACTGCTTGGCGTCGAGCTTGCGCTTCGGCTCGCCATAGCGGCTGCGCAGGGACACAACGGTCGCGACACCCTTCGGATCGAGCTTGGCGGTCGCCGAGGTGGTGCTGCTCTGCCCCGTCGTGTCGGTGTAGATGCGCTCGGCGCCCTCGCGCGTCAAATTGGGCGTGGTGTTCATCAGCACGCCGATCGCCGCATCCTTGTTGCGCTTGTCGAACAGCCATCGCCCGGCCGCGACATAGCCGCGGATGAAGCTCACGAGCTCGGCGCGGTGCTGCTTGGCCCAGGCGCGGCGCGCCATGCCGACACTCGACTGATAATGCGGCAGCGCCTCGCGCATATTGCCAAGGTCGTTGAAGCCTTTGGCTTCGGCGAAGCCGTCGAAGGGCCGGTCGAGCAGCGCGCCGACGGCTTTTCCGTCCAAGAGGGCCTGGTAGCGCTTCTGCGAGCTGCCGACGGCAACGAGCTCGTAGTCGCTCTGATGCAGGCCCTTCAGCTCGAGCATGTGATAGAGAACGAAGGCAAAGCCCGTGGTCTTCGCATCGACGGCCACGGGTTTGCCTTTGAGCGCCGCGACCGCCTTGATGTCATGCGCGGTGATGAGGTGGAGCGAACCGCCCTCGCCGCCCATGAAGGCGAAGAGATCGGCCTTCTCCTTGAGCGGCGCCGCGCCCTGCCCCGCATCATAGGCGATCACGTTGTCGAGCGCCGTGAGGCCCAGATCGAATTGTCCGTCCATCATCCCCGTGATCTGCGCGATGGAGCTGGTGATCGGATCGGGATGAACGTCGAGACCCTCTTTGGCAAAGAGCCCCTGGGCCTGCCCGATATGCAGCACCCAGCCGGCACTCGGAAAGAGGCTGACTTCGAGCTTGGTTGCGGCAAGGGCGCCGCTCGGCAGCAAGCCGGCGGTGAGCGCAGCGAGAACAACGGCGATATGCTTCATCGGTTCAGATCCTTGCGAGGCGCGGCATCAGTCTTTTGGCGTTGCCGGAGAGGATCAACGCCTTGTCATGCGCGGAGAGGCCGCGCTTGTCGATATTGTCGAGCTGGTCGTTGGCGAAGTACGGGAAGTCGGTTCCATAGACGATCTGGGTCGGCTTCACCAGCTTGGTCAGCGCCGCCCAGGACGGCGCGTCGGTGACGTTCACCGTGTCGTAATGCAGCCGCGCCAGCTCGGCGAAGACGCCGTTGGGCGCGATCTCGTGAATGTCCTTCGCGTTCTTGAAGAAGGCGTTGATGCGGCTCGCCAGCATCGGCACGGTGCCGCCGCCATAGGAGAAGAACCATTTGATGTCGCGATAGCGAGCAAGGCAGCCATTGGCGAGAAGGCTCACCGCGGCGCGCGTCATGTCGAAGGTCACTTCCTCGACCGCGGGATTGACACCCGGCCCGACTTTCAAGCCGCCGCAGCATCCCGGCACGGGCCCATGGAAATAGACCACCGCCTTGCGGCGGTTGAGCTCCTCCCAGAGCGGCTTGTAGTAAGGATCGCCCGGATAGCGATTGTTGTAGCTCGACTGCACGCCGATGCCGTCGGCATGCAGCTGGTCGAGTGCATACTCCGCCTCTTTGAGGCAGAGATCGACATCGAGCATGTTGAGCGGCGCGAGCAAGCCGAACCGGCCGGGATGATCGCTCATCAGCTTGGCAGCATAGTCCTGGCAGATGCGCACCATCTTCGTCGCGGCTTGTGGATCGAGGCCCCAGAAGCCGTCGCGGATCGAGGCGAGGGACAAGACCGCCGTCTTGACGCCGCCCTTGTCCATCTCGGCAAGCGTCACCTCGGGCGTCCAGGAAACGAGGGTCGGGGCGTGGCGCGAATGATGCGCGTCGTCCCACTCCATCGAGAGCTTTTTGTATTCGGGCGCCCAGAAATGGTGATGCGTGTCGATGACGCCGTGATGACTCGGTTTCGCGCTCTGTGCGAAGGCCGCGCCCGCACTCGCCGCCACGCTCGCGGCGGCGAGGCCGGCGATGAACTCCCGGCGGCTCGTCAAGGCGTTAGGCCTTCGCCAGGCGCGGGATCATCCGCTTGGCGTTCTCCGAAAAGATCGCCGCTTTCACCTTGGGCGACAGACCGCGCCGGTCGAGATCGTCGAGCTGATCATTGCGGAAATAGAGGAAATCCGTGCCGTAGAGCACATGCGATGACGGCAGGAATTTCAAGAGCGCAGCCATCGACGCGGCGTTGGTCACGTTGACCGTATCGACATTGAACTTCTGCAGCTCGGCGGTCACGCCGTTGGGCGCGATTTCCTTGAGGTTCTTTGCATTCTTAAAGAAGTTGTTGATGCGGCCGGCGACGAAGGGCAGCGTGCCGCCGCCATAGGCGATGATCCATTTGATGTTGGGATAGCGTTGCAGCCCGCCGCTGGTCAAAAGGCTGGCGCAGGTGCGCGTGACGTCGAAGGTCACCTCGACGATCGAGCCGAACATCCCCGGCCCGTCCTTGATCTGGCTGCAGCACGCATTGTTCGGGCCGTGGACGAAGACCACCGCCTTGCGCCGGTTGAGCTCTTCCCAAATCGGGTTGTACATCGGGTCGCCGAGATAGACGCCGTTATAGCTCGACTGCAAGCCGATGCCGTCGGCATGCACCTGGTCATAGGCGTATTCGACCTCTTTGAGCGAGCTTGGCACGTCGATCATGTTGAGCGGCGCAAAGAGGCCGAAGCGGCCGGGGTGATCGCTCATCACCTTGGCGCCGTAATCATGGCAGGCATGAACGACCTTGGTCGCGGCCGCCGCATCGAGGCCCCACATTCCCTGGCTGATCGAGGCGAGAGACAGCACCGATGTCTTGACGCCGGCCTTGTCCATCTCGGCGAGGGAAACCTCCGGCGTCCATTGCTCCATCCCGGGAAAGTGCGGAACGTGATGCGCGTTCTCCCAGTCGACCTGCGCTTTGAGATATTCGGGCGCCCAGAAATGGTGATGCACGTCGATGACGCCGTGATGCTTGGCTTGCGCCGGCTGCGCCAGGCTCGCATGCAATGGCAGCATCGCCGCGCCGCCCGCGGCGGCAAGGCCCGCGAGAAATTCACGCCGGCTCGCGCCGCCGAACACATCCCTGTCGGTCATTTCTTTCCTCCCCATTGCGGTCCGTCCGCGCGGACCGGCTTGCACCTTTGCGGCGATCACTTTGCCGGTCTTTGGCCGGCGTGACAAGCATTTGCGTGCTGGCTAGACTCGCCGCCAAAAGATGCCGCCGGTTAGGCCCGTAATCTGCGAGTGAAACTTTCGCGCCGAGCGGCGGCGCGGTCGAGAGGAGGCCCAATGACCCATATCGTGCGCATTCACAAGACGGGCGGTCCCGAGGTGCTGAGCTGGGAAGAGATCGAGCTCGGTAAGCCCGGTCCCGGCGAAGCGCGCATTCGCCAAACCGCCGTCGGCCTCAACTTCATCGATACTTACAACCGGCGGGGAATTTATCCGCTGTCTTTGCCGTCGGGCCTCGGCGGCGAAGCGGCGGGAATTGTCGAGGAGATCGGCAGCGATGTCACGGAGCTGAAGCCCGGGGACCGCGTCGCCTATGGCAACGCGCCGATCGGCGCCTATGCCGAGGCCCGGCTCATCCCGGCGAGCCGGCTCGTGAAGCTGCCCCAAGGCGTCAGCGATCAGCAAGCCGCGGCGATGATGCTGAAGGGCCTGACCGCGCAATATCTGCTGCGCCAGACTTATCGCGTGAAGCCGGGCGACGTGATCCTCATCCACGCCGCGGCCGGCGGCGTGGGATCGATCGTTTCGCAATGGGGAAAGCATTTGGGTGCCACCGTCATCGGCACGGTCGGCAGCGAGGCGAAGGCGCGCCTTGCCCGGGCGCATGGCTGCGACCACGTGATCGACTACACCAAGGAGGATTTCGTCAAACGCGTCGCCGAGATCACCGCGGGCAAGAAATTGCCGGTGGTTTATGATTCGGTCGGCAAAGACACGTTCCTCAAATCGCTCGATTGTCTCGCGCCGCTGGGTTTGATGGTCTCCTTCGGCCAGAGCTCGGGGCTGGTCGAGCCGTTCAGCATCAATATCCTGACCGGCAAGGGCTCGCTGTTCGTCACCCGCCCAACTCTCGCGCATTATGCGACGACGACCGAGAAGCTGCGCGCCATGGCGAAAGAGCTGTTCGATCTGGTGGCCGCCGGCGTCATCAAGATCGAGATCGGCCAGACCTACAAGCTTAAGGATATCGCCCAGGCGCATCGCGACCTCGAGGCGCGCAAGACCACGGGCTCGACCGTGCTGGTGGTCTAACCGCCGACCAAGGCGGTGACCATCCGAGTGACCACGGTTTCGGCGGCGCGGCGGTAAAGCCCGAGCTCTTGCCGCAACAGCGTCCAGGTCGCGGAATCGATCGCAACGATGAGCGCAAAGAGCAGCGCCGGCTCGGCGGCGGGCGATTCCGGTAGAAGATGGCGCTCGATCCAGTCGCGTTGCGCGGCGCGCGCGGCCTCGCCCGCGGCAGCGGCCCCGTCGCCGCGCTGCTCGTGTTCGTCAAAGAGCAGCCGTAGAGCGGCGGCGATCTCGTCGCGGCGTTGCGCGCCGGGCCGGCGGTCGGGTCCTCCGGCGGCGTTCGCGAGGACGATCAGCGCCGCCTTGCTGCCGAAGAGACGCAGCACGGTCTGGACGCTCGTTCGCGCCGCCGCGGCAACGCCTTTCAAGGAAAAATCCTCGGGCTTTTCCGTGTAGAGAGCGATCGCGGCCTCCCGGATGCGCTCCCGGGTGAGTACCGCCTGGGCGGCGCGTTTCGCCATCGAATAGGCGCGCGGCTTGCCATTCATGTCGCAAGATTAACATGAAATTGTAAATTTATCGGAGCCCGATAAACATCAATTCCCGCTTCGAATTCGCGCTTATTTTATCAACATGAATTTGGCAGGGCGCGCTTCTGCACTCCAACTTTCATGTCATCCTATTAACATGAACCTTGGATGTGCAGCAAAATCAGCGGCTTGCTGCCTTATCGGCTTTAGGTATTCATCGCCTCGAAGAAATCGGCATTGGTCTTCGACTGGCGCAGCTTCTCGATCAGGAATTCGAGCCCGTCCATCGGCCCCATCGGACTCAGCACCCGGCGCAGCACCCACATTTTCGACAGGGTGCCCTTCTCGACCAGGAGCTCTTCCTTGCGCGTGCCGGACTTGGTGATGTCGAGCGCCGGGAAGGTGCGCTTGTCGGCGATCTTGCGGTCGAGCACGATTTCGGAATTACCCGTGCCCTTGAACTCTTCGAAGATCACCTCGTCCATGCGCGAGCCGGTATCGATCAGGGCCGTGGCGATAATGGTGAGCGAGCCGCCTTCTTCGATATTGCGCGCCGCGCCGAAGAAGCGCTTCGGCCGCTGCAAGGCGTTGGCGTCGACGCCGCCGGTCAAAACCTTGCCGGAAGACGGCACGACAGTGTTGTAGGCGCGCGCCAGGCGCGTGATCGAATCGAGCAGGATCACCACGTCGCGCTTGTGCTCGACGAGGCGCTTGGCCTTCTCGATCACCATCTCGGCGACTTGCACGTGCCGCACCGCCGGCTCATCGAAGGTCGAGCTCACCACCTCGCCCTTCACCGTGCGCGCCATGTCGGTGACTTCTTCCGGCCGCTCGTCGATCAGCAGCACCAGGAGATAGACCTCGGGATGATTGGCCGCGATCGCATGCGCGATGTTTTGCATCATCACCGTCTTGCCGGTACGCGGCGGCGAGACGATCAGCGCGCGCTGGCCTTTGCCCAAGGGCGTCACCAGATCGATCACCCGCGTGGTCAGGTCTTTCTTGGTCGGATCGCCAAGCTCGAGCCCGAGCTTCTCGTCGGGATAAAGCGGCGTCAGATTGTCGAAATTGATGCGGTGACGCAGCTTGTCGGGCTCGTCGAAATTGATCTTGTTGACCTTCAGCAAGGCGAAATAGCGCTCGCCATCCTTGGGCGAGCGGATCTGACCTTCGACCGTGTCGCCGGTGCGCAGCCCAAAGCGTCGCACCTGCGAGGGGCTGACATAGATGTCGTCGGGGCCGGGGAGATAATTGGCCTCCGGGCTGCGCAAGAAGCCGAAGCCGTCTTGCAAAACTTCGAGCACGCCATCGCCATAGATCGCCTGATCCTTGTCGGCGAGAGTCTTCAGGATCGCGAACATCATGTCCTGCTTTCGCAGCGAGGACGCGTTCTCGATCTGAAGCTCCTCCGCGAAGGCAAGCAGCTCGGGCGGGGTTTTGCGTTTCAGTTCTTGTAGGTTCATCGAGGTAATAACCTTGGGGAGGCGGAGGGGCGGGAAGGGAGGAATGCCCCGGCTTGTGGCGCCGGAAGCTTGGCCGGATGCGGCGAGCGGTCCAATCGCGGCAACCGAGCGTTCGGTCTATCGGTCGGTCAGGAAGGAGATTGGAAGCGCCACGCCGGGCGTCAACAGGATTAGCGCAAAATCCCGATCGAAGTCAAATGCCAAACCGGCAGGTTGCGCATGCAGCGCTTGCTTGCGCGCTACTCGTTCGAGAACACGTAGCGCAGCCCGCGCCCGATGAGGAACAGGGCGATCCCGCCGAGGATGGCAGCACCGATCGCGAACTGGCTGCTCGACCAGTAGCCGAATACCACGCCGACGAACTCGCCGAGCCATAGAAGACCAGCGAGAGCGACCGCCGCCCAATGGAGAACGCGACCGAGACGGATGGCGATCGTCGTCTCGATTTCGGCGAGCGATTTATTCGGCCATAGCCATTTCATGCGAACCCTCCACGCCGATGACCCGCCTCGCGGGCTAGAACGGCCTCACCGCGACGAGAATGACGATGATTATCATCAACACGGTCGGCACCTCGTTGATGATGCGATAGAAGCGCGGCGAGCGGCGATTGCGGTCGGCGGCGAAGTCGCGCCGCCAAGCGGCGAGCATGACATGGATCACGGTCAGCGCCGCGACCAGGCACAGTTTGGCGATGAACCATCGCTCATGCCAATCGACCACGCCCGGCGTCATCGCCAGCAGGATGCCGAACCCATAGGTCGCGATCATTGCCGGCGTCATGATCGCGCGGAGGAGACGCCGCTCCATCACCTTGAAGGTTTGCGAGGTGTCGGAATTGGCCGCGACGCCGGCGTGATAGACAAAAAGCCGCGGCAGATAGAGCAGCCCCGCCATCCAGGCGATAACGCTGATGATGTGAAACGCTTTCACCCAGAAATAGATCGGCGAAAGAAAGCTCATAGAACGCCCCGCCTGGCACAGAGTCTGAACCGATCCTCGCAATGCGGCCGACCGCCTTCGGGATAGGGTAGAGCATCCGTCGCGGCACAGGCCTCGCGCACCAGCATCTCCAGCCCCGCAATGAAGCTCTCGGCGGCGCCCACGGTTGCGATCCGCACATAGCGCGGCACGCCGCTCGCCGCGGCGAGATGGCGATACTCAATGTCGAGCTCGACCAAAGTCTCCGAATGCTCGGAGACGAAGGCGATCGGCGCAACGATGATGCCACGGCGCTCTTGGCCGGCGCGGCGAATCTCGGCATCGGCCGCCGGCATCAGCCATTTGAGCGGGCCGACGCGGCTCTGATAGCAGACCACGGCGTCGATATCGCGTCCCAGCGCGGCGCGAACCGCGCGCGCCGTCTGCTCGACCTGCGACTGGTAGGGATCGCCGCTCGCGACGATGCGCTGCGGCAGGCCATGCGCCGAGAGCAGCAACCGCGGCGCGCCGAGCTCGGCCGGCCACTCATCGATCGCGCGGCCGATCGCGCTCGCCAAAGCGGCAATGAAGCCCGTTTCTGCCGGATAGCAGCAGACCGCGCGCGTCGGCACGGCAAGGCCGATGCGTTGTGCGACGTCTCGCCATTCGCGGATCGAGGATGCGGTCGTCGTCGTCGAAAATTGCGGATAGAGCGGCAGCAGCACGATGCGCTCGACCTCCATCGCCTTCAGCGCGACGGCGGCTTCGGCGGCGCGCGGCGCCCAATAGCGCATGGCGATGACAATTCGATAATCGTTGCCGAGCCGGCGCGCCAGTGCCGCCGCCTGGGCTTGCGTGTTCTGCAGCAAAGGCGATGCGCTGCCGATCTTCGAAAAGATCTGCCGCGCCAGCGGGCCGCGCTGGCGGGCGATCATCCGCGCGATCAGCCAGCGCAACGGGTTGGGCAACCGAATGATCGCGCGATCGGAAAAGAGATTGCGGAGATAAGGCTCGACGGCGGCATCGGAATCGGGACCGCCAAGATTCATCAAGACGATGCCGGTTCCGCTCATGCGTGCCGGATCAGCGCGAGAAGATGTTCGACATGCGCCGGCGGCGTTTCCGGCAGGACGCCATGGCCGAGATTGAAGATCAGCGGTCCCTTGCCGAGCGCCGCGAGGATCGCCGCGACGGCGTGCTCGAGCGCCTCTCCGCCGGCGAGCAGCAGGCGCGGATCGAGATTGCCTTGGACGGGTCCGAGCGGCTGCAAATGCTCGGCGGCAAAATCCACGGTGATCGACGCATCGATGCTCAAAGCGGTGACGCCGGTTTCGGCGAAATAGCGCCGCGCGAGCGGCCCGATGCCGCGCGGGAAGCCGATCACCGGCAGATGCGGATGTGTGTCGCGCAGCCGTTCGACGATGCGGCGCGTCGGTTGCAGCACCAAGCGCTCGAATTGCGCCACCGGCACGATCCCAGCCCAGGTATCGAAGAGCTGCACCGCTTCGGCGCCCGCCTCGGCTTGCGCCGCAAGATGAAGGCTGACCGCCTCGACCAGCCGATCGATCAGGAGATCGAAGCCCGCCGCGTCTTCCGCCGCCCAGGCTTTGACCCGCGCGAAGTCCTGGCTCGGCCCGCCTTCGACCATGTAGGTGGCAAGGGTCCAGGGCGCGCCGGCGAAGCCGATCAGCGCAGTCTCGGGCCCGAGCGCTTTGGCAACGAGCGCCGCCGCGCGATAGACCGGCTCAAGGTGCTTGGTCAAACCCTCGAGCCGCAACGCAGCCGCCTCGTTCGCCGAGCGGATCGGTGCAAGCCGCGGACCTTCGCCTGGTGCGAACCAGAGCTTCTGACCAAGCGCCTGCGGCACCAGGAGGATATCCGAGAAGAGGATCGCCGCATCGAAGCCGAAGCGCTCGACCGGCTGCAACGTCGCCGCCGCTGCGCTGTCGGGTGCATAACAAAGGTCGAGGAAGCCGCCCAGCTTCTCACGCAGCGCCCGGTATTCGGGCAGATAGCGCCCGGCTTGGCGCATGAGCCAGACGGGCGGCGGTTTCAGGCTTTCGCCCCGCAGCACGCGCAAAAGCGGTTTGGTCGCGAGCGTCATGCCCTGCTCTTACCTCTTTCCTTCTTAGATTCAAAAGAAAGAGGTAGTAGTGGTGCGGCGCGACCAGGGGATTAATCTAAGGCGCCGGTTTGTCCCGAAGGGACGAGGATGCGTCGGGGTGCCGGACGATCCCGTGTATAAGCGGCGTAAGAGCATGATGGAATCGGCTGACGGAAAGGAAAGCGCGGGCGTGCGGAAACCCATCAATAGCGGGGATGGAATCGGTCCCGCTCCGGCTTATCCCCAGCTCCGGCGCAAGCGGATAAGCTTGTCCGCAGGCTTGGCGCCTGGGGATGAGAACGCGGCTCGGCAGGCGAAACCGCCCCGGTCGTGCCCGCATGCGGCTTATCCCCATTTCTTCCACGCGATCGTCCCGAGGCACGGTTGACCCGCTTCCATCTCCATCTCGTCTCGGACTCGACCGGCGATACGGTGCATTCGGTCGCGCGCGCCTGTCTCGTGCAGTTCGAAGACACGGACGCGGTCGAGCATATCTGGTCGATGGTGCGCACCAAGGCGCAGATCGATCGGGTGATCGGCGGCGTCTCGGGCAATCCCGGCGTCGTGCTCTATACCCTTGTCGATGAGCATCTGCGCCAGCAATTGATCGAAGGCTGCCGGCGCTTGCAGGTGCCGGCGATCCCGGTGCTCGATCCGGTGATCGGCGCGCTGGCCTCGTTTCTCGGGCGCCAGGCGCGCGGCCTGCCGGGCCGCCAGCATCTGCTCGACAATGAATATTTTCATCGCATCGATGCGATGACCTTCGCTCTCAACCATGATGACGGCCAGTCGCTCTGGGGATTGAACGATGCCGATGTGGTGCTGGTCGGGGTTTCGCGCACCTCGAAGACACCAACCTGCATCTATCTCGCCAATCGCGGCATCAAAGCCGCCAATGTCCCGGTCGTGCCGGGCGTCGATCTGCCGCCAGAGCTTTTTGAGCTGACGCGGCCGCTCATGGTCGGACTCACCAACGATCCCGACCGGCTGATCCAGGTCCGCACCCAGCGCCTCGCCTCGCTCCACCGCGACGAGCGCAGCGAGTACACCGACCTCGTCAAGGTGCGCGAGGAAGTGACCCAGGCGCGCCGGCTCTTCACCGACCATAGCTGGCCGGTGATCGATGTCAGCCGCCGCTCGATCGAGGAGACCGCGGCGGCGATCTTGAAGCTCCTCGCGCGAAAGCTCGGCACGGAGGATGCGTGAGCGCTCTCGTGCTCGCCTCGGCCAGCGCCGCGCGGGCGCGGCTGCTGGACGCCAGCGGCGTTCGGGCGGTGATCGATCCCGCCGCGATCGATGAAGGGCGCATCAAGGCGGCGCAGCGTGCCGCCGGCGCCACCACCGAGAATTGCGCGCTCGCGCTGGCGGAAGCGAAGGCGCGCGCGGTGGCACCGCGGCATCCCGGCGCGCTCGTCCTCGGCGCCGACCAGATGCTCGAATGCGCCGCGGCATGGTTGGACAAGCCGGCGAGCCTCGAGGAGGCACGCGCGCAGCTCCGGGCGCTTGGCGGGCGCGAGCATAAATTGGTGACCACCGCCGCGGTGCTGCGAAACGAGCATGTGCTGTGGCGCCATGTGGAGCGCGCGCGCGTCATCCTGCGCCGCTTTAGCGACGCCTTTCTCGATTTCTATCTGGATGCAATGGGCGATCGGGTGCTGCAAAGCGTCGGCGGTTATGAGCTCGAAGGCCTTGGCGCCCAGCTCGTGGCGCGGATCGAAGGCGATTATTTCGCGATTCTCGGTTTGCCGCTACTGCCGCTGCTCGAATTTCTGCGCGCGGAAGGCGCGCTGCGCGCGTGACGCTCACCGGCGCCGCCAAGCTTGCCGGGGTTATGGGCTGGCCGGTCGCGCATTCGCGCTCGCCGGCGCTGCATGGGTATTGGCTCGCCGCGCATGGCATTGACGGCGCCTATGTGCCGATGGCGGTGAAGCCCGAAAATCTGCGCCGCGCGCTGCAAACCTTGCCGCTGCTCGGCTTCGCCGGCTGCAATCTGACGATCCCACACAAGGAAGAGGCGATGCGGATCGTCGATGAATACGACCCCGCCGCCAAGCGCGCCGGCAGCATCAACACGATCATCCTGCGCGCGGATGGCCGCATCCTCGGCAGCAGCACCGACGGATACGGATTTCTGGCGGCGTTGCGCGCCGCGCTGCCCGCCTTCAGCGCCGCCGCGGGTCCCGCGGCCGTGCTCGGCGCCGGCGGCGCCGCGCGCGCCATCGTCGCTGCCTTGCTCGATGACGGGGCGCCGGAGATCCGGCTCGTCAACCGCACGCCCGAGCGCGCGGCCAAGCTCGCCAAAACCCTCGGCGGCGCGATCCGCGGCATCGCTTGGGAAGCGCGGACCGAGGCGCTCGCCGGCGCAAGCCTCCTCGTCAACGCGACCAGCCTCGGCATGGAGGGCCAGCCGCCGCTCGATCTGCCGCTCGATAGCTTGCCGCGCGATGCGGTGGTGAACGACATCGTTTATGTGCCGCTCGAGACGGATTTGCTGGCGCGGGCTCGCGCCCGCGGCAACCCCGCGGTCGATGGGCTCGGCATGCTGCTGCATCAGGCGCGGCCCGGTTTCGAGGCGTGGTTTGGCGTCATGCCCGCGGTCACGCCGGAGCTGCGCGCGGCGGTGCTCGCGACGCTCGGGCGCAAATGAGACGCGGCCCGTGAAAATCCTCGGCCTCACCGGCGGCGTCGGCATGGGCAAGAGCACGGCCGCGGCGATGCTCCGCCGTATGCGCGTGCCGGTTTACGACGCGGATGCCGCGGTTCACCGCATGATGGGCAAGGGCGGCATCGCCGTTGCCGCGGTCGCGGCGGCTTTCCCCGGCGTCGTCAAGGACGGCGCAATCGATCGCGCGGCGCTGGGCAGCCGGGTCTTCGGCGATCCTGGCGCGATGAAGCGCCTCGAGGCGATCATTCATCCGCTGGTGCGGCGCGATGAAGACCGGTTCCTCGCCGAGATGCGGCGCCGGCGCGCCAAGCTCGTGGTGATGGACGTGCCGCTGCTGTTCGAATCGGGGCGCGATCGGCGCTATGACGCCACCATCGTCGTCGCCGCGCCCGAATTCCTGCGCCGCGCCCGCGTGCTGGCGCGGCCGGGCATGACCCCGGCGCGGCTCGCGGCGATCATGGCAAAGCAAATGCCCGATATCGAAAAGCGCCGCCGCGCCGATATCGTCGTGCCGAGCGGATTGGGGCGCGCCTTCACCTGGCGCCGGTTGCGCCACGCCATCGAACGGCTTGGTCGGCGCGCCGCCCTCGGTTAGGATTCGTGCGATGCGCGAGCTGGTGATCGACACAGAAACGACGGGACTCGATCCGAGCGATGGCCATCGCGTCGTCGAGATCGCCGTCGTTGAGCTGATGAATCACCTGCCGACCGGCCGGACGTACCATGCCTATCTCAATCCCGAGCGCGACATGCCCGAGGCTGCGCTGGCGGTTCACGGCCTGACCCGGGAATTTCTCTCCACGCATCCGCTCTTTGCCCAGGTCGCGCAGGACTTCCTCGATTTCATCGGCGAGGACGCGCTCGTCATCCACAATGCCGAGTTCGATCTCGCCTTCATCAATGCCGAACTGAGACGAGCGGGGCTCGTGCCGCTGAAGCCGCGGATCGTCGACACGCTGCTGCTCGCACGCCAGCGCTTTCCCGGGCAGCCGGCGAATCTCGACGCGCTGTGCCGGCGCTTCGCCATCGATTTGAGCGACCGCGAGAAGCACGGCGCGCTGATCGATGGGCGGCTGCTTGCCGCGGTTTATCTCGAGCTGATCGGCGGCCGTCAGCCGGGCCTCGATCTTATCGCCGCCGAGGCCGCCGCTGCGGCGGTGACGCTCGTCGCCCGCGTGCCGCGCCCGGTCCGGCCGCATGCGCCGAGCGCCGAGGAGCTGGCGGCGCACGCCGCCTTCATCGCTCGGCTAAAAGAGCCGCTGTGGAAGAGCTGATCGACCGCCGCGCTCAGACCGTGGCGGTACTGCCTTCGGGCGGGGTCGCCGCGCGCCGGGCGTAAATTTCGTTGAAGTCGATCGGGTTGAGCAGCAGCGGCGTGAAGCCGCCGTCGCGTGTCACTTCGGCGAGGATCGAGCGGGCGAAGGGAAACAGCAGCCGCGGCGTCTCTACCATCAAGGCGGCCGAGACGTCCTCGGGCGCGGTGTTCGCCAAGGTTACGACGGCACCATAAACGAGCTCGGCCATGAACACGCTGTCGGTGCCCTGCTTGGCGTCGGCGCGCAGCGTCATCGTCACCTCGTAAATCTCCGGGGCGAGCGTGCCGGCCTTGACGTCGACATTGATCTGAACTTCGGGCGGCGGTCCCTGCTGCTGCAGCAGGCTATGCGGCGCGCGCGGATTCTCGAATGACAAATCCTTCACGTATTGCGCGCTGATCATGATTTGGCGCCGGCCCTGGGCGGCGGCCGCCGCGCCCCCGTTGCTTGTATCGACCATGTGGTTCGCTCCGCCGCCAGCCCAATTGCGCGCTGGCTAGCACGGATCGCCGCAGCACACAACCGCCGCGGCCCTCCTTCCTTGCCCTTTAACGATTGGGAGCCTATCTCTAAGAGCGAAGGCGCCAGGATGGAAACCGGATTTCAACTTTTCGATATCCTGCTGTTCGCGGCGGTTGCGGGCTTCCTTCTCTTCCGCTTGCGCAGCGTTCTCGGCCGGCGAACCGGAAATGAGCGGCGCCGCGCCGATCCGTTCGCGCCGCCCAAGCCCCTGCCGGTGCCGCCGAGCGGCCCGATCATCGATCAGCCTGCGGCCAACGCCGCGCCGATTGCGGTCAGCGGCGCCGGCGGCGCCGCTGCGCTCAAAGCCGCCGAGCCCGGCTTCGACGAGCAGGCCTTCCTCGCCGGTGCGCGCGGCGCCTTCGAGATCATCGTCAAAGCCTTTGCCGCCGGCGACATCGCGGCGCTCGAGCGGTTGCTCAGCAAGGACGTCTTCGCGGCCTTCGCTCAGGCGATCCGCGCGCGCGAGGCGGCGCATGAGACGCATGAGACGAAGCTCGTCGCGTTCAAATCCGTCGAATTCGCCGAAGCGACGATCGAGGGCGCGACCGCGCTCGCTACGGTGAAGATCGTTTCCGATCAGGTCAACGTCACCCGAGCGGCCGATGGCACGGTGGTCGATGGCGATCCCGACAAGCCGGTCGAGAAGACCGATTTCTGGACCTTCAGCCGCGTTTTGCGCTCTCGCGATCCCAATTGGACGCTCGTCGCGACCCACAGCCCCTAACGGCCATGGCTTGGCGGCGCCTCGCGCCGCTTTTGCTGCTGCTGTGGCTTGCCGCTTGCGCTGCTCCGCCGCCGCCGCGCCTGACGCTTGAGCCCGCGCGCTTCGATAATCTTCCCGGCTGGCAGCAAGACCAGATTGGGCACGCCCTCGCGGCCTTCCGCCGCTCTTGCGCCGCCTTTGCCAAGCGCGATGCGAGCGCGCCAAGCGGTCCTGCCGCGCTCCATCTGACCGCCGGCGATTGGCACGATGCCTGCGGCGCCGCGGCGGCCGTCGGCGATGACGACGCCGCGGCCCGCGGCTTTTTCGAGCGCTACTTCACGCCTTACCTCGCCGGCAACAATGGCAGCCCCGACGGGCTCTTCACCGGCTATTACGAGCCGCTGCTGCATGGCGCGCGCCAGCGCGGCGGCCCCTATCAAACGCCGATCCTGCGCCGGCCGCCCGATCTCGTCTCGGTCGATCTCGGCCGCTTCCGTCCCGCTTGGCATGGCGAGCGCATTGCCGGGCGCGTCGTCAATGGCGCGCTCGTGCCTTATGCGACGCGCGCCGCAATCGAGCATGGCGCGCTCGACGCCCAAAACCTCGCTTTGCTCTGGGTCGACAATCCGGTCGATGCGTTCTTCTTGCAGGTCCAGGGCTCGGGCCGGGTCGAGCTGCCGGATGGATCGATGGTCGGGCTAGGCTATGACGGCCAGAACGGCCAAACCTATGTGGCGATCGGGCGGTTGCTCATCGCGCGCGGCATCCTGACGCCCGAGACCACCTCCTTGCAGTCGATCCGTGCCTGGATCGCGGCGCATCCAAGCGAGGGCGCGGCGCTGATGGACGAGAACCCGTCCTATGTCTTCTTTCGCGAGACCGGGAGCGATGGCCCCATTGGCGGCGAAGGCGTCGTGTTGACGCCGCGCCGCAGCCTCGCGGTCGATGCCAAATTCATCCCGCTCGGGGCGCCGATCTACCTCGCGGCCTCGGGCGGCGATATCCAACTCGAGCGGTTGATGGTCGCGCAGGATGTGGGGGGAGCGATCAGCGGCCCGGTGCGGGGCGATGTGTTCTGGGGGTTCGGCGCGGACGCGGAAACCAAGGCGGGGGCGATGCGGGCGCACGGACGCTACTATTTGTTGCTTCCGAAGAGCGCTACACTACCCATAGCGGTTGCGGCGCGTCGAGGTTGATCCGGAGCGCGGAACGACCGCATAATCTTGCCCATTGTTGCCGGGGATGACGCTCCCTGTCCTCCCTTAGAATCACCGAGAGCGGCGGCGCTCCATATGAAGCGCCGGGCTTGGAGGTAAAGCGATGAGCGCACAAAGAAATTTCTCCCGCGCGAGGCCGGCGCTGCTGGCTCTTGCGACGACGCTGGGCGTGGTTTCGATGGCGTTGCCGGCCGCGGCGCGGGTGGTCGTCGGCTTCGGTTTCGGCGTCCCGGTCGTGCCCGCGCCGTGGTACTACGCCCCGCCGCCGGTGGTCTACGCTCCCCCGCCCGTGGTCTATTCGCCGCCGCCCGTGGTGGTCGCGCCGCCCCCGCAGCCCGCCTATGTCAGCCAGCCGTCGCCGAACTGGTATTATTGCGACGATCCCAAAGGGTATTATCCCTATGTCGCGACCTGCAACCGCGCCTGGCGCGAAGTGCCGGCGCAGCCGAGCGCGCCGCCGCGCTAAGGTTAGAGGTCACGAACCGGACAGGGCTCGAGTTCCAAGGGAGGGTAATCTGTGAAGCACGTGAAGGCGACCGCGGTCGCGAGCGCCGCCATCCTCATGACGGTCTCGGCTTGCGTCCAAGCGCCAATGGGTCCGACTGTTGCCGTCATGCCCGGACCGAACAAGCCTTTTGCCGCCTTCAATGAAGACCAGGCCGTTTGCCGGCAATTCGCCGAGCAGCAGATCGGCGGCGCGCAGCAGGCGGAAAACACCGCCACCAACCAGACGCTGATCGGCGCGGGCGTCGGCACCTTGCTCGGCGCCGGGCTTGGCGCGGCGATCGGCGGCGGACGCGGGGCCGCGATCGGCGCCGGCGCCGGCGCGCTTGGCGGCACCGCGATCGGCGCCTCGCGCGGTCAAGATACGTCGATGAGCGTCCAGCAGCGCTACAACATCGCCTATGAGCAGTGCATGTATTCGCGCGGCAACCAGGTGCCGGGCTATGTCCAGCCGGCGCCGCAAGGCTCCTACCCGCCGCCGCCACCTCCACCGCCCCCCGGCTATCCGCCTCCGCCGGCTTATCCGCCGCCCCCGCCCCCGCCGCGCTGATCGGCGTCAGCCTGGCTGAGCCGGTTGCTTTCGCGCCGGCGCTTGGCCATGTTTTGAGGCATGGCCGCAATCCCCCATCGCGTCGGGCTTTTCGTCACCTGCCTCGTCGATCTGTTTCGTCCGGCGGTCGGCTTCGCCGCCGTGAAGCTGCTCGAGGAGGCGGGCTGCACGGTTGAAGTTCCGGCGCTGCAAACCTGTTGCGGTCAGCCCGCTTACAATGGCGGCGATCGCGCGGATGCCAAGGCCATCGCGCGCCAGGTGATTGCCGCCTTCGCTGGCTTCGATTATGTCGTCGTCCCGTCCGGTTCCTGCGGCGGGATGATCAAGATCCACTACCCCGCGCTCTTTGCCGATGAGCCGGCCTTGGCCGAAGAGGCGAAGGCGCTTGCCGCCCGCACCTATGAGCTCGTCTCCTTCCTGACGGATGTGCTGAACCTCACGCAGGTCGCGGCCTCCTATTCCGGCACCGCCACCTATCACGATGCCTGCTCTGGCTTGCGCGAGCTCAACGTCAAGGCGCAGCCGCGCCGGCTACTCGCGAGCGTCGTCGGGCTGGCGCTCAAAGAGATGGCGACGCCTGAGGTCTGCTGCGGCTTCGGCGGCACTTTCTGCGTCAAATATCCCGAGATTTCCGACAAGATGGTCGCCGACAAAGTCGCCGACATCGCGGCGACCGGCGCCGATACGCTGCTCTGCGGCGATATGGGGTGCCTTCTCAACATGGCCGGCAAGCTGTCGCGCCTCGGCAAGCCGGTGCGCGTGCGCCATGTCGCCGAGATTCTCGCCGACATGACCGACGCCGTGCCGCCGCTCGGCGTTGCCGCGCCGGCACCGCGCAAGGACGAGCGCTGATGCAAGCGACCAGCCACGCCTTCAAGGCGAATGCGCATCGCGCGCTCGGCAATCCCGATTTGCAGCGCGCCATGGGGATGATGCGCACGGGATTTCCCGCGCATCGCGCCAAGGCGATCGCGCGGCTTCCGGAATTCGATGCGCTGCGCGATGACGGCATCGCCATCAAGAACCATGTGCTTGCCAATCTGGATTTCTATCTCGAGACGTTCGAGAAGAACGTGATCGCACAGGGCGGCGAGGTTCATTGGTGCCGCAACGCGGCCGAGGCGCGCGAGACCGTGCTTGCGATCTGCCGCGCGCATGACGCCAAGACGGTGACCAAAGGGAAATCGATGATCGGCGAGGAAATCGCCATCAACGATTTCCTCGAAGCCAATGCGATCACGCCGGTCGAGACGGATCTCGGCGAATACATCGTCCAGATCCGGCACGAGACGCCGAGCCACATCATCGCGCCCGCCGTGCATCTGGTGAAAGAGCAGGTCGCCGAAAGCTTTCGCGACGCGCATAAGGACCTGCCGCGCGAGCGTGCGCTGGAGGAGCCGCGCGTTCTCTGCGACGAGGCGCGCGCGGTGCTGCGCGAGAAATTCCTCGCCGCCGATGTCGGCATCACCGGCGCCAATTTCCTCGTCGCCGAAACCGGCTCGAGCATCATCGTCACCAATGAGGGCAATGGCGATCTGACCCAGACCCTGCCCAAATGCCATATTGTGCTGGCAAGCCTCGAGAAGATCGTGCCGACGCTCGAAGACGCATCGACCTTGCTGCGCCTCTTGGCGCGCTCGGCGACCGGCCAGGAATTCTCGACTTATACGACGGTCTCGACCGGGCCGCGCCGCGCCGGCGATTCCGACGGGCCCGAGGCCTATCATGTCGTGCTGCTGGACAATGGCCGCACCGCGCTGTTGGGCGGCGAGTTCCAGGACATGCTGCGCTGCATCCGCTGCGCCGCCTGTCTCAATCATTGCCCGGTCTATGCCGCAATCGGCGGCCATGCTTATGGCTGGGTCTATTCGGGGCCGATGGGCGCGGTGTTGACGCCGACCCTCATTGGCATCGAGGAAGCCGGGAACCTCCCCAACGCCTCGACCTTTTGCGGGCGCTGCGAGAGCGTCTGCCCGATGCGGATTCCTTTGCCGAAGATGATGCGGCAATGGCGCGAGCGCGAATTCTCAAAGCACCTCGCGCCCAAGGCGCAGCGCTGGGGCTTGGCGCTCTGGGCCTTCCTCGTCCAGCGGCCGGCGCTCTATCGCTTGGCGAGCAACGCGGCGAGCCGCGCGCTCGCCTATTTCGGCGGCGCGCGCGGCCGGTTCCGCTCCTTGCCGCTCGCCTCGGGCTGGACCGATATGCGCGACATGCCGGCGCCCCAGGGCAAGAGCTTCATGACGCTTTGGGCCGAGCGCCGCGGCCGGGCGGAGCGGTCGATGACCCCGCCATGAGCGATGCCCGCGAGCAAATTCTTGGCGGCATCCGCGCCGGGCTCGGCCGCGGCCGTCTCGGCGAGGCGGAGCGCGAAGCGCTCGAGGCGCGGCTTGCGGCGCATCGGCGCAATCTCGTCCCGGCGCGCGCCGCCGCGCTCGATCATGTCGGCCAGGTCGCGCTTTTCGTGGCGATGGCGCAGGAGGTCGATGCGACGGTCGTGCATGTCGCCAGCGCAAGCGAGGTTCCGGCCGCCGTCGCCGATTACCTCTCGACGCAAAATCTGCCGGCGCGACTCGTCATTGCGCCCGATCCGCAGCTCGACGACGTTCCCTGGAGCGAGCGGCCGCTGCTCGAGCTGCGCCAGGGCATGGCCGAAAACAGCGATGCGGCAGGGCTGACCGGGTGCTTTGCGGCGATCGCCGAGACCGGCACCTTGATGCTGGTCTCCGGCCCCGAGAGTCCGACGCGCAACAATTTTCTCCCCGACACCCATATCGCCGTGCTGCGCGCGAGCCAGGTCGTCGCGGCTTACGAGGATGGGTGGGAACGGCTGCGGCAGCGTGGCGCGATGCCGCGCACGGTCAATTTCATCACCGGCCCGTCGCGCACCGGCGATATCGAGCAGCGCCTCGTGCTTGGCGCGCATGGCCCGCGGCGTCTCCACATCGTGCTCATCGATGATGCGCAAAGCCGAGAGTGACGAGCGCGCCCTGTGGCGCGAGGCAATGCGCGGCGTCAAACGGCTCGATGCCGCCGCCATCGCCGCCGCACCGGAGCCGGATCCCGCCCCGCCCAGAAAGGCCGGCGCTGTGCCGCCGCCGGAAAAGCCCGTGCTGGTGCCACGTCCGGGACTCGATCGCCGCAGCGCGCAGCGTCTGAAACGCGGCCGGACCGCGATCGATGCCCGGCTCGATCTGCACGGCATGACCCAGGCCGAGGCGCATCGCGCACTCGCCGCGTTTCTCGCCCGCGCGCAGAACGCCGGGCAGCGCGTGGTGCTGGTCATCACCGGCAAATCGGGCGTGCTCTTCGGCGCGGTGCCGCGCTGGCTCGGCGAGGGCGACAATCGCGCCCGGGTTCTCGCTTCGGCGCGCGCGCAGCCGGGTCATGGCGGCCAAGGCGCGCTCTATATCTTCCTGCGGCGGAAGCGATGACCCCCTTCGGCGTGCGCTTGCGGCAGCTGCGCGCCGAGCGCGGCATTGCCTTGAAGGACATGGCCGATGCGCTGGGGGTCTCCGCCGCCTATCTCTCGGCCCTGGAGCATGGCCGGCGCGGCCGGCCGACCCATGCCATGGTGGTGGCGATCTGCGCGCAGCTCAACATCATCTGGGACGAGGCCGACGAGTTGATGCGCTTGGCGCGGCTCTCGCATCCGCGCGTCACCCTCGACACGGCGGGCCTGTCGCCGGCCGCGACCGAGCTCGCCAATCTACTCGCCGAGCGCATCCGCAACCTGCCGCCCGACCGCACCGAGCGGATTCTGCAGATCATCAAATCGGTGCCGGCCGCGCCTTCGCGGCGGCGCAAGGCGGGCGCCGCATCCTGAGGCGGCGGGCTTAAGCAACGATCGGATTGCTGAGCACGCCGACGCCGCTCGCCGAGACCGCGATCACGTCGCCGGGCTTGAGGAACACTTTCGGATTGCGGCCATAGCCGACGCCGGCGGGCGAGCCGGTCGAGAGCACATCGCCCGGCATGAAGCGATACCAGCGCGCGAAGAAGGAAATGAGGAACGGGATCGTCCAGATGAGGTCCGAAGTGTGCGCGTCCTGCATCACCCGCTCGTTGATCATCGAGCGGACGGTGACGTCATGCGGATCGGGAATCTCGTCCTTGGTCGCGATCACCGGTCCCATCGGCGTGAAGCCCGGCAATTGCTTGCCCATGCGGTTGAGATCGGGATCGCCGGTCTTCTGGAAATTCTCGACCCAATTGCGCGCCGAGACATCGTTGATCATGGTGTAGCCGGCAACGCAAGCCATCGCCTCGTCTTCGCCAATATTGTGGCAAGGTGCGCCGAAGACGATCGAGAACTCGGCCTCCTGGTCGACCATGTCGGCACATTGCGGCGGCAGACGAATGGGCGTGCCGGTGCCGACGATCGAGTTGACGTTCTTCATGAAGGCGGAGGGGTTTTCCGCCGGCTGCGTGCGGTTCATCTCGCGCAAATGGCTCTTATAGGCACGGCCATGCGACAGGAGGATGCCGGGCCGCGGCACCGGCGCCATGAGCTTGACCGCCGCAAGCGGTTTCAGCGCGCCCGCCTCGCGCAGACGCGCTGTTTGCCCGGCGGCCGCATCGATGACGCGGCGCACGACATCGAGCCCCTCCGCGCCGCCGGCGAGCAGCGCCGGCATGGCGCTCGGCACGTAATTGGCCAGCGGCAGGCTCGGCGCCGCGAGCGCGAAGTCGAGCACCTCCTCGCCGAGCAGCGCGCCGGTGCGGCCCGCGGGCCACGCCTCGATGGTGACGAGCTTCATCGATGCCTCCCCCCGCGCCGGTCGCCGGCTAGGCCACGTCGCCGCGCGCGAAATGCTTGTCGTAACGGCCTTCGCCGCGCTCCTGGCCGTCGCCCGTATATTGGAATTCCCACCAATTGCCGTCGCGGTCCTGGAAGTAGAACGCGTAGGTGCCGTGCATATCGGTGATGCGCATCACTTTCTGGATGCCGTATTTGTCCTTGTGCTCGAGCGCCAGTTCGCGGGCGCGGTCGACCTCTGCACGCGAGGCCAAATCGAGGCCCCAATGATTGCCGACGCCGACCGGCCGGACATTCTTGCCTTTCTCGAGACAGACGAGGCCGAAATACCCGCCCTTGCGCAGCATCATCGCCTTCTGCGCATGACGCACGCAGTCGAGCCCCAAGAACTCTTCATAGAACGGGCGGGATTCGTCGAGGCTGCGGCATTCGAGCGTGCCGTGCGAGAAAATCTTCGGCCGATTCAGCGCTGCGGGTCTTTCGGCGGCGGTCTGCGGCGCGGCGGCGACACTCATGCTTTCCTCCCGCGATCGATCGGCTCTTCAGGAGGCAAAGCTAAGGCCATCGCGAAGGGGTTGGCAAGGCGGCCGGTGTTAACCTTGCAATGCATCCGGCGCACTGCATGCATTTGCTGTCTTGCGGCGCGGCGCGAAGGCCCCTATCAATATCGGCGAATGAGGGGGCGGCTCGCCGCGGCCAACGGCGTGCGCCGGATCCGTCTCCTTGTTCGAGTCGATCTTTTCATTGGAGATGTCGCTTGGCTATCGGCACCGTTAAATGGTTCAACACCCAAAAAGGCTTTGGCTTCATCCGCCCCGATGACGGCGGCAAAGATGTGTTCGTCCACATCTCGGCCGTCGAGCGCGCCGGAATGGGTAGCCTGGCGGAAGGCCAGAAGATCAAATACGACGTGGCGATGGATCGCGGCAAGCCTGCCGCCGCCAATCTCTCTCTCGCCGACTAAGGGCGCGGCGGCGCCGTCGCGCCGTCCGCTCTAGAGAATGAACTTCGACAGATCGGCGTTCTTGGCGAGCGCGCCCACGCGCGTGCGCACATAGTCGCGATCGATCTGCACAATCGTGCCGGGCGGCTGGTCGGACGCGGCGTAACTCGCCTCTTCGAGCAGCCGCTCCAGCACCGTGTGCAGCCGCCGCGCGCCGATATTCTCGACCGAGCCGTTGATCTCCTCGGCGAGCGCCGCGAGCTCGTCGATCGCCTCGTCGCTGAACTCGAGCGTCACGCCCTCGGTCGCAAGCAGCGCCTTGTACTGCTTGATGAGGCTCGCTTCGGGCTCGGTGAGGATGCGGCGGAAATCCTCGCGCGTCAGCGGCTTCAGCTCGACGCGGATGGGCAGCCGCCCTTGCAGCTCGGGGAGGAGATCGGAAGGCTTCGCCAAGTGGAACGCGCCCGAGGCGATGAAGAGGATGTGATCGGTCTTCACCGCGCCGTGTTTCGTTGCCACCGTGGTGCCTTCGATGAGGGGCAGCAAGTCGCGCTGCACGCCCTCGCGACTGACATCGGCGCCGATGCGCTGCTCGCTGCGGCCCGCGATCTTGTCGAGCTCGTCGACGAAAACGATGCCGTTCTGCTCGGCGGCGACGATCGCTTCCTTGACGACGCGCTCCTGGTCCAACAGCTTGTCGCTCTCCTCGGCCAGCAGCACCTTGTGGCTGTCGGCGACGGTCATCTTGCGCGGCTTGGTGCGGTTGCCGAACGCCTTGCCGAAAATCTCGCCGAGATTGACCATCCCCATCTGCGCGCCGGGCATGCCCGGGACCTCGATCGTCGGCATGCCGGCCATGCCGGTATCCTGCACCTGGATCTCGATCTCGCGGTCGTTTATTTCGTTGTTGCGCAGCATGCGGCGGAACTTCGCCCGCGTGTCGGGGCCGGCGCCCGGGCCGACCAGCGCGTCGAGCACGCGCTCCTCGGCGGCGAGCTCGGCCTTCGAGGCGACTTCCTTGCGCAGCCGCTCGCGCGTCATCGACAGCGAGACCTCGACCAGATCGCGCACGATCTGCTCGACATCGCGGCCGACATAGCCGACCTCGGTGAACTTCGTCGCCTCGACTTTGATGAAGGGCGCCTGCGCCAGCTTCGCCAGCCGGCGCGCGATCTCGGTCTTGCCAATGCCGGTCGGGCCGATCATCAGGATGTTCTTGGGCAGGACCTCTTCGCGCAGCTCTTCGGGCAATTGCTGGCGGCGCCAGCGATTGCGCAAGGCGATCGCCACGGCGCGCTTGGCGTCGGCTTGGCCGACGATATGGCGATCGAGTTCGGAGACGATTTCGCGCGGGCTGAAAGAGGCGCTCATAGGGTTTCGATCGTGACCTTGTCGTTGGTGAAGACGCAGATGGAGGCGGCGATCGCTATCGCTTTCTTGGCGATCGCCTCGGCATCGAGCCCCTCGACATCGATGAGGGCGCGGGCCGCGGCGAGCGCGTAATTGCCGCCCGAGCCGATGCCGATCAGGCCGCCTTCGGGCTCCAGCACGTCGCCCGTGCCGGAGACGACCAGCGACACGGATTTGTCGGCGACCGCCATGATCGCTTCGAGGCGCCGCAGATAGCGGTCGGTCCGCCAGTCCTTGGCGAGCTCGACGCAGGCGCGGGTGAGCTGCCCCGGATATTGCTCGAGCTTCGCTTCGAGCCGCTCGAAGAGGGCGAAGGCATCGGCGGTCGCCCCGGCAAAGCCGGCGAGGACGCTGCCACTGGCGAGGCGGCGCAGCTTGCGCGCGTTCGACTTAACCACCGTATTGCCCATCGAGACTTGCCCATCGCCCGCCATGGCGACGCGACCGCCCTTGCGCACCGCGATGATCGTGGTACCGTGCCAGGTATTCGAGGGGTCTTGCTGCATAGCCTTGTCCGCGGAAGGGCGAGGCATAACATGTGGGAAGTACCCCGCCGCGATCAAGCGATTGCGGCAATTTCCTGGGTGGTCAAGGAGATATGAGTATGCCGACAGAGCGTCCTGTGGTTCGCATCGCCCCCAACAATCCGGTCTTCGATCTGCCGGTCCTGGTCGGCATCGAGGAGAAGCTGTTCGAGAAAGCCGGTCTCGACGTGCAGATGTCGGCCTCCTACGCCGATCGCGAGAAGGACCGCGCCGATACCGAATTCTTCTCGCGCCTCAAGGAGCAGATGTTCGAGCGCGGCACGGCCGACAGCTACAATGTCTGCGAATGGGCAAGCATCGATCGCGTCGAGCGCGGCACGCGCGGCGGCAAACTCGCGGCTCTGCGAGCGGCCGTCGCCGCGCAGGCGATCCTCAGCTTCGATGATAGCCTTCAGGTGCCGCGCGACCTTGCGGACGTCCCGGTGCTTGTGCAGGAATATACCGGTTCGCATTTCACCGCGCTGCAGATGCTCGAGAGCGCCTGTGGACGCGAGCATGTGAAGATCGCGCATGGCGGTCTGCCGCAGACGCGCTATGCGGCGCTGAAGAACGGCACCCATCGCGCCGTGACGGTCATGGAGCCCTTCATCAGCCTCGGTCTCAAGGAAGGCGCGCATATCATCGCGGCGTCGTTCTATCGAGGCGGCGAAGTCATCGCGCCCGACCTGACCGACGAGCAGCGCAAAGCCTATTACGCCGCCGAGAACGAGGCCGTCGACCGGATCAACGCCAATTTCTACCGCTATGCGCATCACGTCACCGCCCACGCCAAGGGCGCGCTCGAGCCGCGCGAGTTGCTGAAGGCCTTTGTCCATTACAAGCACGTCGACCACTACGATCCGGCGCTGTTCGACCGGACCTATCAATGGATGAAGTCCTGGGGCTTCACCGAGGGCCAGAGCGTCCATAACGCGCTGGTGATCTGAGCGCGTCCGACAAGGGCAAGCCGTCTCCAGGGGCCGCATCGCGCCACGCGATGCGGCCCTTGGCTTTTGCCGCCGCTATTCTTCCCAATAATCCGACGCGGCCACCGCGAAATTCAGATTCTGCACGCCGGCGCGCGAGGCGAGCGTGGTGATGCCGATGAGATTGCCGCTTTCGTCGAACAGCCCGCCCCCCGAATTGCCGGGCGAGAGCGGCGCGTCGGTCTGCACCAGGTTGCGCCCATCATAATTGCGCAGGCCCGAGATGAGGCCCTGGGTCAAGCTGCGGTCGAAGCCGACCGGCGTTCCGACGGCGAAGACCCGCTCCCCGACCGCCAAATCTTTGAACGCCCGCACGCCGGCGACGGGGAAAAGCGGCGCGCCATCGCTTTTGAGGATGCAGCGATCGGCGGTGAGATTGCCGGCAACGAGGCTCGCCACCATGGCGTCGTCGCCGCGCATGATGCGGATGACTGGGCGGTCGATCACGACATGGCAATTGGTCAAGAGGAAATGCGCCGCCACGGCCACGGCCGAGCCGAACATCACGTTGCGGGCCCGCGCATCGGCGAGGGACGGCGTCGCATAGACGACGAAGACCGAGCGCTCGACTTTCTTGAAAATCTCGGCCGGCGACAGCGCCGCATGCTCGATGCGGTCGGGGCGCTCGGGCAGGATGGTGCGCGGCGCGGGCAAAGCAGCCTGTGTGGCGCCGGGCGGTGTCGCCCGGTCGCCGCCGATCGCAAACACTTTGGCGATGGTGGGGCTGAGCGGGTCCTCGATCGTTGCCCGCCGCGGCGCTGGCGTGGCCATGGCGCGTTTCAGGCACTCATTGTACTCGCCGATGCCGATATGGCGGAGATAGCCGCATTTCTCCTCGATCACGCGGTTGCGGGCGGTGCTCAGCCCCGAGCGGTCGGGCGAGGGATGGGCCTCCAGCGCGGCGAGCTGCGCGTCGACGCAGCTTTGATAGGCCGAGCGGCTGCGTTGCGATGCGTCAAAGCACGCGGTGTTGATCGTGACATTCTCGTCATAGGAGAGGGAGGAGCGCTCCGGAAGCGCCGCGGCCCGCGCCGCAACAGGGAGCCAGATCGCGACGGCGATCATCGCCGCCGCCCGGGAAACGAGCCTTGTCATGGATATGTAGCCCCAGGACACCTTGCCCGAAGAGGGTTGCAGAGCGCGGTTGCCCGATCGTTAAGGGATTGGAAGGATTGGCGGTGAATTGGCTAAAACCCACGCCGATCGCGTCCGGTTCCGAGCGCGGCGCGGCGCTGCGGCGGAAACCCGCCCTGGCGAGGGGCGGGCGATCTTGGTAGAAGAGCGGTTTCGAGGAGTCACTCTTGCCCCAAGCCAAATCAAAGGCGAAGCCACCGGCGAAAGCCCCCTCGCGCCGGGCGAGCCTCGAGCGGAAGACGCGCGAGACGCGGATCGCCGCGACGCTCGATCTCGACGGGACCGGGACCTCCGATATCGCCACCGGCATCGGGTTTCTCGATCACATGCTCGACCAGTTGGCGCGGCACAGCCTCATCGATGTGACGCTCAGGGCCGAGGGCGATCTCCATATCGACTTTCACCACACCACCGAGGATTCGGGCTACGTCGTCGGCGAGGCGGTCGCCAAGGCGCTCGGCGACCGCCGCGGCATCATGCGCTGGGGCGAGGCGCTCGTGCCCATGGACGAGACCTTGACGCGCGTCGCGCTCGACCTCTCGAACCGGCCCTATCTTATCTGGAAGGTGAAATTCTCGCGGCCGAAGCTCGGCGAAATGGACACGGAGCTGTTCAAGGAGTGGTTCCAGGCCTTCGCGCAATCGGCGGGCGCGACGCTGCATGTCGAGAATCTCTACGGCGAGAACAATCACCACATCGTCGAATCCTGCTTCAAGGGCCTGGCGCGGGCGCTGCGCCAAGCCGTCGCCTTCGATCCGCGCCGCCGCGGCGTCGTTCCATCCACCAAGGGCGTGCTCGGCGGATCGCTGTGATGATTGCGGTCTTGCGATGACGACGGTCGTGGTCGATTACGGCTCTGGGAATCTGCGCTCGGCCGCCAAGGCCTTCGAGCGCGCGGCCCGGGAGAGCGGCGCCGATGGCCGCGTCCTCGTGACGAACCACGCCGACAGCTTGCGCGGCGCCTCGCGGGTCGTGCTGCCCGGGGTCGGCGCCTTCGCCGATTGCCGCCGCGGCCTTGCCGCGGTGCCGGGCATGGAAGAGGCGCTGCGGCATATCGTGCTCGAGGAGGGGCGGCCGTTTCTCGGCATCTGCGTCGGCATGCAGCTGCTCGCCGATCGCGGCCGCGAATTCGAGACGGTCGAAGGGCTCGGCTGGATCGGCGGCGAGGTCGTGCCGCTGACGCCGTCCGATCCGGCGCTGAAAATCCCGCATATGGGCTGGAACGAGCTCCGGATCCGCCGCGAGCATCCGGTGTTCGAGGGTATCGCCGAAGGGGCGCATGCCTATTTCGTTCACTCTTACGGATTTGCGCCGCGCGCCTCGGGCGATCTTGTCGCCGAGGCCGAGTATGGCGGCCCGGTTGCGGCGGCCATCGCCCGCGACAACATCGTCGGCGTCCAGTTTCATCCCGAGAAGAGCCAGATGACGGGTCTGAAGCTCATCGCCAATTTTTTGCGCTGGCGGCCATGAGCGCCGAGGCGGTCACCACAGCGGTCGAGCGGGTGCGTGCGTTCGAGGGCACGGATCTCGAGGATCTGTGCGAGGCAACCGTCGCCGCGATCGAGGATGGCGGCGGCTTCGGCTGGGTGAAGGCGCCGGCGCGCCAGGTTTTGGAAAATTATTGGAACGGCGTGCTGCTCGTTCCCGAGCGTACCCTGTTTGTCGCGCGGCTCGACGGCACGATCTGCGGCTCGGTGCAACTCGTCGCGCCGCCGCGCAACAACGAGGCGCAGGGCTTCGCCGCCCAGCTCACGGGAAACTTTCTCGCGCCCTGGTCGCGCGGCCACGGCCTCGCGCGCCGGATGGTCGAAGCCGTGGAGGACGCGGCGCGGATCGGCGGCTTCGCGATCCTCAACCTCGATGTCCGCGCCACCCAGGAGGTGGCGATCGGGCTTTACGAGACGATGGGCTTCACCCGCTGGGGCACGCATCCGGCCTATGCGCGTGTCGACGGCAAGGTTATCCCGGGCCATTACTATTTCAAACGCCTGGGCAGCCGCGCCAAGGCCAAGGCGTGATCCTCTATCCGGCGATCGATCTTAAGGAAGGCCGCTGCGTCCGGCTGGTGCGCGGCGCCATGAGCGAAGCCACGGTCTTCAACGACGATCCCGCGGCGCAGGCGCGCCTCTTCGCGGCGGCGGGGTGCCGCTGGCTCCATGTCGTCGATCTCGATGGCGCCTTCGCCGGCGCGCCGCGCAACCGCGCGAGCATCGAGGCGATTCTCGCCGCGGTCGCGATCCCGGTGCAGCTCGGCGGCGGCATCCGCGATCTCGCGACGCTCGAGGCTTGGCTCGGCAAGGGCGTCGAGCGCGCGATCCTCGGCACCGCCGCACTGCGCAACCCCGCTCTCGTCAAGGAGGCTTGCCGCCTCTTTCCGGGCCGCGTCGCGGTCGGCATCGATGCGCGCGGCGGGCGTGTCGCGGTCGAGGGCTGGGCCGAGACCTCGGACATCACCGCCCTCGATCTCGCCTTGCGCTTCGAGGATGCGGGCGTCGCCGCCATCATCTTCACCGATATCGAGCGCGACGGCATGATGCAGGGCGGCAATATCGAGCAGACCGCCGCGCTGGCGCGCCGGCTCGAGACGCCGGTGATCGCGTCGGGCGGCATTTCCACGCTCGCGGAGCTGCGGATGCTCAAGGCGCATGAGGATGACGGCGTTGCCGGCGCCATACTCGGCCGCGCGCTCTATGACGGGCGCATCGATCTCGCGGCGGCGCTGGCGATCGCTGGATAGCCATGCTGAAGATGCGCGTCATCCCCTGTCTCGATGTGAAAGACGGCCGTGTCGTCAAGGGTGTCAATTTCGTCGATCTCGTCGATGCCGGCGATCCGGTCGAGCAGGCGCGGCTCTACGATGCCGAGGGCGCGGACGAGCTGTGCTTTCTCGATATCACCGCCTCGGCCGAGGACCGCGCGACGCTTTACGATGTGGTGCGGCGCACCGCCGAGCAATGCTTCATGCCGCTGACGGTCGGCGGCGGCGTGCGCACTGTCGAGGACATCCGCAAGCTGCTGCTCGCCGGCGCCGACAAGGTATCGATCAACACCGCCGCGGTCGCGCGCCCGGATTTCGTGCGCGAGGCGGCGGAGAAATTCGGCAGCCAGTGCATCGTCGTCGCGATCGATGCGAAAGCGACCGCGGCGGGCCAATGGGGCGTCTTCACCCATGGCGGGCGGCGCGGCACCGGGCTCGACGCCGTCGATTGGGCAAGGCGCATGGCGGCGCTCGGGGCGGGCGAGCTTCTCGTCACCTCGATGGATCGCGACGGCACCAAGGCCGGCTTCGATATTCCCTTGACCCGCGCAATCGCCGATTCGGTGCGGATTCCCATCATCGCCTCGGGCGGCGTCGGCACGCTCGAGCACCTGGTCGAGGGTATCCGCGACGGCCATGCGACCGCCGTGCTGGCCGCCTCGATCTTCCATTTCGGAACCTACCGCCTCGGCGAGGCCAAGGCCTATCTTGCCAAGGCGGGCGTTCCGGTGCGACTCTGACCCCCTCAGCAAGGGAGGGCCCGATGAGCGCGAAACAAGTTTTGCAGCGCATGGACGAGGTGGTGGACGCTTATTGCAAGCGCAACCGCTTCCAATGCGAGGACATCACCCCGGGACGGGCGCGCACCTTCGTCAAGCAGCACCGGCTCAACACGCGCCAGCGCAACTCGGTGCTGAAGCTGAAGGTCGCCACCAACATCCCGGATTGGGACACGAAGCTCAAAGTCATCAAGGCCTGCAGCCAAGAGATCATCGCCGACAATGAATTCGGCGGCGGCAAACCGCATTGGGAAATCCTCACCGAGCTCGGCATCGCCATCGGCATGACGCGCGAGGAAATCGTCGGCGCCAAGCCGCTGCCGACGACCGAGGTGGCCTGGGCGGCGTGGGAAGGGCTGATGGCGAGCCGTCACTGGCTCGAGGGCATTGTCGCCAATGCTTGCGCCGAGCGCGCGAATGTCCCGGGCTATGGCCGCGGCGCCGCGCGCGAGCACGGCAATTCCTGGTCGCAGCGCCAGCGCTGGCAAAAGCGCTTCGGTCTCAATGAGGAGCAGCTCGCTTTCTGGCATGTGCACGAGGTCGCGGATATCGACCACTCCAACCTCGCCTGGGAGGCGGTCGCCGAGCACGCCGAAAGCCTCCACATGGAGGACGAAGTCGTCCATGCTTGCGAGATCAATTTGCGGGTCTGGGAGCTCTACTGGCACGGCATCTGCGATGCTGGCGCCCAGCTGGACGGCTGACATGGCGGCGGGCGCTCTCGACGGCGCGATTCTCGACCGGCTCTTTGCCACCATCGCGGCGCGCCGCGGCGGCGATCCCGCCCTGTCCTACACGGCAAAGCTGTTCGCCGATGGGATGCCGCGCATCGCGCAAAAGCTCGGCGAAGAGGCGGTCGAGACCGTCATCGCCGCCATGCAGCGCGATTCAGGGCTGATCGGCGAGAGCGCCGACCTCCTTTATCATTTGCTGGTGCTGTGGGCCGAGGCCGGCGTTGCGCCGGCCGACATCTGGGCGGCGCTCGAAGGGCGCATGGGCCAATCGGGCATCGCCGAGAAGAATTCGCGCCGTCAGCGCTGAGCGCCTTGCTAGGATGAGGTGCCGGCGGCGTGCCGGGCCGGAAGCGTCGAGGTTCTCCGATGGCCTACGATCCCAACAATGTCTTCGCGCGCATCCTGCGCGGCGAGATTCCGTGCAAGAAAGTGTTCGAGAACGAGCACGCGCTGGCTTTTCACGACATCAATCCGCAAGCGCCGGTTCATATTCTCGTCATCCCGAAGGGCGCCTATCAATCCTTCGACGATTTCTCGGCGGCGGCGTCGCCGGCGGAGATCGTCGGGTTCGTCAAGGCGGTGGGGGCCGTCGCGCGGGCGCAGGGCGTCGCCGATAGCGGCTATCGCATCCTTGCCAATCACGGTCTCGACGCGCACCAGGAGGTGCCGCACTTCCATGTGCATATTTTCGCCGGGCGCCGGCTCGGCCGCATGTTAGCCAACGATAAACCATCCTGAAGGGCCATTCGGAGAATGTTAACGCCGCCTTCCTAGGCTTTCTCGGGCCGAGGAGGGCAGGTCGAGGTGGCGTTGCGTAAGACAGCCGGCAGGACAGCGGCGGCGCCGAGGCGGCGCGCCAAGCCCGCCCGCGATCCGGTGAGCGACGAGCGGCGCTTTCGCGATTACGCCGAGGCGGCGGCGGATTGGTTTTGGGAGATGGATGCCGCCCTCCGCTTCTCCTACATGTCGGAGAGCACGCAGCTGCCGGATGCGGCGATGCCGCAGCTCTTTGTCGGACGCCGCCTCGAAGACATCGCCTCGGGCGGCGAAGAAACCGCCGATCGCCGCTCCTTGACCGATCTGCTCGACGCGCGGCTGCCCTTCCGCGACATCCGCTTCACCTGCCGCGACCTGAACGGCGTCGTCCAGCATCTCTCTTTCTCGGGCTTGCCGGTCTTCGACCCGAAAGGCGTGTTTAGCGGCTATCGCGGCATCGGCCGCGATCTCACCCTCCTGGTGCGCGCCGAAAAGCACGCGGCGATCGCCCAGAGCCGCCTCATGGACGCGATCGAATCGATTCGCGAATGCTTCATGCTGCTCGATCCCGAGGACCGGCTCGTCCTCTGCAACAGCCGCTACCGCGAGGTCAACGCAGCGATCGGCGCCTGGCTCGTTCCGGGCGCGCCTTTGGCCGAAATATATCGCGCGAGCCTCGAGCATGGCGCGGTGCGCCCGGCGAGCGGAACGCTCGAAGAGCGCTTCCTCCCCGGTATGCCCGAGGTCGGCGAATGCCGCATCGGCGACCGCTGGTTCCAGATCGGCGAGCGCCGCACCCAGGACGGCGGCAGCGTCGTCGTTCAGACCGAGATCACGCCGCTGAAGCGCCGCGAGCAGGAGCTCGCGGAAAAGACCACGCTGCTGCGCGCGACCGTCGACAATATGCGCCAAGGCCTTCTGGTGCTCGATCCCGAGCGGCGCATGAAGCTGTGGAACGACCGGCTGTGCGAGATTCTCGATCTTCCGCCGCGGCTCCTGAAGCTCGGCCTGACGATCGACGAGTTCATCCGCGTGCTCGATCAGCGCCGCGTGCCCTGCCCCGGCCGAGCCGCCGCGATCGTCGCGCAGCGCTTCGCGCAGATGCCCGATGCGCCGGCATCGGTCGAGGAGTTCACCCTCGAGGATGGGCGGACCATCGAATCCCGTCTCGCGGCGATGCCGGATGGCGGCGTGGTCGCCACCTATTTCGAGATCACCTCGCGCAAGCGCGTCGAGGCGAAGCTGCGCCAAGCCAAGGAGGAAGCGGAGCTCGCCAGTCGCAGCAAGACGGAATTCCTCGCCAATATCAGCCACGAGCTGCGCACGCCGCTCAATGCGATCATCGGCTTTGCCGAGATCCTCAACACCCAGATTTTCGGCCCGCTCGGCGATCCGCGCTACGTCCATTACGCCGCCGATATCCGCGACAGCGGCCAGCATCTGCTCAATCTCATCAACGACGTGCTCGACGTCTCGAAAATCGAGTTCGGCAAGCTCGAGCTGCATGAAGAGACGGTCGACATCGCGGCGGTGCTCGACTCCTGCATGCGGCTGATGCGCGACCGCGCCGAAAGCGCCGGCCTCGAGCTGCGCGCCGACCTGCCCCCGGAGCTGCCGCTGCTGCAGGGCGATGGGCGCCGCCTGAAGCAGATCCTGCTCAACCTCATGTCCAACGCGGTGAAGTTCACGCCCGCGGGCGGCGCGGTCGTGGTGCGCGCGGCGGTGATGGCCGACGGCATGACCATTGCCGTCGCCGATACCGGCATTGGCATCGCCGCCGGCGACCTCGAAAAGGCGCTACGGCCTTTCGGCCAGATCGACAGCCGCATCGCGCGTAAATACCAGGGATCGGGGCTGGGCCTGCCGCTGACCAAATCGATGATCGAGCTCCATGGCGGCCAGCTGAATCTCGAAAGCGAGGTTGGACGCGGAACGGTGGCGACGGTGTGGCTGCCGGCGGCGCGCGTCATTCGGATGGCCGAGGCTAACCTTCGCGCGTGAGGCGCGCGCCGAGTCGCGCGAAAAGCCGCAACCGCGCCGCGCGAGCGTGCATCGAGTGCGCGACAAAACGTCCGAGCGATGAAAAAAATTTGGCCCGCCGCGTCAGAGCCTTGCGGGTGCCGCCGCGTGCTCGCGCGGTCGCGCGCGGCGCGATGTTAGCGTTTCATTAACGCTCCAAGGCTGAACTGTGATGGCCGCCGCATGGGCGGCGGGAAAGGAAAAGCTGGTTGATGCCGCAGGCGCTCTTCGGCCACGCGACACTCGGTGCGGTCTTGCGCTATTGGGAGAAAAAGCGCGGCAAGCGGCGCATGCCCGCGCGGCGCGACATCGATCCCATCGAGATGGATCGCCGCGTCCTGCCGCAGCTCATGCTGTGCGAGGTTTCGGCTCACGGCAACCTCGTCCGCTTCCGCCTCGTCGGCACCTCGCTCGCCAGGCGCTTCGGCTTCGATCCGACCGGACAATGTCTCGGCGATTTTGCGCAATCCCAATATTTCGACTTCCTCGGCGGACTGATGCGCCGAAGCTACGCCGAGGCCGCACCGATCTATGCCGAGAGCGCATTTCATTGGGGCGCCAAGCGCAAGCTCGATGCGCAGCATCTGCTGCTGCCGCTCAGCGCCAGCGGCTCCGAGGCGGGAATTCTCCTCATCGCCACCGCTTACGGCTCCGACGACGTCTTCCCGCCGCCGATCCGCGTGCTCGATAGCATCGCCGAGCATCGCATCGGTCTGTGCCACGTGCTGACGCCCGGCACGGCGATCGCCGAGGCGGCGCTGGAAAAGCGCGCGAACATCGCTTAACACCCAGCGCCGCGGCGCCGGCTACATCTCGATCTGTCCGCCGAGCTCGACGACGCGGTTGGTGGGGATGCGGAAATATTCGGTCGCGTTCATCATCGTGCGGTGCATGAAGATGAACAGCCGCTTGCGCCAGGTCCACAGCCCGCCGCCCTTGCCGAGCACCACCTTCTCGCGGCCGACGAAGAACGAGGTCTCGAGCAGGTTGAAGCGGAACTGCATCAAGCGGAGCTGGGCAAGCGCGCGGGGGATGTTGGGCTCGTCCATGAAGCCGTAGCTGACCTCGACGACATGGAAATTGTGGTCGAGGTGGGTGATGCTGAGACGCTGATCGTCGGGCACATGCGGAATGTCGCGGGTTCCGACCTTCATCAGCACCACGCGCTCGTGCAGCACGTGGTTGTGCTTGAGATTGTGCAGCAGCGCGGTCGGCACGATCCGGTCGTTCGGGACCATAAAGATGGCGGTGCCAGGCACGCGCGGCGGCCGGTCGGGCTTCACCGTCGAGAGGAAGGTCTCGAGCGGCAGGGCCTCGCGCCAGCGCTCGGCGAGGAGCGTCTCGCGTCCGCGTAGCCAGGTGACCATCAGGGTGAAGACGATCGCGGCGACCGCCAGCGGGAACCAGCCGCCTTCTTCGATCTTCAAAAGGTTCGCGGAGAGGAAGCCGAGATCGACGGCAAGGAAGCCGCCGAACACCAGGCCCGCGACAAGGCGGTTCCAATTGCCCGTGCCGGCCATGTAGACGAAGGCGAGAATGGTATCGATCGTCATCGTGCCGGTGACGGCGATGCCATAGGCCGAGGCGAGGTTTTCGGAGCTGCGGAATCCGAGCACCAGCGCCAGCACCGCGATCAGCAGGAAGAGATTGATCTTGGGCAGATAGATCTGACCGATCTCATGCTCGGAGGTGTGGCGGATCTCGAAGCGCGGCAGATAACCCAGCAGCACAGCCTGGCGCGTCATCGAGAAGGCGCCCGAGATCACCGCTTGCGAGGCGATGACCGTCGCCATCGCCGCGAGCACGACCATGGGATAAAGCCCCCAGGACGGCACCAGCCGGTAGAACGGGTTCTCGAGCGCGCCCTGCTCGTGCAGCACCAGCGCGCCCTGGCCGAAATAGTTGAGGAGCAAAGCCGGAAAGACGAAAGACAGCCAGGCGAGGCGGATCGGCCGTTTGCCGAAATGGCCCATGTCGATGTAAAGCGCCTCCGCCCCCGTCACGGCCAGCACGACCGCGCCAAGCAGGGCAAAGCCCTGGATTGGGTCGCGCAGCAGAAGCTTCATGCCATAGACCGGATTGAGCGCGAGGACGATCTCGGGCTCCTTGACGATCTCGACCAGGCCGAGCAGGGCGATGGTGAGAAACCAGATCGCCATGATCGGCCCGAAGAAGCCGCCGACCCGGCCGGTGCCGCGCCGCTGCAGCAGGAACAGCCCAAGCAAGATGCCGAGCGTGAGCGGTATGATAAAAGGATCGAAGAACGGGGTTGCGACTTTGAGGCCCTCGACGGCGCTCAGCACCGAGATCGCCGGGGTGATGACGCCATCGCCATAGAACAAGGCCGCGCCGAGGAGGCCGGCGGCCAAGATCCACCAATGCATCTTGGTTCCGGCGCGCGGCACGCGCAGCGCGAGCGCCGTGAGCGCCAAGATGCCGCCTTCGCCGCGATTGTCCGCGCGCATGATCACGGTGATGTATTTGAGCGTCACGACGACGATCAGCGCCCAGGTGATGAGCGACAAGACGCCATAGATCGCGGACGGCGTCACGCCACCCATCGCCTGAAAGCATTGCTTCACGGTGTAGAGCGGCGAGGTGCCGATATCCCCGTAAACCACGCCCAGCGCGCCGATCAGCAGGTTTTGACGTGCCTTGGCACGGCCAGCATCCGATGGATGGTCGGCTGCGGCGGTTTGCGCCATCGCGGCACTCCTCGCGACCAAAACGGCGGGCTGTTTAGAGCTTTCCGTTGCGCGCTGCAATATGGGCCCCCGGAGGTCACGCGCCTATGGCCTAAGTTATTGAAAACAACTACTCATCGCGGGTGAGCCCAAACCTGCGTTCGGGCCGCGGCGAGGGCGGCGCGGTCACACCGAGACGCGGTGACGCGGCGCGCGCGAGGAGCCCCTGGACGGCGCGGCTGCAAATCCGCCGGCACCGCCGCGCAATCCTTCCCCGCGTCAACAATTGCCGCGATGCTACAACATTGACGAAACAATTCCGTAGCCTTTGATAATCACATGGAGAAGATTTTGTTTCTCAGGCAAGCGATTATTGTCGATCTATAGAATAAATCGCGCGGCTCGCGTGGTTGTGATGGAGATGATTTTGCGCGCGTCGCCATATCTTGCGGTATCGGGCGGTGCCTTTCGCCTGCCGCAAGGCATCCGCGCCGATTTATCCTTTCAGGAGTTCCACGATGAAAAAGTTGCTGACCTTCGCCCTCGCCCTCGGCTTCGCGGCCGGGCTTTCGACGATTGCGCGCGCCGACCAGACCGCCATGCCCGCTCCGGCCGGCCAGATGCAAGCGGCACAGCTGCAAGCGATGCCGCAGCAAAGCGCGGCGCTTGATGCCTATGACCACAATCTCAACGCGCTGGCGGTGGTGCCGATGACCGGCCCCTATGACCAGGCCGATGCCTACACCATGTCCTCGGGCGCGCCCCTGCCCGGCTGGAGCCAGATGTTCGACGGCGGCGGCGAGTACTGAGATCGGCTCGCCAGAGCGGAGGTTTTCTGACGATTGCGGAGCGCGGGGGCCACTCTCCCGCGTTCCGCCCTCTTTTTTCCCACGGCGCCGGCCCGCGCCGCGGCATAACGTTCAGAGCTCGGTCGGGTCGGCGATGACCGGATTGCCGAGCACGCCCAAGCCGGTGATTTCGACCTCGACGACATCGCCCGGCTTCATATGCGTACGGCCGGAAATGCGCGGCGAGTCATTGGGTCCCGGCACATAGCCCGGCGGATTGCGCAACGCGCCCGGCGTTCCCATCGCGATCACGTCGCCGGGCTGCAGCGTATAGCCGGCCGAGAGGTAGTGGATCACCTGCTCGACCGAGAACAGCATTTTCTCGAAACTCTCGTTCTGCTTTTCGACGCCGTTCAGCCGCGTGATGACGCGGTGCTTTTTGGGATCGCCGAATTCGTCGGCGGTCAGCATCCACGGCCCGAAACTGCCGGAGCGCTCGAAATTCTTGCCAAGGCCGAATTGCCGGTTATGGCCCTGGAATTCGCGCACCGAGCCTTCATTGTAGCAGGCATAGCCGGCGACATGGCTCAAGGCGGCGCCGACCGGGATGTGCCGCCCCGGCTTGCCGATGATCACCGCGAGCTCGCCCTCGTAATCATAGGTCTTGGCGATTGCGGGATTGGGGCACCAGAGCGGCTCGCGATGGCCGACGATGCTGATCGGCATGCGTTGGAAGATTTGCGGATAATCCTTCGAGGTGGTGAGGCCGGTCTCCTCGATATGCATCGGGAAATTGAGGGCGAGGGCCCAGGTGGCGTGCGGCTGCGGAATGACGGGATCGAGATGCACCTGGTCGAGGCGCAGATCGCCTTCATTGCCCTTGATCGCCTCGGCGATGCGCTTCACCGACAACGCGCCTTGCTCGAGTATCTCCTTGAGGCTCGGCGGCAGATCGGGGAACAGTCGGTGAAGCGCGACGAAGCGCTCGTCATCGACCATCGCGCCGACGCCGTGCCGGTCACCCGCGCGATAGGAGATGAGCCTCATGGCTCGTCCATCGCCTTGGCCGCTTTGAGCGACGGCCGCACCATCGCGTCGCGCTCAACCGGCAGCCCATCGACGAGATGCCATTCGGAGAAGCGGTTGACGCGGAAATTGGTGGGCTTCCAGGCCTCGGTGACGAAATCGGGATTGGAGAAATATTCGAGCATTCCGCCAAGCGGGTTGGTGAAATACCAGAAATAGGCCGAGGAGATCGGATGCCGCCCCGGGCCAACGGCGGTCTTCCAGCCGAGCTTTGCGAAATGCATGCCGCCGCCGAAGACTTCGTGGATGTCGTGCACCTCGAAAGCGAGATGGTTGAGATCGGTGATCCGGCTCGGCAGGCGCATCATGAAGAGATTGTGGTGATCGGCGCGCGGCGCATAGCGCAGGAAGGTGGCGGCGCCGCCGGCATAGCGGTCGGAGAGCGAGAAGCCGAGGCGCTCCGTATAGAAGCGCTCGGCCGCGCGCACATCGGGCACGGCAAAGACGATATGGCCGATGCGGAAGGGCCGCGCGCGCTCATACATCGGGCTCGGCGCATCGACGCGCCCGCGCGCCCCGGGCGCGTTGAGCGGCAGGGCGGCGGCGCGCTTCGGCTCCTTGCCGTGGCGCCAAAGGCGGATGCCGATATTGACGCCGCCATCATCGACCGCGTGGATCGTGCCGTCGCGATCGCGGCGAACCTCGCGGTCGCGCGACAGCTCCGCGGCGATGCGCGCAACATCGCGTTCGCTCGCGACGCCCCAGATCACCTCGCGGAATTCCGAGCCGGGATTGAGCTTGGGCGCCAGATCCTTGGCGCCCGTCGGCCGGATGACGATCTCGCTGCCGATTTCGGTGGCGAAGATCAGACCGGACTTGGTGTCCTTGAGCTTCTTGAGACCGAAATCCGAGAACAGCTTGCGCGCGACCGCGAGATCCGGCGCGCCGAAAATCGCGGCATCGATGCCGACAAAGCCCGAGGAACGCTGCTGCCGCCGCGCCATGATCTCTTCCCTCTCTCCCGGCGGTTCTTCTTGGCTGCCGGGTCGGGCGGATCATAGCACAGCGCGCTATTCGGCGGCCGCTTTGCTTTGCGCCGCCTGCAGCGCCCGCCACACTTTCTCGGGCGTGCACGGCATCTGCACATAGGGCGCGCCGGCCTGCGCCAGCGCGTCGTTGATGGCGTTCATCACCGCCGCCAAGCCGCCGACCGTGCCCGCTTCGCCGCCGCCTTTGACGCCCAAAGGATTGGTCTTGGTCGGCACGGGGTTGCTCTCCATCTCGATGGCGCAGAGATCGTCGGCGCGCGGCATGGCGTAATCCATGAAGGAGCCGGCCATGATCTGGCCCGAGCCGAGATCGTAAGTGATGTCTTCCATCAGCGCCTGGCCGGCGCCTTGGGCGATGCCGCCATGCATCTGGCCTTCGAGCAGCAAGGGGTTGATCACCGTGCCGCAATCATCGACCGCGACATAGCGCACGATCTCGACCTTGCCGGTCGCCTCGTCGATCTCGACCTCGCAGATATGGCAGCCATTGGGATAGGTCGGCACCCCGCCATCGTAAGTGCCGCTCTCGAAGAGGCCCATCTCGCTGCCGCGCGGAAGCTTGCCCGGAAGGAACGAGGCCTTGGCGACATCGGTGAGGCTGATCGAGCGGTCGGTGCCGGCAACGGCGAATTTGCCGCCCTCGAAAACCAGATCGGCCTCGGCGGCCTCGAGCAGATGCGCGGCGATCTTCTTGCCGCGCGCGATCACCTTGTCGGCGGCGATGACGAGAGCCGAGCCGCCGCAAGCGGCGGAGCGCGAGCCGAAGGTTCCGGTTCCGGTCAGCACCTCGTCGGTGTCGCCGTTGCGGAAGCGGACTTTCGATGGCTCGATGCCGAGCTTCTCGTTCAAGACCTGCTTGAAGGTGGTGCCGTGGCCCTGGCCGTGATCATGCGTGCCCATGAGCAGGGTCAGCGTGCCGGTCGGATCGAAGCGGATTTCCGCATGCTCCAGCATGCCGCCCGCCGTCGCCTCGATCGTATTGGTGATGCCGATGCCGCGGAGCTTGCCGCGTTTCTTCGACTCCGCGCGGCGCGCGGCAAAGCCCGGGTAATCGGCGAGCTTTTCGCCATCGGCGAGATTCTTGCCGAAATTGCCGCTGTCGAAGGTGAAGACGAGGCCGGTCTTATAGGGGCTGGTGATCGGCGGGATCGTATTGCGCCGGCGCAGCTCCGCCGGATCGACGCCGAGCTCGCGCGCGGCGAGATCGACGAGGGTCTCGATCACATAGGACGCCTCCGGCCGACCGGCGCCGCGGTAATGGCCGGTCAGCATCGTGTTGGTCATCACGCCATGAACCTCGGCGTAGAGCGCGGGCGTGGTGTAGGTGCCGGCGATCGAGCCGAGATTGGAGAGGGGTGGGCCGGCGGCGCGGTCCGAAGTGTGATAGGCACCGATATTGGCGAGCGTCTTGGTGCGCACGGCAAGGAAGCGGCCGTCCTTGTCGAGCGCCAGTTCGGCATCGGTGATGTTGTCGCGCGCCTGCTCGTCGGAGAGGAGGCCTTCGGAGCGCTCGGAGACCCATTTGACCGGCCGGCCGGTGAGGCGGGCGGCCAGCGCCACCACCACATATTCCGAGCCGAGCGAGCCCTTCATGCCGAAGCCGCCGCCGACATTCTCGCAAATCACATGGACCGCGGTCTCCGGCACCTTCAACAGCTGGGCGAAGATGGCGCGGCTGCGATGCGGCGCCTGCAAGGTGCAGCGCACGACATAGCGGTTCTCGCGGCTGTCATATTGCGCGAGCGCGCCGCGCGGCTCCATCGAATTGGCGGTGATGCGATTGATGACGAGCCGCTGCTTGACGATGCGATCGGCCTTGGCGAAAGCCGCCTCGACCGCCGCCTTGTTGCCGACCTCGTGAAAGAAGGCGACGTTGTCGGGGCAGGACTCCCACAAGGTCACCGCGCCGCGCTCGACCGCATCGGCGGAGGAGATCACCGCCGGCAAGGGCTCGTAATCGACCTCGATCAGCTCCGCCGCGTCCTTTGCCTGGTTGAGCGTCTCGGCGACGACACAGGCGACTTGCTCGCCGATATAGCGGACGGTGCCGCGCGCCAGATGCGGCTGCGCGGCGATGAATCCGGGCGAGCCGTCGCGGCGTTTCCTCGGCATGCGCGGCACTTGCAGCCCCAGCGCGGCCACTTCCGGGCTTTCGCCGGTCAAGACGAGCAGCACGCCGGGCGCCGCCTTGGCCGCTTCGACATCGACCTTGCGGATGCGCGCGTGGGGATGGGGCGAGCGCAGGAACACCGCGCGCGCGAGATCGAGGAGGCGCACATCATCGACATAGCGCCCGGCCCCGCGCAGCAGATAGGGATCCTCCTCGCGCGGCACCGGCTGACCAATTCCGAACTGACCCATGGGTTTTTCCTCGATTCCCCGAAACGATCTTCAAGTCTCCGCGACTCATGCCGCGCCCGCCCGGCAAGCGCAAGCCTGCCGGCATGACATGGGGGGACGCGAGAATGCGTGCGTCAGTAAGCCTCGGCGCGGGGCAGCTCTTTGAGCTTGGCGACCGCCTGCGCGTGCAGCGCGAGCCAATCGCCCGGCTCGGTCGTGGTGTAGAAGCCGCCGCGCACCTTCGCATAAAGCTCGGGGTGATCGGCGGAGGGCGGACGTGTGCCTGCTTGGAAGGCGCGCAACGCGTTTTGCAGCATGCGGCGATGGCGGGCGATGGCGATGTCCGACGGCGCCAGATTCTCGAAGCCGCGATCGACGATCCGGCCCATGCTCTCGGTGACGGCTTGGTCCTGGAGATGGATGCCGTCGATGCCGGTGAAGCTCTTTTCCCGCTGCAGCGCGCGGTCGATTTGGTAGTCGTTGTCCTCGTCCTCGACGAGGTGATAGCGGCCGAGCCAGCCGGTGGTGTTGGGGCGAAGATGGTCGCGGATATGCGCGCCGGGCAGGCCCGGCCGGTCGTTGTTCTCGCGCATATAGGCCTTGGCCTCGAAGCCGACGAACATGCAGTGCTCGTCATCCATCGGGATGAAGGCGCGCACCATCAGATTGTCTTCAAGGCTCGCGACCGGGGGCATGATCCAGAACGGGTAAAGGAAATGCGCGACGCGCCAATAGGTGCCGCCGGGGACGGTCGGCGAGGGCCGATGCGCGCCATAGGTGAGGCCGAATGGCGTCTCGGTCACGCGGTATTCGGGCGCGCGATTGACGACGAGGTCCTGATGAGCGCGGTCCAGCTCCTTGGTCGGCTTGGCGGCGCCGAAATGGAGGAGGCCGACATGCGAGGTGTCGAGATCGCCCTCGACCGCCTGGAGCCAATTGCAATGCCGCTGCACGAAGCGCAGCTGGATGAGATCCGCGGGCGCGAGGCAGGCATCGAAGGGCGGCAACGCGGGCGCCTTGGCCGGATCGCCCATATAGACCCAGACCACGCCGTTGCGCTCCGCCGTCAGATAGGCCTTGGCGCGGATCCGGTCCTTGAATTGCTGGCGCTCGGGCAAATTGGCCTGATCGACGCAATTGCCGTCGACATCGTATTTCCAGCCGTGATAGACGCAGCGTATGCCGTTCTCCTCGTTGCGCCCTAAAAACAGCGAGGCGCAGCGATGGGGACAGCGATGATCCATCACCCCGACCCGGCCCGACGTGTCGCGGAACGCGATCAGCTTCTCGCCGAGGAGGAGAATGCGCACCGGCGCCCCGTCGGCTTCGAGCTCAGTGGAACGCGCCGCCGGGATCCAGTATTGCCGCATCAGCTCGCCCATCGGCGTGCCCGGCCCGGTGCGGACGATGTCCTCATATGGATCGGCCATGGCCGTCTTCCTCCCGCGTTTCCCCGGCAAAGCCTAGCCTCCCGGGGGAAGCCAAGGCAACGCTCGCGCGGTCTTTTCTAAATGCACGGACTCGGTCAAAATCCGACCATGACGGCGCGAACTCGGCCAAAACCCAGCCCAACGACGAGACGGGGAAGAATTCGGGCGGTCGCGCGCAAACACCCGATCCTCGCGAGCTTGAACGTGCTCGTCCTCACTTTCGCGCTCATCGAGCTCGCCGAGCTCTCGCTGGGCGTCGGGCTGCACTTCCTTCTGCCCGAAGAGATCCTTCAAGCCGTGCTGCTCGTCTTGCAGAGCCTCGCGGTCTGGCACGCCGTGCGGCATCTCTAAGGTCTCTACTCAATTCGAAATGAGTTTGATCAATAACTTGCCGTCATTCCGGCCAAGCGAGCATAGCGAGCGCGAGCCGGAATCCATTAGGAGCGCAGATAGCGACCATGGATTCCGGGTTCAGCCGCTGCGCGGCTGCCCCGGAATGACGGGAAGAATTGGACCCAAAGCTCGAGTACGGCCCGAGCCCCCTTGCTTCACCCGCCGAGGCTAATCCTTCGATAGGACAGCGCCTCGGCGATGTGGAGGCGGCGCACGGCATCGCTCGCATCGAGATCGGCCAGGCTGCGCGCGACCCGCAGCACGCGGTGATAGCCGCGCGCCGAAAGCCGCAGCCGTTCGGCCGCTTCGTGAAGGAGCTTCCGGCCTTCGGCATCGGGCGCGGCGATCTCGTCGAGCAAGGTGCCGTCCGCTTCGGCATTGGTGCGGATGCGCCGGTCCTGGGGCAGGCGGGCAAAGCGGGCGCGCTGGCGCTCGCGCGCGGCGGCGATGCGCTTGGCGATTTCGGCCGAGCCCTCGGCCGGCGGCGGCAGGGTCAAGTCCGATGCCTTCACCGCCGGCACGTCGAGATGCAGATCGATGCGGTCGAAGAGCGGCCCCGAGATGCGCGACTGGTAATCCTGCGCGCATTTGGGCGCGCGGCCGCAGCCTTGCGCCGGATCGTCGAGATAGCCGCAGCGGCAGGGATTCATCGCGGCGACGAGTTGGACCCGCGCCGGATAGGTGACATGGGCGTTGGCGCGCGCCACCACGGCGCGGCCGGTCTCCATCGGCTGGCGCAAAGCTTCGAGGCTCGCGCGCTGGAATTCCGGCAGCTCGTCGAGGAACAGCACGCCCAGATGCGCGAGCGACAGCTCGCCGGGCTTGGCGCGTAAGCCGCCGCCGACCAGTGCCGCGAGCGAGGCCGAGTGATGCGGATCGCGAAAGGGCCGCTGCCGGATCAGCTCGCCGTCGCGTAAGAGGCCGGCGACCGAATGGATCATGCTGACTTCGAGCGCCTCGCTGGGATCGAGCGGCGGCAGGATGCCGGGGAGCCGCGCCGCGAGCATCGACTTGCCCGCGCCCGGCGGGCCGATCATCAAAAGGTTGTGGCCGCCGGCGGCCGCAACCTCGAGCGCGCGCTTGGCGGTCTCCTGGCCTTTGATGTCCTTGAGATCGGGCGCATCGCCGCGCTCCTTGGCGATCCGCGGCGCCGGCGGCGAGAGGATTTGCGTGCCCTTGAAGTGGTTGATGATGGCGAGGAGCGAGGGCGCCGCCAGCACATCGAGCCCGCCGGCCCAGGCCGCCTCGCCGCCCGAAGCGGCGGGGCAGATGAGGCCGCGGCCCTGCGCCAACGCGCCGACCGCGGCCGGCAGCACCCCTGCGACCGGCAAGAGCGAGCCATCCAAGGCAAGCTCGCCCAGCGCGACGTAGTGCTCGGTCTCGTCCTCGGGCAGCACGCCCATGGCGGCGAGCAGCCCCAGGGCGATCGGCAGATCGAAATGGCTGCCTTCCTTGGCGAGATCGGCGGGGGCGAGATTGACGATGATTCGCTTGGGCGGCAGGGCCAAGCCCATGGTGGTCAGCGCGGCGCGCACGCGCTCGCGCGATTCGCCGACGGCCTTGTCGGGCAGGCCCACCACCATGAAGGCCGGCAAGCCCCCGGCGATCGTCACCTGGGCCTCGACCTCGAGCGCCTCGATGCCCAAAAAGGCGACGGTCCGTATCCGCGCGACCAAGATGCGTCTCCCCGCGGGAAGACCGGAACTTTACGGGAACAAACGCCGCTTGACCAGCCCGGGCGAGGGCTCAGGCCGCCGCGGCGGCTGCGGGGTGCAGCGGCAGGTGAAGCCGCACGACCGTGCCTTTGCCCTCGGTGCTGTCGATCGCGATGCTGCCGCCATGCTGGTCGACGATCTGCTTGGTGAC
>DATNGG010000157.1:0-17215 GCA_035605975.1 Allostellaceae bacterium | reverse complement strand
GGTGGGATCGCGGCCGATCAAGGTCGCGCTTGCGCTCTTGCCGTCTGGCCGCAGCACGGCGATGTCCTCATCGCGCTCCAAGGCTTCATCCGCGGTGACGATCAGGCCCGGACGCCAATGAAGGCCGCTCGAGGGAAAGCGGCGGCCGCCGCGTAAAACAAGAATTCGTTCCGCCGTCGCGGCGACGAGATCGGCAAGATCGTTCGAGACAGCGAGAAGCGGGGAGGCGAGGTCCGACATGCGAGTGATCTCCGGTGAATGCGATCAGCCGAATCTGTGCGCGATCGGCGCCGCGCGCCATCGGCCGGATGGCTAGGCTGCATCGGAGATGACTAAGCCGCGGGCCGGAGCTCCCGCGGCGTCACCTCGAGCGCCAGCTTCTCGCCGCGGCGCAGGACGCCGACGCTGATCGGACGGCCGACGCGCTCTTCGGTCAGGAGGCGATGCAGCGCGTCGATATCGCCGATCGGCAGCCCGTCGAATTCGACGATGATGTCGCCGTCCCGCAGGCCCCCCGATTGCGCGGCACCGTCGGGCGCCATGGACTGCACCAGCACGCCGCTTTCGCGCTCGAGGCCGTGGAAGCGCACGATCCGGCGCGACAGCGGCACGTTCTGCCCGGCGACGCCGATATAGCAGCGCCGCACCCGCCCATCGCGGATGAGGCGCGAGGCCACGAACTCGACCGTGTCGGCCGAGATAGAGAAGCATATCCCTTGCGCCATGGCGATGATCGCGGTGTTGATGCCGATGACCTCGCCCTGGGCGTTGACCAGCGGCCCGCCGGAATTGCCGGGGTTGAGCGCGGCGTCGGTCTGGATGACGCTGTCGATGAGCCGGCCCGAGCGGGCGCGCAGGCTGCGCCCGAGCGCGCTGACGACGCCCGCCGTCACCGTGCATTGAAAGCCGAACGGGTTGCCGATCGCGACCACGAGCTGGCCGACGCGCAAGCCGCGCGCGCTGCCGAGCTTGGCCGAGACCGGCGCCTCGCCATCGAGCCGCAGCAGCGCCAGATCGGTGTCGGGGTCGTCGCCGATAATGGTCGTGCCCGAAGCGCGGCCATCGGCAAAGGTGGCAGTGACCTTCTTGCCGCCGGCGATCACATGGGAGTTGGTCAGCACATAGCCATCGGGTGTGAAAACGACGCCCGAGCCGGCACCGCCGCGGCCGCGCTCGGCCTCGACTTGAAGGTGGAGCACGGCCGGGCCGACCTTGTCGACCGCGCCGATGATGGTGCGCGAATAGGCATCGAAGGCGGCGAGCTCGTCATGGGGCGCGCCGCTGGAGCTGAGATTGGAGGGTGATTCGATGGAATGAACGGGAGAGAGATGGGTCATGGTGAAAAGGAAAATGGGGATCGCGCCGCGCTTTGGCTAGGTCTTGACCCGGGAGCCGCGCTCGACGGCGGCGCGCACAGGACATATCATCGCACCAAGCGGCACGATCAGAGCCGGGCAGCGGCACGACGCTCGGCCAGAGCGGAGGAGGCGATGGGAAACGTGGTGAAATTGACGGCCAGCGACGGGCATGTCTTCGACGCCTATCGCGCGGATGCGGCATCGCCCAAAGGCGGTCTCGTCGTGGTGCAGGAGATTTACGGGGTCAACGACTATATCCGCGAGGTGTGCGAGGATTATGCGCGCCACGGCTATAGCGCGCTGGCGCCGTCGCTCTATGACCGTCAGCAGCGCGGCGCGGTCTTCCCCTATACCGCCGAGGGCAGCCTGCAGGCACGCGGCCTGCGCGTGAAGCTCAATTGGGAGCATATCGAGCTCGACGTCGCGGCCGCTATCGCGGCCTTGCGGCCGCTGAAGGTCGGCATGGTCGGCTATTGCCTGGGCGGTTCGGTCGCCTGGCTCGGCGCCTGCAAGCTCGGGATCGAGGCGGCCTCCTGCTATTACCCGACGGATATAGCGCGGCAATACCAGGATCAGCCGCGCTGCCCGGTGGTGGTGCATTTCGCCAAGCGCGACCACATCGTCAAGCCGGAGACGGTCGAGAAGTTCATCGCGGCCCATCCCGAGATCCCGGCCTATCTCTATGAGGCCGATCACGGCTTCAATTGCTGGAAGAAGCTGCCCGAGGATGGCTATTCCCCCGAGAGCTCGGCGCTCGCGCTCGACCGGAGCCTCAGCCTCTTCGCGCGCTGCCTTTAGCAACGAGCCTAGCGCCGGCCGAAGCTGCGGCCGTTGATGACGATATCGTTGTTGAAGCCCTCGGCGACCCGGGCATCGCCGTCGGATTCAAGGCAGAGGCTGATATTGATCGCCTGAAGAATGATATCGTCGATCTGCTCGGGGCGCACGTCGTAGCATTTGAGCGCCTTCAGCGTGCGCGCAACGCAGCTGCATTCCTCGCTTCGATCCGGCTTGGCCGAGCGTGGCGGCCGCAAGCGGCTGCGGGCGGTCCTCGGCGCTTGCATCTCAAAAACGCTCCGCCGCGGCCGGTTTGCCCTCCGGAAGGGCGACCCCGATCCGACCCGCGGCTCTCTCGCAAGCGCGAAATTGGCTGTTGCGGAAACCATATTTCATGGCAAGGTGCCTTGAAAATCTTTGCGTTTCAATGGGTTCAAACCGGGTTCCCCATCGCCCGCGATCTCGGCGTTCATTGTGCGGTGCAAGAGTGGAGAATTCGTTAGGAGCCGGAGACGCCGGGCCCCGGCTCTTTCCTTCGCCCGGGAAACCTTCTATGTGATAGAGGCGGGGCAGGGTGCTGCCCCAAGAGGTTGACGATGCAGAAGAAATGGTCTCCCGAGAGCTGGCGGAGCATGCCGATTCGCCAGGTTCCGGAATATCCCGATACGGCCGCGCTCAACACGGTCGAGGCGACGTTGCGCAACTTCCCGCCGCTGGTTTTTGCCGGCGAGGCGCGCGGCCTCAAAGCGGGTCTCGCCAAGGTGGTCGAGGGCAAGGCTTTCCTGCTCCAGGGCGGGGATTGCGCCGAGAGTTTCGCCGAGTTCCGCCCCAACAACATCCGCGACACCTTCCAGGTGTTCCTGCAGATGGCGGTCGTGCTCACGTTTGGGGCGGCCTGTCCGGTGGTGAAGGTTGCGCGCATGGCCGGGCAATTCGCCAAGCCGCGCACCTCGGAAAGCGAGACGCAGAACGGCGTGACCTTGCCGTCCTATCGCGGCGACATCATCAACGGCATGGAGTTCACGCCAGAGGCACGCCGGCCCGATCCGCAGCGCATGATCCAGGCCTTCAGCCAATCGGCCGCGACCTTGAATTTGCTGCGCGCCTTCGCCCAAGGCGGCTATGCCGACCTTCACCGCGTCCATAGCTGGACCCAAGGCTTCGTTGCCGGCAATCCGCAAAGCGAGCGCTATCGCGAATTGGCCGACCGGCTGACCGAGACGCTCGATTTCATGGCGGCCTGCGGTCTCACCTCCGAGACCACGCCGCAAATCCGCGAGACCGAGCTCTTCACCTCGCATGAGGCGCTGCTGCTCGAATACGAGCAGGCGCTGACGCGCGTCGATTCAACGACCGGCGACTGGTACGACGTCTCGGCGCATATGCTGTGGATCGGCGACCGCACGCGCCAGCCCGACGGGGCGCATGTCGAGTTCCTGCGCGGGGTCAAGAACCCGATCGGCCTCAAATGCGGCCCGACCATGCCGGTCGACGATCTCTTGCGCCTGATCGACATCCTCAATCCCGAGGACGAGCCGGGGCGCCTCACCTTGATCGCGCGCATGGGCGCCGACAAAGTGGCGGAGAAGCTGCCGCCCTTGATCCGCGCGGTGAAGAAGGCCGGGCGCAAGGTTCTCTGGTGCTGCGATCCCATGCATGGCAACACCATCACCTCGACCACCGGCTACAAGACGCGGCTGGTCGATCAGATCTTGCGCGAGGTCAAAGGCTTCTTCGCCGTCCATGCGGCCGAAGGCAGCTATGCGGGCGGCGTCCATTTCGAGATGACCGGCCAGAACGTCACCGAATGCATCGGCGGCGCGCAAGCGGTCACCGAAACGACGCTCGGCGATCGCTATCATACGCATTGCGATCCGCGCCTCAATGCGAGCCAGGCGCTCGAGCTTGCCTTTCTCATCGCCGAGGAGCTGAAGACGCGGCGCTTGGCCGAGCCGAAGAAGCGCGTGATCGCCGCGGCGATGTGACGGGCGGCCTTACCGTCCCGCCTATGGCAGGAAATCCGCATGCCCCATGAAGGTCCGCATCAATCCTGGCTCCGGGTGACGCCCGAGCTTTTGGCTTTCGCGCTGAGCCCCGAGCGCGACGTGCTGCTGCGTGTCGACATTCCCCGCGAGGACAGCATGGTCGTGCTGCAGATGACCGCGCATGACGCGCGCGAGATCGCGGCGGCGATCCTCGCCAAGGCCAAGGAAGCCGAGGCAAAAGGCGAGGTCTGACGGAGAGCCGCGTCGCATAGCTGGCGCCGATAGCGCCGGCGTCATGCGAAGCAAAGCAAAGAGCTAGGCGAGGCGTTCCGGCTGGGCAGCCGGGCACGGCGCCGCAACGAGAACGCTCGCGGCCTTCACCAGAACCTCGCACAGGCGGCGCATCTCGATACCGTCGGCTTTCATGAGGCTCCGGACCAGCGGATCGGAGAGGATTTCATCGAGACTCGGCTCGCCGATGAAGCGATCCATGACAACTTTCCCTTCCCGACCGGTGCGGCGAAACCGCGACATTCTGAGGCGTGATAGGCGGTCTGGGGCGGCAACATCCCCAGGCACTGTGACCTTTGGACGCGGCGTGCTGGCGTGCGTCGCGACGTTGCAAAGCTTTAATTTGCGCTTTGCCGCGATCCGTTCCGGTATCCGGGTTAACCGGATGCCTGCGAGCAACCAAGGAGGCGCGATGTCGACACGAGCGGCTCGCCGGAGCCAGAGGCGCGCGCGGCCGTTTCGCCGCAATCAAATGCTGGCGATCGGTCTCGCCGCGGTGGCGCTGTTCGTTTTCGTGACAGCGGTGGGAATTGCCGTCACGCTGCATGAGACTGAGAAACACCATGTCGCCACCGCTTCGTCGCTCTGACGTAAGGCCGTCGCGGCGCGCTCTCCTGCTGGGTGGGCTCGGCCTCGGTGCCGCAACGCTCGCGCTCTCGGGCTGTACGCCGTCGGCCAAATGGCACGCGATGAATGTCTCGGGCAGCACGCCGGCGCTGCAATTCGCCATGACGCGGGTCGGCGACGGCAAGCCCGTCACCGCCGCGGATTATCGCGGCAAGATCGTCCTTCTCTATCTCGGCTACACGAATTGCCCCGATGTCTGCCCGACGACCCTCGCCAATCTCGCTTCGGTTCTGCGGCGCCTCGGTTCGGACGCAAACCATGTCCGCATCCTCTTCGTCACCGTCGATCCCAATCGCGACACGCCGCAAGTGCTCAAAGAATATGTCGAGAATTTCGCGCCGCAGATCGACGGGCTGCGCGGCACGGCCGATCAGCTCGAGGCGCTGGCGCGGCGCTATCGGCTCGTCTATTCGGTCGAGCCCGAAACCAAGGATCACCCTTATGAGGTGACGCACAGCTCGGCGATCTACGTCTTCGATGGCTCGGGCGCAGCGCGGCTGCTGATCGCGTCGCTGAGCACGACGACGCCCGACATCCCCGGAACCGCGGCCGATCTGAAGCGCTTGGCCGAGGCGGGATCGCCGCCCGGCTTCTTCGCGCAGCTGATGCGCCTGGTTTGAGCCGCCCCGTCGCGGCAAGGCTCGCGCGTCTCGACTAGCGACGCTTGGGCGCGGCCGGCAAGCGCCCTGCCAAGGGTTTGCCGATCTTGCGAATGGTCTCGACGAACAGCTCGCCGAGTGGGCTTAGCGAGCGGTTTTTCAAAACGGTAATGCCGATGCGCATCGGGGGACTGACCAACTTCACGGGCAAGGGATGGATCGGCGGGAATCCCAAAGACAAACGCCCCACCATGGTCAGAAACCGCCCCGTCCGCATGAGCTCGTCGCGCAGCATGAGCGAAGGGGTGGTCACGGCTTGCCGAGGGAGGGCCAAGCCGCTCGCACGGAACGTCTCTGCGACCTGGGAGCCGAAGAAGCTGTCCGGCTGAATCTGCACCCAAGGTTCATTCATGAGCTCGGCGAGATCGATTCTGCTGCGCTTCAGCCACTGGCTACCCGGACCGGTTGCCACGAAGTTCGAATCCTCGAAAAGGGGCGTCGTGGCGAATCCTGGTCCGATCGGGTCGGTCAACCTTGCGATCGCAAGTTCGATTTTACGCTCTTCCAGGAGCCGATTGAGCGGAGCGCTATCGCCGATCATCACGTGGAAATCCATTCGCGGGTGATTGCGCGAAAGTTGAATAATGGCCTGCGCAACGATCGAGCGCGCGACGACCTCCGATGCGCCGATACGAAGCTGTCCGGCGGTCGGGTCGGCGAGGAATCCGATATCCTCGATGCCCTGACGCAGCTCGTCGAACATCGCGATGCCGCGCTTCACAAGCGCCCGCCCATAGGCGGTGGGCTCGACCCCTTGTCGGCTCCGGTCGAGAAGACGGACCCCGAGCGCGCGCTCGAGATCGGCGATGGCCTTTGAAATCGCAGGCTGCGAGACACCCAGACGGCCAACGGCCTTTCCCATGCTGCCGGTATCGACGACCGCGAGGAGAACATCGAGGTCGCGCAGTTTGAGGCGGTTTTTGAGGCGCTCGGCGTTCGGCAACGACCCTCTCCCCGATCATTCCAAAACATGATGCTACCTTAAGAAAATAGCATTATCCAATTATGACCCAAGCGCCTAGCGTGGTCTGCGCCAGACAGGCAGGGGTCCTTCGCACGGAGAGCGATATGACGCGCAGACCCGTTTTCCGATATCTCGTTTGTTGCGCCGCCGCAGCCGGTCTTTGGTCGGCCGCGCACGCCGACGCCAAGCCGGTCAAGCTCGGCTTGCTGAAGGCATCGGTATCCGGACCGGTGTTTATCGCGAAGGAGAAAGGCTACTTCGCGCAAGAGGGGCTGGAGCCGCAACTGATTTTCTTCAATGCCGCGCCGCCGATCGTCGTGGCCACAGTCTCAGGCGATCTGGATTTCGGAATCGCCGGGCTGACGGCGACTCTCTACACCATGGCAGGCCAAGGGGCGCTGCGCATCATCGCCGGGAGCTATCGCGAGATGCCGAGCTTTCGCAACGAGGCGTTGCTCGCATCCAATCGCGCTTACGCCGCCGGCTTGAAGAGCTACAGGGACCTGCCCGGCCACTCCTTCGGGATCGGACCGGTCGGTAGTCCGCCGCATTACTCCCTCGCGCTGCTCGGAGAGAAGTTCGGCTTTGGTCTCGACGCCATCCAGTTGCGGCCGCTCAAGTCGATCGCAACGCACGTCGCCGCCCTCGCGGGTGGGCAGATCGATGCGGCGCTTCCGCCCGCGACCATGGCGCTGCCGCTCGTCGCCAGCGGCGAGGCGAAGCTCATCGGCTGGATCGGCGACGAAGTGCCCTGGCAACTCGGGGCGGTATGGGTTTCGCGGAAAAGCATCCTTCAGCGGCGGCATACCGTCGAAGCGTTTCTGCGCGCCTTTCGCCGCGGCTCGCGCGATTACCACGATGCCTTCGCGGGCGCCGACGACAAGCGGCATGACGGGCCGAAGGCGCAGGAGATGCTGGCCATTCTGGCAAGCTATCTCGGCCAGCCGCCGGCGCTGATTGCAACGGCGATACCCTATGTCGATGCCGATGCGCGCCTCGATATCAAGGATGTCGCGCATCAGATTGCTTGGTTTCAATCGCAAGGCATGGTCAAGAATGCGCCGCCGGTCGAGACGGTGATCGATTGCAATTTCGTCGTCCCCCTCGAATAGGAGGAGGAAGGCGATGCGCGCCTATCGAGACCGTCGTGTTGCGATCATCGGTGCCGGCATTGGCGGATTGACCGCCGCGATCGCGCTCGCTCAACGCGGCATCGAGGCCGAGATTTATGAGCAAGCGCGCGAGCTCAAGGAGGTCGGCGCGGGTATCGGGCTTGGCCCCAATGCGATGAAGGTCCTGCGCTTGCTCGGGCTCGAAGCGGCGGTCAAGGAGCGCGGCTTGACGCCAGAAAGCATAGTCGGTCGCGACTGGGCAACCGCGGAGATTCTGTTCACCGTGCCGCTTCGCACCAGCGCCGGGTCTCAGTATGGCGCAGCGAGCGTGACCCTCCATCGTTCCGATCTACACGCGGTGCTGGCATCCAGGGTGCCACCGGAGCGCATTCATTTGAATCGCCAATGTATCGCCGTGCGTTCGACCGCGCAGGATGCCGTTTTGATGTTCCGCGACGGTCGTCGAGAAACGACCGACTTGGTGATCGGGTGCGACGGTTTGCATTCATCCGTTCGGGCATCGATCGATGGCCCGGACGCGCCGCGTTTCACGGGAAACACCGCGTGGCGGGCCCTCGTCCCGGCAGAAAATCTGCCCGCGCGGTTCCGATCGGGCGATCTGAGCCTGTGGCGGGGCCGTGGGGGACATCTTCTCACCTATCATCTGCCTAAGAGGGATATCGTGAACTTGGTGGCGATTCGCGCGACGGCCGAGTGGACCGCTGAATCCTGGTCGGTGCCGGCAAATCGCAATGAACTTCTTTCCGCCTTTCCCGAGGTCCATCCGGATTTGCGTATTCTCTTCGAGCGGGTCCAGCAATGCTTCAAATGGGGCTTGTTCGATCGCGATCCGCTGACGCGCTGGGGCTTTGGCCGCGCGACCTTGCTGGGCGATGCGGCACATCCGATGCTTCCTTTCCTCGGCCAGGGAGCGGCGATGGCGATCGAAGACGCCTATGTGCTCGCGCGCGAGCTGGAAGCTTCCGAGGGCGACATCCCGGCTGCATTGCTCTCCTACGATGCGGCGAGGATCCCTCGCACCGCCCGGGTTCAAATCGCCTCGCGCGAGGAGGGCGCTGTGCTGCACGACAACGCTGCCTCCGCGCGACCGTTCCAGCCGCAACGCTTGCCCGGCTTCAACCGCGACTGGCTCTATGGCTACGATCCCGAGCAGGCTAGGACGGGGTCTTCGGCCGGGTAAGACGATCGGCCGGCGGCGAGCCCCCTACCGCCCGGTCCAGCGCTTGGAGAGCGCCGCAAGCGAGGCGGCGTCCCCGTCCTCTTCGGCGAGGCTTTCTTCGTGAAGGCGCAGCGCGTTGATCACGAGGATCACGCCGAGAACGCTCATCATCGACGGCGGAATCCACATGATGAGGCCGCCGAAGCGCTGATCGCTGAGCGCGCTCACCGACGGATAGAGCCGGCCGCACAGCTCGTAATAGGGGTAGAGGTCGCGCTGCGTGAAGGTAATGATCGCGCCGAGGATGATTTGCGGGAACATCACGCCAAAGGCAAGTGCCGTGCGCGTGCCGAAGGAGATTCTCGCCGGCGGCTTCGGCCGCGGATCGAGCACCAGCACCCAGAACAAGACGCCGTCGAGCACCATGGTCCAATTCATCAGCGCATAAAGTCGCGGATCGATCATGGCGCGGAAATGGAGGCCGGGAATCAGCCATAGATAGAATGAGCCGACGAAGATGAAGGCTGCGAGGAGGGGTTGCTGCAGGACCGCGATCGGCAGCCGCACCGCCGGAAGGGCGATCGCCCGGCGCAGCACGGCCGGCATGCCGCGCTCGATCGTCGCGCCCGCCGCGCCGAGCGCGATGAGGAACGGCCCCATATGATGCATCACGACATGCTGCGCGCGATTGAGGAAGAACATGTGCTGCGCCGCATATTCAAAGCGCGTCTGCATCACGGCATAGAGGAGGGCGAGGCCCGCGAAAAAGGCGATGCGGCGCCAGAGCGCCGGGCGCTCCGCTGCCGCGGTCGCGCCGAGCCCGCGCAGATACCAGAGAGGCACCAGCGTCAGCGCCAGATATTCGGGCCAGGAGAAATCCCACGGCGCCCAGACCGGAAGCAGCGTGGGATGCGCGGCGCTGAGCCATGACAAAAGCGCGCCCAGCGCGAGGATCAGGGCGTAGGCGGCCGCTTCTTCGCGGTCGACCGTCAGCGGGGGGTGAAGGCGCGGCAAGGCGCGATCCATGATCCCGTGCCCTAAACCCGGGCAACGGCTCTGTCAAAGCGGGAAAACCGCGCAGCGAGGGGTCGCGGGGCCGCTCTCCTGGCTTGCGCCGCCGCGCGGAATGCGCGAACAATTGGCCCGAAATCGGGAGGGACCATGGCGGACGCATTCGAGGACCATTGCTGGCTGGACGTGGTGCCGGCCGAGACCCTTGCGCTCTACGGCCAATATCGGCGCGAGACCTTCATCGGCGGTCCGGCCGCGTTGGTGGCGATCGATCTCTACGAGCTGGTCTATCAAGGCGGCGACAAGCCGCTCGCGGAGATTGGCAAGGATCATCCCGGCACTTGCGGCGAATATGCCTGGGCGGCGATCGCGCCGACCAAGCGCCTCTTCGCGGCGGCGCGCGAGGCGGGGCTGCCGGTCTTTTATTCGACGGGGGATTCGCGGCCCGAAAGCAAGCCCGGCGCCGTCACCGCGACGCGCCGTCCGCGGCCGCCGATCGAGGCGTCGATGTATCGCATCCGGCCCGAATTCAAGCCGCAGCCCGGCGATGTCGTCGTCACCAAGCAGCGCGCGAGCGCTTTCTTCGGCACACCCCTCTCGGCGCATTTGACGCAGCTCGGCATCCGCACCGTCATCATGTGCGGCGAGAGCACCTCAGGCTGTCTGCGTGCCTCGGCGGTCGATGCGCATTCCCACGGCTTCCACGTCGTGGTCGCCGAGGAGGGATGCTTCGATCGCAGCCTCATCTCGCACAAGGTCAATCTCTTCGATCTGCACCATAAATACGCCGATGTCATGCACATCGACGCGATCGTCAACGAGCTCGCGGCGCTGAAGCCGCGCAAGGCGGTGTGAGATGAAGCCTCAGCCTTACGGTCCGTTTCCCTATTCGCCGATCGGCAGCCGCAAAAGGCTCGCCTGGCCGAAGGGCGAGCGGCTGGCGCTGTGGGTCATTCCCAATATCGAGTTCTTCTCGCTTGCCGAGCGGGTTCCCAACAGCCCCAGTACCAAGATTCCCGATGTTCCGGCCTGGGCCGCGCGCGACTACGGCAATCGCATCGGCGTCTATCGCTTCATGGAGGTGTTCGACCGCTACGGCATTCGCGCCACGGTCGCGCTCAACAGCGACATTTGCCGCTATCATCCTGAGATCATCGCCGCCGGCAACGAGCGCAAATGGGAGTGGATGGGACATAACGAGACCAATTCGCGCCGGCTCATCGACGTGCCGGCCGAGGAGGAGGAAGGCGTCATCAAGAACGCGCTCGACGTCATCGAGAAGGGGAGCGGAACGCGGCCCAAGGGCTGGCTCGGCTCCGGCATGCAGGAGACCTGGAACACCCTCGACTATCTCGCGGCGCATGGGGTCGAATATGTCTGCGACTGGACCAATGACGACCAGCCCTATGAGATGAAGCTCGAGAGCGGCAAGCGCCTCGTCTCGATTCCCTACAGCCACGACATCAACGACATTCCGGCTTTCGAGCGGCACAACCGTTCGCCCGACGAATTTCGTCAGATGATCTGCGATCAGTTCGACACGCTCTACCGCGAGGGTGCGCAATCGGGTCGGGCGATGGCGATTTGCCTTCACCCCTATTTGACAGGCAAGCCGTTCCGCATTGCTGCGCTCGACAAGGCGCTCGACTATATTTGCCGGCACGACGGCGTGTGGCTTGCAACCGGCAACGAGATCGCCCGGCACTACCGGGCGCAATTGGATAAGTAACAGGGAGGGAAGAATGTCGAGGTTGATGGGGCGCGGTGCCGCGCTGATTGTCGCGGCGACGCTGATTTTGCATGGGCCGATGGCTCGGGCGCTCGACAAGATCAACGCCGGCGCGGTCGGCGGACCGACGGGAACGATGTGGCTCTATTATGTCGGCTTCGATAAAGGCTTCTTCAAGAATGCCGGCATCGAGCTCGATCTCGTCTACGCGCATACGGCGCCGGGCATCATGCAGCAGCTGACGGCGGGCTCGCTCGATATCGTCGCGACGACGGGGGTGGCCGAGCCGATCCATGCGGTCGATAAAGGCGCAACCAACGTCGCGATCGCGCGCATCATCGGCCAGAACTCGCCCTATAGCATGGAGGCGAAGTCGAGCGTCGCCAGCATCAAGGACCTCAAGGGCAAAACCATCGCGCTGGGTGGTCTCGTCGATATCACTGCGATCTATTGGAACGCGATGGCCGCGGCCAATGGGTTGAAGCAGGGCGATGTCGATATCGTCGTGATCGGCGCGACGGCCGGCCGTTTCGCCGCGCTCAAATCGGGCTCGGTCGACGCCACCATGGTGCTGCCGCCCTACAGCTTCGTTGCCGAGGCCGCCGGCTTCAAGAATATCGGCCTCGTCATCGATTATGTGAAGGACGTGCCCTTCACCGGCCTCGAGGTTTCGCGGCCCTGGGCCGAGGCGCATATGGCGGAGGCAAAGCGCCTGTTGAAGGCGCTCGATGAGAGCGCGGCGTGGTTCTATGTGCCGGAGCACCGGCAGGAGCTCATCGATCTCGGCGTCAAGGATTTCCATATCGATCAGAAGGAAAGCGCGCTGAGCCTCGATTTCCTGCGCAAGATCAAATATTTCGCGCCGACCAGCAAGGTTCCAGCCAAGGGCATCGACCAGCTCATCGCGGTGATGCGCGCCTCGCACGACGTGACCGGCTCGGTCAGCGCCAAGAAGCTCGCCATGCCGGGACTTACGGAGCTCGTTGAGTGAGGCAGTCGAGGCTCGGAGTGAGCGCGCTGTCGCTCGTCGGCGGGCTTTTGATCTGGGAAGGAATGAGTCGGCTCTATGTCGACAACTCGCTCTTTCTCGCCGCGCCCTCGCAGATCGCGTTTGCCATCTACAAGCTCGCCGTCTCGGGCGATCTCGCGCGCCATGTCGAGATCAGCGCCGCTGAGTTCGCGATCGGCTATGTCATCGCGAGCGTCATCGGCATCGCGATGGGGCTGGTGATGGCGGAGAGCGAGCGCGCCAAGGGCATTCTTCAGCCCTGGATCTCCGGGCTTTACGCGACGCCGACCATCGCGCTGGCGCCGCTCTTTCTCCTCTGGCTCGGCATCGGCATCTGGTCGAAGGTTCTGGTGGTCATCACCCTGGTGCTGTTTCCGGTGGTCATCAACACCGAGGCAGGGCTGCGCACGACCAGCATTCGCCTGATCGAAATGCTCAAGAGCTTCGGTGCGACGCGGCGGCAGATTTTCGTCAAGATCTCGCTGCCGTCCGCGGCGCCTTTCGTGCTTGCTGGCCTAAAGCTCGGCATCGGCCGCGGCCTGATCGCCGTTGTCGTCGCCGAGCTCTTCGGCTCGCGCGCCGGCCTTGGCCAGCTCATCAGCCAATCGGCCGACGCTTTCAACATGCCCAATCTCTTCGCGGCGGTGGTGATACTGGCGACCGCCGGCATCGCCATGACTGCGGGCTTCACCTGGCTCGAGAAGCGTCTCGTGCCCTGGACGCAGGACTGACATGGCCGAGGGACGCGCGGTTGCGGCGACGGCGCCGAAGCTCAGGGTCGCGGGGCTGTGCAAGAAATTCACGGATCTCGAGGTTCTGAGCCAGATCGGTATCGATATCGCCGATGGCGAGTTCATTTCGATCGTCGGCCCGTCGGGATGCGGCAAGACCACGTTCCTGCGGATCGTCGCCGGGCTCGAGCAGGCGAGCGCGGGCGAGGTGCAGATCGACGGTAGTCCGGTCACTGGCCCCGGCATCGACCGCGGCTTCGTCTTTCAGTCCGACAATCTCCTGCCTTGGCGCACCGTGCTCAACAATGCGCTGATCGGGCCGGAGGTCGCGGGCACGGCGAGCCCGCAAGCCAAGAGCCGCACGCTCGAGCTCTTGAAGCTTGTCGGGCTCGCGGGCTTCGAGCAGTATTTCCCGCGCCAGCTCTCGGGCGGCATGCGCCAGCGCGTCAACCTCGCCCGCGCGCTCGCGGTCGATCCCAAGATCCTCTTGATGGACGAGCCTTTCGCCGCGCTCGATGCGCAGACGCGCGAGATCATGCAAACGGAGCTCACGCGCATCTGGGAGCAGGGGCGCAAGACCGTGCTCTTCGTCACGCACCAGATCGACGAAGCGGTATTTCTCTCGGACCGCGTGCTGGTCTTCGCGCGCCGCCCGGGCCGGCTGCGCGAGGCCATCAATATCGCGCTGCCGCGGCCGCGCGCGCTGGGCCTCAAACGCACGCCCGATTTCGTGCGCTATGTCGACCATATCTGGAGCCTCATCGAGGAAGACGTGCGCCAATCCGTGCTGCACGAGGGCAGGTGAGGGGCCAACGAGTCGCGGACGTGGTTTGCGCCGCCCGCGATTGACATGGCAGGTCAGCGCCACCAATCTTTGCGCATGACCGATTCGCTCATCATCGCCATCGCCCAGCTCGATCCGACCGTGGGCGACATCGCCGGCAATCTCGGCCGGCTCGACGATGCCTGGCGCGAGGCCAAGGAAGCGGGCGCCGATCTCGTCGTCGCCTCCGAACTCTTCGTCGCGGGCTATCCGCCCGAGGATTTGGTGCTGAAGCCTGCTTTCGTTGCGGCCTGCGAGGCCGCTGTCAAGGATTTCGCACGCCAGGTGAAGGATGGTCCGGCGGTGCTGCTCGGCACGCCCTGGCGCCAGGACGGCAAGCTCTACAACGCCGCCGCGCTGCTTGCGGGAGGCGCCGTCGCGGCGTTGCGCTTCAAGCACGACCTGCCCAATTACGGCGTCTTCGATGAAAAGCGCGTCTTCGCCGCCGGGCCTTGTCCCGGGCCGATGGTGCTGAAGGGCGTGCGGCTCGGCGTCATGGTCTGCGAGGATATGTGGACCGCCGATGCGGCCGAGACGCTTGGCGAGAGCGGTGCCGAGCTGATGATCGTCATCAACGGCTCGCCCTATGAGAGCGACAAGCTGGGCGAGCGGCTGTCCCTTGCTCAAGAGCGCGTCACGGAAACCGGCCTGCCGCTGCTTTATGTCAACCAGGTCGGCGGCCAGGACGAGCTGGTCTTTGACGGCGCCTCCTTCGTTCTCGATGCCGCGGGCGCTTTGACGGTGCAGGCGCCGGAATGGCTCAATGCGCTGGTCCTGACGCGCTGGCGGCGTGAAGCCAAGGGCTGGCGCCCCGAGCCCGGCGTCGTCGCGCCGCGCGGCGAGACGCTCGCTTCGATCTATCACGCCATGGTGCTGGGCCTTGCCGACTATGTGCGCAAGAACGGCTTTCCCGGAATCGTCCTGGGCCTCTCGGGCGGCATCGATTCGGCGCTTACCGCCGCGGTCGCGGTCGACGCCCTCGGCGCCGATCGCGTCCATTGCGTGATGATGCCCTCGCCCTATACGTCGAAACCGAGCCTTGAGGACGCCGCCGCGGTCGCCGAACTGCTCGGCTGCGAGCTGCGCAGCATCGATATCGGGCCGGCGATGGAAGCCTATCGCGACATGCTCGCGCCGTCTTTTGTCGGCACGAAGCCCGACATCACCGAGGAAAACCTCCAGGCGCGCATCCGCGGCATGAGCCTGATGGCGCTTTCCAACAAATTCGGCTGGATGGTGGTCTCGACCGGCAACAAATCCGAGATGTCGGTCGGCTATTCGACGCTTTATGGCGATATGTGCGGCGGATTTTCGGTGCTGAAGGATGTTTACAAGATGACGGTCTTCGCGCTGGCGCGCTTTCGCAACGCGCGCCGCCTGCCCGGTATGCTCGGGCCCGCGGGACCGGTGATGCCGGAGCGCGTCATCACGAAGCCGCCTTCGGCCGAGCTGAAGCCCGATCAGACGGACCAGGACACGCTGCCGCCCTATGAGGAGCTTGATGCCATTCTCGAATGCCTGGTCGAGAACGAGATGCCGGTGAGCGAGATCGTCGCGCGCGGTCATGCCGAGGCGACGGTGCGGCTCGTGCGCCGCATGCTCGACCGCGCCGAGTATAAGCGCCGCCAGGCGCCGCCCGGCGTCAAGATCACGCGCCGCGCCTTTGGCCGCGACCGTCGCTATCCGATCGTCAACGCTTTCACCGAGATCGGCCCGCTGCCGAGCGATGTCGCCGAGCCCGGCGAGACCCCGCGCGCGCCCGCGCCCGCCCCGTCCTCTCCTTAGAGCACCCATGGCCGACAAGATCCAGCCCGCCGCCGAGCCCGGCCGCGATTTCCTCCGCGATATCGTCGCGGAGGATCTTGCCTCCGGAAAGCACAAGAGCGTCGTGACGCGCTTTCCGCCCGAGCCCAACGGCTATCTTCATATCGGCCACGCCAAGTCGATTGCGCTCAATTTCGGCATTGCCGCGGAGTTCGGCGGCCATTGCAGCCTGCGCTTCGACGACACCAACCCCGCGAAGGAGGAGCAGGAATTCATCGACGCGATCCAGCGCGACGTGCGCTGGCTGGGCTTCGATTGGGGCTCGCATCTCCATCACGCCTCCGACTATTTCGATCGGCTTTATGAATGGGCCGAGGCGCTGATCCGCGCCGGCAAAGCCTATGTCGATGATTCGACGCCCGAGGAGGTTCAGGCAATGCGCGGCAGCCTGACCGAGCCGGGGCGCGACAGCCCCTGTCGCCAGCGCAGCGCCGAGGACAATCTCGACCTGTTGCGGCGCATGAAGGCCGGCGAATTCCCCAACGGCGCGCGCACGCTGCGCGCCAAGATCGACATGGCGTCGGGCAACATCAATCTGCGCGATCCCATCCTCTACCGCATCCTCCATGAGGAGCACCCGCGCACCGGCAAAAAATGGTGCATCTACCCGACCTATGATTTCGCCCATGGCCAGTCGGACGCGATCGAGGGCGTGACGCATTCGCTGTGCACGCTCGAATTCGAGGATCACCGGCCGCTCTACGAATGGTTCCTCGACAATCTGCCGGTGCCGTCGCGGCCGCGGCAATACGAGTTCGCGCGGCTCAATCTCAACTACACGGTGATGTCGAAGCGCTTTTTGGCCCAGCTCGTGCGCGAAGCGCGGGTTGCGGGTTGGGACGATCCGCGCATGCCGACGCTTGCGGGGTTGCGCCGGCGCGGCGTTCCGGCCGCGGCGCTGCGCGAGTTCGTCAAGATGGCGGGCGTTGCCCGCGCCAACAGCGTCGTCGATATCCAGATGTACGAGCACGCCGTCCGCGACCATCTCAATCGCGCGGCGCAGCGCCGCATGGCCGTGCTGCGGCCCTTGAAGGTGGTGATCGAGAACTATCCCGAGGGCAAGAGCGAAGAGCTCGAGGCGATCAACCATCCCGACGACCCGGCCGCCGGCACGCGGCGCATTCGCTTCGGGCGC
>DATNGG010000156.1:0-26025 GCA_035605975.1 Allostellaceae bacterium | reverse complement strand
CGTCCCGCGCGCGCCGACCTCGTCGCACAGCCATTCCAAGGCCTGGATCTGGTCCTCCTCGGGCCGCGCCAGCACATGCCCCTCGCAGCCCTCCGGCGTCAGGCGGCTCGGCTTGTTCGGATAGGCGAAGAACGCGACCGGCATCTTCGCGCCGACGAGGATCACATGCTTCAACCCGTCGAGCACTTTGAGCGCCTGGTCGACAACATAGGGGATGCGCTCGACCGATACCCGGCCGCGCCCGCGCTGGGTGCGCGCGTTGGAGCCCTGCGCCATGATCCGCGCGCCGCATTTCTGGGCGATCTTGCCGGCGAGCTCCAACCCGTCGGCGCGCACCGCGCGGCCGGTCAGGAGGATCAGCGTCGGTTCGCCCGAGCGCAGCACGCGCGCCGCCTCGGCGACCGCCTCGCGCGATGGCGCCCCGAGCTTCTCGGGCGATGGCACCGCGACTGGCCCCGTGCCGTCGTTCCACGCCGTGTCGGCCGGCAGGATGAGGCTCGCGATCTGGCCCGGCGGCGTCCGCGCCGCGGCGATCGCCTCGGCGCCGTCCCGGGCGATCGACATCGCATCGGGCGAGGTCTTGACCCAATGCGAGGACGGCCGCGCCAGCCCCTCGATGTCGGAGGTCAGCGGCGCGTCGTATTGCCGGTGATAGGTCGCATGGTCGCCGATGATGTTGACCATGCCCGACATCGCTTTGTTCGCGTTGTGGACGTTGGCAAGACCGTTGGCGAGGCCGGGGCCGAGATGCAGCAAGGTCGCGGCCGGGTTGTCGCTCATCCGGTAATAGCCGTCGGCGGCGCCGGTCACGACGCCCTCGAACAGCCCCAGGACGCAGCGCATGCCGTCCACCCGGTCGAGCGCCGCGACGAAATGCATCTCCGAGGTGCCGGGATTGGCAAAGCACAGCTCGATGCCGCCGGCAACGAGCGTGCGCACCAGGCTTTCGGCGCCGTTCATGATGGCCGCGCCGCGCCGGCGCGCCCCGCCATTGGGTCCCGAAGCTTCGTCATCCTGCCCTTCCGCCGCTCGCCGCGTTTTGCCCATCATAGCAGGGCCGTGCCGCTCCGCGAGGCGCAGCGCGCACTCCTGCGGCCTGGCCAACTTCGATTGGCCTCGCGTCGATCTGCGGCTATGCTCACCGCCACAGGAGGTGACGCATGATCCCCCGCTCTTTGCTTCCCGCCCGCCGCTTCGGCGGCGCGCTCGTTCTCGCCGCAGCGCTCGCCGCGAGCACTTTTGGCGCCGCGCCCGCGCGGGCGCAGGGCAACACCTACGGCACCGATCAGCGCTATTGCGATCAGAGCGCGCTGTCGCAGATTTTCAGCACCTCGACCGGCAACCTCGTCGGCAGCGCCGCGGGCGCGGCGGCCGGCGGCCTCCTCGGCAGCCAATTCGGCAAGGGCAGCGGCAACACCGTCGCCACCATTGTCGGCGTGCTGGGCGGCGCGGTCGGCGGCGGCTATATCGGCCGCTCGATGGATTCGAGCGATCGCGGCTGCGTCGGCACCTCGCTGCAGAACGCGCCGACCAACCAACCGGTCGCATGGCAGAATCCCTCGACCGGGTCGAGCTATTGGGTGACGCCGACCGCCGATCTGCGCGGGCCCAATGGCGAGCCCTGCCGCCGCTATGTCACCGACGCCGTCATCAACGGCCAGCGCCAGGAGACCCAGAACACGGCATGCCAGCAAGCAGACGGCAATTGGGTGCCGGTCGCCGCCAATACGCTGCGTCCCGCGCCGGCGCCGGCGGCACGCCAAGCCGCCCCGCGTTCCGCCTCGGCCGTCTCCTCCGACACGATCTTCAAGGTGCAGCAGAAGCTGCACGATCTCGGCTTTTACGTGCGCGACAACATCGATGGCCAATGGGGGCCCAACACCTCGGCCGCGGTGAAGAATTTCCAGCGCTCGAAAGGCATGAAGGCCAGCGGCCAGCTCAATTCCGAGACGCTGTCGGCGCTCGAGATCCGGTAGAACACCTTCCTTCGTCGTCACCCGCGGGCTTGACCCGCGGGTCCATGGATTGCCGGGTCAAGCCCGGCAATGACGATCGAAAATTGATGCATCACCCCGGCCGCCGCGGCTCTTCGGCGATGCGCGCAAGCGCGTCGTACTGCTCGGCAATCGCGCGAAGTTGCTCGCGGATTTCGGGGTAGCGGCAGGTTTCGGCGGTCTCGCGCACCTCGCGGGCGCGATGCCGGTAAAACTGCGCTCGCGTGCCATCGAAGGCCATTCCGCGGACGCTAGCACCGGCAAGCGCCCGCCAATTGTGAAATTTTGAAGGCGATGCGATTTTGCCGCCGCGGCGTGCGGCCTCAGCCGCGCGCGCTCTCGCGGGCGGCGCGGCGCAGACGCTGCTGCTCCTCGCGCATGCTGTCCGCCGCCCTTTCCGTAGCCGCTTCCGTAGCCGCCTCGCCGTGATGGCGCATGTCTTCCGCCGCTTCTTGCGCGACAGTCGCGCAGCATTGCTGGATTTTCCGGCTCAACTCCGACCAGTTCGTTACCTGACGCGAGGCGCTTTCCATGAGCCCGGCAAAGATATCCATCTGCGCCGAGAAGAACTCGTCGGATTTGCGGCTGCGCAGCAGGCCCTGCACGGATTTGGCGAGCCGGTCATTGGCGGCGGTGAGCGCGTCCAATTCCTCCGCATAGGCCTCGCTGTAAGCATGGCGGAGCCCCGAGGCGAGCTGCTGAAACCGCTTGATGGGCTCGCCCACCGCCTGATTTCCTTCGACGCCCCACCAATCGAGCAACCCGCTCATCCGGCTGATGCCCGCCGTCACATCCTCCCGCTTCGATTCCATGATTTGCCTCCAGTGTCCGCCACTTGCCTCTTGCTCCGCTCCGATGCGCGAAAGCTTCTCCACGACCTGAGCAGAGACGGTCGGATTTCAAGCGGGAAAACGTGCAACGATGTTGCGTTTTGAGCGGCGCGCTGCCGAATACAACCGGCGCGGGCCGGTCAGTGCTCCGTCTCTTCCTTCAAGAGCGAGCCGAAGACCCAGCCCTCCTGGCGGTGTTGCGGATCATCGCTGCCAAAGCGGATCTGCACCCAAATGCCGCGGTGATCGACGGGCGAGACCTGCTCGCCGCGATAGATCGTCGCGATCACGCCCGCGGCCGGCGACGGGCCGGCGCGAACATTGGCGCTGGCTGCCGCCACGACCGTGCGATGCTCGGGAAGCGCAGGCTCGGCCTTCGCCACAAGCGGCGGCGGCGCGGCTTCCTCGGAACCGCCGGTGAAGGGGTTGATCGCCGAGGCGACGCTGACGAGCTTCGGCCAAAGATGCTTGGCGACCAAAGTTTCGGCGCGCGGGAGGACCACGATTGCGACGGCAATCGCCGCGGCGATCGCGCCGCCGCGCAGCCCGAAGCGCAGCAACTGCGCCTTGCGCTGGCTTGCGAGCGCCCCAGCGAAGCGCCCACGCAAGCCGTCGCCCCGCTTTTTCGCTTTCGGCGCCTCGCCCGGCTCGACCACGAGGCGCGGCGCCCCGTCGCTCTTTTGCGTTTCCGCGATCTGCCGCAGTGCCGCCTCGCTCTCGGCGGCGGCGCGCGCTTGGGTCTCGGCGGCGGTGCGGGCCTCGGCCAAAGCCGTATCGCGCTCGCCGAGCCTTGCCTCGATCGCCGCCAGCTCGTCCTTGAGGCGGCGGATTTCCGCGTCGTCGCCGCGATTGCGCACGGTCTTGGCCAGCGCCCGCTCCTCGGCGAGCTCCGCCTCGGCACGCTCGAAGCGCTCGGTCGCCGCGGTGACCGCGTGGCGCGACTGCTCGCGAAACCGCGCCTCGGCCGCGCTGACGCGCTCGGCCTCCTCGGCGCGCCACTGGCTTTCCGCCTGCCATAGCGCCTGCTCGCGATCGGCCTTCGCCTGATCGAGCGCCTTGCGCGTCTCGGCGAGCGCCGCATCGCGCTCGACGAGCGTGTCGCGCAGGCGCTTCAGCTCCGGATCCTCGCCGCCCTTGCGCGCGGCCTTCCCGTCCTTGCGGCTCTCGGCGAGCGCCGCCTCCGCCCGCTCGGCGCGAGTCTTGGCCTCGGCAAGGGCGGGCTCGAGCTGCTGGCGCAAGCGCGCCTCGGCAGCGGCGAGCTTTGCCGCCTCGCCGCTTTTCCACTCCTGCTCGGCACGCTTCAGCGTCGCGGCGAGCTCGGCCTTCGCGTCCTCGCGCGCCTTCTCCGCCGCGGCGCGCACCGCCTTCAGCTCCGCTTCGAGCTTGGCGCGCGCGGCATCGGCGCGCGCGGATGCCTCGGCGGCGGCTTGCGCCTCGTCGCGCCGGCGCGTCTCGGCAGCGGCCATGCGCTGCGCCTCGGCGGATTTCCAGCCTTCCTCGGCCTTTTTCAGCGCCGCCTGCAGCTCCGCCTTGGCGAAATCGCGCGCCTTCTCGGCGGCTTTCTGCGCCGCGACGCCCAGCGTCTCGAGCTCCTTTTCCTGCTTGGCGAGCGTCGCATCCTTGGCGGCGACCGCCTCGCGCAGCTTCTTGAGCTCGGCCTGATCGCCGCGCTCCTTCGCGGCTTTCGCCTCCTTTTGCGCCTCGGCAAGCGCCGCTTCGATTTGCTTGACGCGCTCGGCCGCTTGACCGGCGGCTTGCGCCGCCTCGTCGCGCCAACGCGCCTCGGCCGCTTCGAGGCGCGCCGCCTCGCCGGCCTTCCAGCGCTCTTCGGCCTGTTTCAGCGCGACCTCGCTCTCGGCCTTGGCGCCTTCCGCCTTGCCGAGCGCAGCCCGCATCGCCGCCAGCTCGTCGCGCAGCCGCGCAACCTCGCCACTGTCGGCGCGCTCCTTCGCGGCCTTCGCGTGCGATGCCGCCTGCGCTTCGGCCTGACGCAGCTTTTCCGTCGCCGCGGTGATCGTTGCATCGGCGTCCTGGCGCCATTTCGCCTCGGCCGCGGCAAGGCGCGCGGCCTCGCCGGATTTCCAGCCCTCCTGGGCTTTCGCTAGCGCCGCCTCGATCTCCTGGCGCGAGCGGTCGCGCGATTTCTCGATGATCTCCTTCTCGCGCGCGGCGGCGGCGGCGAGGCGCACCTCGTGCTCCGATTGCCAGGCGGCGCGGCTGCGCTCGAACTCGGCCGAGGCCGAGGCCGCGGCTTCGGCGAGGCGCTTTTGCAGCTCGGCTTCCCAGCTCTTGCGCGCGGCGGCGATGGCGGCATCGATCTGCTGGCGCGAGGCGCCGGCGGCCCCGCCGCGCTGCTGCGCTAGCGCGCTCTCGCGCTCGGCGAGCGCCGCTTGCTTGGCCGCGACCTCGTCGCGCAGCCGCGCCAGCTCGGCCTCGTCGTCGAGCCGCATGGCATTGGCGGGCGAGACCGGCACGTCGAGCAGCGCGAGCGTCGCGCCGTAATCCTCCTCGAGACTCAAAACGCGGACCGAGAGGGTGTGCGCCTTCTCCATGCCTTTCGGCGGGATATAGAGCAGCCCCTTGATGTCGTTGACGGTGAGCGACCAGGTGCGGTCGGCATTGTTGCTGCCGCGCGAGAAGCGCGCGCCCGAGGGCAGGCGCTCGATCTTGAGCGAGAGATTGCCGTGCCGCAGATAAGGCTGCAGCAACGGCGCGAGGTCGAGCGGAATGCCGCGTAGCGCCGCCGCAGGTTCGGCCATCGCGCTTTTCAGATTGTCCACCCGTATCGCTCCTGCGGCGGGCGATCGCGCGGCATCGTGGCGGCATCGCGCGGAATTGCGCGAGCTCTGCCTTGCCGTCGCGACCGCGGCGCCCGCTTCGATCTCGACGCCGCCATTTTCGGCGATGCCGGGTTAAACAATCGTTGGTGAATTCGCTCGGGCGAGAGCTGCGCCGTTGCGCCGCGGCCGAAGCCGCAAATTTGTCGCGAATGCGCGATGAAATCGCACCGGCCGGGAGAGCGAGCGACGGCGGTTAGGGTAAAGCGCCGCCTGTGCTTGCCGCCATCCCGTCGGTGCGGCGCGCAGGCGGGCGGCGCGGCCGCGCCGGCACGCCGATCACTTGCCGCAAGCTTTTGGCGAGAAGCAGCCCCGCCGCTCTCATGTGCCGAAACGCCGGCTCCCAGCCGGACTTGGCTTTGAGTGCCGCGATCTGGTCGAGGTTGAGCGGCGGCGCCCCCTCGGCGGTCGGGTGCTGCGCCTCGAAGAGCGCGTGGACGATCTTGCGATCGGACGGCGGCAGGCCGCGATAGCCGGCGGGGGCCGCGGCTTCGCCGGCAAGGTTCGCCGGCGCGACCGCGAGCTGCGGCGGCGCGGCGGCGGTTTCCGCACCCGCCTGGCCGGGTGCGAGCGCCAAGCCCAGAAGCGCGAGCGCGGCAAGGAGACGCGTGGCGCTGCTCATCGCGCGCTCCCGCGCGCGGCCAGCACCGCCGCCGGCTGCGCGCGGCTGCGCTGCGGCGTCTTGGCGTCCTCGTCGAGAACCTGCGCCGTTTGCGTCACGATCGCGGTGGCGGTCGAGGCGTCCTTGAAGAAGATCTGCCCTTCATTGGCGACGACGCGCATCCGCGTCGTCATGTCGGTGAGTTTCTGCAGCTCGACATCGATGGTGCGGTCGGTGGCGCTGGCCGACATTTTCCAGCCGCTCTCGACGCGCTCATCGGCGGTGAGCGGCATGTCGAGCCGGTCGAAGGTGCGCAGCACGGCGAAGCGCACATTGTTGAGCGGCGCGGGAAAGGTCTTGTAGACGATGCCGTTGATCGTGTGATCGACGCCCGCACTCACCCCGGCGCCGCCGAGCGCGCCGATGACGGCGAGCCCCACCGTCGTGCAGCCGGGGAGCCCCAACGCGAGCGAAACTGTCAGCAGAATGCGCGCAATTTTCACGAAATTCGCCTTATTGCCTGGCGCCACCCGATTTGGAAAAAACGCTAGGCGCCGGCCGCGGCGGCGACAAGCGCGATCGCCGACAAGTTATGCAAGGGGCGGGGCGAATTTGAGCGAAAAGCCGAGCGATGAGGCGCCAGCCCCTATTCCCGTCCGGGCTGCGGCTTGGCGAAGCGCGGATCGATCACCTGGTCGAGCGTCACCTTCTCCTTCAGCATGTTGTTCGCCTCGAACCATTGGAGCTGGCGCCGCATATCGGCGAAATCGAGCCGTGCCTCGGGATCGACATAGGGGATCGCGACGCGCAACCGCTCGGGCGGCTGGTTGAGGTATTTCGCCATGATGGCGAGCACCGCGGGCGCCGTCGGCCCGTCGCGCCGCGTGCCGTCGGGCGCGCTGAACGCGTCGTGATAATCCCTGAGGCCGCGCTTCAGCGCGATCATGAAGCGCCGGAAGAGATCGGTATGCGCATCGAGGTTGCGCGGCGCGGCGGCGACGGCGCTCGATTGCCACGGCGCTTCGTCGCCGACCCAGGTGAGGATTTGCAGCTCCTTCTTCGCCAAGGCGGGCGCCGCCACCGTCGCCGGGATGACGCCGGTATCGGCCGTGCCGCCGATCACCGCCGAGAGAATATTGGTGTTCGATTGCAGCGCGAGGATTCGCAAGCTCGCGAGCGCGACGCCATGCTTCAGCGCCACCTGCGAGGCGGCGTAATGCACCGGCGAACCGATCAGCGAGATCGCCACCGAATGACCGCCAAGCTGCGCGACGCGCTTCAGCCCCGCAGCGGCGGCGGCGTTGGAGAGAATGAAGGCGTTGACCTGATAGCCCTTCGCCTCATGCGCCTGGCCGGCGATGATCTTCACCGCGCCATGCGCGGCGAGGGTATAGAGCTGCGCCGAAACCCCGGTCGAGGCGATGTCCGCCGAGCCCGAGATCACCGCGAGCGTGACCGGCCCGGGCGAATCGAAATAGACGAATTGCGGCTCGATCTTCTCGGCTGCGAAATAGCCCTTGGCCTCGGCGATGAAGAGCGCGCCCGGCGCGGTCGACTTGACCGTGGCGATCTTGAGCACATCGGCCTTGGCGCCGCCCGCGAGCAGCAGCGCGCCCAATCCCAACAGACCGACAAGCGATGTCCTTGCGCGATGCACGTCCCCGTCCCCCCGATTGTGCTGTTCGTTCACGACATCGCCATTCTAGCGGCGCCGCGCGATGCGCAGAAGCAAAGATCGGTGCCGACAGCCCTCATCCTGTCCTTCTCCCCCAGGCGGGAGAAGGGACGCTCGGCGAGATCGCAGCAGCTGCGTCCCCTCGCCCGCGGAGCGGGAGAGGGACAGGGCGAGGGCGACTGCGCGGCCGCGCTCCGCAATACCCTTCAGTAGAGCTCGGCCGGCAGGCGCTTGGCGTAGTACTCGTCATCGAACGCGCGCGCGTCGACGCCCGCCGTTCGCGCCGCGGCGAAATCGCCTAGGCTTGGCACGCCGGCGGGCCGGCCGCTCTGCCCGGCCTTCCACAAATTGGCGCGCACCAGCGCCTTGGGGCAATGCTGGAAAGCCTGCTCGACGGTGACGACGATGACGCAGCGCGGCTCCTTGCCGTTGACGGCGAAGCGCTGTTTCAGCGCCGGATCGATGCTGATCGCGGCGCGGCCATTGACGCGATAGGTCTCGTTGGCGCCGGGCGCGAGGAAGATGATCCCGACCTGCGGATTCTCGAGAAGGTTCTTCATCCCGTCGATGCGGTTGTTGCCGGGCCGGTCGGGAATGAGCAAGGTCTTGCCGTCGTCCTCGATTTGGACAAAGCCCGGCGCATCGCCCTTGGGCGAGCAATCGAGGCCATGCGCTCCGCCGGTCGCGAGCACGAGAAAGGGCGAGGCCGCGATGAAGGCGCGGCCCAGCGCGTCGACATGGTCGATCTCTTTGTTGATGACGCGCTGATCCGGCTTGGCATAGAGCGTCGCCAGTTCCTCGCGCGTGCGCACGAACTTGCCTTCGATCCGATCCATCGGCGTCTCCCGTTTCCTCGTTCAACGATAGCATTCCTCAGGCTTTGCCCGATAGCGGCATTCTCGCTGTGCCCGAGCCGAGGATCGATCAGGCGCGCTGCTCGCTCCACATCGATCCTGCGTCCCTCGACTTCGCTCGGGATGAGGTAAAATTTTTGTTGGCATCAAAGGCGGATGCCATGAGAACTCCACCTCAGCCAGAGCTTGTCGAGGGACGCACCCTCTTCATGCAACGCTAATCAAGCGCTACTTCCGCGCCTCCGTATAGGGATAGATCAGATCGCCCGCTTTGTATTCCGGCGGCCAGACCACGACCTGCTTGGAGAAATCCTTGAACTCCGCGACGTCGTGGCCCTTCACATGCTGGAACTGGCTGACCAGCACGCGCGCCTTGGTCCATTCGCCGTCGGGACCGAAAGCGATCGTCCCCGCGACCGTCTCGAAGCTGTGGCTGTGGATGTATTGGCCGATCTTGTTCTGATCGAGGCCCTTGGTCGCCTCGGCCGCTTGCGCCAGGATCTGCAAGGCGCCGTAGCTATAGGGCGCGAAATTATAGCCGAGCGGGTCGAGCCCTTCCTTCACCGCGCGCTCCGAATATTTCCGCAGCACCTCGGCGACGCCCGGGAAGTTGAATTTGGGGCCGGGCACGAATTGATCGGCGGTGCTGATGACGCCGTTGAGCAGCGGTCCCAGCTGCACCTTGAAGGTGGTCGAGACCAGGCCGATCATGTTGCCGCCGAACATCTTGGTCTTGAGCCCGACCTCGTTCGCCGCGTGCAGCATGCCGATCGTGTCCGGCGGATAGCTCGCATTATAGACAATGTCGGGGCTGGTCGCGTCGACCGCGCGGACGATCGGCGCGAAATCCGTCGTCGTCGGCGGATAGCTTTTGTCGTAGACGATATTGAGGCCGCGGCGCTTGGCTTCGGCGCGCGCCGCCTCGGCCGAGACTTGCGAGAACTCGGCGTCGGTCGCGGTGATCGCGACCGTCTTGGGCTTGGGGTTCTGCTGCATCGCCACGTCGAAGAAGCCGCCGGCGACGGCCGCTTTCGGATCGGGCCCGATGCCGACCATCGAGAAATATTTGTCGTAGTGGAAGGCATGGTTGGCGATCAGCGCGGTAATCCCGATCGTTGCCATATTGTGCTGCATCAAGACGGGGATCGCCGGCACAACCATGTTGGTCGCGTAAGGCCCGACGCAGAGATCGACCTTGTCGATCTCGATAAGCTTCGTGTAGATCGGCGGAACATTGGTCGGATTGCTTTGATCGTCGTAATAGACGAGCTCGACCGGCCGGCCGAGCAGCCCGCCCTTGGCGTTCTGATCGTCGCGCCAGATCTGCATCGCCAGCAGCACCTGCTTGCCGTTGACCGCGACGCCCCCGGTCAAGGAGACGCTGAGCCCGATCTTGATCGGCTGCGGCGTTTGCGCCGCGGCGGGAAGCGCAATGAAAGCGAAGGCGAGAGCGATGAAGCGCGCGAGGGCGCGCAGCGTGAACCCAGTCACCGGCATGTCCTCCCCCTGATTTGATTTTGTCGCAACGCCCCAGCATAGCGCAAAAGGCGATCGCGCCGATATCGCGGTGAGGAGCCTCCTATTTTCGGGCAGCGCTGCAGAACGATCCTGCGTCCCTCGACTGCGCTCGGGATGAGGAAAATCTTTTAGGGCATCGAGGATGACGCCACGCACCCTTCCTCCTCATCCTGAGCGCGAGCGCCATCTAGGCGCGAGCAGTCGAAGGACCCACGCTGCTCATGCACATCCGGCAGGCCCCTCCCCCATTTACAAGCCGCCCTTAATCGAGAAATATCCCCGCCGCGCGGGCGGGGGCTGGACCCGTCAAAAGAAACCGAAAGGGGATGGAAATGGGTCAGTTTTTCCGCAATCGCTGGTGGATCGTCTTCGCGTCGATCTGCGGGCTTCTGGTCGGCGCCGGGCCGGTCAATGTCTTCGCCTTCGGCGTGTTCTTGAAGCCGGTCACCCAGGATCTCGGCGTCGGGCGCGAATTCTTCTCCTCGGGCCTGATCCTGACTTCGTTTCTTTCGGCGATCGGGCTCATTCCCCTGGGCTTCCTCATCGACCGTTACGGCGTACGCCGGGTGATGATCCCCGGCCTGATCCTCTGGTCCCTAGGCATCATGGGCTATTCGCTGATCTCGGCGCAGCCGGCGATGATGTATCTCGCCTTCGCCCTCCCGGGGATTTTCGGCTGCATCGGCTCGCCCGTTCCCTATGGTGCGGCGATCTCGCTGTGGTTCGACAAGCTGCGCGGCGTCGCCATCGGCATCGCCATGGCCGGCGTCGGCCTCGGCGTCGCGCTGGTGCCGCAGCTCGCCTCGGCCCTCATCGCGCATTTCGGCTGGCGCACCGCCTATATCGCCTTGGGCGCCGCGGTCTTCCTGATCTCCTGGCTGCCGGTCGCGCTCTTCGTGCGCGAGCCGACCGAGCACGATGCGATGAAGCACACCGACATCACCGCTGAGCGCAACCTGCCCGGCTTCTCCGTCGGCGGCGCGCTCGGCTCGTGGCGGTTCTGGGCGCTCACCATCGCCTTCTTCCTCGCCATCGTCGCCATCAACGGCACGCTCACCCACATGGTCGCGCTCCTGACGGATCGCGGCGTGCCGCTGCCCCTCGCACTGCGCACGCTCTCGATCGCCGGCCTCTCCCTCATTGTCGGCCGCATCATCTCGGGCTGGTGCCTCGACCGCTTCCACGGCACCGTGGTCGCGATCTGCTTCTTCATCGTGCCGATGGCCGGGATCGCGCTGCTCGCGAGCAGGGCGGGCGGCGCCGTGCCGCTCTTAGGCGCGGGGCTTTGCGGCATCGGCGTCGGCGCCGAGGTCGATCTCATGGCGTTCTTCGTCAGCCGTTATTTCGGCCTCAAAGCCTATGGCCGCATCTACGGGCTGATGTTCGCGGTCTTCACCTTTGCCAACGGCATCGGCCCGTCGATCGCCGGCTGGTCGTTCGACAAATATCACTCCTACGGACCGGCCTTCATGATTTTCGAGGGCATGTTGGTCGTCACCTGCGTACTGCTCGCGCCCTTGGGCCGCTATTCCTATCCGGTGCGCGGCTCGGCCCAGTTGGGCGCGGCGATCGCGGCGGCGGAGTAGCCGGCGCGCCGCCGGGATTGTGATCGCGGGTTAAGCTCGCTTCTTCCGCGGCGTCAAAGCCGCGAGAAGGATCGCGATGAGGCAAAGTGCGGGCACGTCCGCGATCAAATGACCGCGCTCCATGGGATCGCTCAGCGACTGCGCGCCCATGATCGCGGCATGGACGAGGCTCGACCAGATCGCGAACCCGATGATGCTCCGATGCGCATCGGGGTTGCGCGACGCGATGATGAGAAACACGCCGAGCGTCGCATAGACGCCGAGGATCATCATCAGATAGTGCGAGTGCCCATGGCCCCAGGTCCAGCCCGAAGGCCACACGATGCCCAGCGGGTACATCGCGAATATGAAGGTGAGGCCAATGACGACCAGGGCGATCCGGAGCAAGAGCAAGCGCCGCGCATCGGACATGGGTTGTCTCCGCCTTTGCTATGCTCAGGAATAAGCCGTCAGCGGGTCAATGACGGTGACGATTTCATTGACTCGCGTGATCGGAAAGCCGGCGAGACGCGAATGCTCGCGCACGCGCTCTTCGCTTTCGCCGAGATAGATGCAAAAGGTGTTGTCCGCGGCGATGTAGGACTTCACCCATTGCACGGTCCCGGCAAGCTTGGCGACCGCCGCATTGGATGTCGCGGCGAGGTCTTTGTATTGGGCCGGGGTCAGGCCTCCGACTCCCGGAATATGACGTTCGATCAGATAGCGTTTCACCGGAATTGTGTCCTTTCGTGTTGCGGGTCGCGTGCGAGCTCGTCAGCCCTTGCGCAAATAAGAGATCGTGCCGGCGAGATCGGTGTCGTCGATCAGCCGAAGGCAGCTGTCGCTGCCGCGCCGGCGGGCCGCGGCGAAAGGCGCATAGGCGGGATCGCCCGCGAAGGCTTTGGCTGCTTCGGCGGATGGAAATTCCAACAGCGCGATCAGGCTTGTGTCATGCGGCCTGCCCTCGAGCGTCGTCACATTGCCGCTGCGCGCCAGATACTTGCCGCCATGCTTGTGCACGAGATCGTGCACCGAGGCGGCATAGCTTGGCACCCATGTGTCGTCTGTTATCTTCACGTCGGCAATCAAGTAAACTGGCACCTTCGGCCTCCTGTGGTTGGCTTGCGGCCGGCGGAACCGCCCGGCCTCGCTGGCGAGGGAAACCTAGTCTCGGAGGCGCGTGGGCATCAGATCGGGTTTTGTCGAAAACGATCCGTTCGTGCCAATTTCTGGGGCGGGGAATGACCGATAGCGAAGCCAAGCCCGTCGAGGCGCTGATCCTCGCCTTGCCGGAATCCGCGGGCTCCGCGATCTACGGCCTGATCGATGTCTTTGCCTCGACGGGAAGGCTGTGGCTCGCGCTGGTCGGCGATGAGCCCGGCGGGCGGCCGATCCGGTCAAAGATCGTCTCGCTCTCGCGGGCGCCGTTTCAGTGCGGCCATGGCATTCCGGTCACGCCGGATCTGACCATTGCGGAGGCCTGCGACGCCGATATCGTCGTCATTCCGGAACTGTGGCTTGCGCCCGATGACGATCTGCGGGATCGCTATGCGGAGGTGAAGGAATGGCTGCGGAGCCGATACCGGGCGGGCAGCATCCTTTATTCGGCGTGCTCGGCCGCGGTGCTGCTCGCCGCCGCCGGTTTGCTCAAAGGCAAAGCTGCGACCTCGCATTGGGGCTATGCCGATTTGTTCCGGCGCAGCTTTCCGGAGGTCCGCTTCATTCCCGAACCGACTCTCGTCTTTGCCGACGAGAGCGGACGCATCGTGACGGCGGGCGGCGCAACCGCCTGGCACGATCTGGCGATCCACATCATCTCGCGCCATTGCAGCCCGGGCGAGGCGCTGCACATCGCCAAGGTCTATCTGCTGCAATGGCACGGCGACGGCCAATTGCCGTTTGCGAGTCTCGTCCGGCGTCAGGCGCATGCCGATTCGGTGGTGCGCCGGGCGGAAGACTGGCTGCGCACGCATTATCGCGAGCCGCAGGCCGTTGCCGGCGTGGTGGCGGAATGCGGCATTCCCGAGCGCAGCCTGAAGCGCCGCTTTGCGGCGGCGACCGGCTCGAGCGTGATCGGCTATGTGCAAAATCTTCGTGTCGAGGAAGCAAAGCATCTCCTCGAGACCGGCGATACCTCGTTCGAGGATATCGCCGCGGCTGTCGGATACGAGAATCCCGCCTTCTTCCGGAGACTCTTCAAGCGCAGCACGGGCCTTACGGCCGGAGGTTATCGCCGCATGTTCCGCCCGATCTTCGACGCGGCGCGTATCGGCTAGGGCCTCGGGCGCCGGATCGAAGTGGAGCCGTCTCGCGCTCCGGATGAGGCGGTTTTCTCAAAGGCGCCTTGACGCGGGGGAAAGGGAATCGGGCATGCGGGCTTTGTTTCGAGGGCTTGTCGCTGGCTCCCATGGCTGCAATCTGCGATAGTCGAGGCGGCTTCCAAGGGGGATCTCATGGCTCGGCAGCATGTCAATGCGGTCGCGCCCGCGCCGATTGCCGTCGCGCTTCTGCTGCTGGCCCTTGCCGCTCCCGGCGCGGCGCAGGAGCGTCTATTGCAGCCGGCTCTGGCGCAGGCGGCCGATTATACCCCGGTTTATCCGACCAACACTTACCCGTCCGGCACGCGGCAGGTGCTGGCGGTCTTTCGTCTCGGCGAGAACCAGAGCTTCAAGAGCGTCACCGCGCAGCTCGTCGCAGTCGATGTCGGCGGCGTGGCACCGCCCAACTTCCATGTGAGCCGTGCCGAGCTTCGGTCGCGCGGGGCCGAGCGCGGATACTTCTTCGCGGACCTGCCGCGGCCCTTTCCCGCCGGCCGCTATCGCTGGGATGTGAGCGGCGACGGCAAGCCGTGGCAGTCGGCCGAGTTTACGGTCGCGGCCACGACGGGCGATGCCGCGGCCGCGATGCCGGCCGAAGCGGCCATGCCGCTCGGCGATGGACGAAGCTGGCCCTACGACTTCCTGCTGGAAAGCGGACCCGGCGTCCACATGACAATCGATGCCCTGAAGCCCGATGCGGATGGCAGGTATCGTGGCTCCTTTACCGCGCGCGTCGTCGGTCATGACGCGGCCGGGGCCCATATCGAGATGCCCCTTGCCCTCAATCCGCTGCAGGAATGGTGGCAGATCGGTCCCAAGGGGGTGGTTCTCGCCCAGCGCAACATCCAGGGCCAGATGTTCGTCATGGACCCGCCGCAGCTCATCCTTCCCTGGCCGCCCAAGCCGCCGCAAAGCTGGGATTGGCGCGCCAAGGACCGCACGATCAAGGTGCATCAGACCTACCGGATGTGGGGTCCCGTTCCGGTCGAGGGGCCGAAGGGACCGGCGCAAGGCTATGTCGTGCTGATCCGCGAGGAGGATCCGGACGACCATTCGCTCACCACCTTCGAGCGCCATTTCCTGCCCGGTTTCGGCGTGGTGCGCGAGGTGGTGATCGTCGCGCAGAACGGCGACCGCATTCTGCGGCGGGAGCTGACGCTGAAGAAATAAGCGCGGCGGGTCCCCGCCTCAACGCGCCGAGAGCACGTAGGTCACGGCATCGGCGACGAAGGAGCGCGGATAGATTTCGGCGGAAAACTCGCCCGGCGTGCATTTGACGGATCCTACGCCCTCGACGCTGCCGCCGACGGACACGCTGCCTTTCACGAGCAAGGCGGGCTCGCTGCTGCCGCTCTCGCCGTGCCGATCCGAGAAAATGGTGATACTGCCTTCGCCCTCGATCCCGCCGGGATCGACCGAACCGCCGATCGACGCGCCGGTGATCTCGCCGCCCTGGACCGTGATGCCGCCGCCGATTCCGGCTTCGCCCTCGCCTTCGCCGCCGAGCCCGCCCTTCGTCCCTCCCGAGATCTGCACCTTCCCGCTCTGGTCGACATTGACCCCGAGCGGCCCCGACTTCCAGCTGCCGGAGACCTTGACTTCCCCGGTATCGTCGAGCTTCGCCTTGAAGTTCTGCCATTTCGACGACAGCTTGGTGCCGTCTTCGCCGATATCGAGCGTCATGCCGCCGAGCTCGATCGTGCAATCGATCTTGCCGTCGTAATCCGTCTTGATGTCGGCGGCGAGGCGGTCCCAAAGCTCCTTTTGGTATTCGTCGTAAGCCTCGCGCTCGAGCTCGTCGAAGACGCTTTTGTAGATCACCTTGGTGCAGTGATCGTCGATCGTCTTTTGCATGCTATCGAGACGGGCAAGGGCGTTCTCGCGGTTGCGGCTGAAATTTCGACCCTGCTCCTGCAAGAATCGATCCGCATCGCGCGTCAGCAGAGGGTCCACGACGAGGCGGATGTCGTTCTTTAATCCTTTGACGAGGCCCGCACCGAAGCTATCGCCATTCGGCATGCGCGGTCCGGGCTTCACGTAGCGGAAGTTGCGGATGGCGAAGCCGCGCGCATCGTCCACCTTGACATAGACCGCACGAAGGGCCTCGACCGCCGCGTTGTCGAAGCCATGCGCGGCGGCGTCGTAGCGTTGCTTCGTCGCATCCGAAAACCCATCGAAGAGCGATTGCCATTTCGTGCAATGCGCCAGCTTCATCGCGTCGGCGCAAGCCTGGTTTCCCGGCCCCGATGGACATTTGTTGGAATCGTTGGTGCGATCGTTCGTGCGGATATCGTCGGCATATTGCTTGCGCGTCGCGGCGCTCTCGACGCTCGGGGAGCCCAAGGTGGCGGGAGATGCCATGTCGGCAATGAATCCCTCCGGGCTGATCTGGAGCGCCCGGGCCCATAACATCACCGCCTGGGGAAAATTCAGATAATTGTGCGCGGCAATGCCGGTGAAGAGGAAATATTGCAACACGCAATAGGAGAGCGCTGCATTGAAGCTCATGCCGCCATCGGACCTCGGCGCGTCGGCGGCTTTCTGGATCATGGTCTTGAGACGCGCCAAGGTCGCTTCGCGCTGGCGCTGCGCATTGTCGGCGACGGGTCCGTCGAAATAGGCGTCGTGCGCGAGCTGCGCGAGCTGGGTGTATTTGACGTCGCGGCGCGTGATCTCGGCGATGACCGATTCCATGTGCCGGTCGAGATCGGCGGCGCAGCGTTGGAGTGGCTCGACGGGCCGCGGCGCGGGCGGCGGCGGCTTGCCGGTATCGAGCAAGGATTGCTCGATATCGATCATCGGATCGCCGAGCGCGTCATTCGCAATTTCGTCGATCGCCGCTTTCGCCGCGCCGCGATCGCCCAGCGCCGCCTCGACCGCGGCCAGCGCTTCGAGCGTGTAAGGCGAGTTGTCGCCGAGGCCGCGGGCGCAGAGAAGGAGTTGCCGGCCCTCGGCGCGCCGGCCAGCTGCGGCGACAATCGTGCCGGCGCTCGCGACGTAGCTTGGCTTGGGCGGCGATCCCAGCGATTTGAGCGCGGCCCAGGCCGCCGCGACCGGCTTGCCTTCGACATAAAGGATGACGGCGACATCGTGCCAAGACTTTGCCGCGCCTTTGCTCTTCGCGACGAAGCCCTCGAGCGAGCTGCGGCTTTGCGCCGTCAGCGCCGGCTCGAACTCCGCTTGCAGCCGCGGCACGAGCTCGCGCGTGCAGTCGTCCGGCGTCACAACGAGCGCATGCGGCGCGGTTTGCGGAATGGCTTTCGGCGACACCTCGCCCTGGGCGCGGCCGGGCGCGGCGCTCCAGAGGAGAAGCAGCACTGCGGCTGCGACCGGTCGCAGATACATAGCGATCCCCCCGTCCAAAGAGCGCCGCCGCGCTTTTAGGACTTCGTCACGGTGATCTCGACACGGCGGTTCTTGGCGCGGCCATCCGGATCGTCGGAACCATCGGGCTTGGTATTGGGCGCGACGGGTTTGGCCTTGCCCCATCCCTTCGTGCGGAGATGGGCGGAGTTGACGCCGCCATTCGCCGCGAGCCAGGCCGCGACATTGGCGGCGCGCTTTTCCGACAGCGTTTGATTGTAACCGTCATTGCCCTTGCCGTCGGTGAAGCCGTCGATCGCCACTTGCGCGTCGGGATAGGATTTGAGCACGGTCGCGACCTTGCGCAGCTCGGGCTCCGCGGCCGGCTTGATATCGGCCTTGTCGAAATCGAACAGCAGGTCGGCCGAGAGGTTGACCTTGATCTGCTGCGGCGTGTCCTCGGCGCCGAGCTCCTTGAGCGCGCGCTGCAGATCGGTGGAGCGGCCCGCGACCGCGACGCCGGAATCCGCCGCTCCCCCTTCCCCGGCGATCGCGACCGCTTCGAACGGGCCGAACCAGGGAAACACTACATCGACCTTGCGCACACTGTCGGGCGGCGCTTGGAAGGTGAGATCGATCAGCGCTTGGCCGCCCGGCTCGACCTTCGAGAGGAACCAGCGGCCGCCCTCGTTCTTGTCCGCCATCGGGGTGGCGAGATAAAGACCCTGGCTGTCCTTCAACAGCGGATAGCTGCGCTTGCCCTGCGGATCGAGCGCATAGACGTCGCGATAAGAAACAGTGTGCGAGGCGATGCGTACCTTCTCCGGGTTGACGATTTTGAGCCGGACTTTGAGCTGCCCCGAAGCGCGATCCGCCGACGCAACGCTCGCCCGCAAGGGCGGCACGCTGCTCGCAACCGCCCGGCCCTGCGGCGGCGGGCCTTCGGCAACGGCGATCCCGGCGAAGGAATGGAAGACCGGGCCTTCGACCGTTACGGCCGCGCCGCTCGTCACCGCATCGAACAGCACCCAAACGAGCGTGTCGGACTTCGCCGCGAGCTTCGGATACCAGCGGCCGCCGCCATTCCAGTCCGAGATCGGCCCGGCGAGGAAATGCCCATTCGCGTCCTTGAGCGGGAAATACTTCTTGTTCGCCTTGGGATCGACCACGACCACATCGGCGTAATTGATGGGCTGGTGGAGATCCGCTTCCCTGGCTGCAGGATTGTGCAGCACCACGCCGAGATGCAGCACGCCGTCATATTGGCGCAGGAAGGCGATTTCGGCGGTGGCGCCCGGGATGTCCGTGTCCTGTGCGGCGGCTTGGGCGCAGCGCAGCGGCACCAGCGCGGCAAGGAAGGCCAGGAGGATCGGCGTTACCCCACGCATCATCCGCCCCCTTTGTTTGGGCTTTTGACGGGCGCAAGGATTCCATTTCCGGGATAGGGGGGCAAGCGAATTGCGAGGCAAGGGCGAAGAAGCCATCCAGGCACTGCCGGGATGGCTTCGCTTGCCATGACGAACGAGTACTCGCCCCGCCCCTACTCGGCGAAGAAACCGTATTGGCCGATGACCACCGGCTCGCTCTGCTGCGGCGGGGCGACGAGGCGCTCTTTGATGCCGTCGAGATAGTCGCCGAAGGCCTTGAGGCTGGTGACCGGCGGCGCGCCGTCTTCGAGCGCGTTGAAATGGAGGAAGGTGCCGTCGGGGAGCCTCAAGGTCATGTAGCCGACGCCCTTGGGCGCCTTCGCCTTCAGCTCCTTGAAGACGTTCTCGAGGAGGCGGGTGTTCTCGGCCGCGGCTTCGGGCTTGGTCTTGTACTGGACGAAGATGCGTTTCATGGGGCGTCCTTTCCTGGGATGATCGGGTTACGCCTCAAGGACGACGCAGGCGGCGAAAAGGATTCGGGGCGGGCCTTGAAAAATTTTTCGCCCGCCGCCCGAATCCTTCGCTACCCGCCAAACGTCTTTTCGGCGATGACGGCGCGGCAGGAGGGTGACGGCATGAGCGCGAGCGAGACGGGCGGCCCCACCGCGCCCTTGGCGATCGAGCCGCTGTTCCGCGCGCTCCGGCCCAAGCTCCACCGTTATTGCGCGCGCATGACCGGCTCGGTCATCGACGGCGAGGACGTTCTGCAGGAGGCGCTCCTCAAAGCGATGGAGGCCCTTCCCGCCGCGGGTGCGATCGAGCGGCCCGAAGCGTGGCTCTTCCGCATCGCGCACAATGCCGCCTTGGATCACCTGCGCCGGCGCGCGCGCGAAGAGGCCCGCCGCTCGACCGAGGACCCCGACATGACGCTCGATTCTTCAAGCCCGACCCAAGACCGCGAGATTGCGGCGATGAGCCTGCGCCGCTTCATGCGCTTGCCGGTGACGCAGCGCTCGAGCGTCATCCTGATGGATGTGCTCGGTTATTCGCTCGAGGAGATCGGCGGCGTCACGGCAATGAGCGTGCCGGCTGTGAAAGCGGCGCTCCATCGCGGCCGCACGACCTTGCGCGAATTGGCGGAGGAGCCCGACGAGGCGCCGCCGCCGCTGCCGGCGGCCGAGCGCGCGCGGCTTGCCGTCTATATCGAGCGCTTCAATGCGCGCGATTTCGACGCCCTGCGCGACATGCTCGCCGAGGAGGTCCAGCTCGAGCTGGTCAACCACCTCCGTCTCAAAGGCCGCAAGGCGGTGTCGCCCTATTTCCACCGCTATGGCGAGGTCGAGAATTGGCGCTTCAGCCTGGGTCAGGTCGACCGCCGCCCGGCGGTCCTCGTTTATGATCCGGCGCGGCCCGAGACGCCCAAATACTTCGTGCTGCTCGATTGGGTCGAGGGCAAGGTAATGACTATTCGCGATTTCCTCTTCGCGCCTTATGCGATCGAGGGCGCCGAGGTGATCGAGGCGCGTTAACGACTTCGCCCGTGCAAGCCGCGGGCGGGCTGTGTTATGCTTTTCGCGCGATGCTCAAGCGAAGCCGTGGCCGCGCCCGCAAGCCGCGCTATGAAGCGCTGCCCTCGAGACTCCATGACGACCGCTCCTGGATGCTCTACGATTCGCGCGCCGAGCGCCTCATCGTCATGCCGCTGCGCCGCTGCGCCGCCGAGACCCTGGCGCATACGCTCAATGTCGCGGATTTGAGCGCCCCGGTGATCGATTACGGCGGCGATCCTTAACGCTTTGGCGCCGCCGCGCGCCGGCGAAGTCGCTGAAATGCCAGCAAGCCCTTGCGCGCCGCGGCCTCGGCGCAGAACTCTTCATTAAGAAAGCCGTGGCAGGATTGCACGAAGCGCCCCGAGACGGTGCGGCTTGGGTGCGGGGGTTGCCCGTGCCGATGCTGCCGCGCGGCGCGGCGAAGAGAGGGTGTTGAAATCGTGAGCCGATCGGGTCCCGTGACCGCCGGCATGCCCGCACCGCGGCGCGAAAAGCGCCTGGTGCTGCGCGTCCTCGAGATTTGGCGCCAGGCGCGCATCGACGATCTCGCCCCCAAGGCGGGCGCGGTGAAGCCCGCCGATGCCGGCGAGGACGAGCCTTTCGTCTTCATGATCGAGCTTTACGACGGCGCGCCGCCGCGCTTCTCCTATGTCGGCGACGCGCTGCGGCCGTCGGGATTTCCGTCCTCGCCCGATCCGCTGCTCGATGATTGCCCCAAGGCCTCGGTGCTGCATCTCGTCACGCGCGACTGGCTCGAGATCGTCGAGCGCGGCGTGCCGGTGACGCGCGGCGGCAAGGGCGTCAACAACGGCAAGCCGGTGCGCTATCGCGGCACCATGGCGCCGCTGGTCGACGAGGACGGCGTGATCTGCGCCATCCTCGGCGCGGCCAATTGGCGCGCAATCGAGAAATAGCATGCCGGCTTCGAGCAGCAAGGAAAGCGACGCCCCGCTGTCGGCGCCGTCGCGCACCTATGAGGTCCAGCGCCTGACCCAGGGCCGTTGGACGGTCGATAGCGTCTCCGACGACAAGGAGATGGCGCTCGAGCTGGCGAAATCGCTGATGCGCAGCCGCCGCGCCCCGTCGGCCGCACGGGTGATGTCGGTGATCGCGACCGAGAGCGGCAAGTTCAGCGAAATCTCGGTGTGGCGCTCGGGCCAGATCGAGACGGTCCGCGAGGCGCCGGCAGCGGCGCCCAAAGCCGCGCCCGAAGCGCCGGTCAAGACGACCGAGGTCGGCGACTTCAAGCATAGCGACGAGCATCCGGCGACACCGCCCAAGAAAGGCAAGATGCGCAATGTCGTCTACGCGCTGCAGGCGGCGTTCGGCCTCGGCATCAGCCTCGCCGCGGCCGAGGCGGTCTATCTCCTGATGCGCTGAGCGCCCGATTCGCCTGCTGCAAATCCATCGCGCGTCCTTCGTCCCTCGACAGGCTCGGGATGAGGAGATTTTGGTGAGTGGCATCGACATTTGATGCCGCAATTCATTCCGCATCATCTTGAGGAGCGTCCCGAGCTTGGCGAGGGGCGCGTCTCGAAGGACGCACCACGCCCCTGCAGCGATCAGCGCGCCGCTATTTCTTCGTGCTCGGGTAATCGGCCTTGGGGCGCGTCAGCTTTTCCGGATGGACGATGGTCTTGTTGACCGCCGCGCGCGCCGCCGCGAGATTGGCGAAATCCTGGTCCGCGCCCTCGCGCCGCAACAGATAGACCGCCGAGACCGGCTTGGCGCTCTTCTGATCGGCGACCGTGCGCTTGATGATCTGCCAATCGACGCGTTTGGTCGCGCCTTCATTCGCCGGATCGGCCACATCCTCGAAGCCGCGATCGACGATCGATTCGAAGGTATAGAGTTTCGGCGGCTCCTTGCGCCGCGCATCGTCGCGGCCTTTGCCGAAGCCTTTCTTGTCGCCGAAGCGCTTGTCGCCGCGCGGCCCGCCGCGGCGCTGATCGCCGCCCGGGCGCGGACCGCGATCGCGACGATCGCGATCGCCACCGTCGCGCGGACCGCGCTCGCGCTGGTCGCGCCGCTCGCCCCGCTCCTCGCGTGGCGGCCGCGCCTCTTGGCCTTGCGGTCGCGCCTCGCCTTCGCGCGGCGGCCGGCGATCGCGGCCGCGATTGCGCTGGCGCGGGAAACGCGGACGCGGCCGCTCGCCTTGCGGCGTCGCGGGCGTGCTCGCGCCATCGGCCGAAGCGGGCGCCGCCTCGCCGGAGGCCGGCGCAGTTTCCACCGCGGCGCCTTGCGCCCCGGCTTCGGCATGGGGCGCGGCACCTTGATGAGGCTTGCGGCGGCGGCGCCGCCGCCGACGCTTGTGCTCGGGCGTCGCGCCCGGCTGGCCCGGCAATTGGGGAGCGGCATCGGGCGCGGCGGAAGCAGCCTCGCCCTCGCCTTGCGGCGCATCGGTCTTTGGCAGCGAAAGGATCGGCCGCGCGCCTTCGGGCCGCGGCTCGCTCGGCGCATCCGCGCCTTCGGCCGGGGCGGCGCCTTCGAGCCCCGGCGGACGCGGCCCGCGACGACGGCGGCGCCGCCGCCGTCGATGCGGCGCTTGCGGCGCGCCCGAGGGTTGCGGCGCTTCGGCCTCCGTCGCGTGCTCCGGTGCGGCCGGCGGCACAGCGGGCGCGTCGGCCTGCGGCGCTGGCGGCACGGGCGTGTCGTCTTGCGGCGTCATCGGGCAAACCTAGCACGCGGCGGCTTCGCCCGAAACCGCCGCAACGCAAGCGGGACCGGCCGCGCGCGAAATACCATTGCGCGCCCGCAAGCCGCCCGCGAGGATCGGTGCGGGCGAAATCGCCACAGGGGAAGCGCGATGCGATGCTTGATCGATGTCGCCGCGGTGCTGCTGGCCGCGCTCGTCGCCGGCACCACCTTCGGCATTCTCTTCGGCTACAACCCGGCCGGCATCTCCGGCCCCGCCTATGTCGAGGTGCAGCAGGGCGCGATCCGCGGGCTCAATGTTCTGATCCCCGCGCTCGCCGCGCTGTGCATTCTCCTCGTTCTGCTCGATGCCTGGCTGTCGCGCGCGGCGCGCGGCCGCATGGTCCTGCTGCTGCTCGCGGCCTGCGCCTTGATCGCGGCGGGGCTCATCACCCGCCTCGGCAATCAGCCGATCAACGCCATCGTCGCGAGCTGGAACGCACACAGCCCGCCGCCCGAATGGGAGGCGCTGCGCGATCAATGGTGGCACTGGCACGCGATCCGCACCTGGATCGCGCTTCTCGGCCTTGCTCTGCTGGTGATCGCGACGCGGATGAAGGCCGCGCGCGACTAGCGGGCGCGGCGCCCTCTCCTCTAAGCTGAGCGCGTCGCCTGGTTTGAGGAGAGCCGCCATGAAGCCGCGCGAGCGCGCCCTTTATTCCGCCATCGTCGATCGCCCGCCCTTGGCTTTGCCGCAGGGCTTGCGCCTCATCCTCTGGCCGGTGGTCAATCTCGAAGTGTGGGAGATCGAGCGGCCGATGGCGCGCCAGGTTCTCCCCGCCCCGACCGGCGTGTCGGTCGTGCCCGACCTGCCCAATTGGGCGTGGCACGAATATGGGATGCGCGTCGGCGTGTGGCGCTTCTTCGAGGCCTTCGATCAGCGCCAGATCTGCCCGACCCTGGCCTTGAACGCCGATGTCATTTCCGTCTATCCGCGCGTCGCCTCGGCTGCGCGCGAGCGACGCTGGGAGTTCATGGGGCATGGCGAAGTCCAGATGCCGATCCATCAGGTGAAGGATCAGCGCGCGATGATCGAGCGCTGCATCGAGAAATGCGCCGCCTTCACCGGCGAGCGCCCGGTCGGCTGGCTCGGGCCCGGCCTCACCGAGACCGAGGAGACGCCCGATCTCCTCGCCGCGGCCGGCATCAGATATGTCGGCGATTGGGTCCATGACGAGGAGCCCGCGGAGATTCAAACCGCGCACGGGCCGCTCGTCACCCTGCCCTATACGGTCGAGCTCAACGACATTCCGATGATGATGGTGCAGCACCACACCTCGGATGTGTTCCTCTCCCGCGCGCGCGACCAGTTCGACCGGCTTTACGCCGAAAGCGCAGGCCGCGCCAAGGTGCTGTGCTTTGCGATCCACCCCTATATCAGCGGCGTGCCGCATCGGATCAAATATCTCGAAGCGTTCTTGGATTATGCGCGCGGCCATGCCGGCGTCGATTTCTGGACCGGCGCCGAAATTCTCGACTGGTATGTGAAGCAGAAGAAGGCGTGAGCGGGCGCTGCACTTCGATCGCGCGTCCTTCGAGACGCGCAGCTCGCGCTGCGCTCCTCGGGATGAGGTGAGATAACGCACGGCATTATCGGTCGATGCCATCCACAAAACCCACCTCATCCCGAGCGAAGTCGAGGGACGCGCAATGCCCCTGCAGCTCCAATCAAAAAGGCCGCCCGGAGGCGGCCTTTTCGTTGGGAAAACCGAGCCCCTACTCCGCCGCGGCCTTGGGGCTCTCGCCGATGAATTGCGAGACCCACATTTTGCGGCGCTTCAAATTCTCGCGATACATCGCCTCGAGCTCGGGCTCGGGGAAGGAATGCACCGTCGGCCGCGCGAGGAGCGCATCGCCCCAGGCCCTGAGCTTTGGGTAACTCTCGATCACGCCGAGCTTCTTCACGCGATCGAGGAAATGATAGCGCTGGATGAAGGGCGCATAGGCCGCATCGACCAGCGAGAATTTCGCGCCGTTGAAGAACGGCCCGGCATTCTGGCTGGCGAGCGCCTTCTCGACCCGCTCCATCACTTGCGGGATTTTCGCCGAGGAGGTTTTGAACGCCTCTTCGTTGGGCGCATAGCCGGTCGCGGTGACGGCGTCGGCGAAGGTCGGCACGTAATCGGTCCAGGCGCGGTTGATCGCGCGCAGCACCGGATCCGCCGGGTGAAGCCGCGGCTCGATCGTCTCGTCGAGATATTCGGCGATCGCGTTCGATTCGAAGAGCGAGATCTTGTCGTCGATGCGCAGCACCGGCACTTTCTTGTGCGGCGAGATGGCGAGGAACCAGTCGGGCCGGTTGTCCGGCTCGATATGGCGGAACTCGAAATCGATCTTCTTCTCGCGCAGCACGATCGCCGCGCGCTGCACCCAGGGACAGGTCTTGAAGCTCACCAGAAGATACTTCGCCATGGCGTCCTCCGCGGGTTTTCGCTTGTGAGCCCATGATGGCATGAGGCGGGGGGCGAGCGCAAATCGGGCGCCCGGCGCCGCGGCGCAATTTTGCCCATCGGGCGGCGAGCGTTCGGTGGTAGTCTCGGCCGAGAAGAAGAATTCGGAGGGGGGCGTCATGCGACAGCTTATTTCCAAGGCTCTGCTTTCACCCGCGCTCGCGCTGCTCGTTCTCGGCGCGGCTTTCCCGGCGGGCGCTGCCGGGAAATACGACACCGGCGCCACGGACAAGTCGATCAAGCTCGGCCAGACCTTCCCCTATAGCGGCCCCGGCTCGGGCGCTTCGCCCATCGCCCGCGCCGTTCAAGGCTATTTCGCGTGGCTCAACGATCACGGCGGCATCAATGGCCGCAAGATCGATCTCGTCAGCCTCGATGACGGCTATTCGCCGCCCAAGACGGTCGAGCAGACGCGCCGGCTGGTCGAGGAGGACGGCGTCCTCGCGATGTTCGGCTCGCTCGGCACGCC
>DATNGG010000155.1:0-2334 GCA_035605975.1 Allostellaceae bacterium | reverse complement strand
GCGTAGCGCGGCGAAATGAAATTGTCCTCGGCGCCGAACAAAGCGAGGGTCTTGGCTGAAACCCGCGGCAGGCGCTTGCGCAGGCCTCGATCGGGAATGGGCCAGACGAACTTCGTCACCGCAGTAAGGCTTTGCGCGACGGCGACGATGCGCTCGGCGAGATCGTCCGGTCCCGCTTCGTTGGAGCGCCGCGCTTGCAGCGCCTCGCGCGCCGCCTTGTCGTGCCAAAGAAAGGATTCGACCTCGGTGAAGGGCTCGGCGAAGACGTCGCGGCCGGGATAGGCCTCGTTCCACAAGCCGACCGGCGCCAGGAGCACCAGCTGCTTGGCGCGGCGCGGAAAATGCGCGGCGATCTCGGCGGCGATCATCGCGCCGAAGGAATGGCCGACAATGGCGATGCCCTCGAGGCCGAGATGATCGAGGAGATCGTCATAATCGAGCGTCAGCTCGTGGATATTGCCGAGCTCGTCGAGCTCGGCAAGATCGTTGAAGCCCGGCGCTACTGGCGCAACGATGCGATGCTTTCGCTCCAAGGCGGCGAGCACCGGATCGCCGGCCGGAATGCCGTTGATGCCGTGAAGCCAGAACAGCGCCGGGCCGGAGCCGCCGCCATAGACCTGCCAGGCGCGGCCGTTCTTCAGCCGGATCGTCTCCGCGTTGAGCATCGGCGCCTCACGCCAGCGCAGTGAGCGGCGCGGGCTCCGCCATATGCTCGAGGGTGCCCGTCGGCCACCATTTGTCCTCGTATTCGCTGAATTTGTTGCGCAGCTTCGGAATGACTTCCTTGGCGAAGCGGGTGGTGTTGTACATCGTCACTTCTTTCGACATGTTGCCGTACTGGCACAGCACCATCAGATGCCCGACATGCATGTTGTTGGCGAGGGTCTCGAGCTGCTGGACGATGCTGTCGGGGCTGCCGGCGACGATATAGCCGCGCGAGATCATCTCTTTCCAGGTGAGATTCTCGACGTCTTGCCGCCGCGTCGCGCGCGCGATCATGCCCTCAATGCCGGCGCGCATCGTCGGGATCGAGGTGTAGCCGGGCGGATTGCCGAAGCCCGGATAGACATGGAGACAGCGCGAATAGAAATAGCTCGCGGGGCCCGAATAAAGCCGCTCGGCCTCGGCGTCGTTCTCGGCGCAGGCGATGAATTGCAGGAAGCCGCAGCGATAGGGGTTGCGGTCCTTGCCCTTCTTGTCGACCGTCGCCCAGAACCCGTCATTCACTTTCTGGCCGGCGATGTAGCCGAAATAGGAGAGGTTGGCGTAAAGGAAATCATTGTCGACGCACCAATCCCAGGTCTCGACACTGCCGCCGCCCGGAATCCAGACGGGCGGGTGCGGCTTCTGGATGGGACGCGGCCACACATTGACGTAACGCAGCTGCGTGTATTTGCCGTTGAAGGCGAAGGGCTCGGGCTCCGCCCAGGCGCGCAGCACGAGCTTGACCCCCTCATAATATTTGTCGCGCAAGGTCGCGGGCGATTTGCCATAGGCATAGACCGTGTCCATCGGCGTGCCGACCGGGAATCCTGCGACCAGCCGTCCACCGGAAAGGCAATCAAGCATCGCCATTTCCTCGGCGACGCGGGTCGGCGGATCGTAAAGCGCGACCGAATTGCCCATCACCACCAGCTTGGCGCGCGAGGTGCGCCGCGCCAGCGCCGCAGCGATGAGGTTGGGCGAGGGCATCAGCCCATAGGCGTTCTGGTGATGCTCGTTGACGCAGATGCCGTCGAAGCCAACGCTCTCGGCATATTCGAGCTCGTCGAGATATTCGTTATAGGCCTGATGCCCGACTTTCGGATCGAACAGGCTCGACGGCACATCGACCCACACGGAGCGGTAATCCGTCTTGAAGTTCTCCGGCAGCTGCGGATAGGGCATCAGATGGAACCAGTGGAACTTCATCGGCGTCGTCTCCCTCGGATACCGTTTGATAGCATCATGGCATCATTGCCGGCCGGGGAAAAGCCTTCGCGCCCCAAGGATTTCAGTGGGTAGGGTTTCGCCCACCCACCCCGGCGTACTATGCTCGGAGTCCGAGGAGAAGCGACATGGCCGTCACCGAAAGCGAGCAAAAAGCGAAAGCCCTGCCCGAAGGCGCGCGCGAAGCGATGGAGCGACTCAACGCCGAGGCCGGGAAATACAGCATCTGGCTCCGGACGCAGGCGAACGCGCCTTCGCAGCGGCCGTGGTTCCGCGAGACGGGTTTGGATGTCGGCGGCCAGCTCGCTAGCGGCCGCGTCGGCGCCAATCAGATGAAGGCGCTGCCGCATCGCTGGCGCTGGAAGGAAATCTCGCCCTATCTCGACAAGATCGCGAGCATCGCCA
>DATNGG010000154.1:0-24378 GCA_035605975.1 Allostellaceae bacterium | reverse complement strand
CGCTGGTGACGATCGCCAGCCAGAAGCCGGCCAACCTGCTCCATTTCCTCTGCGAGAACGGGATGTACGAGGCGAATGGCGGCCACCCGATCCCCGGCCGCGACCGGGTCGATTTCGCTGCGATCGCGCGCGCCGCCGGCTATCGCCGTGCCGAGACGATCGACCGGCTCGAAGATTTCGAGGCGAAAATCCCCGGCCTGTTGCGCGAAGAGGGGCCTGTCTTCGTTGTCTTGAAGCTCGTGCCCGGCGCGCCGCCGCCGCAGGATTACGCCTTCATCCACGGCGCCGCGACCCGCGCGACCTTCAAGGCGGCGCTGAAACGCGGCTAACCGGCCCGGGCCCACGCGATACCCTTGCTCGGCGGAGCGTAATTCGCCACTCTCGGCATTGAGAGGAACGCGAGTACTAAGGGGAGGGGGCGATGCGGCTGGTCTCATATCGGCTCAAGGGCGAGGCGGGCGTCGGCGTCATGGTCGACGACAAGAATTTCGTGGCCTTGCCCAAGGCGGCGCCCGAGCTGCCGCGGAGCCTCAAAGGGCTGATCGAGATGGAGGGCGGCTTCGCCAAGGCGGCGGCCGCGGCCAAGGGCAGGAAGCCCGATCTCGCCTTCAGCGATGTCGTGCTCGATCCGCTCATCACCGAACCCAACGCCATCTGGTGCCTCGCGCTCAATTACAAGCTCCATATCAACGAGACCGGCCTCACCACCTCGGCGAAATATCCGCAGATCTTCCTGCGCATGCCGTGCAGCCAGGTGGGGCACCTGCAGCCGATCCTTTGCCCCGATCCGAAAATCTCCACGAAATACGAATATGAGGGCGAGCTCGCGGTGATCATCGGCAAGGGCGGGCGGCATATCCCCGTCGAGCGCGCGCTCGATCATGTCGCGGGCTATGCCTGCTACAATGAAGGCTCGGTGCGCGAATATCAGGGGCATAACCGCCAATTCGGCCTCGGCAAGAATTTCGAGCAATCGGGCAGCTTCGGCCCGTGGCTGATGACGCCCGACGAATTCGGCGATCCTTCGAAGCACCGCATCATCACGCGCGTCAACGGCATCGAGCGCCAGAACGCCACCACCGATCTGATGGTCTTCGGCGTGCCGCAGCTCATCAACTATCTGAGCCAGGGTTATTTCCTGCGCCCCGGCGACGTGATCGTCTCGGGCTCGCCGGGCTCGCTGCCGCTGCACCCCGGCGAGAAGCCGACCTCGAAGAATGAAGGCGGCGTCTATGTCGAAGGCATGGTGCAGATGAAGCCCGGAGATGTCTGCGAGGTCGAGATCTCTGGCCTCGGCACCCTGCGCAATCCGGTCGCGGCCGACCGGCCGGCGGAATATCAGACCAAGCTTTACAAGCCGGAAAGCCCGGCAGGCTGAATGGGGACTTACAGTTGGAGGGAGGAACCATGATCCGTGCGATCCTGCGCCCCGCGCTCGCGGCCGGCGTCGCCGCTCTTTGCCTTGCCGCGCCGGCGCGCGCCGACAAGGCGCATGACACGCTGCGTGTCGCTTTCGATCAGCCGGTGCGGCTGATCGATCGAATCACCAATCCCAATCCCGAATCGAATCTGGTCGACCGCGCGGTGTTCGACACGCTCATCGCCTACGACCCCTCGACCCACACCTATAAGGGGCAGATCGCCGAATCCTGGAAGCAGGTCGACGACAAGACGATCGAGGTCAAGATCCGCCACGGCATCAAATTCTCGGACGGCACGCCCTTGACGGTGGACGACGTGATCTATTCGCTCGAATATGCCAGCGATCCGAGCGTCAATTTCCTCTTCAAGGATGCGCGCTTCGGCTGGTTCGACCATGCCGACAAGATCGACGACTACACCGTTCGTCTCCACGCGAAGACCAAATCGGCGGTGATCCTCGCGCGGCTCTGGGGCGATTCGCCGGTCCTGCCCAAGCACATCCATTCAAAGCTCGCCGACAAATCGAAATTCGGGCTCAACCCCGTCGGCAGCGGCCCCTACAAGGTCGTCTCCTACGATCCGGCGACCGGCATCGTGCTCGAGCGCAATCCCTATTACAATTGGGGCGGCTACGAGCCCGCCGGCAAGATCGGCAAGATCGAGATCTCCTTCATCCCCGACGCGCAGACGCGGCTCGCCAAGATCCTCGTCAACGAGCTCGACCTCATCTTCAACGCTCAATACGACGAGGCGAAGAACGTCGCCGACAGCAATCCCGCCTACAAGCTCTTCGTCGAGCCGTCGATCTCCTTCTCCTATATCCTGTTCGATTCCGCCGATCGCACCGGCATTCATGTCTTCAAGGACAAGCGCGTGCGCGAGGCGCTGCTGCGCGCGATCAATGTCGATGCGATGCGCAAGGCGCTGCTGCCGCCCGAGATCGCGGCGAAGCCGCGCATGGAGGCGATGTGCCATCCGGCGCATATCGATTGCGCCTGGACCTTGAAGCCGGTGAGCTACGACCCGGTGAAGGCGAAGGCGCTTTTGGCGCAGGCGGGGCTCGCCAATGGCTTCGATCTCGAGTTGATGACCTGGGGCCAGGCGCGGCCGATCGCCGAGGCGGTCGCCGGCGATCTGCGCAAGATCGGCGTGCGCGCGAGCGTCAACGCCGCCACCGTCAATGTCTTCCAGAAGGCGCGCGGCGACGGCAAGGCGCAGACCCAAGTGACCTTGTGGGACAATGGCGGCGGCGCGCCGGACGTCGACAACACGACGCAATTCTTCTACGCCCCGAGCTCGCGCAACTACACGGGCGATGCCCAGCTCGCCAAATGGACCGAGGAAGGCGCCCAGGAGCTCGACCCGGAAAAGCGCGCCGATATCTACAAGAAAATCTTCGACCGCGTCACCGAGGAGCGGTATGCGATGCCGCTGGTCGAGCTGCCGGCGATCATCGTCGCCGAGAAGGACCTCGTCATCGACACCAATCATACCAAGCCCGAGGGCTTTCTCTTCAATCGCCTGTCCTGGGGAAAATAAGCGCCGAGCGCATCGCCTCGCGGCTAGCCGCCTTTGATCCAGGCGGCGATGCGGTCGATGACCTGGTCTTCGATACCGTAATAGCCGTGGCGCGATAGCGCATCGCACGGATCGCTCTCGGGCGGCAGCCCGCCTTCGACCGCGATCAACGCCTTGCGCGGCGCGCTCGAGAACCGTGCGATTAAAGGCGCGAGATTGGCGAAGAGCGAGGTGCCGCAAGCGTCTTCCTTGTTGTGGACGAAGAGCGTCGCAATGCGGATCGCGGCAGGGTCGATCAGCGCCGGAATCGGCGGCGCGGGCCCGCCCACGGGCACGAAGCTCGAGGTCATCACGAGCCCGTCGGCGCCCTCGCCGTCCTGCAGCCGCGCCGCAACGCTGGCGGCCGAAATCGTGCCGGTGCTGGTGCCGACAAGCCAGACCGGAACCTTGGCGCGTTGGCGCAACGCGGCGACAACCGGCGCGAGATCGCGCGCATAGTCCTCCGAGCCGCGGATCATGGCGTTCAGCCCCTGCTGATGGTTGGAGGGCACATCGACCGCGGCGACGAGGAAGCCGTGCGCCGCGAATTGCGCGCGCGAGCGCAGCAGAAAGTTTTGTCCGGTCCGCGCGACGATGCCGCTGCCGCCGGGGAAAAGGACGAGGCTCGCGACCGGCGCGCCTTGCGGCTCGGTGAGGATGAAGGGTTGCGTGATGCCGGAAGGCAGATGCAGCTCGATCCGGGTTTCGCCGGCAAAGGCCAGCGGGCAAGCGAAGGCGCAGCAAAGGAGCGCAGCGAAGAATCGGCATGCGCCGAGCGGTTTGACAGGGTGTGGGCCCAGGCCGGCGGCCTGCAGGAGCATCCGGGCGTGCTTCATCGCTGGCGGCGTGAAAGAAATCGTGCGCGCGGCTGCCTGGCTGGCCATGAACCCTCGATGCTCGATGAGCGGCGCGAGCATAGTCTCAATTCGGCTTTAAAGGTATTCCGCGCTCATCTGGCGGGCAGGCCCGCCAAAAAGCTGCGGGCCGCCCGGTTTGCCCGGGCAGCCCGCATCCACGCGCCGCTGACTGCGGAAAGATCACTCCGCCGGCGGCAGTTCGGCGACCTGCGAGGGCGGCATCCTCGTGTCGATCTCCACCACGCGGTTTTTGTCGTGGCGTACGCCGTCCTTGGTCTGCACGGGCAGTTGCTGCTCGCCCGTCCAGCTCACGCTGATGCGGTCGGCAGGAAGGCCCTCGGCGACGGCAGCTTGCGCCACAGCCTTGGCGCGCGCTTCCGACAGTTTCGTGTTGTATGCAGGCGCGCCGCTGCGGTCGGCCTTGCCGACGATCGTCAGATGCGCGGTGCCGGCCCGGATGTTGTCGACTGCCTGCTTGATGAGAGCTTTGCCTTCGGGCGTCAGGACGGCGCTGTTATAGCCGAAATAGACGCCCTTCTGGCCCGGAGGATGCAGCAGCACGACGAGGTCGGTGTAATCGCGCACGAAGCCGGTCCGGCATTGCGTGTTCGAGAAACCGCCGACATTGTGCTCGCTGCGCTCGATCCAGCAATCGTACAGCGCCTGGCTGCGCGCGGCGAGCGAGGGGAAGCGCTCGCGCCCGCCGCTATCGAGCGCCGTGATCAGCGATTGACGCGCATCATTCAGAACCTTGACGTCGGCGGTCTCGGGAGAGGCATTGCCCGGGATGAGCCAGGTGCGAGCATGCTCGGCCATCTCGCCTTCCTGCGCCGCGCGCGCCGGCGGAAGCGCTTCATAGTTCTTGGGCAGGATCGGCTGCTCCGGCGCGACGACTTGGCCTTGGGATGCGGCGATGCTCTTGCCGGCGAAATAGTCGGAATCCGTTACGTCCGAGGCGGCCGCGCGCCGTGACGCAACGGCGTAGTAGTTTCGCGCCAGCTCGCCGGTGAAATCCTTGTTGTCGTTGAGCGACGCCTTCGCCGTATCCAGCTTTTGCGATTGCGTGAACGGGTTGCCCGGATGTCCTTGCTCATAGGAGCAAGCGCCGAGCGCGAGAGCGCTGACCATGGCGATGCCGTAGCCAAGTCTCGCAAATCGATGCGTTTGAGTGAAAGCCATGGAATTTCCCTCCAGACATGTGATCCCTGCGGCCGCTGCGCCGGGCATCGTCCTCACCGAATGTCCGCTGGGCGATGAGAGTCCCAGTACGATCAAGCGCGCTTGCGCTTCGGCGGCTAATTGAGGGAAAGCGTAAGACGGACTCGTCTCGCTAAGATTGATTTACATCAAGAAAGCAAGCGCACATGCGAGCCAGCATCACGCACCGTGCGCTGCATCTGCGCGGCGCTGCGAGGCCGCATCCTTGCGCTCAGTCCGCGCCGGGAAACGCGAGCGTTCCCGCCGGGATCGCGCCGTCGCCGATGTCGCAGAGAAAGCCTTTGCTCGGCGGCGCGACATTGGTGCAGTGGACGGCGATCTTGCGGCCGGAATAGGCGCCGGTGAAGCTGCCGTCGGCGATGCCGTCATGGACCTGGAATCCGCCGACCGCGGCAAACTGACCGTTGATCCAGATGGTCACGGCGGCATCGCCTGAATCGGGATCGCTGGTGTCGAGCCGGCCAGTGATCTCCCAAGCCGCGCTGCCGCCGGGCGGCTGAAACCGCACCGGCTTTGCCGTGTAGGTGAGCGGCGTCGCGCAGGCGCCCAAGGTGCCGAGGAGGATGAAAAGAACAAGCTTGCGCGCTGCGCCGCTGCGTGCAGGCGAGTGTGCTCCGCCTCCTTTCGCGTTTGCCGGTGCAGCCGCTGTCAAACCCGTCCCCGCTCGCCGCTTTCTTGCATTGACGCAGAAAGACTGCGGCATCAAGCGCGGCCTGGCAATTGGTCCGCGCCGCGTCACATAGCCGCCGCCCCGGCGGCGGCGCGGTCAGTGGCGATGAAAATGCCCGTGATGGTCGTCGAAATCGCGGTGGCCGCCGAAGCCGAAGCGCAAGCTGAAGCCGGGGTAGTAGTAGCCCGGATAATAGCCGTAGGGCTGCGCATAATAGGCGGGGGGCGGGTAGTAGGTGTAGGGCGCGACCGGAGGCGCCACCGCATAGCCTTGCGGCCAGCAGCGGTAATCCGAGCCGAGATAATAGCCCGGCGGGCAGGAATAAGTCTGCGCCGAAGCCGGCAGCATCGGGCCCGCGAGCAGCAGCAAGCCGGCACTCGCCAGCCCAACCGTCATCACCTTCGTCAGAACGCGCCGCATCGTTTCCTCGCAATCCGGGGCAAAGCGCTTCACCCGAGACAACGGCTGATCGCGCAGCGTCATTCCGCAGGGTTTGCTCCGTCCGTCGCGGGAGATATTGGCGCGTACGCGGCGGGATCAAGCGGCGTGCGGCCGCTCGCGTCGCGAGGCTTGGCGAAGCGCGCCGCGGGCCTTAGGGCGCCGGTTGCGATCCGACCGAGAGCGCCGCGGATGCCGGCGCGCCGCTCGCGGGCGCGGCCGCGGCCGCGCTCGAATCCGTGACCGGAACGGTCGTCGAATCCCCCAAAGACGACAGGGAATCGAGCGAGCGCGGCTCGCGCCCCTTGATATAAGTGAGGCCGTCGACCGTGACTGTATTGTCGAGCGCCGGTGGGCCAAGCTCGACGCGCCGCGCGCGTTCCGGCCGCGCCGCGAGCGCCGCCGCCTTCGCGGTTTTCTTCGGCTTCTGCTCCGCCGCCTCGACGCCGGCTTTCGCGTCGGTCGGGATCGAAACAGTCGCGGGCTCCCGTTCCGCCATTTTGGTCGGCCGTGCCGATTCCTTGTGCTTGGCCGTTCGTGCCGGCGCCGCCTTGGGCGGCACGGCCGGTTTCTCGGCCGGGATCGCGGCATCGAGCTGCGGCATGTCCGGTGCCGGTTGCGCGGCCGGAACCGCCGCGTCCGTCATCGGTGAAATCGACGCCGTCTCCGGCACGGGCGAGGGAGCGGGCAGCGGCACGGCCGGCGGCTCGATTTGCGCCGTGCTTTTCGGCATCTCTGCCGACCGGCCGCCGACCAGGTCACCCGCATAGCGCGGCAGGAGCGCAACCCCGGCCAGGGCGATGGCGGCAATGGCCGCGCCGCCAAGGGCAAGGCGGCCGGCACGGTTAACCGGCGGCGCATCGGTGCGGCGCGAATAATTGCGCGGTGCGCGGATCGGCATGCGCTCGGAACCTGGATTGGCTGCAACCCAGCTCGCCGTTGCGACAGGGACCGCGGCGGTGCTTGGCCGCGCTGCGACCTCCGCCAGCGTTTCGAGCGACAGGGCGCCGCCATTGACGCGCTGCACCGGCCGCAGATAGGGAAAGCGCATCGCGAGCGCCTTGAACGCCGAGTCCGCCCAGTTCGGATCGGCAATGCGGCACGGGGTGGGGAATGCCTCGTCGAGGCGCGCCGCAAGGCTCGGCAAATCCGCCCGCGTCAGCGCGATGGCGGCGATCGGAGGCTCGTCCTCGGCGAAAGCCGGAAGCCCGGTTTGCCGCAGCAAGGCGCGCAGCCGCGCGATCGCGAGCTCGGGCTGGGCCGGAACCATGTCGGCCAGGACAACGCCCTTCTGCGGATGAAGGGCGATATAGATGCCGCCATAGATCTCGCCCGGCTGTTCGAAGGAGGAAAATCCACCTTTGCGGAAGACCATCCATGGTTGCGGAAGGGCCGCGAGGGCTGCGCCGAGTCCAGCCGCCGGAACGAATGGCGTGGCCGCGCGCAGCGACACCGGCCCGTAGGGGGCGGGTTTCTCAAGCATCGAGCACTATCCCTCCACTTTATAATGTTCAACCGTCACGAACCTGTCGTGCACGTTTCGTTCCCATAGGAGCGCACGCGCTTCGAGGCGTAAACCGCCCGACCGTTCTCGGCCTCTTGGGTTCTCCCGGGAGCAGTGCTCACACTAGCAGATCATTCAGCCCCCGTCAGCAACAACACGCGACAAATTTTATTACTTGCCAAAGGGGGTTACGACCCCCGAAGGGGTCATGATCCCATGCGGGGTGATGGCGAAATCGGTGCTCGGCGGGAGCGGTCCGGCGGGAGGCATGTCGGAGGTTGCGGGCGGAGCATCATCGGCCGGCGGGGTCACCGAAACCGGCACCGGAGCGCTGGCGAGCTCGGCCGGCAAGGGCAGGCTCCCGAGGAAATGCGGTTCGCGGCCGGCGACATACGAAGTGCCGCCGATCATCACGGTCGACGCGTCGCTTTTGTCGGTCTGATTGCTCGGCGTGTCTTGCCCCGGATTGTCGTCGCGCGGATGAATCGCGGCAGAAGCAATCGCCGGCCCGCTTGCCTTTGGTGGAACGCCGCCCTTTGGCGCTGGCTTCGGCGCGATTTCGGCTTCTGCCTCGCGCGTGACCTCGGGCGCAGCGCGGCGCGTCTTGGCGAGCTTCGGCGCATGCTCCGGTTTCGCTTTCGCTTCGGTGGCCGGCTTCGGCGCGGGCGTCGCCGCGGCCTCGCGCGTCGGTTGCGTTGCTTGCTTTGCCGGCGCGGCAGGCGGTTTTGCCGCGGCGATGCTCTCCTCAGGCAGCGTTTCGGGCAGGGTTGCAACCGGCGGCAGAATCGTTGCGGCATGAGGCGCGGCTGCCGGATTGCTTTGCTCCGCGTGTTGCGGTGCGACCGGTTTGGCGTCCGCCGTCTCGGTCGGCGGAGATGGGGAGGGCTGCGGTGCCGGCGCCGCTTTGACCGGCGCATTCTCAGCCTGCTGCGGCACAGCTTCGGGCGCAGGCGAAGCGTTGCTCGCGTCTTGTTGCGAGCCGGACGCCGGTGCGCTCGGCGCCGGCGAAGCTTGGGTCATCTGGGTCACATCGACGGGCTCGCCGGCAAGATGCGGATAGGCGACCACCGCAGCGATGATCACGGACAGCGTGCCGCCAACCACCCACAGCACCGGCCGGCTGCGCTTGCGGCCGTTCGTGCTGCGCCTGTTGTCAGGCCAGGGCCCAACCGGATCGCGCTCGGCGACGAGGCGCAAACGCGGCGGCCTCGGCTCGGCGCTGCCGGTCTGTCCCAGCCCTTCGCTCGCACCAGCCGGAGTTTCGTCGCGCGAGCGCTCGAAGCGCGGGTGCGGCGGCGCTTCGCCCGACATGGACTGCGCTTCGACGCCTTCCGGGATCGGCTGCGAGGGCGGTTGCGGCACATCGATCCACGGCACATCGAGACGCGGCTCGGCCGAGGCAGCGTGCTCCGGCGACAGCCAGGCCTCGCCACCGCCATTCAGGTCGGGGCGCGGGATCTCGATCTGCGGCAGCTCGGCGGAGGGTTTCGCCTCTGGCCGGCGCGATCGCGAATTGCGCGGGGACGCGGCTCGCCTGCGCCGTGCCGCCTGACGTGCTTCGGGCGGCAGCGTCTCGCTCGTCTCTGGCTTGGGCGCGTCGGTTGGTTGCTCGTCCTCGTTTGCCGCGTCCGCGCCGCCACTTGCCGGCGGCGCCTCGGGTGCAGGCGCCGTTGCCACGGGGATTTCGATGGCGGCGGGCGGAACCTCGAGCGCGCCGCGATCGGGGCGGTGGGGATCGAGTTGCGGCACCTCGATGCGCGGCAGATCGATCGGCGGCATGCCGGGGCTGACGCTCGCAGCCGCTCTCTCGGGTGTCTCCGGTGCGGGGCTGGGTGGCGCGGCGGCGGGCCTCGCGGCCGGCGCGGCGCTCTCGCGCGTTGCGGCGGGGGGCGCTGCCGCCGCGGCGGATCCCGGCGCAGTGCGTGCCGCTTCGCGGCGCGGCGGCGGCGCTTCGGCCGGCGCCTCGGGCGCGCGTTGCGTCGGGTTCGGTGGCGACGCATAGGCGGAGGCCGCAATCGCGCGTCGGCCGCCATCCGTCGGCATCATATGCGGATAGGAGGCGGTCACGAGCGCGATGGCGATCTCGGGCCAGGTGGGATTGGCGATGCCCGATGGCGGCAGCTCGGCGAGGCTTGCTTCGACGCGCGCGGCGGCGAGGGGCAACTCGTCGCGCGCCAGCAACACCGAAGCGATCGGCGGCTCGCGGGTGGTGAAGATCGCGCCATTGCCGCGCGTCAGGAGGGCACGCAGCGGCGCGAGCGCCGCTTTGGGCCGCGCCGGCGCGAGATCGACCAGCGCGATGCCGAAATTGGGATGAAGCGCCATGAAGCGCACGCCCAGCCCGGCGCCTTCGCCCGACGGACTCGCGTCGCGCAGCACGCGCCAGGGCGCCGGCAAGGTACCGAGCACGGTGCCAAGGGCGTTGAGCGCGCGCCGGCGCGGCGTGTCGGCGTCGTGAGTGGGGCGGTGAAGCGGTGGCAGGTTTTCGAACATCAAACCTTCCTCGATTTCCGATTTAAGCGCGTCTCGATGTCGGTGCGATCTTTCAGCTGTTCCGCGCGTCGAGATCGCCGAGCCCCGCCTTCACTCTTTGCAGAAGAAGGTGGAGCGTGGTGCGCGCGTCGCGGCTGTAGTCGCTGTAGAGGTAATACGAGACGAGGCGATTTTTCTCGCTGGCAAGCGCCATCACGCAGACTTGGTCGAAGCCGCCGGTGCCATCGCTCGCGCGAAACAGATAACCGAAATAGGCCGCGTGCGAATCGCGATCGAGCATGCCGAGCGAGGAGAAGGTTTGCAGCCGCAAGCGGCTCTGGGCGCCGCGCAGCCGCTGGTCGAGCGTTTGCTTCGCCACCGCGGGATCGACCGTCGCGCCGACGATACGGTCGAGTTCGGCCGAGCCGACATTAGTGTCGATTTGCGATTTCGGCGTCATCACCATGCCGAAATCGCGAATCCGCTCCTGCGTCGCGGCGGATTGGCGCAGCTCGCCGCAATCCGCGAACACCGCGTGAATGACGTTGTCGGGATTGATCTTCGCCTGCTGCGCCACGACGGTCGTCAGCAGCGCGGGCGGATAGAGACAATAGCCGGCAGGCGGCGCGAAGCTCAGCATCACGCCGCCGATCGCGAATTGCGCCGTCGGCGGCGCGAAGTCGGCGGGCGCGGGATCGATCGGCGCGCTCGCCGCGACGGGTGGGCGATTCGCATAGCCGAGATAGCCATAGGCTCCGATCGAGAGCAGTAGGATCGCGAGCTTCGCCGTCCAGTGCAGCGTCGCCGGCCGTGCCGCGGACTCGTCGAACTCCGCGCCGCCGGCCGCCGCCGGCCGCGCGACCGCACGCAGCGTCCATGCCAACGCCACGACCACTATGGCGCCGATTACCGCGCCGGTGGCGGCGGCAAGCGCGATGCGCAATTCATCCATCGTAGCGTCTCGACCTGGGCACGACCCGAATTCCTCGCACAGAGTCTGCAACTCTAGCCGTTGAAACGGGCGAGAGTGCGGCAAAGATCGTGTCAATTTTATGATCGGCTGCGGAAACCGCGCCGCTGCGGCGGAAAGGCTCCCGGACCGCCGAGACCTAATGTGGTGCGCGCGCCGCGGCAAAGGCAGCGATATTTTTGCGACCCGCTTCGCCGCGTGCCCCGCGTGCAACTTTCCTTGCAGCGGCGACGTTTTGGGAGGATTTTCTCGGGTGGGACACAGCATGGCACCCATTGCAGACAAAGAGCGCGACCGCGCGCAGTGGAGCGAGCGCTTCGCCGGCGAGGATTACTGGTTCGGAACCGAGCCCAACGCTTTTCTCGCGGCGCAGGCCTATCGGTTGAAGCGCGGGATGCGCGCGCTGGCAATCGCCGATGGCGAGGGGCGCAATGGCGTGTTCCTTGCGCGCCAGGGCCTCGCCGTCACCTCGGTCGATTTCAGCCCGGCGGGAGTCGAGAAGGCCAAGCGCCTCGCGGCCCGCTCCGGCGTCTCGATCGATGCGCTCTGCGCCGATCTTGAAGCATGGGATTGGGGTCCCCCGCGATTCGACGTGGTGGTCGGCATCTTTTTCCAATTCGCCGATCCGCGGCTGCGCGAGGCGCTGTTCCGCCAAATGGCGGATGTGCTGACGCCCGGCGGGCTGGTGATGATCGAGGGCTATCGCCCGGAGCAGATCGCTTACGGCACCGGCGGGCCGCGCGAGGTCGAGAAGCTTTACACCGCCGAGATGCTGCGCGCGGCCTTCGCCGGCCTCGAGATTCTCCATCTCGCAGAATACGACGTGGAGCTCCATGAAGGACAGCGCCACAACGGCATGTCGGCGCTGATCGATCTGGTCGCGCGCAAGCGTTAGGCGGACAGCCGCCGCGATTGACAAGGAACAAGGTGCAGCGCCACCATTTGCGCGCGCCGCGATCTTGAGCGGTCAGCAGCGGGAGAGGAGCGCCTCGATGGCCAAAATCCGTCACATCGCGATCTTCGCGGAAGACCCCAAGACGCTCGCCGATTTTTACGTGCGCATCTATGGCATGAAGATCACCGGCGAGAGCCAGGGCGATGTCTGGGTGACCGACGGCTACATGGATGTCGCGCTCATCCGGCGCAAACGCGAAGGCGCGCCCAAGGGCATCCATCATTTCGGCTTCACCCTCGAGCCGGAGGAAAAGCCCTTCGTCTATGCCGAGATGAAGAAGCTCGGCCTCGAGCCGACCGATCCGCGCGCCGACGGTTTGGGCGTCGATCGGCCTTTCGTCGAGGAGAAGGGCGAGGACCCGGAAGGCAACCGGTTCGATTTGACGCTTGGCAAGCGCGACATGGACGAAGAGAAGACGCTCAGCGCCGAGAAATATCGGAAGGCCGCGGCGACCCCTGTCTCCTGAAGCACCGGTCGGGTTCGTCCTGCCGCAAGAAAAAGGGCCGGTGGAAGCACCGGCCCTCTTTGCTTCCGAGGGGAGCGGTCAGGCCGCGGCGACTTCGCGCGGACGGGCGACATCGAGCCGCTCGTACTGCATGTACTCTTCATATTCATGCGCCATGGACTGCGGCATGAGCTCGAACAGCACGCGGTCTTCGACCCACATGCGATAGCAGTGAAAGGCGGGCGGCGCTCCGGGCGTGCCGACGGCGACGAATTCGGTCTTCCAGCCTTCGCGCTGGGCGATGCGCTCGATATCGGCGCAGTCCGCCGGAACCGAGAGCAGAATATGGAAGGGGTGGTAGGGCGCCGGGCTGGCCTTGCGGAAATAGCCCTCGACCGGCTCGAGCCAATAGTCTTCGGGATAGACCTCGATGACGGTCCCGTGCGCGTCGCCGCTGACGACTTGGTGGGCGCCGCGGCAGAAGAACGGCGGAAAGGGATAGACGCGTCCGGCCATGAGCTCGGCGAAGACGGCCGCGACGTGGTCCGGGTCGCGCGCCGGAATCGAAATGTGGTGAATCATGACGAAGCTCCTTGTTTGCGGGTTGCGGGAGTGGGGTGTTTCGGTTCTTTCGGCCCGAGACCGGACGGGTCGCGCTGCAGCGAGGCAGCGAGCGCCTCCATCGCCCATTGAGCGATGAGCTCGGCTTCGGCCTCGGAGCAGCCGGTGATGTCGAGAAGCCAGCGCCAGACGCTCGGTGTCGAGAACGCGGCCAGCGCGATTGCCGCGCGCTCGATCTGGCGCGGCGCGAGCCCGGGCAAGCTTTTGCGGATGGCGGCGGTCCAGCCATCCTGTTTTGCCGCCCAGTCGTCGCGGCGCAGCCTGTCCCAGGCCGGCGTGTTCATGAGATTGCGCAGCAAGCGCCCCTGGGCCGCATAGCGCGGATAGACCTGCGCCGGAATAGACGCGAAGGCGTCGAGCGCCGGCAGCGCCAGATCCGTGCCGATATGCGGCTTCAGCCAGAAGAAGAAGGCGCGGCTGAGATCGTCCATGGTGGGGAAATGCGCATAGACCGTCGGCGCCGACACGTCAGCGAGCTCGGCGATGCGCCGCAGCGTCAGCTTCTCGAAATCGTCGGTTTCGAGGAACCGCTTGGCGGCCATGAGGATGCGCTCGCGCGTCTGCGCGGATTGCGCGTCGCGCAGGTTGCTGTGGTAGGGGCGGGGCTTGGATTTAACGCTCATAAAATAATCTTACATGTGTAAGATTGATTTGGCAAGCCCCATTTTTGAAAAAATCGCTCGAGCTGGCGTTCCGCCTTGGTCCAGCGCCCGGGCGCAAGCAGGACGACGCCAATCTTCTGATGCGCGAGGCGGCACGGAAATTTATTCTCGGGTTTCGCATAAGGCCGTTCGGTCTCGCGGCGCGCGATCTGGGGGCAAGACGTGATGCAAGCACAGGGACTCGCGAATGTTCAGCGCGTCGCGGCAGGGCTCGCTGCCGCGCTTTTCATGCTGTCGGCGGTCGGCGGCTGCGCAAGCCACGTCGATGCGCAAGCGGCCAAGGATCGCGCCGCTTGCCCTCGGGCCGCAGCGCCAGCCTATGTCGTGCGCCTCGAGCTCCCGAAACCCCGGATCGACGACAGCCTGACGCTGGCGCAAATCGGCGAGCGCACGCACGCGAGTTATCGCTATCTGACGGTGGGCGCGACCTTGAGCAATCTGCTGATCGTCGGCGTGGCGAGCTCGCGCGTGGCGCCAGCGATCGGTGGCGGAAGCTGCGCCTATCCGCAACAAGTGTCGCTGGTGCTGGCGCTCGGCGAGCGCGTCATCCACGTCGCGCGCGAGTTCCGCGGCACCGAGCCATGCGTCTACCGCGAGGTTCTCGATCACGAGCGCCGGCATGTCGCACTCGACGACAAGTTGCTGAGCGAGGAGAAGGCCGAGCTGCCCGCGGCGCTCCCCGCGCGCTTTGCCGATCTGGACGGCGTCTGGGGGAAGGACGAGCACGCGGCGCGCGGTGCGTTGCAAACCCGGCTTCAGGCGGACACGCAAGCCCTGCAGACGGAGATCGAAGACAAGCGCCATGCCGCGCATGCCGCGCAAATCGATACATTTGAAGAGCGTCACCGTCTGGAGAATGCCTGCGGCGGCCGCCTCAAAGAGCTGTATCCGGGCCTCCACTGAAGCACCTTCGTGCGGGTCGGCCGCGCCCGATTTTCTCTCGCCTTCGGCCGCGCCTGTGCTAGGCTTCGCGCAAGATCGCAACGCTATAAATCGATCGCTAGGGAGGTTGTGGAATGAATCTCTTTATCAAAGGCGCGGCGGCGGCCGCGATTGCGGCCTCGATCGGCCTTGCATCGGGCGCGAGCGCCGAGCCCTATAAGGTCCGCGTCGGTTGGGTGACGACGCCGACGCACATGCAGCCGATCATCGACGAGCTGCACAATCGGCATCCCGAGCTCTTCCCGCATTACGGCAAGAGCTATGTGGTCGAGAGCATGCATTTCAAAGGCACGCCGCCGCAAATCACCGCGCTCGCGACCAACGAGCTCGATATCGCGGCGTTAGGCCCCGAGGCCTTGGCACTTGCCGTCCTCAACGCCCATCTCGATGTGCGCATGATCGCCGACGTGTTCCAGGACGGCGTCCCCGGCTATCAAAGCGTCACCTATGCGGTGCGGGCGAACAGCCCCTTCCACAAGGTCGAGGATTTGCGCGGCAAGGTCATCGCCACCAACGCGATCGGCTCTTTCGGCGATTCCGCGATGCGCATCATGATGCGCATGCATGGGCTGTCGGATAAGGACTTCACGAGCGTCGAAGCGAACTTCAACACCATGCCGGCGATGCTCGACGAAGGCAAAGTCGACCTCATCAACCTGTTGCCGAAGTTTCATTACCGCCTGAAGCAAGGCAAGGACCGCATCCTGTTTCAGGCGAAAGACGGCGAGGGCCGCATCCAGGCGGTGCTTTGGGCCATGCAGGCCAAAGACCTTGCCGCGCATCGCGCCGCCGTCGTCGACTTCCTCGAAGACCATATCCGCGCGGTCCGCTATCTGATCGATCCAAAGCACCATGACGAGACCGTCGCGATCTGCGCGGCCGTCACCAAAGCGCCGCCCGATACGCTGCAAACCGTCTATACCAAGGACGATTCCTATCACGATCCGAACGGCAAACCCGATGTCGAGGCGACGCAGCATGCGCTCGATGTCGAGCTGAAATACGGCCTCATCAAGCAGAGCATCAAGGTCGCGCCGAAATATGTCGATCTCGGGCCGGTGGAAGAAGCGGCGAAGCGTCTGGGCGTGGTGACGAACTAAGGCTCATACCAGGCATGGTTTCGGAAGAAGAAGCGGTCGCGCCGTCGCGCATCCTGTCGATCCCGATGAGCGACGGCGTCCGCATCGCCGCGGCGCTGTTCCTGCCGCCCGGACGCGAGAAATTCCCGGCGCTGCTCGCGGCTTCGCCCTATCGCTTCGACAATGACGGAACGCCGGCGATCCCGCTCTTCCTCTGGCGCGAAACCGGACCGATCGGCTGGTATCTCGATCAGGGCTATGCCTATGTGCATATGGATGTGCGCGGCACCGGGCGTTCGAGCGGCGAATACACCTATCAATCCAAGCGCGAGCAGCGCGATCTCTATGAAGTCGTCGAGTGGCTCGCGCGCCAATCCTGGTGCAACGGCAAGATCGGCGGCATCGGCCAATCCTATTTCGCGCGCTCGCAGTGGTTCATGGCGACGCAGAACCCGCCACATCTCGGCTGCGTCGCGCCCTATGACGGGCATATCGACACCTATCGCGACAGCGCCTATACCGGCGGCATTCCGGGCAATTACCCGACGAGCTGGTGGGATCAGGTGCGCACGGTCAACGCCTATCCCAATGCCGGCAAGTCGCGCTTCGTCGATTGGGACTACCCCGCGCGGGTGAGGCGCCATCCGCTCTACGACGGATTCTGGAAAGAGCGGGCGGCGGCCGAGAAGCTCGAGAAGATCAAGGCGCCGGTCTTCTCGATCGGTGTTTGGAGCAAGGTCGATCTGCATTTGAACGGCAACATCGTCGGCTTTCAGCGCGCCGGCGGGCCGAAGAAGCTCCTGGTGTTCGGCTCATCGGATCTCTACGCGGCGGTTGCCGATTATTCGAGTGTCGCCTTCCACGAGAAATATCTGCTGCCGTTTTACGATTGCTATCTGAAAGGCCGGCGCACCTCTTATCTCGACGAACCGGCGGTGCGCTATTTCGTCACCGGTGCCGACCGCTTCGAAAGCGCCGCGACCTGGCCGCCGCCGGGCCCGCGCTATGTTCCTTATTATCTGGGCAAGGGCCCGACCGGGAGCGTTGCCTCGCTCAATGACGGTTCGCTCGCGACCGCGGCGCCCGAGGCGAGCGGCGGCGAGACGGTGTTCGACTATCCCAATGCTGGCTGGCGCATGGGCGTCGTCGGCTTCGGCAAGGATGGAAGGCCCGACCCGGTGCGGCGCGTTCTCACCTTCGCGACACAGCCGCTCGAGCGCGATGTCGAGATCGCGGGGCCGATCGAGCTGGTGCTGCATGTGGCCTCGAGCCGCAACGATACGGATTTCTTCGTGAAGCTCTCCGAGCAATTCTCGCAAGACGAGGACGAGCGCCGGCGCGACATCCAGCCGCGCTCGCGCATCGTCACCAAGGGCTGGCTCCGCGCTTCGATGCGCGCGATCGACAAGAAGCTCTCGCGCCCGCACGCGCCTCATTACGGTTTCGCCAAGAAAGAGCCGATCGTGCCGGGCCGCGTCTATGCCTTCACCATCGCGGTGATGCCGACCGCCTATCGCTTCAAGGCGGGAAGCCGCATCCGGCTTGAACTCGCCAATGGCGATTCGAGCGCGACCGAGGGCGTGTTCGCTCATCCCTACACGCCGGAGAAGGTCGGGCGCGACACGATCCATCACAGCGCGCGTTATCCCTCGCAGCTCCTGTTGCCGGTGATCGAGCGCTGAGAGCCGAGCGGCGCGTTTCGCGCGCCGCCCTTGTCGTCCGCGCGGCTTTGTTGCATCATGCAACAATCGCTGCGGGCCGGTGATTGGCTGGCGGCACAAAACAGAGTCGGCGGCCCTTGCGGTTCGCCGCGGATTGAACGCAAGGGAGCGACAATGCCGAGACCCACCACCATTCGTTTCGCTTTGGCGATCGCGGCCACAGCCATGCTTGCTCTCTCGCTGACCCATCCGTCGATGGCGGCGGAGAAAGTGCGCGTCGGCAAGGCGGTGGCGACCGCCTTCACCTTCACGCCGCTCGATATCGGCATTCGCGCCGGCGTTTTCGCCAAATACGGGCTCGATGTGCAGATCATCAATTTCACCGGCGACGCCAAGCTGCAGCAGGGCCTCGCCTCCGACGCGGTCGATTTCGGGCTCGGCAGCGGGCCGGGCATGGCGTTTGCGGCCAAAGGCGCGCCAGTCAGGGCCGTCGCCGCTTATTTCGGCGCGCCCGCCAATATCTGCGTCATGGTCAAGGAAGGCTCGCCGATCAACACGGTCGCCGATCTGAAGGGAAAGATCGTATCGGTGACCACCGTCGGCTCGCTCACCGCGTGGCTGACGCAGCGCATGTCGCTGCACGAGGGCTGGGGCGCCGACGGCATCAAGATCGCCGCGACCGGCGGCGGCCAGGCGGCAACCTCGGCGCTTCTGACCGGATCGGTCGATGCGGTGATGGGCGCCTCGGAAACGGCGCTGACGCTTCAGGAGAAGCACCGCGCCCGGCTGCTCGTCACCATGGACAAGTTCGTGCCGCGCTTCATCACCCATGTGATCTTCGCGCGCAAGGCGGTGATCGATGAGGATCCGCAGAAGGTCGAAACCTTCGTCAAATCTTTCTTCGCGGTGCTCCAATATATGCGCACGCATCGCGACGAGACGATCGCCATTGCCGATGATGTGCTCCATGACGGCAAAGGCGTGTTGGCGCAAGCATATGACAGCCAGATGCCGATCATGTCGAAGGACGGGGCCTTCGATCCGGAGGCGCTCAAGCTCATCAAGCAATCCTGGATGGACTTGAAGGTGTTGGACAAGGAGCCGAGCGACGACGAGTTCCTGACGCGCCGCTTCGTGCCCGTGAAGGTGGCGGGCGGCGCCGAGAAGAAGTGATTTTGCGCGAACTGCCGCAGGCATAGCCGCCGAATATCGAACAAGGGAGGGCGCTCATGCGTTCACGTCGCATCATCCACTCCGCTTTGGCGATCGCATCCTGTGCTGTGCTTGCCGTCTCGCTGGCCCATCCGTCCGTCGCCGCGGAGAAAGTGCGCGTCGGCAAGGCGGTGGCGTCGGCCTTCACCTTCACGCCGCTCGATATCGGCATCCGCGAGGGCGTTTTCGCCAAATACGGGCTCGATGTGCAGATCGTCAACTTCACCGGCGACGCCAAGCTGCAGCAGGGGCTGGCGTCGGACGCGATCGATTTCGGCCTCGGCAGCGGGCCGGGCATGGCGTTTGCCGCGAAGGGCAATCCGGTCAGAGCCGTCGCCGCCTATTTCGGCGCACCCGCCAACATCTGCGTGATGGTCAAGGAAGACTCGCCGGCTAAGACGGTCGCCGATCTGAAGGGCAAGATCATGGCGGTCAGCACCGTCGGCTCGCTCACCGCATGGCTGACGCAGCGCATCTCGGTGCACGAGGGCTGGGGCCCCGACGGCATCAAGATCGTCGCGACCGGCGGCGGCCCCGCCATGACCTCGGCGATCCTCACCGGGTCGGTCGATGCGGGAATGGGTTCCTACGAGACCGCGCTGACGTTGAAGGAAAAGAACCGGGCGCGCCCGCTCGCCACCATGGATAAATTCGTGCCGCGCTTCATCACCCATGTGATTTTCGCGCGCAAACCCCTCATCGATAGCGATCCGAAGAAAGTCGGCACTTTCGTCGACGCGTTCTTCGCGGTGCTCGATTATATGCGCGCGCATCGCGACAAGACGATCGCGATCGCCGACGACGTGCTGCATGACGGCAAGGCGGTGATGAGCGGCGCCTATGACCGCGAGATGCCGATCATGTCGAAGGATGGAACCTTCGATCCGGCCGCGCTGAAGATCATCAAGGAATCCTGGGTCGATCTCAAAATCTTGGACAAGGAGCCGAGCGACGATCAGATCCTGACGCGCCGCTTCGTGCCGGTGAAGCTCGCGAGCAGCGGCGCGCGGAAGTGATCCCGCGACAGCGGCGCCGCGGAAGCGACGGCCGGGTCTGCGGCCAAAAGGAGAAAAGGGGGGAAGGCCGGATGAAAAAAATGTGGGTTGGCGGCATCGCGGCGGCGGCGCTGGCGGCGGGTTTCCCCATGCTCGCGCCGCACTCAGCCGGGGCGGCGGAGACGGAGACGGCGAAGCTTGCCATTCCGGCGATCAATCTCGGCTTCACCACGCGCTATGTCGCCGAGGATGAAGGCTTCTGGAAGAAGGCTGGGCTCGATGTGAAGGTGCTGCACATCCAGGGCATCGGCTCGATGAACGCGGTGATCTCGGGCTCGGCGGATTTCTCGATGTCCTCGGGACCGTCGATCACCCGCGCCAATGCGCGCGGCCAGAAGCTCGTCGCGCTCGCCACCGCGATCGATCAGTCGGACGAGTACATCGTCATTCGCAAGGAGATCGCCGAGAAAGCGCATTTCGACGCTTCGGCGCCGCTTAAGATCCGCGGCAAGATCCTCGAGGGCAAGACCATCGCCGTGGGCGGCGCCGCCGCCATCCCGGATATCGTGCTGAAGGTGGTGGCGAAGCTGTCGGGCGTGCCACGCGACAGCATCACCACCACGCCGATGGTACCGACCGAATTCATGGCGGCGTTCCAGCGCAAGGCGATCGACGGTTTCGTCTCCGGACCGCCTTTCACGCAGCAGGCGCTGATCGAGGGTACCGGCGTGCTGGTCTCGAACTCGGCGAAAGGCGAGCCGACGGAGTATTCGCCGGTTTCCTCGGCGCTGCTTTTGACCCGCGCCTCTTTCTGCGGCGAGCATCGCTCGATCTGCGAAAAGATGGTTCACGGCATCGTCGAGGCGACGCGCTTCATGCATTCGCATCCCAAAGAGACGGTCGCGATCATGAAGAAGCATTTCGGCCAATATGGCGACAAGGTGCTCGAAGCCTCCTATCAAGCGCTGGTGGCGATGACCGGGGTGCCGCCGAAGACCACGCCCAAGATGCTGGAGAACGCCGATCTCCTGAACATCGAGGCCGGCTTCATGAAAGATACGGACAAGCTCAAGGATTACGCGGCGATCATCGACAACGAATTCATCAAATAGGCGAGGGGGGCAGAGCCCGCCGATCCGCCTTGACACTGCGCGCCCGCCTTCGTCCAATGGCTCAAGGGTTCAAACGAGATGGGCGGGCGTGATGGCGATGGCCGCTAGAGCCGCTGAGAGCGCCACAAAACAGCAAGTCCTCGATCGCGTGCGCGCGCTCGTTCCGGGGTTTCGCGAGCGTGCCGCGGCGACGGAAGCGGCGCGACAGCTTCCCGCCCAATCGGTCGAGGAACTGCTCGCGGCGGGTCTCGCGCGCATCCTGATGCCGGCGCGCTATGGCGGCTATGGGCTCGGCTTCGATACCTGGTTCGAGGTGGTGCGCGAGATCAGCGAGGCCGATGCCTCCCATGGCTGGTGCGCCAGCCTTCTCATCCATCATCCGCATTGCATCGCGCAGTTCTCGCAAAGAGCGCAGGAGGCGATCTGGGCAGGGGGCCCGGATGTGGCGATCGCCGCCTCTTTCGTGCCGGTGATCAAGGTCGTGCGCGCTGAAGGCGGCTATCGCGTCTCGGGCCGATCGCCCTTCGCCAGCGGCGTCGGGCATAGTTCCTGGGTGTTCATCGGCGGCATGGTCGAAGAGGAGGGCGCGCCGCCTGAATGGACTTTCTTCCTTATCCCGGCGCGCGATTGCACGATCGCCGAGACCTGGTTCACGATCGGCATGCGCGGCACCGGCAGCAACACCATCGTCACCGACGGCGTCTTCGTGCCGCGCGAGCGGACGCTCACCCTCGCCAAGCTGCGCGAAGGCGAGGGGCCCGGCGGCGCGCTGCATGAGGGCCGCATCTATCGCGCGCCCTTCATCGCCTATGCGCCCTTGAGCTTTGCGACGCCGATGCTGGGTGCGGCCCAGGGCGCTTACGCGCATTTCCGCGACTGGACCAAGACTCGCAAGGGTCCGGGCGGCGTAGCGGTCGCCGAGCGCACGAGCTTGCAGGTGCAGATGGCGCGCATCGCCGCCGATCTCGATGCCGCCGAATTGCTGCTGCGCCGCGCGGTGGATGTCGCGGGGGCGGCGACCGCACCCTCACTCGCGCTCCGTGCGCAATGCATGCGCGATTATGCCCGCGCGGCCGAGCTCGCGGTCGCATCGATCGACGGGCTGATCGCGATGTGCGGCACGGCGGGGTTCTCGGAATCACATCCGATCCAGCGCGCCTGGCGCGACATCCATTTCTCGGCGATGCATATCAGCCTCAGCGCCGAGAATGCCTACGCGCATTTCGGCCGGCTCGAGCTGGGCCTGCCCCAGGACCCGCACCTGCCTTATTTCTGATCGACGGAGTTGCGGGCGGCCAGACGCTCTGGCACTCGCCGAGGGCCGGGCAGCTCGCAATCGTTTCCCAAACAATCGAACCGGGCTGCGCGCGGCCTTCGCCGCGCTGGCGCAGGTCGTTTCCCCGCTTGATCTGCATCAATGTGAGCGAGCGATGGCGGCTTATCGTTCGACCGGTCCTCCAGGGCAGGCCGCCCTGGCTCAATCCTGAATGCATCGAATCAGCAAAGGAGATGGGTCATGTTGAGCGTAAGTTGGAAGAGGGGAGCCGGCGTCCTTGCCGTGGCGAGCACGATGCTGCTGGGCGCTTGCGCCAGCCAAGACGCCGTGGAGCACGCGCAATCGACCGCGGACCAGGCTTTGCAAGCCGCGCAAGCCGCGAACCAGAAGGCCGAGGCTGCGACCGCGGCGGCAAATGCGGCGAATTCCCGCGCCGATCGAATGTACCAGCAGAATCTCCGTAAGTAACCAGCCGCGGCAGCGGATGAGATCGCCGTCGCTGCCCGTGCAGCGACGGTGATTCCGTACAGGATTGCGTGACGATGGCACGCCGTTGCTTCAATGCTGCGAGCCGGGGCGTTGCGTCGAGGCTTTGCCGAGGCTTGATCGGCGCGGCGCTCGTCGCGCTGATTGCGTCCCCGGCGGCGGCCGCGTCTTTTCCGCTCGCCGCCGATCAAGTCCTGGTCGGCGCGTCCGGCGTCTATACGACGCGTGCGGAAGACACTTTGCCGGAACTCGCGCGGCGCAATGATCTCGGCTACGGGCAACTCATCGCCGTCAATCCCGGCATCGATCCCTGGCTCCCCGGTGCGGGCCGGAGGATCGCGCTGCCGGGGCTCTATCTCGTGCCGGACGGGCCACGCCGCGGCATCGTCATCAACCTCGCCGAGCAGCGTCTCTATTACTTCCCGCCGGATGGGCAAACGGTCGAAACTTATCCGATCGGCATCGGGGTCGAGGCGGATATGACGCCGCTCGGCACGACGCAGGTCACGGTGAAGGAAGCGCAACCGAGCTGGTACCCGCCACCTTCGATCCGCGCCGAGCGCCCCGAATTACCGGAGGTGATTCCGCCCGGGCCCGACGATCCGCTCGGCGAATACGCGTTGCGGCTCGGCTGGCCCAATTATCTCATTCACGGCACCAACAAGCCCTATGGCGTCGGCCGGCATGTCAGCCATGGCTGCATCCGGCTCTATCCCGAGGACATCCGTCAGCTATTCAGCGAGGTTTCAGTCGGCACGCCGGTGCGCGTCATCGACGAGCCGATCCGCTTGGGCTGGGTCAAAGGCGAGCTCTATCTTGCCGTGTCGCCCAGCCGCAAGCAGATGGACGAGATCGACAACAACGAGACGGTGACACCCGATATCCCGCCCGAGCTCAACGCGCGCGTCGCGGATGCGGCGGGCGTCGAATTCGAGCGCGTCGATTGGACGATCGTCAACAAGATCGCGCTCCAGCGCTCGGGCGTGCCGACGCCGATCACGCGACCGCAACTCGCCCGCGCGCCGGAGCCGCCGGCGCTTCGGCTGGCGCAGGCCTCCATGAAATCGTCACACCCCCGCTCTGTCGGCGGTTGCGGTCCACAGGCGAATGCGCGATAAGATCGAAGTATCGGGGCGACCTTCGCGAGCAGGGGCATGCCGTTTCGTCACCGGCGGACGCGCCGCCAGCTTTGTCGCGACCTTGCGCTTGCCGCGGCCGGGCTCTGCGCCGGTCATCTCGCGCCCGAGGCGCGAGCACGCGAGGCGCTCGCCGAGCGCATTCTTGTCCTAAAATCGCAACGCATTCTGGTGCTCATGCGGGGCGAACAACGTCTCGCCAGATTTCCGATCGCGCTTGGCGCGAATCCTCTCGGGCCAAAGCGGCGCCAAGGCGATGCGCGCACGCCCGAGGGGCTTTACCGCATCGACGCGTTCAATCCGCAGAGCCGTTTCTATCGGGCGCTGCATCTTTCTTATCCCAATGCGGACGACCTGCTGAGAGCGCGGGAATTCGGTGTCGCGCCGGGCGGCGACATCGAGATTCATGGGCTGCCGCAAGGCTTTGCCCATTACGATCCGCCCGTCTTCTACAAGGATTGGACCGATGGCTGCATCGCCGTGAGCAACCAGTCGATGGATGCGATCTGGACGCGCGTCGCGCTCGGCACCGCCGTCGAGATCAGGGCATAAGCTTCGGTTTTCCCGTTGCGGCCCGCTGCAGCGAAAGCCGCGGGCCCTACGCCCGCCGGCGCGCGGGCCCGCCGCGTTCTTCGGCGATGATCGCGTCGACGATGCGCCGCGCCTGGATGCCGCCCGCATCCTGATT
>DATNGG010000153.1:0-43887 GCA_035605975.1 Allostellaceae bacterium | reverse complement strand
AGCTCCGCTGCGCCGGCGCGGCCTCGGCAACCCGCGTTGCGCCCGACGCCTTGCCGCCCGCCGCCGGATTCATCAGCGGCAGCAGCTCGCCGCGCCAATTGGCGGCCTTCGGCACGACGAGTTCGGCGGCGCGCGCGCCGTAATAGCTCGTGCCGACACCTGGCGGATCGCCGCCGCGCTCCACAGTCTCCATCGCTTCGAGCAGGAGCTTGCGCGTCGCCACCACCGCCTTGTCGGCGGGGCCAAGATTCTCGCGGCTGCGATCGACGATCGGCCCCATGCTTTCCTGCACCGCGCGATCCTGCTGGTTGATGCCGGGAATGCCGCTGAAGGTCTCGGTGCGCTGCATGGCGCGGTCGATCCCCCAATCGTTGCGGCGATTGCGGATCGAGCGGAATCCGTTCTCGGTATCGACATGCGTGCCATAGGCATTGCCGCTGGTGTCCGACACCTGGCGCTCGCCGATCGGCTCGCTGCCATAGCTGTGATAGAAATTCCACACCATGCAGGTCCCATCGTCCATCGGCACCCAGTAATGGCCATGGACCTCCTCTTTGCCGGGTCCGGGCGGACGCAGCTGCGTGAACGGCATGACGAAGTGATAGCCGCGCACATAGAGCTGCTCGCCCAAGGGACGGATGCCGTAATAGCGATAGCCGTAATCGGTGAAATCGACCTCGAGCGACGGCGCACTGCCCTGCACGCCGACATTGTCCGGCGAAATGCCGGGCTGCTTTGCGTCCTTCTTGAGCTGGCGATGCAGGATGGTGAAATGCGAGGTGTCGATGCCGCCTTCCAAAGCCTGGAGCCAGTTGCACTCTTCCATCACCTTGCTGATCGCGCGATGCGATGGCGGCATCTGCGTCCATTCGAATTTCGGCGGCGCCGGGCGCTTTTCCGGCGGGCCCATATAAGCCCAGATCACACCGCTCATTTCATGCGTCGGATAGGCAACGGCCTTGATCTTCGCGGCGAATTGGCGCGGCTCGTTCATTTGATCGACGCATTGCCCGTCGATGCCGAACTTCCAGCCGTGATAGACGCAGCGCAGCCCGTTCTCCTCGTTGCGGCCGAGCCACAGCGAGGCGCGCCGATGCGGACAGAATTCCTCGATGAGGCCGATGCGCCCGTCCGTCGTGCGAAACGCGACGAGCTCCTCGCCCAACAGCTTCACGCGCACCGGCGGACAATCGGGCCCTGGCAATTCCCACGACAAGAGCGCGGGCAGCCAATAGCGCCGCATGGTCTCGCCCATCGGCGTGCCGGAACCCACATGCGTCAGACGCTCGTTCTCCAATTTCGTGACCATGATGCGCTTCCTCCAACGAGATCTCGCCCGATTGCCGCGGCCGGAGCGTCGATCCGGCAATCGTAACACGTTCCGAGGGTGCCGACGACGCCTTCATGCCGGACGCGGCAACGATCATCGCCGATTGACAGGGTGCGTCAGACCCTCGGACAATCGACGGATGATTGAGCCAATCCTCTCGACAGTGACGGTCTGCGGCGCGGCCATACCGGTGAAGCGCGCGGGTGCCGGCGCGCCCATGGTGATGCTGCACGGCGCCGGCGGCGCGCCGCGCTTTCTGCCCGCGATGCAGGCCTTGGCGCAGCGCTTCGAGGTGATCGTGCCGCAGGCGCCGGGCTTCGGCGGCACGCAAGCGCCGACCTGGCTCGAGACGATATCGGACCTCGCGAATTTCTATCTCGAATTCCTCGAGATGTTCGATTTGCGCCATGTGCACCTCGTCGGCTTGTCGCTCGGCGGGTGGACAGCGGCGGAGCTGGCCCTGCGCAACGCCGGCCGCCTCGCCTCACTCACCCTGATGGATGCGCCGGGGATCGCGGTGCCGGGGCTCGAGCCAAGCGATCCTTCGCGGCTCAGCGAGGAGCAGGCGATCCGCAACACCTATTTCGATCCGCGTCTCGCCAAGGAGGCGATGGCGCGCGCCTTCAAGCCGGAGAATGAGAGCGTGCGCTGTGCCAATCGGCGCATCGTCGAGAAACTCGCCTGGGCGCATCGCTTTCACGATCCGCTGCTGCAGCGCTGGCTCTATCGCATCCGCATCCCGACGCTGATCCTCTGGGGCGAGAACGATCAATTGTTTCCGCCGGCCTATGGCGCGGCCTGGGCGAAGGCGATTGCGGGCGCTCGCCTCGTCGTGCTGCCGCGCTGCGGCCATTTGCCGATCCAGGAACAGCCCGAAGACTTCGCCGCCGCGGTCGCCGAATTCTGCGAGAAGGCGGGCGCCGGGGCGGCTGCGTTGCACGATCCCGCCGGCCGGGTATAGGTTTGCCGATGCGCCGCGGCCGACCGGCCCCGCGCAAGGAGGAGAGGACATGGCAGAATCCGCGAACCGGCCGCATTCTCACATGCAGGATTTCGAGGCTCATATCCGGGCGGTCGAGGAGGATCTCGAATATTACCGGACGAAGCGCTTCGAGCCGCGTGTGCTCTATCTCCACCGGCGCGGCGTGCTCACCCTTTACGACCTGCTCGAAGCGGCGCCGTCGGCCGAGCCCGCCGCCGCGACCGCACATGCGGGCGATCACGAGCACGACGCGCTCGAGGGTCGCATCCGCGCCCTCGAAGACCGGCTCGATGCCTATGTGAAGACCATCGGCCTGACTGGCGTTCCGGTGCGCGGCACGCGAATGGTGATCGATGATGGCCGCGTCGAGCGCGGCGATTACGATCCGGCCTTTCGCATCGCCAAGAAGCCGCATGGCGGCCCCCTCGCCGAGCGCGTCGCGCATCTCGAAGCCGATATGAGCCGCTACGAAAGGCTGCTGCATGCCTTCACCCGTGCGCTGGTGGCGGCGGGCGCGCTCGATCCCGGCGAGATGGATCGCCAGCGTGCGCAGATCGGTCAGCCCAGCATCGAGAACGGCGCGCGCATCGTCGCCCGCGCCTGGGTCGACCCGATCTTCAAGCAGGCACTCATCGAGAAAGGCCGCGAGGCGGTGCGCGAGCTGGACATTCCGCCGGGCCGGCTCGGCAAGATGGGCGTCGCCGAGAACACGCCGGGGGTTCATAACGTCGTCGTGTGCACCCTCTGCTCGTGCTATCCCTACGACCTGCTCGGCGACACGCCGTGGTGGTACAAGAGCGAGGCTTATCGCGAGCAGATCGTGCGCGATCCGCGCGGCACGCTCGCCAGCATGTTCGGCCTCGCCGTGCCGGCCGATGTCGCGGTGCGGGTTCATGACAGCACATCGGATGTGCGCTGGATCGTGCTGCCGCGGCGTCCCGCCGGGACCGAGAGCTGGAGCGAGGAAGAGCTGGCGACGCTCGTCACCCGCGAAAGCCTGATCGGCACGGCCGAGGCTTTGTCGCCCGCCGAGCGGAACGATCCGCGACGCCGCGGCGCGGGCCCCAAAGAGGCGGCGGAATGAACGACGCGGCTTCGAGATTCGGCATCGGCGATCGCGTGCGCGTCAAAGCCGCCAATCCTGACGGCAACCCGCGCACCCCGGCCTATATTCGCGGCAAGACCGGAATTGTGACCGCGGTGCATGGCCGCATCGACAATCCCGTCGACCATCGCGGCATCTATCCGGCGCTCTACACGGTCGAATTCGAGCTGCGCCACGTCTTCGGCACGGACAGCGCCGACCGGATTGCGTCGGACATCCATGAGGATTGGCTCGAAGCGCTTTGAGCGCGGATAGGGATCGGAGGACGCTATGCCCTTGGATGCCGGCGGCGGTGACCGCCGAAAGCCGTCGCGAAACGCGCTCGGCGGACAGCTCGAGCCCTGCTCGCTTCGGCCGATGACGGGATTTTATCGCAACGGCTGCTGCGACACCGGGATCGACGATTTCGGCAGCCATACCGTCTGTGTCGTTGCCACCGCGGCGTTTCTCGAATTTTCCAAGTCGCGCGGCAATGATTTGTCGACGCCTTTTCCGGAATACGGCTTCCCGGGGTTGAAGCCGGGCGATCGCTGGTGCCTCTGCGCGCCGCGCTGGCAGGAAGCGCTCGAAGCTGGACAAGCGCCGCAGGTCATTCTTCGCGCCACACATGAAGGCGCGCTTCACTATTGCCGGCTCGAAGATTTGAAGCGCTACGCCATCGATCTGTCCTGAGAAAGCCGTGCAGCACGATCCCCGGCCCGCGCCTCGGCCCGAAGCCGGAACCTGGGTTCTTGATCGTTGCCCTGTCGGTGACCAAACCGTGACATCCAAGCAAAGCTGTCGCCCGCGAACGGGAAAAGGCGTGTTGGATGGGCCATTTGTTTGAGAGCCGATAATCGTGCTAGTCTTGTTCGTCTCGAATATCGTCGCCTTCGCGTTCGTCGCGACCGTGGCGCAAGGTTCGAGGCGTTCGAGACAACGGCCACCGTCCCAGGGAGAGATTTCGTGTGGACAGGCGGGCTAACTCACTGGGATACCGTCCTCCTGCTGGGCTTCAACAGCCTCGCGCGTGATCCGCGCCTTGGAGCGCTGATCGAGTTCATCTCCAACAGCCGGTTGCTGACCGGAACCGTTTTCATCGCGGTCTATTGGTATTTCTGGTTCGACAACCGCTCGCGCGACAACACGGAAGCACGCCGCGTCGTGCTCGCGGGAATTGCCGCCGGCGTGCTCGCGGTGATCGTGGCGCGTGTCCTCGCCGATCTGCTTCCCTATCGCACGCGACCGCTGATCGATCCGCCGCCGGGTTTTCGGATGCCGACATATATCGGCGACTACGAAGCCTGGAGCTCGTTTCCGAGCGACAACGCGGCTTTCGTCTTCGCCCTGTCGCTCGTTCTCTATAAATTGGCGCCGCGCATCACCGCCGCGCTGACCGTCTACGGCTTCGTGGCGGTCTGCATCCCGCGAATCACGCTCGGCCTTCATTATCCGTCCGACATCCTCGTCGGCGCCGTCGTCGGTACGGTCGCGGCGTGGATCTGCGAGCGCTGCGTGCGCGGCAAAGCCGTCGACCGGCTGCTCGGCTTCTCGCAACGCCATGCCGGCTGGTTCTACGGCCTCTCCTTCGTCGTCACGCTCGAGCTTGCGGAAAAATTCGACGACGTCCGCAACACGGCGCGGGCGGTGAGCAGCCTCCTCCATCGATCGACCGCGGTCGCGATGGCGATCGTCGCCATCGTGTTTGTCGGAGCGCTGGCGATCGCCGCGCTGCTGGCCGTGCTCGCCGTGACGCGCGCCAAAGCGCGGGACCTGAAAAGCCCGGATGGCGGCACCGCCCAGGATTCGGCCTCCCGTTCGGCGCATCCCCGAGCGGCGGTTCGCGGCATTTCTCCCCCCTGACCCGCGACGCGATCACCGATCCGTCACAGGCCGCGCGGATGCGCGAGGCTTGATCACATGGAAGTCATTGCGGCACCCAAAATTTGCCGCATTGAGGGGTTGAAGTTTTAACTTCATTTCCTGGTCTTGCAGGCATGCGAACGCCAAGCTGCGGAAAAGCAGTTCGAAGCCCGGCCTGTGCGGGGTATCCGGCGAGCGACCCGAGCCCATCGGCGTCCTTCGGCTCGACCTTCCAGCAAATTCTCTGCGCGTGCCGGCAAGCAATGCACCGGGGCGCGCCACCTGCACCACGAGCGACAACCTTGATAAGGACAGGACATGCCGCAAGCCGTTCAGTACAGATGCCATTTTTTCGATTCGACCGGCAAGATTTCCGAGAGCGAGAGCATCGAGTGCTTCAACGACGAGCAAGCGGTCGTGGCGGCTTTGCGACTATGGGAGCAGCGGACCGACCAGTCCGGGATGGAGTTGTGGGACGGCGAGCGGCGCATCAGCCGCCATGCCGTGACGATCGCATTCGAGAGATGACGGGCGGGATTGCCGATCCGGCCCGAGCCACGTCTCGGTGGATCGATCGGTCCCCAACAGAGCGGATGGAGCCAGAACCATGAGCGGTAGATTCCGATTGACCCTTGCGGCTCTTGCCGTTGCCTTGCCGTTGCTCGGCGGATGCACGGAGGGCGCCAATTTGCCGCCCGTGCAAACCTCCCAAAGCGAAGAGCTCAATTATCATCTCGGCCCGGGCGACAACCTCGACATCAAGGTTCTGGGCGCCGAAAATCTCTCCGGCGCTTACACCGTTGCGGATAACGGGACGATCAGCTTTCCGCTGATCGGCAACGTCAAGGCGGCGGGTTTGACGCGGGCGCAAGTGGAACGCGAGCTGGCGCAGCAGCTGCGCGACGGCTATGTCCGCGATCCGCGCGTCAGCGTCTCGGTCACGAAATATCGGCCCTTCTATATCTACGGCGAAGTCACCAAGCCGGGCAAATACGATTACGCGCCGGGCATGAACGTGCTCGGCGCGGTGTCGGTGGCCAACGGCTTCACCGCGCGCGCCAACACCAGCTTCGTCGTCATAAGCCGCAACGGCGAAGACCACAAAGCGGTAGGCAAGACGCCGGTTCTGCCCGACGACATCATCAAGGTGCCGGAACGATATTTCTAGCCGCGCCCGCCGCCGCCGGACCGAGCGATTGTTGCTGCGAGAGCACCGTCGAATAGAGGTCGGCGACGCGTTGCGCGATGACCGGCCAGGCGAAGCGTTGCCGGGCGAAGGCGGAACAACCCTCCGCATCGGGCAGGCGCAAGCGTCCGTCGAAGAAGCCGATCAAGCCCTCGGCCAGGCCGTGCGGCGCGCTACTCTCCAAAACGAGGCTCGGCGATAAATCCCACACCACATCGGGCAGCCCGCCCACGGGCGTGACGAGGACCGGCGTGCCGCAGGCCAGCGATTCGACCGTGGTGAGGCCAAAGCCTTCGAGCGCGATCGACGGCACGATCGAGACATCCGCGGCGCGATAGAGCAGCGGCAGATCGCCGTCCGCGACATTGCCAAGAAGGCGCACATTCCCATCGAGCGCGTGCTGCGCGATGCGGTCTTCGATGTCGCGCTGCAGCGGCCCGGTTCCGCCGACGAGCAGCAATGCGTCGGGTATTCGCTGCACCACGGCGCGAAATCCGTCGATGAGGTTCTCGACGCCGACCCGCCGGATAAGCCGGCGAACCGTAAGCACGGTCGGCCGCGCGGCATCGAGATGCAGCGCCTCGCGGGCGGCCTTGCGATCGAGCGCGATGTCGAAACGCGCCGTATCGACGCCGCCCGGTATCACGAAGATGCGCTCCTCCGGAACGTGATAGAGCCGCGCCAGGGCGTCGCCGAAGGCGCGCGACAGGACGACGAAGGCGGCCGGGCGGCGATAGAGGAATTGCTCGATGCAGCGCTTCGTCCAGCGCGCCGCAACAGAATTGCGCTCCATTTGCCCTTCGGCGCTCCACGGCCCATGGAAATGGAACACGGTCGGCGTCGTGCTCATGAGATCGGAGATCGGCAGGCCGTAGAGCGGATAGTGGCAAGCGATGAGCGAGATGTGCCGCGCGTGCAGGCTGGAGCGTGCGACCGAGCGCAGCGACCAAACCCGCTGGCCGATGGAGGCGCTTCGCCGCGCATAGGCGCTGAGTTCGGTGCCCGGAGCGGCGGCGCGAGGCGCGTCTTCGGCAAGAACGAGGCCCAGCACCTCGAACCCGGCTGCCGGAAGATGGCGCACGAGATCGTAGTAATAGCGCTCCAGCCCGCCGCGCACCTCCGGAAACCAACGGGTGCCGACTTGCAGCACGACGGGCGGCGGCGTGCTCACCATTCGCCGCTCGCGCGCGAGGAGAGTCCGGCAACCCAGCCCTGCGTCCGTTTTGCTGACAGGACCCTCTCATAGGCATCGAGGTAGTTGTCGGCGAGACCCTCGAGCGTGAAGGGGTGTGCAATCGGCTCCGCCGCCGCGCGGAACGCCCGCGCCGTCTCGGGCTTGGCGATGGCGGGCCAGAGCGCCTCGGCGAGACTCTCGGGGCGAGCCGGATCGAAGCCGCGAAATCGCGGGAATTCCGCGCCGGTTTCGCTCAAGCCGCCGCGCCGCGCATAGATCACCGGAATGCCGAAGCTCGCGGCCTCGATCAGGACCATTCCCTGCGGCTCGTGATAGAGCGACGGAACGACGAGGAGATCGATCTGACGATAGAATTCCTCGCGCGGCATCCATCCGAGGAACGAAACATCGAGCCCCTCTGCGCGCGCGCGCAAGGCCGCCTGATAGTCGGGGCTTCCCGCGCCGGCGATTTTCGCAGCATAGCGTCCCGGCGGCAGGCGGCGCAGCGCGTCGAGAAAAAGCTCGACGCCCTTGATCGGATGAAGCCGGCCGATGAAGCCGATGCGCAACGGCGCGCCCTCCGCGACCGTTGCCCGCGGTTGCGCTTTCGCCGGCGGACGGAAACCATTGGGAATGACGGCCTTCATCGTATTGGGAAAATATCCCTGCGCCGAATGCGCGCCGAGAATGAATTGCGAGATCCCGAGCACCGCGGCCGGAATGGCGCTCGCCGCCCGGCGCCGCGCCGTTAGCAGACGGCACGACCCGCATTGGCGTGAGCAGGGCTCGCCGTGCCGAAACATCGTGCCGCGTGGGCACAGCAGCTGGTAGTCATGCAGCGTATGCGCAACCGGCAGGTCGAAGGCCCGCGCCGTCTTCCACACATTGACCGACAACCCCAACAGGCTGTGCGTGTTGACGATATCCGGCTGCTCGCGCGCCAAAATCGGCGCCAGCTTGCGCGAAATCCAGATATTCGCCTCGCCGAGAGCATGCCAGAGGAACCGCTGCGCGGGGCTCCGCTCCGGCTTGAGCAGGATGATGCCCATGGGATGGGCGCGAACGAAATAGGCGCGCACCCCATTGTCGTCGTATTGCCAATCCTTGCCGTTCTGCGACAGGCTGACGACGCTCGTGCGCACCCCGCGCGCCGCGATTTCCCGCGCGAGCGACTGCACCAGCAGCTCGGCACCACCGACGACGTTCGGCGGATAGCCGAGATTGACCAGCAGAACGCGCACCGCGCTATGCCTGCATTCTTTGCTCCGGCGTGGCGTCGATCCGGGAAAATCGCTCGCGCGTCCCGAATATATGTCCGTATTGATCCCAGACCAATTCTGGCGCGAACTCCCGCGCGTAAAGCTCTTGGCCGCGCTGCGACATGCGGCTGTTCAGATCGATATCGCGCAAATCGAGCAAGGGATCGACGAAGGCGGACACCCGATCGACGACGAAGCATTCGGAGCCATGCGCGGCCGGGACGCCTTCGATCCCCCAGGGCGTCGAGACGATGGGAAGACCATAATAGAGGCCGTCCAAGACCTTCATCTTGAGCCCGCTGCCATAGACGAGCGGGACCACCATCGCCGCCGCCTTCGACATCAGAGGCGCCAGATCCTCCACGAAATCGAGGAACTCGATATGCCCGTCGCAATGGCCGCCGAGCTCCTTGAGCCGCGGATCGGCGCCACGCCCCACGACGATGAGCTTCGTTCGCGGATCGGTCCGCAGAAGCGCCGGCAAGGCCTGGGTGAGAAACACCGCCAGCGAAAACGCGTTCGCCGGATATTGCAGGTTGCCGAGGAACAAATAGGTCGGCTCGCCCGTAAAGCGCCGCGGCAGCCGGTTGCGGTGACCCGCGAGAAACGGCTTGACGGTCGTGATGTTGTTGGCCTTGGAGCGCAATGCGAGACAGCGCGATTCGTCGGCATTGAGCAAAAGCACGCTGTCGAAGCGATACGGGAGCTCTTTCTCACGCCGCTCCAGCAATTGGCTTTCGAGCGAAAGCAGGCGTTGCTGAATCGCCTGGCCGCGCATCATCTCGCGCATCGCCGGCGGAATGAACCGGCCGAAGGTGCCGAACGGATCGAGGACGGCCTCGGGGTGGGCGCGCATGGCGCCGATCATCCGCTGGTACCGAAGCGAATAGAGATCGTCGAGATAGAGGATCGAGCGATAAGGCTTGGGCGAAAGGCTTTCGACATATTGCGCCATGCGCACCGTGTCGACGACCACGAGGTCGGGGCTGATCTGCTGGAGCAGGGATTGAACCTCGCGGAACGCCGTACGCGAGCGCAGCATCATTTCCTGGAAGGCGCGGCGCTTCTTGATGAAGCCCTGCCAGGCGACGCCAGCCAGTCGCCGCGGGAGCCCCTCGAGCGAGAGCAGGGAGACGCCGCAAGGCGCATGAATGGGGCTCTTCCCGTCGGTCCCCGACTCCATATACGCGTACATCACGTTCTCGGCGCCGAGAACCGAGATGAGGTACTCGATGAACCCCGCCATGATGACCTTGCGGCCGACATCGACGGGATAAGGAAAGCTTGAGCTCAGTAGCAGAGCTTTCATGGCCGACCCCTCGCCTATTATTGCATTACGCGGCTTCGTACATCCGGCGCGCCGCGGCGCCGTCGCTGTCGTATTTCGCATATTTTTTCAAATCCACGTCCGTCAGGACGACGCCGCTGATCTTCGCGTCGATCGTTCGGAAGTGCCGAAGCCCCTCGCTCGCCGTGCTGTGCTTCGTGCTGCCCCATTTCACCAGGAAGATCGTCTTGTCCGCGAACGCGGCGATGAGCTTTGCGTCCGGCACCGCCAGGATCGGCGGCGAATCGATGATGATGAGATCGTAGGACGCGGTGATTTCCGACAGCCTGCGCCAGAACTGCTGCATGTAGAGCAGCTTGAACGGCTCGACGAGCCCGGTCCGGAACGACAGGCGCGTCAGTCCCGTATCGGACTCGGTGTCGAAGATCGGTTCGAAGAGGTCGTCCGTCGCCGGCAATCTCTGCAATTGCGTGGCCGAGCTGCGGCTCGCGCTGTGGCGAAGCGCGCCGCGGCGAATGTCGAGATCGAGCAGGAGCGTCTTCCGGCCGTTCGACGCCGCCTCGCGGGCCAGCCGCGCCGAGATCGTGCTCTTGCCCTCGCCCTGCAGCGAGGAGGAAATCAGCACGCGCAGCGAAGTCTCGACCGACGGTTCGTCGTTGACCTCCGCGTAAAGATATCGGACGGCTTCCGCGACCGAGGATTGGCCGGCGCGCGACAAGCGGCGCGCGAAACGCTGCGTCTCGGAAATTCTCGGAATCAGCGCCAGCGTCGGAAGTCCGAGCACCATCTCGACATCTTGCGAGTTGCGGAAGCGATCGTCCAAATGCTCGCGCAGCAGCGACAGCGTCGCCGCGAGAAGGAAGGTCACGAGCGCCACGCCGACGAGGATCAGCATCTGCCGCGGATAGGACGGATTGACCGGCGCGGTCGCCGTCGACAACAGCTCGGCCGCCGGGGGAAGAACCGCCGTCAGCCCCGCGAGCTTGTCGCGATAGACCGCGAAGGCCTCATAGGTCTTGCGGTCCGTCTCCGCATTCTTCTGCAGCTGCTCGACGCTGACGAGTCCCTCGTTCTGTACGTCGATGCGCTTCTCGAGATCGCGCTTCGCCTGATCGAGCGCCGATACGCGCGAATTGAGGACCTTCATTTGATCTGACGCGTTCTTCGAAATCCGGTCGACTTCGGCGTCGATCGCGTGATCGATTTGCGCGATTTGCGAGTTGACGCTGATGACGTCGGGATTGCGTGGGCCCAAGCGCGTCAGCTCTTCGCTGCGCTGCGCGGTGAGCTGGGTCTTCTGCTCGCGAAGGCTGCGAATCATCGGCGAGGCGAGCACATTGTCCGCCGCGCCGATTTCCGCGCCCTGTTTCCCCAAGCGTTGAATTTGCTGGTACTTTGCCTGGGTTGCCGACTGCTCGGCTTGCGCATCGATGAGCTGACGAGTGATCTGCGAAAGTTGCTCGGACAACAGCGTCGTGGTCATGCCCTTGTATTGACCAAGGTTGGTCCGCAGCTTCTCGAGCGTTTGCTCGCTCTGCATCATCTTTTCGCGCAGCTGGGTCAGGCGATTGTCAAGCCACCCGGTGATCTGGGTCATATGTCCCGACTGCACGTTGAGACGGTTCTCGAGGAACGCCGCCGCCACCGCATTGGCGATCGCAGCCGATTTCTCCGGCGATTCCGAGGTTGCCGTCAGGACGATGTTGCGCGACTTGCCCTTGACCGAGACCGCCAGAGCGCCGCGAAGCTTGTCCTCGACGAGCCGATGTTCGAGATCGCCCGGCTGGCCTTGGCTCGGCGACACGTAGGACCTGATCCGCGCCTCGATGCCGCGCGCAAAATCCAACACCGCGGCAATCGGCGCCCAAAGCTGGGACGGCATGCGCGCGGCGAGGATTGGATTGAATTCCGGATCCTGGTCGAGCTTCAGCTGGGAAATCACCGCATCGAGCACGGGCGTCGCGACGATCGCATCGACCTGGCTGTTCACCATCAGATCGTCGATCGAGTTGTCCTGCCGCTCGGGCGTCGTATCGCTCGGGATGGGCGGTTGCCGCTGCGAAATCTCCAGGACGGTATCCGCCTCGAAGCGCGGCGGAATGAAATGGAGGACGACCGCTGCTACCGCCACCGCGGCGAGGGTGACGAGCAAAATCCACCAGAGGTTTCGCCGGATCACCCGCAACAGCGTCGCGATGCTGAGTGATTCCCCCGATTCAAGCGTGATTTCGGGAAAGACCGGCCCAACCTGGCGCGCGCCTGAATAGGTCACCGGACTGAGATTCGTGAAGCGAGCCATTCACGTGCTCCAATGCTGAGCGTTGGCGGGTGGGGCGAGAGCGGCGCCGGCAGGCGCCGCCTCGCGGCGGGATGGACGCGCGAGGATGCGGACCCGCGTGCCGCCGCTGATCGCAAAGGCGATCGACGGCAGAAGGAAAATGATCTGGTCGCGATAGCCGGACATGAAGATCTGCGAAAAGAGCAGGCCTAGGCTCAATATCGCGATCGTCGAGAAGGCCGGCGCTTTGCACAGCGCCCGCATGCGGCGGAAACACAAGACAAGCGGGTAGTAGAAGGCGACGAAGCCCAAAATGCCGGCCTCGGCCAGAATGCGGATCGCGGTGCTGTCGACGCCCTTGTGCGGCTCCCGGTTCCAGGCGAGATCGGGCGGGATCACGAGGTAGGATTCGAAGTAGTCGCTGTCGGAGACAAGGCCGAGCCCCGCCCCGACGACGGGATTGGCCTCGAAAATATCGATGCCGGCCTCGACCTTGGTCAGACGCCATGCCATCGAAGAATCGGCGTCGGGCGTGACCGTTCGCGTTCCGTAAAGCGGCAGGTACACAACCGCCGCGAGCGCCAAGGGAATGAGTATCTTGCCGACAGTGCGCGTGAAATCCCCAAGCCGGCCGCTTTGGAAAGCGGCGACGAGAACGAACAAGATCGGCGCATAGATCAGCGAGGAGGATTTCGTCGAGACGAGGCCCAGTGCCAGCAACAGGAGCGCCGGCCAGTTTCGCTGCCACGGTGCCAACAGCCCGGCGCGCTTTTGATGCTCGAACCAGCAGACGAGGATGGCCGGAAGGAGGAGCGCCGCCAGCGCCGAGGATTCCGGGGTGAAGGCCGCGCCGCGGTCGTAAATCGCCACGATCGCGAAATTGACGTTGTTCGCCAGCGAGATCGCGGCACCAGATGTCGCGGTATAGACCAGCTGGGCGAAGGCCACGGCCGAGGAGAAGAGCGAGGCGTTGACGTAGCCGCGGAGGAAAGCCTGCCGCTCCTCCGGGACGCCGAGGACGCCCGAAAAGGCGATCGCGCCCAGCACCACATAGGCGCTCTGCATCACGGCAAACGGCATCGACCAGGAGGGCGACTGCGAGAAAATCGTCGAGGCCACGCAGGATACCAGCGTCACCGACAGCCAGATCAGCGACTGGACGCGCACGCGGCCGTTTTGCGCGGGGACGAGAATTGCATAGACGAGCAGGAGGATAACGAGCGGCTGAACGCCGACTCCCCGCACGCTGACGACGGAGAGGCCCGGCGTTAGACTGAAAAACCCGATCGCGGCCGCCAAAAACCTCTGCATCAACGATTATTCCTTCGCGCTCGAATGACTTCCGAGGCATGCCATCCGCAATTTCGACGCGGGCGACACCGCTCGACCAACAGCTTTCCAGCTTTATCTTGCGGACAGAATTGGCTTCTGTCGGTCCGTTTCCCGGACGCGGCGCCAGAATGCATTCCTAATTTTGAAGGTGCTCCTTTGCGTTCCGAAATTTCGAACGTGCTAGAAGACGTTCTTGGTGTTGAAAACGCACCACAGCGTGATGGCTAAAATCTTCAGGTCCATCCAAAGCGACCAATGCTCGATATAAAATACGTCGTGCTCGACGCGTCTTCGCAGTTGTAAGACCGTGTTCGTTTCGCCGCGCCAGCCTTTCACCTGAGCCCAGCCGGTGATGCCCGGCTTCACGCGATGCCGGAGCGCATAGGAATCGATCGAATCTTGATAGGGGATGTTCGCCGCTTTCGCAGCCAGCGGGTGCGGCCGCGGCCCCACCAGCGACATTTCCCCGCGCAGGACATTGATGATTTGCGGCAGCTCATCGAGGCTGAACCGGCGCAGAAAGCGGCCGATACGCGTTATGCGCGGATCGTCGCGGCGCGTGAGCTGCGCCCCGAGGAGGTCCGTGCTCGCGGCGAACATGGTACGGAATTTCAAGACTTCGAACACGTCGCCGGTAAAGCCGACGCGCTTTTGCCGGAAGAGGACAGGCCCAGGGCTGTCGAGCTTGATCGCGAGCGCGATCAGCGCCATCAGCGGGAGGATCGCGAGCAGGATCAGCACCGACAGCGCGATGTCCTCGCATGCCTTGATGACGCGGCGCCACTCGGCGAGTGGCCGCTCTTGGAGCGCGAGCAGAAGCAGATTGCCGATGCAATCGCCGCGGCGAAAGCTGATATCGCCCTGGCGGGCGCCGAAGCCGACGTCGATATGCAAGGGCAAGGAATAGAGCGCCCGCGCGATCGCGGTGATCCGCTCGCCCGCGGAGAGCGGAAGCATGATGACGACGCGGTCGATGCGGTGGGCGTGAGCGAGCGCGGCCATGTGCTTCACGCCGCCGCTGATCGGGATTCCGCCCATTTCGGTCGGCACCCGACTGGACCGGTCATCGAAAATCCCGACGATCTCGATGCCAGGCTCGCGGCGCAGCCCTTCGATGACCGGACGCGTCGCGTCGCCGGCGCCATAGATCGCGAATTTCTGCGCGAGGGCTCCCTGCTTGACGAGATGCGAGCGGACGCGCTCGGCGACAACACGTTCCGCCGTGAGCGCCGCGAGACTCGCCAGCCACCAGCCGACGAACCAGCCGCGCGAATAGTCCTGGCCGATCTTCAGGGAAAAGAGGCCGAACGCGACGAGCAGGATCGACAGCGAGAAGCCCGTGAACAGCAACGGCAATTGGGAACGGAAGTCGAGCGGCAGATGCCCGTAGCAGCGAAAGACGCCGAAGAAAAAAACCAGCGCGATCCCCGTGATGACGCCCCATAAATTGGCGTATTCCGCGGTGACGATCAGCGGATGATAGTGTTTCGTAATGGCGTAGCCGATGATGCCGGGGACGGCGATTGCCAGCAGATCGGCCATGCAGACGATAAGCACAAGCTGATAGCCCTCGATGTGAGGAATGTGGCGCGGCCGATCCCCGAGCTGCCGCTCGATCGACGAATGCCGCAGGGGAAAAAACGTCAAACCCATCAAATTCTCCCACGCGCACGTTCCCTCCCCCTCGCTGCTGGAACGTTCTCCTCACAATTCTTGCTTGTAAAAAAAAGCCTCTCGCTCTCCGGTCACATCAAGGAGCGGGCTGAACGTCATTCTAAAAATGGGTGCAATAGGACGCTAAAATGCGTGTTAAGGAAGACTAACAGCGCGCCGACGCAATCGCGTTGTGACAAAACAAGGGCATGCGCGCCATGCGCGGCGCGTCAAGAACTCGCAAATGTTCGATGAGAGACTTGCGCAGAGGTGGAATATGCGAACCGAAACGAGCACATCCCGCGCCGAGGAAAATCGGCCGCGGCAGCTCCTTTACTTCTTTCGCGCCCGATCCGATCACGAAAACGTCATGCGCGATCATTGCCGGATGGTCGACCGACGCTCCAACGAGCTTGCAGCGTCGCAACCGTTCATCGCTTTATTCTTGATGGCGATGCTGGCTTTGTTTCTATCTCTCTCCGCGCCCGCGCCGCGCGCGCTCGCCGCCTCGGCGACCAACGCCGAGCCGGAGCCGGACGCCGCACCGGCGCAGACTTTGCCGGCTGCCGAGGCGGGGCGAATAATTTTCGATCAGTGCCGCGCTTGCCATTCGCTCTCGCCAAGCCAGAACGGCCGCGGCCCGACGCTTTATCACCTGTTCGGGCGCAGGGCCGGCTCGGTTGTCGGCTATGCCTATTCGCCGGCGATGAAGAATTCGGCGATCGTTTGGACGGCGGGGACCCTCGACCGGTATTTGCGAAATCCGCGCGCATTCGTTCCGGGAAGCAAGATGACCTCTCCGGACCTCAAGGATCCGCGCGACCGGAAAAATCTTCTCGCCTTCCTGCGCGAGGCGACGAGATAACACATCTCTCCACCCGGAGACGCGCGCTGCGGCGCCGCTTCTATCGCCGCGTATCACCGCGCAGCGTCATTGCCGATCGAACGGCATCACGACGCCCGATGGCGCCATCACGCCTTGCGGCGTGATCGAGAAATCGGTCGCGGGGGACAATGGCCCTGGCGGCGCCGGTCTTGCCTCGGGATTCGCTTGCGGCGCGGCGGCGCCGTCTGCCGCGGCCGGCCCAGTGATGGTGCCGAGAATGCGCGGCTCCCGGCCTTCGACATAGGTCATTGTGCCGCTCGCCTCCGGAGCGTCTTGTGCTGTCTTGCCCTCTTTCGGCACGGGCTTGAGCGCGGCGGCGGGCGGCAAGCCGATAGCGCCGCTGGCCTCCTCGAGAGGCTGGGGCTTTTGGCCGTCCTTCGGTGCGGGTTTTCGCGCGACGGAAGGCGGCCGTGACGTGGCGGACGATAATTTCTTTTGTCGAGGCTTCGCCGCGGCGGCGCTCGTGCGATCCTTGGTCGCTTCCGCCGCCGCAGTCTGCGCGGGAGCGCCGGCGCCGGTGTCAGCTCGCTCGGCCGCGCCCTTCGCCCCATGCTTGCGCGGCGCGGGAAGCGTCGCTGCGGTCGGCGCGGCCGCGGGCGGCTTGGCATCTGCCACCGCGGGAGCGGTTGGCGGTTCCTCCTTCGGCAGCGGCAGGTCTTGCGCTTTCATCACTTGCTGCTCTTGCCGGGAAAGCGGCGCCGACGAGCTCGGCTGATCGCCGAGCGGCGATCCCTGGCCGGTTGCGAAATGCGGCGTTTGGACCGCAGCATCGTCCGGGCGCTCGGACGGTTGTGCCGGCGCATCGGCGGTGGAGCGGATCGACGAAACGGGCCCGGTTGCTTGAGGCGGCAGAACGACGAGGACCGCCAGCATGGCAGAGAGCGCTCCCACAGCCGTCCACACTTTGCCGCGGCCGCGCTTCGCGCTCGCTGCGGGATAGGTCGGGTTCCATTCCGGTTCGAAGATGCGCTCCCCGGCAGCGACCCGCGCTTGCGGCGGCGGCGCATTCGCGTCGCTTGCAGCGCGCAGCTTCGGCGAGGAACCCAACCGTTCCTGTTCGTTCGAGTGGTTCCGCTCAGGGCGGAGCGGCTCTACCTTGCTCTGCTCCGGGCTTCTCGCCGCATCGATCCGCCGCGGCTTCAGGTTGCGCATCATGCGCGACACGTCGAGCTGCGATGAATCGATCGCGGGCGGCTCGATATCCGGCCGTCGCAACAGCGAGGGGTAAACGCTCGATCCATTCGCGGGCCGCGCGTCGCCGGGAGCTTGATCGCGGCGCGGGGCCGCGGGGCGTCCCTCTCGCGGCGCGTTGCCGGCATCCTTGCCGCGTTGCAGCTCATCCCGTTGCACCGTGATCGGCGACGGCTCTGCGCGTTTCGCGGTCTCCGGCTTCGCTGCGGCGGCGGGCGCGGCTTTCGGCCGGCGCGCCAAGGGAACCAGCTGCGCATGCTCGGCGGTGAGAGAAGCGACGGCCAAATCCGGCCAATCCCGGTTCTGAATGGCGCAGCGCGGCAGCTCCGCGAAAGCCGCGTCGAGGCGCGCCGCCAGGCTGGAGATTTCATCGCGCGAGAGGACCACCGGAACGATCGGCGGCTCGCGCACGGTGAAGCCGGCGTTCTGCGCGCGGATCAACGCCACCCGCAATCCCGCCACGGCATGGGACGGCCGCGCCGGTTCGAGATCGATGAGCGCGATCCCTTTCTCGGGATGAAGGCCGATGAAAGCGGCGCCCGTGCGGCCGCCGGTTTCGGCTTCCTTCGCGCGCAGGATCGTCCAAGGCTTGTCGAGGCTCGCGAGCGCCGCCTCGAGCTTCGCAGCCGGCGACGGGCGCGGCGTGGACGGCCGCGCCGAGGCGTGCTCAGTCTGGTTTCCGCCTGCTTGCGTCGCACGGTCACCGGAACGATCCGGCATCGGCCTTCCCTCCGCTATACCAACGCGAATGCCGGGTCCGCGGCAAGACCAACACGTGTCGCCAATGGCGCTGGGTCCAGCCTATCGTACTGTTGTGAGGACACCTCGCCCGCACTAGGTACGTCGGTGTGTCAAATTTGTGGTCGCGTCTCGCGTGGCCGCGAAGGAGCGCCCCGACCGCGAGAGATTGCGTGTGCTCCGTCACACGCGGTGGTTGCGCGCGCATTGCCGCTTCGATCTTTTTCGCTCGATCAGCGCTCATCGCCATTGCGCCCGAGCAAGGACGGGCTGCGCTGGTATCGCTGTCCGGCGAAATGCATCGATTTCCGTGCCAGCTTGACGAGGACGGTGCGCGTCTCTCCCATCGCCGCCGCGGCGCCGAGCGCGCAGATGAGACCGGCCGCCGCCAAGAACGCGAGCCCCTGCGCGCGATGGTCGGTGCCGGGGGCGACGCTGCGCATGGCGAAGGCAAGCGCCGCGACAACGGCGCTCGGCAAAGCCACATCGAGCGACAGCCATCGCCACAATTCGCTGCGTCCGAGCTGCCGGTTGAGAAGAGCGCCGACCGTCAGGAGAATGAGCGCGGAAAAAACGCACATCGCCGCCGCCGCGCCTTCCGGCCCGAAAGTCAGGGTCCCGAGATAGACCAGCGCCAGCGTCATCGGGCAACCCACCGCCGCCGCGGCGAGCAGCGGCCCGGTGCGCCCCATCGCGATGCACAATTCCCACGGGATGGCCGCAAGCGCATTGAGGATGGCGCCGATCACGAGATAGCGAAGGATGGGCCCGGCTGTCGCGGCGACCGTCGCGTTCCCGGTCCACACCATCAATGTCTGCGCCGGCAGCATCACGATGACGATCATCACCGGCAGCGACATCAAGGCCGCGAGTTGGCTGAGGAGGGCGAAATTCGCGCGCAGCGACGCCCATTCCTTGATCGCGATGAGATGGGACAATCGCGGAAACGCCGCCGCGGCGACCGGCTGAGCGATGGCCATGAGATTGGTCGCGATGACGCTGGCGAGCATGTAATGCCCAACCACGGCGAAAGGCAGGAGGGCCCCGACGATGGTTTTGTCGGCCTGCAGCACCACCGTGCCGAGCACGGCCATGCCGCCGAGGCTCGATGCGAACTTGCCCGTGTCGCGCAGCAGCGAAAATTGGAAGCGCGGGCGGCGTCCCGTTGACGGCAGCTGCGCCCAGAGCGCGATCAGCAGCGCCACGGCGGTGAGCAGCGCGACCGCCGCCTGCCAGGCCATCACGGCGACGACCGAGCTCGACACGCCCCACAGCAAAGCGAGCGAACCGCCGTGCCGCAGGCTCGTTGCGACGACGGCAATGCCATTGGAGGTGTCCTGACGCTGCAGCCCGGCGAGGCCGCCGCCGAAGAGAAAGGCCGGCAGCTGGCACGCCAAGCCGATACCGGCAAAGCCGACCGCCTCGATGACGGCGGCGTCCGAAATGCTGTCCTCTTTGCTCAGAACCAGCGAGGTGATCCCCGGGGCGGAAAAATAGAGCGCCAGCGCGAGACCGAGGGCCACGGCGCAATAGGGCAACCCGATCGTCCAGACGAGATCGCGCATTCGCTCCGGCGACACCGCCGAAAGCTTCGCGATCTCGCGCGTCATCGCGCCGGAAAAGCCCAGATCGACCAGCGCCGCGACGATCATGTAGGAATTGAGCAGCGCGAACAGGCCATATTCCGCGATGCCGAGAAAATGCAGATAGATCGGCGCGAAGACGACGCCGCAGACGGCCGTGAACACGCGGCCGACGATGTTGGCGCCGATATTGATCCTCAGCGACCGGCGCATGCCGCCCTCCAGCACGGCGCCGAAGCGCGCTCGCGCTCATCGCGCATGACGGCACGTCCGCATTTCGATTCTACCGCGGGCCGCGATCGCCGCGGGCAAGAGCGCTCCATCGCAAGCGGCGAAGACGATCAACCCTGAGCCGGCACCTGATCGAGGGACGGCAAGTCGAGATCCTTCTGAGAGATGCAGGTCGCCTTCATCGGCCATGGGATTCCCAATGCCGGATCATCATAGCGAATTCCCCTCGCCGCGGCCGGAACATGGAAGGCCGAGATCACGTAACTGACCTCGGTGTTGTCGTTGAGCGTCTGAAATCCGTGCGCGAAGCCCGCCGGAACATAGAGCAGCCGGTGCGATTCGGCGGTCAGTTCGACGCCGAACCAGTGGCGAAAGCTCGGCGACCGCGACCGCAGATCGACAATGACGTCGTAGATCGCGCCGCGCACGCATTGCACGATCTTGGTCTCGGAATGCGGCTCGCTTTGGAAATGCAGCCCGCGCACCGTGCCGCGCAGCGAGCTGACGGAGAGGCTGCCCTGCACGTATTCCGCTTCGAGGTTGCGCGCCGCCAGCTCGCGGCGGCACCAGGTGCGCGCGAAAAACCCGCGCTCATCCGCATTGCGCTCGATATCGATGACATAGGCCCCGCGAAGGCGGGTCTCACGAAAGATCATCGGCGCGCCAATAGAGATCGGCATCCAGCTGCTTCGTCTGGACGAGATGCCTCAGCTGCTTCAAGCGCGTGAATGGCGCCGCCAGAAACACCTGGTCCGTCATCCCGACCTGCTCGAAAATCCGACGCAACTGCGCTGCGCCTTTCTGAATATCCCATTCGCAGCGAAATTCCGGCAGATGCTTGTGAATCTTCTCGAAGGACACGCGATAGCTGCGATTGTCGCCATTGTTGCTGCCGACGGCGACATCACATCCGGGGAAGATCGTCGCGACCGCATCGACGATGTCTCGGATGCGGTAATTCTGCCGGTCGTCGCCGACATTGAAGATCTCGTTGGCAACGGCCTCTTCGGGCGCTTCGAGACAGGCGATGACGGCGCCGCAAATGTCGTCGACATGCACCAGCGGCCGCCACGGCGTGCCGTCGCTTGTCATGCGGATGCATTTGGTCGTCCATGCCAATCCGGCCAGATTGTTCAGCACGATGTCGAAGCGCATGCGCGGCGAGGCACCGAAAGCGGTGGCATTGCGCAGGAAGGTCGGAACGAAGTTCTGGTCGGCCAGCTTCGCGATGTCGCGCTCGCTCAGAATCTTGCATCGCGCATAGGCGGTCTGCGGATCGACGCTCGAGGTCTCGGTGCGCTCGGCGTCGCCCGAAGCGCCATAGGTGCTGCAGGACGAGCTGTAGATGAAGCGCCGTACGCCCGCCTGTTTCGCTTTCTCGGCCAACGCCACCGAGCCCTTGAAATTGATGTCGTAGGTCGAGCTCTCGCTGAATTCGCAGAGCGGATCGTTCGACAGCTCCGCCAAGTGGACGATGGCGTCAAAGCCGCGCAGCTCGTCGATGCCGAGGCGCCGCGTATCGCGGCAGAGCGTCGCGGGGCGATTGCCGCCATCGTGATAGAGCAGCCCCTCGCTGTAAAACCCGGTGTCGAGGCCCACGACATCGTAGCCGCGGCTCAGCAAGCGGGCCGACAGGCGGTGCCCGATATAGCCTTCGGCTCCGGTCACCAGGACGCGCGGCCTCTCGCCGCCGGCACGGCGCGGGGCGACGGATGATCGAGCGTCGATTACCATATTTTCCATGGCGCCTTTCCCGTCTGCCAGAGCTCTTCGAGGACGTTCTTGTCCCGAAGCGTGTCCATGTTTTGCCAGTATCCCGTGTGCCGATAGGCGGCGAGCTTGCGGTCGCGCGCGAGCATTTCGAGCGGCCCGCGCTCCCACACCGTGTCGTCGCCGGCGATGTAGTCGCAGGCTTCGGGCTCGAGGACGAAGAACCCACCATTGATGTAGCCGACATCGGCATTCGACTTCTCGCGGAATGCATCGACGAACGAGCTTTCGGAATTGATATTGAGCACGCCGAACCGGCCCGGCGGCGCGACCGCCGTCACCGTCGCATAGGCGCCAGAGCGCTTGTGAAACGCGATCGACGCCCCGACATCGAGGTTTGCGACGCCGTCGCCATAGGTCAGGCAGAAGGTCTCGTCGCCGAGATAGGGCCTCACCCGCTTCACCCGGCCGCCGGTCATGGTGTGCTCGCCGGTGTCGATGACGGTCACGTTCCACGGCTCGACATGATTGCGATGGATCTCGATGCGGTCGTGCTGCAAATCGAACGTCACGTCCGAGCAGGCGATCATGTAGTCGCGGAAGAACGCCTTGATGATGTTGAACTTGTAACCCCCGCAGATCACAAAATCATTGAGGCCGTAAGCCGAGTAGATTTTCATGATGTGCCACAGGATCGGGCGTCCGCCGATCTCCACCATGGGCTTCGGACGCACGGCGCTTTCTTCGCTGATCCGCGTTCCAAAGCCTCCCGCGAGGATCACAACTTTCATGTGGCACCTCTTCGCGCGCTGGCGATCTCGGCCGGGACCGCGAACTCAATTTTCTAGCGTTGCTCGGACTCAACCATCGAAAGAGCCGCGGCCGTCCTCCGCAGGGCGTTCCAACTGACGCCAAAGAAATATTCTTCCTGCTCGGCACGGAGACGGTCGATCAATCGATTTTCCGGAAGCTCGATATCGTCGTAAGTGAGAACCCGATCGCGGGCGACATCGCTCACCAAGCGGCAGCCGGCGGCGAGACCCATCGGCAAAAGCCGGTCGCGATGCGTGACATCGGCGTTCTCGGCTTGGCCATAGGTCATGTACCAACCCATGTCGTCGATGACCTCGCCACGCCGCAAATCGCGCTTTGCCGTCGCCACCACCTCGACGCAAGGCGGTCCCGCCGGCGCGATGGCGGCATCGTGGAACAACGCAGCACGCGCGACCGAGTTCGGTACCTCGAAATGGCAAAGGTGGTAGGGCGTCGAAAAGCAATAGAGCGGCCCCTCGCCCAATTTGTAGAGGGCGAGGTAGTGGCGCTGCGCCGGATGCTCCATGACGCCGAGCACGAAGACACCCGGGGCCGGCGACGCGCCGACGACGTAATCGATGATGCCCGCCGTATGCATGAATGCCTTGGCGGGAAGCAGCTCCGCCGCCTTCTCGATCGGCGTTCCCGCTTCGACGGTCGGTCCGGTCATGCCGCGGCGCGGCACATGCATGCCGGTGGCGTTGGCGACGAGCGCCTGCTCGAACGAGATTTTCGTGCCGTCGGCGAAGGATGCGACCATATGGGGCTTTTGCCCCCAGCGTTTTGCGAACTCCACCTGGGTGGTTGGATTACGATAAGGATCGTGCAAGCCCTTGATGCTGCCGCACAGCACCGGCCGAACGCCAATGCCCCGAACGAAGCGGAAGAGATTCATGATGACGCCGGGCTGATCGCCGTCGGAATTGGAATAGACGACGCGCTTTGCGTCCGCCTTGCGCTTGAGCAAGGGCCCGACCGTCCCGTCGAGCTCCGCGTTCATCAAAATGACGTGCTTGCCATTCTCGATCGCCGCGCACACCACCGCCGCGGCATAGTCAAGCGAGCCGGTCACCTCGATGACGACGTCGATCGCTTCGCTCTCGCAGACGAGACGCCAATCCTCGGTGATCGCGGGGATTCCTGCCTCGATCGCGGCCTGCAATCCGCCGGGCGTATCGACTTCGCGCCATGCGCTGCAGGCTTCGCGGCAAGCGCGCCGAGCCGAATCGAGATTGCGCGCGACGATCGCCGCGAGACGGATGCCGGTTGCAACGGTGATGATCTGGAGTGCGATCCCACGCCCCATGAAGCCGGCGCCGATCAGAGCGGCCCGGATTGGACGACCGGCGCTCTCAATGCGCTTCAAGGCGTCGTCGATGATGATCACGGCTCGAAAAAATAGCGAAACATGCCTAGTGACAGTGTGACATTGCGGTGACCACCGTTTTGTCACAATAAAGCGACAACGCCTTTTCGACACAATCGCGTTTTAACGTTTCGACACGGGTCATCTGATCGACTCTCCGGGTGCGCGCGGCGCGGGAGAGGCCGAGGGTGAACTCGCCCATCTTCGCTGGTGACATGATGGCAGTGCGAACATTTTGGACCGCACTGAGAACGGCATCGCACACCCATGGCGCGCGCCGCCCCGACACCGCGGCACCGGCGCCGCGCGAGGTTTGGGGCGCTTATTTGGCGACCATGGCGGGCGCAGCGCTCGCGCTCCTCTCTTTGCTGTGGCTTGGGCTCGCCGCCTTCGATCATTTCGACCTGCTGCCGCCGCCCCAGCTCTCGAACAATCTCTGCATGGATCAAAAGCTCGCGTATTTCCGCGCGCATCCTGTCGAGGAGCCGACCATTCTCGCCACCGGTTCGTCGGTGACATGGCGCAATTTCGACAGCAGCGCCGTGCTGCAAGCGAGCGGTGGCCGCGCCGTCCCGCTGAACGGCGCGTTTTGCGGGCTGAAGATGAATCAGACCGCCTATGTCACCGAATACCTCGTCGGGCGGATACCCAGCATCCAGGAGGTGATGACGATCCTCGCGCCGCAGGATCTGATCGACTGCAAGACGACCAATCCGCGCGTGTTCGATCCCGCCGACGTCGACGATTTCGTGTTCCGGCGCAGCTCTGAATTCGCGTTCTATTTGAAGTATTTCGATCCGCTTACCCTCATCAAGAACGTGTTCATCCTGCGCGCCATGCGAACGGGAGGGCTGCCTTTCGATGAGATCAGGATGGATCGCTACGGGGATGCGCCGCTCGACACGAAGGCCAGCCGCGATCTCACCTACGGCGCTCTGCCGCCGCCCGATCCAGTGTGCCTCACGGCGCTGCACAAGCTCGCCGCGGATCTCGGCGCGAATGGCCGCCGGCTGATCGTCGTCACCATGCCGCTCGATCCCGAATGGAAGACGCAATACGATCCCGACGGCGCGGTGATGCGGAACATGACCCATCACATTCGCCAGGCGCTTGCCGGCTCCGGCGCGGTGTTCTGGGACGCCAATCACAATTTCGCGATGGACCCCGACGCGTTCATCGACGCGGTCCATATCCGTTGGTCGGCGGCAAAGATATTCTCCCGGGCGCTCATCGTTGCGACGGGATTGGGCGGCGGATCACAAGGCAGTTCGACGGAGTAGCGTCGATGCTGTTCAATTCGCCGGTCTTCATCGCCGGATTTCTGCCGATCTGCCTCGCCGGCTTCTACTGCTTCGGCATGATGGGCCGCCAGCAGCTCGCACTGGCCTGGCTCACCGGCATGTCGCTCGTTTTTTACGGCTGGTGGAACGTCGCCTTCGTGCCGCTGCTGGTCGGCTCGATCGCGTTCAACTTCCTGCTCGGCCGGCTGCTCGCCCGCTCTCCCTCGAAGCGCCTGCTGCTGATCGGCGTCTTGGGAAATGTCCTGCTCCTCGGCGTTTTCAAATACACCGGCTTCGTCGGCCACTCGATCAACGAGATTTTCGGCACGACCTGGCATATCCCCGAGATTGCACTGCCGCTGGCGATCTCCTTCTTCACCTTCCAGCAGATCGCGTTTCTCGCCGACACCTATGACGGCGTCGCCGAAGAGCCGCAGGCGCTCCAATACAGCCTCTTCATCACTTTCTTTCCTCACCTCATCGCCGGGCCGATCACGCATCACCGCGAGATGTTGCCGCAATTCAACGACCGCGGGATTCTGCGGCCTCGCCTCGATCTCATCTCGACCGGGGCGACGGTGTTTCTCGCCGGGCTGTTCAAGAAGGTCATCATCGCCGACGGGGTGGCGGCCTATGCCAAGCCGGTCTTCGAAGCCGCCGCGCACGGCGCCGCGCCTTCATTGCTCGAGGCATGGGGCGGCGCCCTCGCCTACGCCATGCAGATCTACTTCGATTTCTCAGGCTATTCCGACATGGCGATCGGCTTGGGGCTGCTGTTCGGCATCAGCCTGCCGCTCAACTTCGCCTCGCCCTACAAGGCCGCGAGCATCATCGAGTATTGGCAATCCTGGCACATGACGCTGACGCGGTTCCTCACCGCCTATATCTTCACCCCGATCGTCCTCGCCTTGACGCGCAAGCGGCTTGCGGACGGCAAGCCGGTACTGCGGCCGGGACGCACCTCGCTCTCGACCTTCCTCGTCCTGCTCGCGGGGCCGACCATGGTGACGATGTTCGTTTCCGGCGTCTGGCATGGCGCGGGATGGCAGTTCATCATCTTCGGCCTGCTGCACGGCGTGTTCCTGACCATCAACCATGGTTGGCGGACGCTCAAAAGCCGCTGGAAATGGTGGCGCGATCTCGGGCTGCGATCGGTCCGGCATGCGGCGAGCGTGCTCACCACCTTTCTCTGCGCGACGCTCGCACTCGTCTTCTTCCGCTCGGCGGATGTGCCTACGGCTATGCGGATCGTCGAGGGCATGATCGGCTGGAACGGAGCAGCGTTGCCCGACCTTTTCGACCGTATTCCTGTCCTCCGCGCGGCGAGCCAAGCCTTGCATCTCCCGATCTCCACCCTCCCGTTCTTCTCGGTTCACGAGCTCTACTGGCTGCCCATCTTGTTCTGGATCGTTTGGTTCATGCCGAATGTCGAGCAGTGGATGCGGCACTATCGAACCGCGCTGAACGCCAAGCTTCGCGCGATTTGGTACGAAGGATGGATTCTCGACGGCACGCCGCTCGCCGTCTGGCGCCCGACCGTCGCCTGCGGCTGCATCGTCAGCGCGATCGGCTTGTTCGCCCTGTTGAAGGCGTTCTCCCATGCGCCGACCGAATTCCTCTATTTCAAGTTCTGACGAGGATTGCTGGCATGACCGAGCTCGGCTGGTTGCCCGTTCATCCCGATCTCTCCGCGGCGATAACGCAAGCGCGCGGCCTCGCTTCCGCCGGCGACCGTCTCAACGCCGCAATCGCCCTTGCGGGATTTCGCCGCGATTCGCTGGCAACGCTGCGGATCGACAAGCTCGCGCAAGAGGCGCGCAGCGAGGCCAAGCCGCCCGAGAACTGTCTCGAGCGACGCGTCGCCATTCTCGCTTCCTCGACGGTCGAGCCTCTGGTTCCGGCCATTCGCGTCGCCGCTCTCCACCGCCGCCTTCTTCTCGATATCGAGCTCGCGCCTTATGGCCAGTTCCGCCAGGCAGTGCTCGACCCTCACTCGTTCCTCGAGGCGATGCGGCCAGATTTCGTGCTGTTCGCGCTCGACGAGGCGGCGGCGCTGGCTCCCTTGCCGATTGCGGCAAGGCGCGACGAGGCCGAAACGGCGCTCGATCGCGAGATCGAGGCGCTTGCCGCGCTGTGGCGGCGCGCGCGGGAGCGGTTCGGCGCGGTGGTTCTGCAGCAGACCGTGCTGAATACGCGGCTGCCCTTGTTCGGAAGCTACGATGCGAACGTCGCGGGCGCGCCTGCTGCACTGATCGACCGCTTCAACCGGAAGCTCGCCGACGCGGCGGCCGACGCCGGCGTGCTGCTGGTCGATATCGACCGGCAAGCGGCCTGGTCCGGGCGGGCGGCCTGGAGCGATCCGGTGCGCTGGCATCAGGCAAAGCAGGCGATCGGCCCCGCGGCCGCGCCGCTCTATGGCGATCTCGTCGCGCGCGTCATCGCCGCCTCCTGTGGCCTCTCGCGCAAATGTCTCGTCCTTGATCTCGACAACACGCTTTGGGGCGGCGTTCTCGGCGATGACGGGATCGACGGCATCGTTCTCGGCCAGGGCAGCGCCGCAGGCGAAGCCTATCTGGCGTTTCAGCGCTTTGCCGCGTCGCTGGCCGATCGCGGGATCGTTCTCGCCATCTGCTCCAAGAACGACCCCGATCTCGCCGAAGAGGTGTTCGTCCGTCACCCGGAAATGCATTTGAAGCGCGAGCGGGTTGCGGCGGTCATGGCGAATTGGGACGACAAGGCCACCAATCTGCGGCGCCTCGCCAAAACCCTCGAACTCGGGCTCGACTCCTTTGTCTTCGTCGACGACAACCCGGCGGAGCGCGCCATCATTCGGCAGGAATTGCCGATGGTCGCCGTGCCGGAACTGCCCGACGATGTCGCGCATTATGACCTCGCCATCGCCCAGGCGGGATATTTCGAGGCCGCGGCCTTCACCGCAGAGGATCGCATCCGCGTCCGTCAATACACCGAGAACGCGCAGCGCAACGCCGAGCTTGCGAGCACCACGGATATGGAGGGCTTTCTCCGCAGCCTCGAGATGACGATGGAGGCCGGACCGCCGCGCCCCGAGGACCTCGCCCGCGTGACGCAGCTCGTCAACAAGACCAATCAATTCAACCTCACCACACGGCGCTACACCGAGGCGGAGATGGAGCGGCTGATCCAGGATAAAAGCTGCGTGATCTTGCGCTTTCGTCTGATCGATCGGTTCGGCGACAATGGCCTGATCGCGGTCATCATCGCCAGGCCGCATCCGGGCGAGAGGAAGACGCTGCAGATCGAGACCTGGCTCATGAGCTGCCGCGTTCTTGCGCGCGGCGCCGAGGCGGCGTGTTTGAACGTTCTGGCCGACGCGGCACGGCGCGCCGGGGCGACGGCGTTGCTCGGCGAATATCGACCTTCGTCGCGCAACGCGATGGTGCGCGAGCATTATCGCCGGCTGGGATTCCAGCCGGATGGCGAGCAGCCCGGCGGCGTCACGACTTGGCGGCTCGAGCTTGCCGATTTCGCCGAAGCTAAGACTTTCATAAGGATCCGCGAATGAGCACGATGGCCGATGACACCCTCGCCAAGCTTCAAGACATCTGCCGCGAGGTGTTCGAGGACCCGTCGCTTCGTCTCACCTCCGAAACGACGGCGGAGGATGTTCCCAATTGGGATAGCTTCAACCATCTCAACATCGTCGCGGCGGCCGAGCAGCGCTTCGGCGTGCATTTCCGCACCAGCGAGATCGAAAGCTTGAAGAATGTCGGCGACTTCGTCGAGATGATCGACAGCAAGCGCAAACGCTGACGTTGCGCAGCGCCACGGACGCCCGTCAGCGCGTTTCGGGTATTCGGATCGAGCCCTTCGCCGGCTCACGCGTGCAGGTCGGTTCATTTGTATGCCGATATCGAGGAGAAGCTCAGGCATGTGTCCTGGTCGGCTTTCGCAACCCAAACATCGTAGTAACCGATGCGCCGACACCACGCATAATTTCCCCAAATGTTCCTGAACGTCGGGTCCTCTTGAAACCATCGCAGCACGTCGATCTCTCTCAAAGCTTCCGACTTCCCGCACAAGATGCTGGGGTCATCGCAACGCTCGACGAGCACCACGCTCGGTTTCCAGCGCTGCAAATCCTCGTCGGCGGCAGTTCGTGTCAAGTGCACCACGTCGGACAGGCTCGCCAATCGCGCCTGTCTCAGCTTTGCATCTTTCGTTTCCTGGGCGTCGAAAATCGCCTCCAAGGTCCAAAAGCCGTAGTACCGCGATGCCCATGTCAAACGGCGGTCGAGCACGAGATCGAAGCTGATCGCGTTCGGGCCTAAAACCACGATCGCGGTGCCGGCGCGCAGCGCATTCGTCACCGCCACCTGCGGACGAGAATAGTCGGTGTCGTAAGTCGCCGCTGCTCTCGCGAAATGGACGGGAAAGTAAAGGAAGGCGGTCACCAGAAAGCTCGCGAGCGCCACCGCGGCTGCCGGCCATGCTTGAAACAACCGGTGGTTCGGAGAGCCCACCCACTGTGTAAATCCATCCGCGAGCATAATCGACACGAGTGTTATGAAATAGGCATCTGCCGGGAAGAACTGGTAGGGGTCTCCCTTCTCTTGGATCAGATAGCCGATGGTCGCGCCGATCCCGGCAATGACCAGCACAGCGCAGAGCGCGCGATACTGCAGGCCCCGCTCCACCACGGCCCACAACGCCACGACCGCGAGGACCTTTGTCGTACGGCCAGGGACAATCAATGCTCCGATTGGAACGTGATAGAAGCTGTTATAGGCAAGGTAGTTGAGAGGCACCACCTCGGTAATGTAATCACGCGCAAAGATCCAGATCGCCAGGCAATAGATGAGGCCGGTGAGCACCGCGCCAACAGCCTCCGGCCTCAAGAAACTTCGCCGAATGCCCTGGCGATAAGCAAGGAGGAGTTCGACCCCCGCCACGATGAGAAGATGGTGAGGTTTCAAGGCGAGTGCGATGAGAGCGGCCGAGCCTGCCGCAAAGCCTTGCCAGCGCGAAGGCGACGCTCCATCGAGACGCATCGCCGCGATGACGAGATACGGCAGCAGCAGCAGCACCATGATATGCTCCCGCTCGCCAACATCCATCCAGCGAAAGACGCTGGTCGCGTATAGGATCGAGGCCGCAAGCCACAGCGCCATGGTACCGGATCGCGGGCGCGCCGTGCGCCGCAACAATGACGCGCACCAAGCCACCGACAGCAGGATGAGCAGCCCAAGGCAAATCTGCATTGTTGCCGGAAGCGAAACGCCAATCACGCGACTCAAGATTACCGGTATTTCGGACATCCAAATAATCGTTGGTGGATTCACCTCGACGATATCGGTTCCGAGGCGTGCTCCATCCAACACGCGGCTCGCGACATAGGCACACCAGGCTTGGTCGCCCCAAATTGGCAGAACGGATAGGCTCACGGCAGCCATAGCGGCGACGGAGCCGCCAATGATTGGGAGCGATAGAGCGGCGACCAGCGCTCGCGTTCGACCTGTCGTGGGAAGCGAAGAAGAGACGTCCTTCAGCACCTTGCCCCCTTTTCCGTCATGACTGACTCGGGACCGGCTCTCGACAAGTCGTCGCGGGTTACGCAGCCGCAAAATCTCTGAAGACCGCCCTCGACGGGCACTTGGAATGCCGCCAATGAGATTGGCGCCAGCAGCATGTTCACTCAATCAAGCGGAGTATACCCAACCAAAAACCATGTGCGTCTCTCTCTTTCTGCTGGCGCTCAAAATCATCACAGATTTGTCCCGTCGAGCGTGGACGGAATCGCATATGCATATATCGAGACATGAAGTCCGCGTCTTGAAATCGAGCCGGCTTTCAACCTGCCTTCAGGCGTTGACGGACACTTGCCGGTCGTAGCACCGGGGCCGGCCGCGCACGCGGCGGCAAGCGACAGCCGCGAACATTTCCGAACCCTTTGTTTCGATCAGACCGGGAGAAGCGGTGCGGTACGTCAGCGTCTTTCTTAACGCGGTGGGACTCCAACATTGGGCACGCCAAGCCAGGCACAAACTCCGCGCACGGGGGATGCTCCGCTGGCAACCTCTTGTCCCGGAAAGCGACTTCTTCCAGTGCGCGCTGAACGCGATCAATATTCTCAAAGGCTCCGATCATCGCCTCGGTGACTATTTGGAGTTCGGCGTGAGCCGGGGAACATCGTACGCGTGCATGCATCACGCACTTCGCCATGCGGGCGTGAAACATGCTCGGCTCATCGGATTCGATTCCTTCGAAGGCTTTCCGAAGGAGGCGGCGCATCAAGGATGGGAGCCGGGCGCGAGCGCATCAACCCTCCCTGCGACGGTGCGCTATTTGAGAAAAAAGGGGGTACCGCGAGAGACGATGAATTTCGTCAAGGGATGGTATGCGGATACGCTAACGGCTCGGACGAAGGCGCAGCTCAAGCTGAACAAAGTAAGCCTGGTGATGGTCGACTGTGACATCTACACCGCCTCCTACGATGCGCTGTGCTTCTGCGCGCCTTTGATGGCGGATAAGGCAGTGATTTTCTTCGATGATTGGGGTTGGCGTGCCGACATTGGCGAGATCGGCCAAAAGGAAGCGTTCGAAGATTTTCTCATGGACTTCCCGGAATTTTCTGTGCAGCCGCTGCCGTCCTATCTCGACCAGGCACGCGTGTTCTTGGTCACCAGGGCCGCTCACGCAAACGCTATGGTCGCTCTCTTGGGAATCCTCTTTGCCGGATGCCCGGCGTGAAGCAATCGCGGCAATAGCACGGGTGCACGCCCAAGCCGCGGGCGAGCGCCGGCTCTGACACGATCGGTGCGGCAAGCCAGGCAGACTGATCGGCTCGGTCATCCCGAGGATTGATGCGTCGCTTTCGCCCGGCCGTTTGCGCCGCGGCCGGAATTCGTCGCCGCATAGAGAAGAAAATATCCCAAGCGCAACACGATACCGGGCGCGAGGCTGCAGCGCAGCGCCTGCCAGGCCTGCCGCAGCGCCACGGCGCGATCGCCGGCCTTCCATAGGCGGCGGGCCCGCGCCATCGCCTCGACTGCGGCCGCATGCATGGCACTGCGGCAGGTTCGCCGCGCCTGTTGCGGCGGCACATAGGTCGATGCCAGGCGGATCGCGCGCCGCTGATCGACGACATTCTGGCCGGTTCTCACCTTCGCGGAGCTATCCGCCTGGGCGTGAAGCCGAAAGCACGCGAAGGGCTCCGGCTCGTAAAAAATGCGCGTCGCGAGAGCGATGCGAATCCACATATCCCAATCGGCGCAGTGGACCAGCTCCGGACGGAATCCGCCAAGGCGCTCATAGGTCGAGCGCCGCACCGCCATGCCCGCGAATTGAATCCGCTGATTGAGGAACAGGCGATCGGCGAAGTCGCGCCCTAGCACCGTCCGCTGCGGCGCCTCGAGCTCGCTCAAATACCGGTCGCCGCTGTAGCAAGCATTGCGCCCATGCTCGTCGATATGCACGATCCGGCACAAGGCGGCGCCGATATCGGGGCCGACGAAGAGACCGTTCCAGGCGCGCGAATAAAACCCGGGCAGCACCAGATCGTCGCTGTGGAGAATATGAACCCATTCGCCGCGCGCGCGGCGAATGCAGGTATTGAAATTCTCGATGGGACCGACATTGTGCGGCTGGCGATGGAACTGGACGTGGCCTCGGCCTAGCTCGCGGACCAGGGCCTCCGGATCGTCGCGGTCCGAGCAATTGTCGACGACCTCGATCTGCATCTCCGCGATGCTCGGCTCGCGCAGCACGCTGCGTAGCGTTTCGCGCAAATAATCCGTGCCGTTATAGACCGGGATCATGACCGACCAGAGCGGCCGCGCTGTCCCTGGTGGGAGTGGATCGATCCGCGGCACGGCGGCGAAGCCCTCTACCATCCGCCCGCCTCGCGGCGGCGCGGCAGGCTCCCGCACAGTTTCGACCTCTTCACGCATGACCGATCCGATACGCCACGGCTGGAACACCCTCCTCCCGGCTAAAGCGCGAACAGGGAGTCGCTCACGGCCTCGCCGGGCGCGATCACCCGCGGCCGCGGAATCGGAACAATGAAACGTCCGCCCGCTGCGCGATACCGCTCCTGCTGGCGAAGGATTTCGCCCGCGAAGTTCCAGGCGAGAAGAAGCACGGCGTCGGGCTTGTCGGCGAGAAGCCGATCCGGATGCGCGATCGGAATTCGCTGCCCCGGCATCAACTTTCCCTGTTTGAATGGGTTCGCGTCGACGACATATTCGAAGAACCCCGGGCCGAGATCGAGATAGTTGACGAGCGTCGCCCCCTTGGCGGCCGCGCCATAGCAGGCGATCCGCCCGCCTGCGGCCTTCTCCTTGCGCAGCAGCGCAACCAGAGCCGATCTCAGCTCGCTCGTCCGGGCGGCGAAACTCTCGTACCAGCCGGGCCGGCCGACTCCCAGCGCCGCCTCGCGCTCCCACAGCGCGCGCAACCGCTCGCTGCGCAGCGGATCGCGGCTGACGATGAGACGCAGCGAGCCGCCATGGATGGGCAAGCGCTCGATATCGTTGAGATGAAGCCCGTGGCGCCCGAACAGCGGCTCGAGCCCGTGCAGCGTATGATAGAAGAGATGCTCGTGATAGATCGTATCGAATTCGCAAGACTCGATCATGTCCACGGCATAGGCGAATTCGAAGACGGCAACGCCCGTCGGCTTCAGCACGCGGGCGAAGCCGGCGACGAAATCGTTGATGGCATCGACATGGGCGACGACATTGTTCGCGATCACCACATCGGCGAGCCGGCCTTGCGCCGCCAGCGCTTCGGCGATGCGCGTGCCGAAGAAATCGGTGAGCGTCGCGATGCCGCGCGCACGCGCCGCATCGCCGGGACCGCGTGCGGGATCGATTCCGAGACAGGGCACGCCGCGCTCGACGAAATTGCGCAAGAGATAGCCGTCATTGCTCGCAACTTCGATGACAAAGGAATGCGGGCCGAGGTTGCGCTCGCCGACGAGCTTTTGCGCCAAGCTCGACGCATGGCGAAGCAGCGCGGGCGAGGATGAGGAAAAATAAGGATAATCGCGTTGGTAGAGCTCGTTCGGCGGGATGGTCTCCATGACCTGCAGCAGCGCGCAATCCCGGCACAGCGCCACCACCAGCGGATAGCGCGCTTCGTCCTGGGCGAGATCCGCCGCGGTGAGGAGCGCGTTGGAGACCGGATGCCGGCCGAGATCGAGAATGACGCGCAGATCGCGTCCGTCACAGGACCGGCAACTCGTTATCGTCATCTCCGCATCCTTCCCGTCAGAATATCGGCGACAGGCACGCCCCGCGCGCGGCGGGAGATCGTTATCTCATTTGGCTCTTCGCGCCCGATCGCTCATGGATGGCAGGCCGGTATGTAATAGGTCGCGCCGTTGATGAGAACAGCGAGCCAATGCTGAGGGTTGCCGGCGGCGCAAGGCGAATTCGTGAAGGTCGCCGTGTTCCGTCCGGCATGGGGCACCTGATTGGAGAAAGACAGCCCGGCCTCGGTTTGCACCTGGAGGCGCGACACGCCGTGATCGCAGGACTGGTGCACGCCCGCGCAATCGCGATACCACGAGGTGAGCTGGCTGGTATCGAGATCGCCTTTCGCCGTGCCATAGGCAATGACGCCGATCATGTTCACCGGGCCGACCGCCGCGCTGCCGCGCTTGGTCACGCCGACGGCGAAGCCGGGATGGGCGGCCCTCGCCGAATCCTCGATCGCGACATTGATGAAGTTGATGTCCTCGATCGGCTGATGGGGGCTGTTGCTGGCTTGGACAAGGTCGACGCAGTTGGGGCTCGAGCCGAAGGAGCAGTCGAGCTCGCCGCCGATCCACGCCCAAGAGCTGATCTTGAAATTGCCGTCCTGCTGATTCTCGCTGGCGAGCGTCGCGGCTGCGCGTCCGGGCAGTCGGCTCGTGTTGTTGATCAGAGTCGTTTGCGTAATGAAGACCTCCTTCATTCCATCCGGGACGGTGAAATTGAAGCTGTCGCGTCCCGCGTGCCAGCAGGTGACGTTCTCGACATCGAGGCTCTCGATCCACCAATTTGCCGCGCCTGGTTCGGCGTGGAAGCAATCGCGGCCGGCGCCTGTCGAAATGATGTTGTGAACATAGCTGTGATTGCCGCCCGAGATGCGGATATCGTCGCGCCCCTTGGCGCGGCCGGGATGGACGATCTGGAATCCCGCCAGCTCGCCGCCATTCGATCCGGTGTCGCTGTTGAACGGCGCATAGAGATTGAACAGGTCGGTATCGTTGTTGCGCGGAATGAAGCGGATCCAAACGAGCCCGCCGGTGGATTTGAGGCACATATTCGGCAGCGCGATCGTGTCGGAAATCAGATAGCCGGTTTCCCCGCCCTGGCTCGGAGGCACGAGGACGCAAGTGTTGGTGTTCGATCCGTCGCCACCGGGCGCGACGAGATTCGCCGCCGCCTTGATCGCCGCGCGAAACGCCTCGGTGCTGTCCTTCGCTCCGGTGGGGTCGGCGCCGTAATCGAGCACCGAAATCGGGCCACGCTTTTCGACGCTGGCCGGGCCCTGCGCGGCGGCCGGCAGAGGAAGCACGAAGACGAGGAGGAGCGCCGCGAATTTCCGCATGGCCGATGGGCCTTACCTTAACCAAACGAAGGCGGGCGGCACCACACACGTTTCGCGGAGGGTCGCGACGCGCGGCCGGCGGTCACCGATTGGTCACATGCTTGCGCGCTTAGGCCGACGGCCGCCCTTCGCGCAGCACCTGCTCAACCGACGCGCAAAATTCGCGCGCTCGAACCTGCCAATTCAACCGCTCGTGGAGCGTTCGCGGGTTGCGGCGCTCGCCGCTATCGCCGATCCGGCGAAGAATGGCCGCGATCTCCGCGGCGCTCGCCGCTTCATAGAGATAGGGCGCGAGCGCGGCGGCGCCCGGGACCGGCGTCGTCACCACCTCGATGCCGGCGCAGATATAGTGGAAGAGCTTGTCCGGGCTGATATAGCGCGTCATCCCGTCATCGAGACGGTAGGGTGCAAGCCCGACCGCGTAATTGCCAAGTATCTCCGGAAGCTGGGTGAATTCGAAACGGCCGTGATAGCGGAGATTTGCGTGCTCGCTCGTCAGCCGCGCGATCGCGCGCAGCGTCTCCGGGTCGTTGTCGTAGACGGAGCCGTGAAGGTCGATCGTCACGCCCGGTTCCCGCGCGGCGAGCGCGGCGAGGAGATTGAAATCGGTACGCCGATCGAAAGAGGCCGTCACGACGACCTTGTTGTCGAACGCCTTGGCATCGCCGCGGGGCGTCAGATGCGAGGCATTGTCGGAGAAAAAGCTATTTGGATAAAAGCTTTGGAGGTCTCGCGAGCGGACACAGGCGGATCGCGCGATGGCGCGGTAGGCGCGGTCGGTCGCCCACCATTGGAGCCGTTTCAAGCCGGCGGCGTCGTAGAGCAGCCAGTCATAGACGTCGTAGATCCAGACGAGGTCGCGCAGCCGCGCCCAAAGCCGCAAGACCACGTCAGGCCCCGAATTTCCGGTCGAGTTGACGACGATGCCGGCATTCCCGTCGATGAAACCGCGCAGATGCCGCGCGGCGTCCGACAGCGAATCCAGCCGGGTCGCGGTTGCGAAATCGGCGCCGCTGCGGGCCTCCATCGCGCCGCGTCCGAGATAGAGATGCGTGCAGGGATGACCCAAGGATTGGAGCGCCTCGATCAGGTAGCGCCGAAAATCCGTGGCGAAGGGCCGGAATGCGATAAAGACGAAAGCGACAGTCGCGTTGGAGCCCGGCATTCTGATGCGCGTCCTTTGCACCGTCGACGCCCCCGCCACGCAGCGCGCGAGACGCCCGGACGATCGCCCGTCTTTTGCCGAAATGATCGTCGAGCGCGTTCGCTTGTGGCATAGTTTGTCGGCAATGAGCCGGTCGTCAAGCTTCCTCCATCGCGTGGAGCCATTGCTCCCGATCCGATCGTCCCAGGCGCTGGTGCGATTGGCGGTCTCGAATGCGGCCTCGCGCTCGGTTCTCAATCGCAGCTACAACGCGCTGAGCTGGAAGCAAAAGCGCTATTTCTGGCGGCTGCTCGGCGATGCCTTCGACAATCGCGCCGCGGGAGGGGAGGACCGTCATTGGACGGTGACGGTCGGCGGGCGCGCGATCCGATTGCCGCTCGAGGCCGATCGCATAGGGCTCGATTGGCTGCTCGCCGTGTCGTTTCTCGGCCATGACGCCGAGGTCAAGCAAACCTATCTCGCATTTCTTGCATCGAAGCAGCGGCCGGACCTGTTCGTCGATGTCGGCGCGAATTACGGGCCGAATTCGCTGATCTTCCTCGCCCATGGCGTGCGTACGATCTCGTTCGAGCCCAATCCCGCCTGTCACGATTACTTTCGCGAATGCGGCCGGCTGAACGGCGTTGCCGTCGACATCCGGGACGTGGTGGTGGGTGATTCGCACGACACTGTCGATCTCGTCTTCGCCGAGGGCGAGACCTGGAACGGTTCCGCCGAACCCGAGGTGCAAAGGCGATTGCGCGAAACGGCGGGCGCGCGGCTGCAAAAAATCTCCGCCGCGCAAACGACGCTCGACGAGGTGCTCGCCGCCGATCCGGCGAGCCGCATGCTGGTGAAAATCGACACCGAAGGCTTCGAAGATCGCGTGCTGCGCGGCGCTCGCAAGACCCTCGAGACCCGCAGGCCGAGCGTCATCTTCGAAGCCTGGCCGGAGGCGAGCGTGCGCGCCGAGCTCTTCGCCATCCTCGCAGCGGTGGGTTACGCGGTCTTCCCGCTGCCCTGGCGAGGCAGCGCCGACCGCCCGCTGAGCCGGGGCGAATTCGAGACCGCCATCGGCATGAATTTCATTGCCCTCCCGGCAACAGACAGCTGATCGCAGCACATCGCCTTTCGGCCGCGCGACATCCTTAAGGCTCTTTCGAGCGGCCAGACCCGGTCCTGCGCGAAGCCCGCGCCCGCTGAACGCTCATCTCGTACCGCGCCAGCACCTGAAGGCCGATCGCGAAGGCGATGAGGCCGACGATGACCCAATAGAGCATGACAAGCCCCTAACCTGCGGAAGAACAACCCGCGTAGGATTTGAGGCCCGCCGATCGTCAAGAAAACCGCGGCAATCCCGATAGGCCTATTTGCTTTTGCGAAACAATCGCGGCCGCTATTGGGGCAGGAATTTCTCGGTATAGAGGTTCGCGAGGGGCGGAAGCGTGTCGAGAAGATGGAGATCGACGAAGGACTCCGCCACGGCGGTGAGCGCTTTCGGCTTGAACCGTCCGGTCAAGGACAAGGCCGGCGTCTGCACGTCATAGGTCTTCGCCGCGATATCCGCGGGAAGCTTGGTGTGCGGCATGCTGAGGCGGATGGTCTCGTCCTTATGGGCGCGCGCGAAGTTCACGATATCGAACCAGGCGGCGACGACGCTCTTCACCGTTTCGGGATGGTCCTTGATGAGGGCGTCGCTCGCATAAAGAATGTGGGTGATGAAGGTCGTCAAATAGTCGAAGGTGACGAGCGGAAATCCCTGGCCCTTGTCCTGCAGCACATAGCCCGCCTGGGTCGAGCCGACGAACGCATCGACATTCTTCACGTGGAGCGCCGCGAGCTCGCTCGGCACGCCGCCGACATAGGCGAGGTGTATGTCGGTCGGCTTCCAGCCCTGGCGCTTGGCGAAATCGAGCGCCAGCCACGCGGTGAGCGATGTCGGCGATGTGACGCCGATCCGCTTGTCCTTCAATTGCGCGGGTTTGGTGATCTCGCCATCCGAGCGGACCATGATCGCGAGATCGACCGGCGCGGCCGAGACCATGGTCACGGCCTTGGCGGGCATGCCTTTGGCGATGAAGACGAGGTCCGTGCTGCCGGAGAGCGCCATGTCGATCGCGCCGGCCGACATCGCCTCGCCCAATTTGCCGCCGCCGCTGAAATCGATACGGTCGAGCGTGATGCCGTGCTTGGCGAAGATCCCGGCGCTCGCACCGACATCGAGCAAGGCGAAGATGTAGGAGTTGATCGCCGAGGTGCCGATGCGAACGGTTTCGGCCGCATCGGCGCGGGATCCGAGGCCCGAGACCGCGAGGAGCAGCAAGCTCAGCGATGCCAAGGCGCCTCGCGTCTTTGTGATGGCCGTCATGGCGTTCCCCTCCTCCGCGCCGCGATCAGCCGAAATCCACCAGCCGGGCGGGATTCTCCGCGAGAATCTTCCGCCGCGTTGCTTCGTCGGGCGCAAAGTCGAGCATCATGTTCATCAGATCGCCGTCATTCGGCATGCGGCCCGGCTCATAGACATCGGAATGGGGCCAGTCGCTGCCCCAAATGACCCGGTCCGGCGCGCGGGCGATCAGCGCCCGCGCCAGCTTGGTCAATTGCTCGAGCGTCCCGCCGACGGAAATCCGCGCCGGCCCGCCGCTCACCTTGATCCAGATATTGGGCTCGCCCAGCAGATCGAGCAATGCGCGCACGGCGGGCTGCTCGACGCCCTCGGCGAGGTTCACCTTGCCGAAATGATCGATTACGACCGGAACGGGGAGGCGCCGCAGCACATCCGCCTGCTCGACGATGAGGCGCGGCTCGATATGCAAATCGATGAACCAGGAGAGCGGCGCCAGCTGCGAGGCAACCCGCTGGAGCAGATCGGCATCGAAGAGGCCGCTCTCGGCGCTCGTCTTCAAGCGCTCGATGAAATTGAAGCGCATGCCGCGCACGCCCTGCGCATGGAGTGCCTTGAGCGCCGCCGCGTCATGCCGGTCGGTCGCGCGCAACACCGCGCGCAGCCTGCCGTCCGATCGCGCCACCGCATCGAGGGTGACGGCATTGTCGAAGCCATGCGCCGAAGCGTGGAGCAGCAAGCCGCGCTCGACGCCGATGACCGATGACATCGCCCAGAAATGCTCGATCGGCGCGGCCGGCGGCGTATAGCGGCGGCTTTCCGCGTAAGGAAAGAGGTTCGGCGGACCCCAGACATGGAAATGCGTGTCGCAGGTGTTGGGAGGCGGCGTGAAGCGCGGCTTGCGCGGATTGGGATCCCACGGAAAATTGACCCGCAGCTTCGACTGTTCCATCTCTGCCCTCCCAGTGACGCGTCAGCTCCGCGCGTGTTCGTCTTTTGAAGAAGCTTATGCGTCGCGCTCGCGCGGCACAAGCATTGAAGCCGAGGGCATGGATTTTCGCGGAGCGGCGCGGCAATCCGCAGCTTGGGAAGATGGACAAGCTTGCAAGCATCCTTTCATTCATCCGCTGCTGAGGATCGATCGCGAGCGCGGTGCCGGATAGACTTGGCCGAAAAACCCGGTACATCTGTCGCCCGGGACCTTGGACCTGGACATGAGCGACGCGTCTTTCGAGCTGAATCATCGCGAGGCCCTCAAGATCACGATCGGGGTGCTTCTCCCCCTATTCCTTGGCTCGCTCGACCAGACGATCGTCGGCGCGGCGCTGCCGGCAATCGGCCGGTCTTTCGGCGATCTGCAAAACGTTCCTTGGGTGGCAACGGCCTATCTCCTCACCGGCACCGCGGTGACACCGGTGGTCGGCAAGCTGAGCGACATCCATGGCCGGCGCGCAACCATGCTCGCGGCCATTGCCGTCTTCCTGGTCGGCTCGATCCTCTCGGCGCTGGCGCCGAGCCTCCTTGTCCTCATCCTCGCACGCGCGATTCAGGGCTTTGGCGGCGGCAGCCTCGTCGTCGTCGCCATGACCATCCTCGGCGACATCGCGGCACCGAAGGATCGAGCCAAGTATTACACCTATTTCGTCGTCGTCTTCGCGAGCGCGGGTGCGCTCGGACCGGCGCTTGGCGGCTTCTTCGCGCAATATCTGGGCTGGACGGTGATTTTCTGGATCAACCTGCCGCTCGGCTTGCTTTCCTTCCTGATATCGAACGTGCAGCTTCGGCGGCTGCCGAGACACGAGCGGCGGCACCGGCTCGATCTCATCGGCGCGGGCTTGGTCATGGTGGCGACGGCCAGCTTGATGGCCGCCATCGATCTCGGCGGCAGCCGTTTCGGCTGGGCATCGGCGCCCATCCTCGGTCTCGCGGTGCTCTCCGCGGCAAGCTGGATGGGCTTCGCCCTGCGGCTGCGGACGGCGGCGGAGCCGTTGGTTCCGCTCGGCGTGCTGTCCAATCCCGTCGTCATCTTCGCCGTCTTGGCCAACGCGATGGGGGCGAGCTCTGTCATGGTGCTGAACCTCTTCCTGCCGATGTTCCTTCAGCTTTTGCTCGGGCTCAGCGCCTCGCATTCCGGCCTGCTGCTGATGACCTTGATGTTCAGCTTCAACGTCGGCGCCGGAATTTCCGGACATGTCACCGGTGTGGTGCGCCGCTATAAGGTGTTGCCGATGATCGGCGTGTTCTTGGCGCTGTCGGCGACGGTGGCGCTCGGCTTCGCTGCCGGCCGTTTCGGGCTCGTGATGATCGAAGTCCTGCTGACGGTCATCGGACTTGGCTTCGGGACCGTGCCACCCATGGCGACGGTCGCGTTGCAGAACGCGGTGGAGCGGGCTGAGCTCGGCGCCGCGACCGCATCGCTCAATTTCGTCCGCAGCCTCGCCGGGACAATTTGCGTCGGGCTGTTTGGCGCCATCCTCGCCGCCAAGCTGGGGACGGGAGGCTTGCACGACACGCTGTCGGCGGCGGCGCTCGGCGAGCGGAGCGCGCTCGCCCAGACCTTCCAGATCGTGTTCTTCGGGACTTCGGCCGGCTTTGCCTTATCCCTGGTGGCGCTCTGGCAACTCGAAGAGCGGCCGCTCCGGGCCAGCAGGCAAGCCGGCACGTCGGACGATGCGACCCTCGCGGAGAGCGCGAACGACTAGCCGCCGACCGGGACGACAGATGCGGTGGGAAGTCGATTTCGCTCGCGCTCGAGAACCCGCTATCCTCCGCTCGTTGCCGCTCTTCATCGGGGTCGCAAATGGCCATGCGAATTGTCAAGCCTTCGCTGCCTGACGAATATCTCGTCGACAATCGCGTCTATACGGACCCTCGGGTCTTCGAAGCCGAACGCGATCAAATTTTTCTTCGCGTGTGGAATTTCGTCTGCCACGAGAGCGAGATTCCGCGGCCGGGCGACTACATCACCACCATCGTCGGTCAGCAACCGATCATCCTGTGCCGAAACGGCCAGGGCGAGATCCGCGCGTTCTACAACACCTGCCGGCATCGCGCCGCTCAAGTCGTGCTCGACAAAAGCGGCAACGCACGCGCTTTCACATGTCTCTATCACCTCTGGAGTTACGACCTCGACGGCCGCTTGCTGAGCGTTCCGCAAGACGAAGCCTATAAGACGAGCTTCTGCATCGGCGGGCTGGACAAGGAAAGGATGGGACTGGTCCCGGTGCGTGCCGAGTCGATGCACAAGCTCGTCTTCGTATGCTTCGACGACGAGGCGCCAAACCTCGCCGAATTCCTCGGCCCTGTTGCCGACGAGCTGCGCGAGACCTTCGAGTCTCCCCAATCTCGCGTCGAGGTGATGTGGTCGAAAATCCTGCCGGCGAATTGGAAGATGCAGCCGGAAAATTCCCGCGATGGCTACCATGCAACCCTGTTGCACAAGCGTCTTCGCGGCGTCAGCGCGCCGGGCCCATTTCGGATTCTGCCCGGGGGACATGCCATACAGCGCTTGGGGCTCGACTACGACGCCGGCAAACGCTCGAAGACGCTCGACGGCGTCTTGCTCGAACGGCCGGGGCTTGCCGAGGAATTCATGGCCTATCCCTTGCCGGGTTTGAGCCGGGATGATCCCTCGCGGATCGTGACGCTCTTTCCAGACATCCTCATCGCGCTTCGCTTCAGCACGGTCTTGATCGTCCGCCAGGTGCCCTTGAACGCCGGGGAGACTTTACTCGAGGCACGCCAGCTCTATCTCGTTTCCGACTCTCCCGAGATTCGCGAAATTCGCCGCTTGCACTGGCTCCTTTATTGGTCTTTGGACGGCGGAAACCTTCCCGAGGACTGGGCCGCATGGGAGGCTCAGCAAAAAGGCGTTCAGAGCGTCGGCGCGCACTATAGCCTCATCGCGCGCGGCGAACCCTCCGATGTCGGCGTACGCGGCGACGACAATCGCATTCGCGCGTTCTGGAAACAGTGGCGACATTACATGGGAAGCGACGTCAACGGGCTCGCCGAGACGGCATACGCCGCTCATCGAGTCGGGTAGCAATGGAGCGCGCGCGAGCAGCGACCGGTCGCGCGCATCCCGTTTACCTCCGTCCTCGGGCGCTATCCCGCGACACCGGCCTTCTCTCCTCTCGCGGCAGCGTTCTCGGCGGTCGCGACCGCCGCACATGGATTGCCGACGCTACCCGGCGCGAGGCTCGGCGACGACGTCGTGCTGCTCAACTGGGTCCTCGGCATGGTCAGTGCGCAAATGTTTCGCCTAGGGCATGGGCGAGTTCGGCGAGCATCGAGGCCGTCGCTCGGCCCCAAATCTAGCGGTCGGACTTGCGCGAGACACAACACCTCCCCATTTCATGGCTAAGCTAGAACTTTTCGAAGGAAGCCAGTGAGCAGGAGGCAGTTGTTCGTCGAGCGTCGCCCGTCAGGCGATTACGCGATTCGGCGCGCCGGCGCGAACCGCGCGAGCGACGTTCGCACAACCCAGGCGGCCGCGATCGAGCGCGCGCGGGAACTCAACCCGGACGGCAAGCCGGTCGTCGCACGCGTCCGCCGGACCGAGGGCGGCATGCCGGATCGCTGGCGCAGCGCGTGA
>DATNGG010000152.1:0-12009 GCA_035605975.1 Allostellaceae bacterium | reverse complement strand
GCGAGCATCCTTGCCAGCTCTGATGAGTCACGCGTCGAAGCCGGCATCGATCCTGGCATGGCCCCCTATGGCGCGGCGCTCGAATTCGGTGCCTCGATCCCGGCGCAGCTGATCGCTGCCAAAAACGCCAAAGCGCTCGCTTTCGTGGTCGGCGGTCAAAAGCTGTTTGCAAAGCAGGTGAATCGCCCGGCCGTCACCTTGCCGCCGCATTCGTTCCTGCGGTCGACCCTTGCTGAATTCGAGCCGCAAGCCGTGGCGCGGATCGGCGCGGCCGTCAGCGAGGCGATCGCATCATGATCCGCGAGCCGATCTATGCCGCGCTCTTCGCTCTCCTTCAGAGCGCCGCACCGTTTGTTACGGCAAGTCGGCGCCTCAGGCATTGGAGCGATGTGGGCGCGGCGGAGCAGCCGGCGCTCTTCATGATCCAGAAGAGCGAGGCCGCGGAGGAACGCCGGCCCTTGCCGATCAAATGGCGCGCCTCGGTCGAGCTCTATCTCTACGCGCAAGCGCCCGACGAAGCGACCCCGCCTTCGATGGTGATGAACCCGCTCCTCGATGCGCTCGAAGCGGCGCTCGCGCCCGACCCGGCGAGCCACGTCCAGACGCTCGGCGGGCTCGTGCAGCATTGCTGGATCGCCGGGCGCATCACGACCGACGAGGGCGTCTTGGGTGGCCAATCCGTCGCGATCGTGCCGGTCGAGATTCTCGTCAGCGGCTGAGCTTTCAACAGGAGGTTTCCTCACATGTTTTCTTTCGGCTCGGGCGTGCTCATCGGCACGCGTACCGATATCGCCAATGCGACACCGATCAATTTCGGCCTCGTGCAAGAGGTACAGCTCGATCTGCAATTCACGGCGAAAGAGCTTTACGGCCAGTATCAGTTTCCTGTCGCGATCGCGCGCGGCCAGGGCAAGGCCACGGGCAAGGCGAAGATGGCGCGGGTCTCGGGCCTCACCTTCAACAATCTCTTCTTCGGCGCGAGCCTCGTTCCGGGCCAACTCGCAACTGCCTTCGGCGAAGCGCAAAGCGTGCCCGCCTCGACGCCCTTCACTGTCAGCGTCACCAATGCCGGCCAATGGCAGGATGATTGCGGGGTCGTCTATGCGGCGAGCGGCCTGCCGCTTACCAAGGTCGCGAGCGCGCCGACTGCCGGCCAATACAGCGTCGCGGCGGGCGTCTATACCTTCAATTCGGCGGATGCCGGCGCCGCGGTGCTGATCTCCTATACCTACAATGTGACGGGCTCGGGTCAGCAGCTGACCCTCGTCAATCCGCTTCTCGGCACGACGCCCACCTTCCAGGCGCAGCTCTATACGAGCTTTCAAGGCAAGCCGGTCAATGTGAAGCTCTTCAACTGCGTCTCCTCGAAGCTGACTTTTGCGTCGAAGCTCGAGGATTTCGTTATCCCCGAGCTCGATTTCGACATTTTCGCCAATGCCGCCGGCAACGTGCTGCAATGGTCCTTCGCCGAGGTGTCGTGATGACGGCGATCACCCTGGCGGGACGCAGTTTCGCGCTGCGTCCGCTCACCCTCGGCCAGCTGCGCATAGTCCTGCCGGCCTTTGCGCGCGCGGCGGGGCTACAGCGCGAAGACGCGATCGATGCTGCGATCGACATTCTCGCCGCTGCCCTGTCGCGCGATGCGCCCGAGATCACGCGCGCGGCGCTGCTCGATTGGGAGATGCTTCCGGCCGAGCTCATCGCCGCAATCGATGCCATCGCGCGGCTTTCGGGGCTCGCGGTTCAGGAGCCTCCGCCGGGGGAAGCGCCGGCGTCGGCTGGGGCGAGCTTTACGGCCTCCTAGCCAGCGGCTGCGGCTACACCTGGCCGCAGATCGACGCCATGACGCTGCCCCAGGTACAGGAATTGCTCGATTATTGGCGCGCGCATCCGCCCTTGCATCTGCTCGTCGCCGCGGCGCTGGGCGTGACAGAGAAGCGCAGCGCGGAGGATTTCGCCGCGCTGGCGGCGCTCGCGCCCAACGGAATCCTCGCCGGCAAAGGTAGGGACTGATGGCCGACGATCAGATCGTGATCCAGATCATCGCGGATACATCGCAATTGGAGTCGGCGATGCGGCAGGCCGGCGCCGCCTGCCAGAGGCTCGGCGCCACGGCGACCTCCGCGGCCGACAAGAGCAGGCAGAAGACCGAGGATTGGACGAACGCGTTCAAACCGCTGCAGCACGCTTTCGATCAATCGATCTCGGGCATGATTCTCGGCACCACCACCTGGCAAAAGGCGGTGCAGAAGCTCGGGCAGATGGCGGTCAGCGAAATGGTCGGCGTCGCTGACAAGCAGCTCGCGACTTGGCTCGGGAAAGAGCTCGGCATGACGGCGGCGACCAAAACCGGCGCCAATGCCCGCGATGAAGCAGAGCAGCAATCGCAATCCGGCCTGCTGGGTCTCATCGGCAATATGTTGCTGAAATGGCTGGGCCTCGAAACCGCGAAGACTGAATCGAATGCGGCCGGCAACACCACGCGCACGGCGATGGATGCGATAGCGGCAAAGCTCGCCGTCTTGCGCGCCTTCGGGCAGATCGAGGTCGATGCGGCGGTGGCGGCCGCCGGGGCGATGGCGGCAATCTCGGCCATTCCCTACGTCGGCCCAGCGCTCGCGCCCGAGGTCGCAGCAGAAACTTACGCGACGACCATGGGCTGGGCGACCGGCCTTGGTGCCGGCCTTGTTTCCGCCGCAGGCGGCATGTGGAGCGTGCCGGCAGATACTTTGGCGATGGTGCACAAGCAGGAATCGATCATTCCCGCTTCGGTCGCGCAGCCGATGCGCGACTTCTTCTCGGGCGGCGCCTCGGGCGGGGCAAGCTATGCGATCACGATCCAGGCGATCGACACGCAGTCGGGCGCGCAGTTCCTCATGAACAACGCGCCGCTCATCGCCAAGAGCCTCGCGCGCGAGATGCGCAACGGCAACGCGGCGCTGCGCAAGGCCGTCTGAGGCGCTGGGGGAGCGGGAAGCATGTCGAGCGCTGTCTTTCCCTCGCTTGCCGGACTCGGCTGGACGGTGATGCGCAGCGAGATCTGGAAGACGCGCACGCAGGAATCGATCAGCGGCAAGGAGACGCGGATCGCCGACTGGTCCTTTCCGCGCCACCTGTGGTCGCTGAGCTACGATTTCCTGCGCCAGGGCAATTTCGCCGGTGCCGCCTATGGCGAGTTCGCGGCGCTTGCCGGTTTCTTCAATCTGCGCCAAGGCGGTTTCGATAGTTTCCTCTACGCCGATCCCGACGACAATCAGGCGACGGGCCAGGAGATCGGCGTTGGCGACGGCGTCACGACGAGCTTTCAGCTGGTGCGCGGCTTCGGCGGTTATGCCGAGCCGGTGCTCGCGCCCAATGTCGTGAGCGCTGTGTACTTGAACGGTGTGGCGCAGAGCGCGGCCGCCTATACGGTGAACGGCTGGGGTCCGACGCTTCCGGGCACGCTCGTCTTCGACGCGCCGCCGGGCGCGGGCGTCGCGGTCGTCGCGGATTTCACTTTCTACTTTCCCTGCCGCTTTGCCGCGGACCAGCTCGATTTCGAGAAATTCATGGCGGCGCTCTATCAACTCCAGAAGATCGAATTCGTGAGCCTGAAATGATTGGCTTCGCACGACGCGCTCGACCTCGATTCGGTCTCGCGCTGTGCTACGCGGGTGCGCTCGCATGAAGCCCGCATCGACCGCGCTGCAAAACCTCCTCGCGAGCCGGCAATTCTATGCCGCCGATCTCTACACCTTCGCGCTCGTGGGCGGCGGCATGTTGCGCCTTTGCGCCGGCGATCGCGACCTCACCGCGAGCGGCAACCGCTTCAGCGCGCAAGGACCGCGCATCGACCGCAAGGACAACAAGGCCAAGTGCCATTGGAAGATCGGCGTCGAGGTGGACACGCTCGTCTTCGACGTGCTGCCGCAGCCGGGCGACCTGGTGAACGGCCAGCCTTTTCTGGCGGCTTGCGTGCAAGGCGTGTTCGATGGCGCGGAGCTGACGCTCGAGCGCGCCTTCATGAGCGTCTATGGCGACACCTCGGTCGGCACGGTGCTGCTGTTCGCCGGCCGCGTCGCCGAGATCGATCTCGGGCGGGCGGTTGCGACCTTCACGATCAATTCGCATCTCGAGCTGTTGAATCAGAAGCTGCCGCGCAATCTGTGGCAGCCGGGCTGCGTCAATTCGCTGGGCGATGCGAGCTGCGGCGTCGATCTCGCGGCCTATGCTGTCGCCGGCAGCGCCGAGGCGGGCTCGACCGCGCATCTCGTCAACGCCGCGCTCGCGCAGCCGAGCGGCTATTTCGATCAGGGCAAGCTCGGCTTCACGAGCGGCGCCAATGCCGGGCTGTCGCGTTCGGTCAAATCCTGGGTTTCGGGCACGCCCGGCGTGATCGCGCTGCTGGCGCCGTTCCCGCAATCTCCTGCGGCGGGCGATGCCTTTGCGATCTATCCGGGCTGCGACAAGACGCTCGGCGTGAATGGCTGCGCCAAATTCGCGAACACGGCGCGGTTCCGCGGCTTCCCGTACGTGCCGATCCCCGAGACGGCGGTGTGAGAGGCGATGAGCGAACGATTTTCGACATTTCTCTGCACCGCCGACGGCATCTTCATATGGCCAGGCATAGCGCTTGTCGGGCGGCGCGGCGCCTGCTTCGTCCGGATGGCGGATCAGCAGATCTGCAATCTCGCGGCCTCGCTGCACGGGCCCGCGGTCATCGGCGGCTCGCTCATTCCAACGCTCGACCAGGCCGCGCGCTTTCTCGAAGCGGGGCGGATGACGGCGGCCAAGGCCTGCGTTGCGCAGCTCAGGCTGCCGCCCTTGTCGCCCCAAGGCGAGATACTCATGCGGAAGGGCTCGTCGCTCTGGCAAAAGGAGTTTGATCCCGAGAAACATCCACGCTGGCCGGCCGGCTCGCCCGACAGCGCGGGCGGCCGCTTCAAGCCGAGCGATGGAAGCGAGCCATCGTCTCCTTCCGAACAGGCATCATATCAGGTTGCCCAAGAATTCCCGCCCTTCTTCGCGCGACCGCCGATCGTGCCCGAGGGCGAGCCGGAATTCCAGGAACCCATCCCGCGCTTGAGCGGCAAAGAGGGCGCCAAGGACATACCGAGCTGGGCGCGCGGTCAGCGTCCCTATGTCGGCGAACACGGCCGCGATTTCGCCAAGCGTCTGATGGATGAGAAATACGGACCTGGAAAGTGGAAAGAAACCTCGCCAGAATATCGGAGGCTTCAGAAGCACGGCGACCGGAATTTCCGCGATCCGAAATCGATCGTGTTGCCGAATGACGATGGCGCTTAAGGGAGCGCAACATGACGGACATTTACGTGCTGTGGCACTGCCGAACCGACGAGCAAGGCTGCGAGCATGAAAAGATGCTCGGTATCTATACGACGAGGGCGAAGGCCGAAGAAGGTCTCGCGCTGCTCCGCGACAAGCCAGGCTTTAAGGACTACCCCGACGGTTTCGAGATATTGGAGGGCGCGCTCGACGAAACGTATATGCTCGAAGGATTCATTACGGTACAGCCCGGCGAGTACTGAGTTTCCGGGTTACGAGCGTGCGATTTGCAACTTGTCCTACTGCTTCGTTCGTCCAATCGCCGATAGCACAGGCTGATTGCGATAGGGCGCGTCGCAGCCCGGCGTGTCGGGCCAGCGGCCTTGCGTGTCGGGCAAGAGGACCTGCCGCACATCGTAGCTGTCGGTGCCATAGAAGATGCCGACAAAGGTCGCGTAGCGCTTGCGGCCGATGATGCCGGCATCGACGATGCGCACCGGGAACTTGCCGCCGACGCTGACGATCTCTTCGTCCGCGAAGGCCTTGGCGCGATCGCGTTGCATCTTGCCGAGCCGGTTGAGGACGCCGGCGATGACCTCGCTGTCCGTGCCGACAACGAGCAGCTCCGGCAGGCCGCGATGATAATTGCCGATCGTGTACATGAAGGGCTGCTTACCGGGCGGATCGTGCTCGGTTAAATAGACCACCTGCACCGCCTGACCGCTGTCTTCGATCTTCGCCGCGATGTCGCTGCGAAGCTTCTCCCACAGTGCCGCAATCTCTTCCGACATGGGGCGCCTCTCGCGCTCGGTTGACGCGCGGCCATCCTAGCCTGCTTTCGTTTCAAGGACACCCATGATCGAGATCGGGGCCGAACGCGCCCGCGTAGTGGCGGAAGCGCGCGCCTGGCTGCGCACGCCCTATCATCACATGGGCCGGATCAAGGGCGCGGGCGTCGATTGCGCGACATTGCTCGCCGAAGTCTATGCACGGGCGGGCGTTCTGCCGAGCGTCGATGTGCCGTTCTATCCGCCCGATTGGCATCTCCATCGCGACAGCGAGCGCTATCTCGATTTCGTGCTCGCGCATGCGATTGAGACAGGTGGTGCAGCAAAGCCCGCCGACCTCGCCCTATGGCGCTTCGGGCGGTGCTTCTCGCATGGCGCGATCGTGATCGATTGGCCCCTCGTCATTCACGCCTATGCGGGGCGCGGCTGCGTGCTCGAGGACGCGGCGAAGGCGCATTGGCTTGCCTATCTCGGCGGCCGGCGCGGCGAGGCGCGGCAGAAGCGGCCGGTCAAATTCTTCGCGCTGAAGCGCTGGGCGCATGACATCTCGCAGCCGGAGAGACACTGAATGGCCGCGATCTTCGGCGGCGCCAGCAAGGTTCAGGCGCAGCAGCAGCCGAGCGTCGCCGGCTTGCAGATTCAAAGCTCGGTCTATGGCAAGGTCATTCCGCTCGTCTATGGCACGGCGCGGATCGCGCCGAACCTCATCTGGTACGGCGATTTCCAGGCGATTGCGCATCAATCGAATCCGAGTGGCGGCGGCGGCAAGGGCGGCGGTGGTGGCGGCGGGGGCGGCAAGGGTGGGAGCGGCGGCTCCGTCTCTTATACCTATCAGGCCTCGGTCGCGCTCGGCCTGAGCGAGGGTCCCATCACTGGCGTCGGCACGGTTTGGGCCTCCAAGACGGAGACTTCGCTGGGGGCGCTGGGTCTCGGACTCTTTGCCGGCGCTTATGCCCAAGCGCCTTGGGGCTATCTCAGCACTGCGCATCCCGACCAAGCGCTCGGCTATAGCGGTACGGCCTATGTCGCCGGCGCCGCTTATCAGCTCGACGAGAACGGGCAGCTGCCCAATCACAATTTCGAGGTGGAGGGATTTTTTGCGGGCACCGCGCCCGGACGGCCCGACGCCGATCCGAGCCGCGTGGTCGCCGATCTCTTGACCAATCCCTTTTACGGCGCCGGCTTCCCGGCCGCACGGCTCGGCGATCTCTCGACCTATCAGGCCTATGCGCTCGCCGCCGGCCTCTGGATATCGCCCGCTTATACGGAGCAGGCCGAAGCCTCGCAGCTGCTCGACGATATCGCCTCTTACACCAACAGCGCCTTCGTCTGGTCGAGCGGCACGCTCACCCTCGTGCCCTATGGCGACGCGGCGCTGACCGGCAATGGCTATAGCTACACGCCGCCCGTGGCGCCGCTCTACGATTTGGGCGACGATGATTTCCTCGCCAATGCGGCGGCGGGCGCGGCCGCGGCGAGCGACGACCCGGTGCTGGTGACGCGCAAGCGGCCCTCGGATGCGGTCAACGATCTGACGCTCGAGTTCCTCGATCGCGCCAACCAGTACAGCGCGAGCACGGTCGAGGCATCGGATCAGGCGATGATCGATCTCTACGGCCGGCGCAGCGATGCGGGGCAAAACGCGCATCTCTTCGCCGACGTCGCCGCCGCGCGGCAATCGGCGCAGCTTTTGCTGCAGCGCCAGGCGGTGCGCAACACCTACCAGTTCACGCTCGACCAGCGCTATATCCTGCTCGACCCGATGGACATCGTGACTTTGAGCGATGCGCGGCTTGGCCTCGACCGGCAATGGGTCCGCATCACCCAGATCGCTGAGAACGACGATGGCAGCTTGTCGATCAGCGCCGAGGACTATCTCGCCGGCACGGGCTCGGCCGCGACCTATTCTTTCGGAACCGGCGCCGGCTACGCGGCCGACTACAATTCCGATCCGGGCGAGACCAATGCGCCGCTCGTCTTCGAGCCGCCGCCCGAGATCACCGATACCGGGCTTGAGATCTGGCTGGCGATTTCCGGCGGCGCGCAATGGGGCGGCTGCAATGTCTATGTGTCCTCGGATGGCGACACCTATCGCCTGATTGGGCAAAAGCGCGGGCCGTCGCGTCAGGGCGTGCTCACCGCGGCTTTGCCGGCCGGGCCGGATCCGGACCGCGCGAATAGCTGCAGCGTCGATCTGAGCCAGAGCTTCGGCCAACTTCTGGCCGGGACCCAAGCCGATGCCGATGCGCTGCACACGCTGTGCTGGATCGCGGGCGATGGCGGCGCGGGTGGCGAGCTGATCGCCTATCAGCAGGCGACGCTCATCGCGCCCTATTGCTATGACCTCGGGGCGAGCGGCGGCGCGCCGGGCTATCTCCGCCGCGGCGCCTATGGCACGGCGATCGCATCGCATGCGGCGGGTGACGGTTTCGCGCGACTCGATGGCGGAATCTTCACCGTTCCCTACAGCAAGGATCAGATCGGGCGGACCATCTTCATCAAGCTGCCCGCGTTCAATTTGTGGGGCGGCGGTTTGCAATCGCTCGGCGAGGTCGCGGCGATCGCCTACACCCTTCGAGGTCCGCCACCGCCGCCCGCTGTTACCGGCTTCATCGCGCAGCAAAACGGCAATGTCGTGGTGTTCGCTTGGAACGCGATCACCGCGGATGGTCCGGCGATCAAAGGCTACGACATCGGCTATGCGCCGCAGGGCACGAGCGATTGGAGCCTTTTTCGGATGCTCACCGAAGCCTCGGCGGGCACCGAGATGACCAATGCGGATGTACCGCGCGGGAGCTGGACCTTCGGCATTCGCGCGCGCGACATCGCCGGCCAGCTCTCGCCCGGCATCGCCACCGCCGATCTTGTCGTCACCTCGACGCAACCCGTGATCTATAGCGGCGACGAAGCGCCGGCCTGGGCGGGCGCGATCGCCTGATCGCTGCCGCAGGCGGGAAAGGCATCGATCATGTCGGCCCTCCAACGGCGCGCGGCAATCCGGGTTGCGCCGCCGCGGCCCGCCCGCGCGCGCCGCCTGCGCCTCTCGATGCTCTTGGTTTGGATAGCGGGCGCTGTTCTGCCTTGGGCGGCGCTGCTTTTTGTCTTCTATCTCCTCTGCAACTGACGGAGCGCAAGCGTGACCCAGCAAGTGATCCGAATCTACGAAAGCCCGGCCGAGGACAGTTTTGCTGAATTGCTCTATGACGATATCGCGCTGACCTGCGCGATGGCGCATGTTCATGTCGGTGCTGCAGCCCGGCCTTTCGTCTCAACCTTCGTCATAAACGGGCAAGCCTTCGCGCAATCTTTCCCGCCAGGAACCGATGCCGACATCAGCCTGCCGGTCGCGCTGACGGTGGTTCTCGGCACGGGCCGAGGCGGCGCACCGAGCGTCTCTTTCCAAGGCTTCGACAGCGTCTTCTTTGGACATAATCCATGAGCTGGTCGAAAATCGCCGGCTCCGGCGGGATCGCTTCGGGAGGATCGACCTCGCGAACCAGCTTTGGCGTTGCCGGCAATGCCGTCGGTTCCGGGCATGTGGTGCGAGGCACGGTGACCTGGGGCGACGCGACGGTCGGCCATCTCACCAGTGTGACGGACAATCAAGGCAACAGCTACTCGATCGTCGACAAGATCGCCGACACGGCGGAGCCGCAATCCATCGCGAGCTTCTGGCTCAACGCTATCACCAATGCGCCCACCACGATCACCGCGCATTTCAGCCCAGCGGTCACCTTCGTCGGCATCGAATGGAGCGAGTTTTCCGGCAATGATTCCTCGACCGCGCTGACCGGCCATGGCGGCCAGGTTCAGCGCTCGCCCGGCACCGCGGCCGATGCGGTCAAGACCGGGACGAGCTTCGGCTCTTCCGGCGATTTGCGATCCGGCGGAATGACGACAGACGATACCGGTAGCGTCGTTGTCACAAGCGGGACCGGCTATACGACAGACCAAAACAACACGCCCGGCGGGAGTGGTCAGGTTTCGCTCGCGAGCGAATATTTGGTCGCGACCGGCGCGGCCGATGCGACCTTCAAAGTCGCGAGCAACACGCCCTGCATCACGGTCGGCATGAGCTTCAGCCCGGCCTCAGGCGGCGGCTCGTCGGGCATGAAATTTCGTCGCACCCTCTCAACGCTTGGGGCGCGCATGGGCTTTCGTCAAAATCAGGCGGCATAGATGGCAATCATCAAACAATCCACGACCTATACGCGCGTCTTCCTGCTGGTGCAGAGTGCGGACCATGTCAGCGGGCTCACCGGCGCATCGCCGACTGTCAACCTCTCGAAGGCTGGCGGCGCCTTTGCGGCGGCCGGAGGAACAATCAGCGAGATCGCCAATGGCTTTTACAAGATTGCGCTGACGACGACGGATACCGGAACCCTCGGCGACCTGGCGTTTCACTGCACCGCGGCCAGCGCCGATCCGACGGACTTCGTCGACCAGGTCGCTGCGAACATCCTCGGCGACACGCTGCCGGCCAATGTCGCGCAATGGAATGGCAGCGCGGTGGCCGCGCCCGCAAGCGCGGGCATTCCCGATGTCAACCTCAAGAACGTCGCCGGCAGCGCCGTCAACACCGGCGCGGCGCAGCTCGGCGTCAATGTGGTCGGCTATGCTGCGGGCGAGGATCCGGCGACGCTGGTGCTCGATGTGGCGGCCTCATCGCACAATTCCGCCTCGACGGTCGGTGCCAAGATCAACGCCGCCGGCAGCGCCGGCGATCCCTGGTCGAGCGCCTTGCCAGGCTCTTACGCGGCGGGTACGGCGGGCAATATCCTCGGCAATGTCGTCGGCACTTTGCTCGATGCGGCGGACGCGATCGAGACCGGCGTCACGCCGCGCCAGGCGCTGCGCTATGTCGCCGCCGCGCTCGCCGGCGTTCTCTCGGGTGCTGCGACCACGACCGTCGCAATTTCGGCGATCGGCAATGCGGGGACGCCGCGCATCAACGCAACCGTCGATGCCAGCGGCAATCGCTCGGCGGTGACGTTGTCATGACAGCTCTAAGCTTAAAGCTTTAAGCTTAAAGCCAAGAACATGTTCGCTCCCCGCTATTTCGCGCCGCGATACTTCGCCGCGCGCTATTTTCCCGAGCTCGGCGCGGCCCAGCCCGGCTTCGTGCGGCATTACACCGGCGTGCTGACGCCGCGCGGCGCCAAGACCGTCGATCACTATGCGCGCATCGCCGCGCCCGCCGCGCCGGTCCTGTCTCAGATCGCGGGCGGTGCGCTCGGCGCCGCGACCTATTTCGCGAAGGTCACGCTGGTCTCGCCCAGCGGCGAGACGACGCCGTCCGCCGAGGCGTCGCTCGCGGTCGCCACCAACGGGCTGCTGCAAGTCGGCGCGCCGGCCGCGACCGGCAATGCCATCGGCTGGAACGTCTATGTCGCGACATCGAGCGGCGCCGAGACCTTGCAGAACGCGGCGCCGCTCGCGCTCGATACCGGCTGGACCGAGCCCGTGACCGGCCTCGTCTCGGGCGCTTCGCCGCCGAGCGAGAACACGACCGGTTGGGACGTGTTCAATGTCTTCGTTCCTGACCCGGTCCCGTCCGCGCGTTACACCACCGCCGCCATCGACACCGGTTTCGACGACGATCTGCGCGTCACATCGGCGATCGTCACCGGCCTCGGTCCCGGCGAAGCGGGCACGCCCGCGCTCGCCTTCTCGATCGATACCTGGCTGACGGGCGAGAGCGACCCTGGGAGCTTCGTTCCTTGGACGATCGGCTTCGTCAATATGCGGCATATCCGAGGCCGCATCGACTATGATCCGATCGTCGCCGGTGCGGTCTCCTATATCGCCCATCTCATCCTCACGATCGACACCTCGCCGCGGCTCGAAAGCGGCGGCAGCTTCGATGTGGCGGCGGGCGGATCGGTGCTGGCCTTTCCGACCGCGTTTCACTTTCCGCCCTTCATGCCGGCGCCGAATGTGCTGTCGCCGAGCGGCG
>DATNGG010000151.1:0-37962 GCA_035605975.1 Allostellaceae bacterium | reverse complement strand
CCGACGCGCACATGGCCGCCATAGAGCATCGCCTGCGCCACCATCGGGAATTGCTGCGCCGCGCAGCCGAAGGTGAACCAGGTATTGTCGCTCGGCGGCAGCAGGTCGCGCATGAATTTCATCGCATCGGGCGTTGCCGGCGTGCCCCAGGTCACGCCGAGGCAAATCTGGAAAAGCGTCGGCGTCTTGAAATGCCCGGTCTGGATCATGCGCTTGGCGAGGAGGATGTGACCGGGCTCGAACACCTCGATCTCTGGCGTGACGCCCGCGTCGCGAATCGCGATCGCCATCTCCTCGATATGCGGCACGGTGTTGACGAAGGCGTAATTGCCCATGTTGATCGAGCCCATATCGAGGCTGCAAATTTCGGGCTTCAATTCGACGACATGGCGCACGCGCTGCGCCGGCGTGCTCATCGTCGAGCGCGGATCGGGCACCATCGGATCGTTGCTGCCCGGGATGAAGCGTGCGCCCGCGCCGGTGGTGAGGTTGATGACGACGTCGGTGCCGCTGTCGCGGATGCGGTCGACCACCTCTTTATAATGGGCGAGCTCCATGCTCGGGCCGGTGGTCTCGGGATTGCGCACATGGATGTGGACGATCGCCGCGCCGGCTTTCGCCGCCGCGATGCCCGATTCCGCGATCTGCTTGGGCGTCACCGGCACGGCCGGGTTCTTGCCGGGCGTGTCCGCCGCGCCGGTCAGGGCGCAGGCGATCATGACTTTGCGTGCCATCGAAGCCTCCTTCAGCGGATTTTGCGGGTACTATCTATGGCGAAGGCGCGCCGCGCAAGGCCCAGCGCCCGCGCTCGTCGCGTTTGAGATCGCCCTCCTGGCGAAGCCGGTCGAGGGCGCGGACGATCTCGCGGCCGTCGCGGCTGGCAAGACCCGTCATCAGCTCTTCGAAATATTTGGGACCCTCTTTGAGGGCGGCGCGCAAATCGGTAAAGCGCTTGCCGGCATAGGCCGGCGGCTTGGGCACGGTGCGCTCCAACGCGCCGCCCGTACCGAACGGCCAGGTGAGATCGAAGCCGGCCTTCGCGCCGATGCGGCTGCCGCCCGAGAGCGAGGGGTCGAGCGGCAGCGCGCGCAACCCGCTTTCGATGATGATGTCGCGGTCGGGCTGGAAGCGCGTCGCCAGCGCCCAGTCGATCTGCTCATCGGAAAAGATGTCGATATCGGGATCGACGACGAAGACGTTCTTCACATTGGCGAGCGAGGCGAAAGCCGCGAGGATCGCGTTGCGCGCCTCGCCGGGGACGCGCTGGCGCAAGGAGATGCGCACGTTGAACATGCCGCCGGTCGCGGTCGTCGCATAGACGTTCAACGGCTCACGCACCGCGCTTTGCAGCGCTTGCCACACCGTCGCCTCGGTGCGCAACGCGACAAGCGGCGCCGAATCGGTGCGGCTCATGTGATAGCCGCCGATCGTCGTCGTCTGGAAAATCGCATCGTGCCGCCGCGTGATCGCGGTGCAGCGGAACACAGGGTTCTGCTTCACCCCGCCGTAATAGCCGAGGAACTCGCCGTAAGGCCCTTCCGATTCGACATAGCCCTTGGCATCGAAATAGCCTTCGAGCACCCATTCGGCGTCGGCCGGAACGCGGATGTCGTTGCTGACACACTTGACGACCGGCAGCGGCGCATCGCGCAGGCTGGCGACGAGACCCAACTCGTCCACGGGCAGGCGCATGGTCGCGGCGACGAAATCGATCGGATGCGAGCCGACCGTGAAGGCAACCGGCAAATTCTCGCCGCGCGCGGCATGCGCTTCATAGATCGCGCGCAAATCGCTGGGGCTGACGAGATCGACGCCGGTCTCGGCCTTGCCGCGAAGCATCAGCCGCCGGATGCCCACATTGGTGAGGCCGGTCGCCTTGTCCTTCACATAGTCGATCGAGCCCGAGATATAGGGCCCGCCGTCGAGCCCGTGCTGGAGATGAACGGGAAGCGTCGTCAGGTCGATCGCCTCGCCGGTCACGACCACTTGCTGCACCGGCGCCTCTGCGCGGGGGACCTCGACGAGCTCGGGCTTGGTATTCAAACGCCGCACCACCTCGGCGAGCAAATCCTTGGGTGCGACGCCGAAGGCGCGGGCGAGCCGCGCGCGCGAGCCCGCGACATTGCCGACGAGCTCGGCGCGCTCGGGTCCCGCGGCGCGGAACCACACCGCCTTCTCGCTCTCGAGCGCCTGGGCGATATCGGCGAGCTCGATCGGCGCGTCGCGCTGCTCGCATTCGCCCGCCGCGACCAACTCTTCGAGGAAGCGCCGCAGGCTGAAGCGGTCGCGGTCATTGCCGCGCCGTGCCGCGGCGGAAGACGCTCCGGTCGAATCCATTTACCCGATCCTTTGTGCTTGATTGATGGCGGCCCAGATGGCGTGCGGCGTTGCCGGCATGTCGATGTCTTCGACCCCCAACTCCGCCAGCGCGTCGAGCACGGCGTTGATGAGGATGGGCGGCGCGGGATTGACGCCCGCCTCGCCGCCGCCTTTGACTCGCAGCTTGTTGTCCTTGCGCGCGGTCGGATCCTCGACGAACTCCGTTTCGAAGAACGGCAGGTCGCCCGCGCGGATGAGCGCGTAATCCATGAAGGAGCCGGCGAGCACCTGGCCGGTCGTTTCATCGATCGCACAAGCCTCGCCCAGCGCCTGGCTCAAGCCTTGGGCGATGCTGCCATGGATCTGGCCTTCGACGATCATCGGATTGATAAGCTGTCCCGCATCATCGACCGCAGTATAGCGGATCACCGCGACGGCGCCGGTCTCGGGATCGATCTCGACCTCGCCAATGCCGGACCCGGTCGGGAAGGCCGGGATGCGGCCGAAAATCTCCGCCGCCGCGGCGAGCGATCCGAGCCCTTCGGGAAGATCGGTGCGGGTTTCGAGCGCGCGCGCGAGATCGAGGATGGCAATGGCGCGGTTCGTACCCTCAGCGCGAAAGATGCCATCGGCGAAGTCGATTGCATCGGCCGCGACGCCCAAGACGAATGCCGCAGCGGTCTTGCCTTTGGCGATCACGGCCTCCGCTGCCTCGACCATCAGCGCGCCCGCAAGCCGCATCGAGCGGTCGGAATGGGTGCCGCCGCCGAGGGCGACACGGCGCGTATCGCCGGTGACGAGCGTCACCTCCTCGAGTCTGACGCCGAGCCATTGCGCCGCCACTTGCGCAAAGCTCGTCTCGTGGCCCTGGCCGGTCGATTGCGTGCCGACGCGCAGCTCGATCCCTTCGGCCGCGACGGCGATCTCGACCTTCTCCATCGGCGCGCCAACCGGAATGCCGATTGAATTGGCGATGGCGATGCCACGCAGCTTGCCACGAGCGAGCGCCGCCGCGCGGCGCTCGGGAAAACCCCGCCAATCGGCGCGCACCGCCGCACGCTCCATATTGCCGGTGAAATCGCCGCAATCGAAGGTGATGCCGGTCGCGCTCATTGCCGGCATGGCGGCGCGCGGAATGAGATTGCGCCGCCTGAGCTCGATCCGGTCGATGGCGAGCTTTCTTGCCGCGATATCGAGCAGTCGCTCGAGGACGTAATGCGCCTCGGGCCGGCCGGCGCCGCGATAGGGCGCGGTCGGCGCGGTGTTGGTCAGTACCGCGCGCAGACGCTGATGCAGCAGAGGCACGCGATAGACGGTCGCGGCGGCGCGATAGAGATTGCCGAGCGCGACATAGCTCACCGTATGCGCGCCGATATTGCCGAGATGTTCGAGATCGAGGGCGAGAATCCGGCCCTCCGCATCGAGCGCCAAAGCAGCACGGCTCACGACATCGCGGCCGTGATGATCGGCGAGGAAGGCTTCGCCGCGCTCGCTGGTCCAGCGGACCGGACGCCCGAGACGCTTCGCCGCCCAGCAGAGGGCGATGTATTCGGGATAGACCGTGGTCTTCTGCCCAAAGCCGCCGCCGACATCTTGCGTGACGACTTCGACTTGCTCTTGCGGGACGCCGAGCGCGCCGGCAATACCCATGCGAATGCGATGCGCGCCCTGGCTGCCGCAGAGCAGAGAATAGATGCCGGTAGCCGCGTCATATTGCGCGAGGGCGGCACGCGGCTCGAGCGGCGAGGCGATAACGCGCTTGTTGTGGAAACGATGGCGAATGACGATCGCGGCCTCGGCGAAGGCACGCTCGACCGCGCCGGGATCGTTGAGGCCGACGTCGAGCGCGGTGTTGGCGGGCACGTCCTCGTAAAGCAGCGGCGCATTGGCGGCGAGCGCGGCTTCGACGGTCACCACCGCCGGCAGCGGCTCATAGGCAATCTCGATCCGCTCGGCGGCATCTTTCGCCTGCGCCAACGTCTCGGCCAGGACGAGCGCAACGATCTCGCCGACATGGCGGACGCGATCTTCGGCGAGCGGCATTTGCGGGATGTCGGCGATCGACTTGCCGGGCTCGGCGGTGAAAGCGCGCTGTCTCACATCGAGCGCATCGTTGGAATTGGGGAGATGCGCGATGCCGCCGAGCCCGTCGGCGCGATAATCGGCGCCGGTCAGCACCGCCTTGACGCCGGGCGCGGCGAGAGCCTCCGCGATGGCGATGCCGCGAATGCGCGCATGAGCGTGGGGCGCGCGCAGGAAGACGGCGTGGAGCGCGCCTGGACACGAGGCGTCGTCGGTGTAGCGGCCGCGCCCGCGCAAGAGGCGCAGATCTTCGACGCGCGCAATCCGTTTGCCGATGAAGATCGCCATGGCGTGCTTCCCGCCGCAACCTCGCTTGGCCGCGTTCCAGCGTCAAGCACGGCACCCGCTGCGCCGAAGTCGACCGAGCCCGACTCGCCGCGCGGCGCGAGCACTGCTTAAGAAAGTATGAAGAGCTGGGCCAATTGAGTCAGGATATCTGCCGTAAATTCAGCGCCTTGTTCTGAACTCGGCGTTGTTCTCGCTGGCGCCCCGGAAGTAATCTCTATACAACTAGTTGCCTTTAGTCTTACCGAGCCGAGACGTTCGGATCGCCCTTTTCGCCCTGGAGGAGAACTGTCGGATGACGAGCTTCACGATCAATGGCCGGCCGGTCAGCGTCGATGCCGAGCCGGATGCCCCGCTGCTATGGGTCATTCGCGAGCATTTGAAGATGACTGGCACGAAATTCGGCTGCGGCATCGCGCAATGCGGCGCGTGCACCGTGCATGTCGATGGCGAGCCGACGCGCTCGTGCAGCATGCCGATCAGCATGGTCGAGGGAAAGAAGGTGACGACGATCGAAGGCCTGTCGCCGGATTCGAGCCATCCGTTGCAGAAGGCCTGGGTTGCGGAGCAGGTGCCTCAATGCGGCTACTGCCAGTCAGGCCAGATCATGACCGCGGCGGCGCTGCTCGAGAAGACGCCGAATCCGACGCACAAGCAGATCGTCGATTACATGACGGGAAACATCTGCCGCTGCGCGACTTACGCGCACATCATCCGCGCGATCCAGCGCGCGGCGCGCATGGGCGGCGGTAAGGAAGCCGCACCGGCGCACGGCACCCATCAGGCCTCGCGCTGACGGAGGATCGATCCATGGATAACAATTTCGACATGAAGACCGTCACCGAAACCCGCGCGATCTCGCGCCGCAGCTTCCTCGTCAGCTCGGGCGGCGTCGGCGTCGCCGTCGCCTTCGGCAGCCTGCCGAGCCTCGCGCACGCCGCGGCTGCGTCGCAATTCGAAGCGACGGCGTGGATTTCCGTCGGCACCGATGGCAGCGTCACGATCATGGCGCCGGCTTCGGAAATGGGCCAAGGCGTGATGACCGCGCTGCCGCTCATCATCGCCGAAGAGTTCGACGTCGATTGGCGCAAAGTGCACACGATCCAGTCGCCTTCCAACGCGGCGATCTACGGCAACCCCGCCTGGGGCGGCAAGCTCATCACCTATGGCAGCAGCACCGTCTTCGGCTATTGGGACAAGCTGCGCATCGCCGGCGCGCAGGCGCGCAAGGTGATGATGACGAGCGCCGCGGAGACCTGGAAAGTGCCGGTCGCTGAGGTTTCGACCGAGCACGGCATGGTCGTCCACAAGAAGTCCGGCAAGAAGATCAGCTACGGCGCACTCGCCAAGACGGCGAAGGTGCCGAACCCGATGCCGCAGGCGACCAAAGACGATCTGAAGCCTGCCTCCGCCTATCGCTATATCGGCAAGGATGTGCCGCGCGTCGACGTGCCCTCGAAGGTCAACGGCTCGGGCAAATACGGCCAGGACACGGAGCTGCCGAACATGCTCTATGCCGCCGTGCTGCATCCGCCGGTCCAGGGCGAGAAGGCGGAGCATGTCGATGACACCGCCGCCAAGGCGGTCAAGGGCATCAAGGCGGTGACGCCGATGCCGTTCGGCGTCGCCGTTCTCGGCACCACGGTCGAGGGCACCAAGAAGGCGAAGGACCTGTTGAAGGTTACCTGGACGACCACCGCCCAGGCGCGCAACTACACCTCGAGCAAGATCGCCGAGGAGTATCGCAAGATCGCGGGCGATAAGACCCAGAAGGGCTTCCCGATGATCCACAAGGGCGATGCGCCCGCGGCGATCGCCGGCGCCGCCAAGGTGATCAGCGCGGAGTATACCAACGATCACGTCTCGCATGCGTGCATGGAGCCGATGAACGCAACCGCCATCGTCAATGGCGGCAATGTCGAGATTTGGGCGTCGAACCAGGCACCCAGCCTGATGCAGTTCCATTGCGCCCATGTGGTCGGCACCGCGCCCGACAAGGTGGTCGTGCACACCCCGCTTTTGGGCGGCGGCTTCGGCCGGCGCTCGGAGGGCGATGAGGTGATCGAAGCGGCGGCGCTCGCCAAGCTGATGCCCGGCACGCCGATCAAGGTGATCTGGAGCCGCGAGGACGATATCGCCAACGACACCTTCCGGCCGCTGGCGGGCCAGCGTGTCGAAATCGGACTCGATGCGTCGGGCAACGTCGTCGGCTGGCATCACCGCATCGTCTGCGCCTCGGTGTTCGCGCGCACTGCGCCCGATATTATGGAGAAGACGGGCGGCATGGATGCGGTCGCGGCGGGCGGTGGCAATGTCGGCTACGATTTGCCGGCACAGCTGACCGAATATGTCCGCGCGGATCGCGGCGTGCGCGTCGGCGCGTGGCGCGGCATCTCGCCGGGCTATACCGTCTTCGCGATGGAGACGGCCCTCGACGAGGTGGCAGCTGCGCTCAAGACCGATCCGGTCGAGCTTCGCATGAAGCTCCTTCACAAGGAGCCGCGGGCGCAGGCCGTGTTGAAGGCCGCCGCCGAGATGTCCGGCTGGGGCAAGCGGAAGCTGCCGGCCGGCCACGCCCTCGGCATTGCCTCGTCCTTCCTGATCCGCGGCTTCCAGGCGGTCGCGGTCGAGGTCTCGCTCAACGAGAAGACCGGCGCCGTCAAGGTGCACAAGATGTGGGGCGCGGTCGATTGCGGCCGCGTGATCCAGCCGCACAACACCATGGTCCAGATGGAAGGCTCGATGCTGTTCGGCTTCGGCTCTGCGATGATCGAGCATCTCGACATCGTCAACGGCGAAGTCCAGCAGGTGAACTTCAACAAGTATCACGTGCAGCGGATGGCCGACATGCCGGAGGTCGAGGTCAAGGTGATCTCGACGGACAACCATCCGACCGGCATGGGCGAGGCGGGCGTCGGCGCGGTCGCGCCGGCAATCGCCAACGCCGTCGCGCATTTGACCGGCGGCAAGCGCGTGCGTCAGCTGCCGATGCTGCCGGATCGCGTCAAAGCCGTCATCTCGGCCTAAAGCAAGAAAACGCCTAGAAACGAAGCGGCGCGGACCTTCGGGTCCGCGCCGTTTTGTTTTGCGGGCGAGCAGCTGCGCAAATCGATCTACGCCGCCACTGCGTCGGGATCGAGCGGCCGCAACCGCGGCGCGACCTCCTCCATGAACAGCTTCATCGAGCGCGCGAGTTTCTCGGGGGTCGCATAGTCGCGCCCGGCATGGACCATTAGCGTGCCGAAGCCGCCGCTTTGCTCGTAGAAATCGACGATGCGGCGATAGACCGTGTCCGGGCTGCCGATGAAGATATTGCCGGTATCGACCAGATAGTCATAGGTGATGTCGTCGAAGCTGCCGCCCTTCGGGATGCGCTCGACCTGGTGGTGCGGCGTGTTCTTGATCTCCCAGCGGATCGTCTCTTCGTAGGATGCCCGCATATCTTCGCGCGCCGCCTCATCGGTCTCGGCGACATAGATCACGCGCGTCGCATGGAGATCGCTGCGGCGCGCCGGGCGCCCCGCAGCCTTGGCCGCGGCAACGAAAGCATCGCCCATCATCTTGAGACGCGGCACGGGAATGAAATCGCCGGTCAAAGGCAGCAAGCCGAGCCTCCCGGCAAGCTCGGCGGATGACGCCGTCTTGGTGAGGGCAATGCCGATCTGCGGATGCGGCTTTTGCACCGGGTCGGGCTTCGCCACCATCGCTTTGCCCTTCCAGAACGGGCCGTCATAGTCGACCGGCTCGGCGCTGTTCCACAGTTTGAGGATCAGCTCGATCGAGGCGTGCATCATGTCGCGGGTCTTGGCGAAATCGAGCCCGCGCTGCTCCATTTGCGTTGCGTAAAAGCCAAAACCGATGCCGAGCTGATAGCGCCCGTTGGTGAGATTGTCGCAGGCATTGGCCTCGATCGTCACCTGCAAGGGATGGTAATAGGCAAGGGGACGCACGGCCGAGCCGAGCTTGATCTGCTTCGTCACCGCCGCCGCCTTGCAGATGATGAGCTCGGCCGGCGATTGGTGCTCGCTGATCCAGGCCTCGGCGAAGCCGAGCTTGTCCGCAACCTCGATCTCGGCGATGTCGCGATCCCAGCTATCGCTCAGGACGCGGCTGGGGCGCCGGCTGTTCGAGAACAGGCCAAATTGCATGCGCGTCTCCTCGGCGTTTCTTCGCGTTACCACGAGAAACCTACCGGCCGGCCGGACCGAATTCCAGCCTGTCGTTGCGCCGCACCGCCGTGCGGGCTCTATACTCGGAGAAGCGAGAACCGGAGGGAGGAAGCCATGGTCGTGACGCCGCACCGGATCGATGTTCACCATCATATCTTGCCGGCGCGCTGGCTCGAGGAAGAGCGCGAGCGCATGGCGGGGCGAGCGCTCGATTTCGACATGGTCGCGAAATGGACGCCCGCCATGTCGCTCGAGGCGATGGACCGCAACGGCATCGCCACCACCGTGACCTCGATTTCGACCGTCATCGTGCGTCCCAATGACCCGAAGCGCGCCCAGGCGCTGGCACGCGACTGCAACGAATATGCGGCGCGGCTTTGCCAGGACCATCCGGGCCGCTTCGGCAGCTTCGCGCTTCTGCCGCTGCCGCATATCGATCAATGTCTCGAAGAGATCGCCTATGCCACCGACGTCTTGAAATGCGACGGCTTCAAGATGCAGACGAGTTATGAGACGCAATGGCCGGGCGATCCGGCTTTCGCGCCGGTGTTCGACGAGCTCAATCGGCGCAAGGCGACGATCTTCTTCCACCCGACCGTGCCCGGCTGCTGCACCAATCTCCTGCCCGATCTCAACCCGCCGCTGATCGAGTATCCGTTCGACACGACGCGCGCCATCATGAGCCTCGTCTTCGGCGGCACGGTGCGGCGCTGCCCCGACATCAACTTCATTTTCGCGCATGGCGGCGGCACGGTGCCGATGCTCGCCCACCGCGTCGCCAACCTCGTCAATGTGCGCAAGGACCTCGCCGAACGGCTGCCCGAGGGCGCGATCGCCGAGTTCCGCAAGCTCTATTTCGACGTCGTCAGCGCCACCAACCGCCCGGCCATGGCAGCGCTGCTGCAGCTCACCACGGTCTCCAAGCTGCTCTTCGGCACCGACATTCCTTATATGAAGGCGGAGTTCACGGTATCGCGCCTCGACGAGCTCGGCTTGAGTGCAAGCGACATCCGCGCGATCGAGCGCGACAACGCGCTTCGGATCCTGCCAAGCCTCAAGCGCTAAGCCTTCGCGACCGCGCGGCGCAGCCCGGCCTGCTCCAGCCGCGGCATCACCTCGCGCTGCCAGGCGGCGAGACCGTCGAGATAGTCGACCCAGCTCAAGAGAATGCCGTCGAGGCCGATACCGGCGAATTTCTGCAGCTCGCCGACGATGCGATCGGCGGTACCGACCAGCGGCACGCCGCCCCATCCCGCCTTGATGCTGAATTTGATCGCCTCGCGCGCCTCGGGCAGCAAGCGCTGCATCTGCTGGCCCTGGATGGTGAGGATGTTCTCGACAGCGGGATCGTCACCGAGCTCGACCACATAGTGCCGGAGATAATCCTCGGCTTCTTTCTGCGTCGCGCGCTGCACGACATAGGCGTTGCCCCAGATCTGAATCTCGCGGCCATGCTCCTCGCGCGCGAGGCGGCGATAGGTTTCGATATGCGCCTTGGTGCGATCGAGATCGGCCGGATCGAGATGGATGAAAGCGAGATCGGCGTATTTCGCCGCGAAGTCGCGGCCCTTGCCCGAAGAGCCGGCATTCATCAGCGGCGGAAACGGCTTTTGGATCGGCTTCGGCATCGAGAAGCCTTTGGCGATGCGGATGAACCGGCCTTCGAAGTCGAACTCTTCCTCGCGCGTCCAGAGGAGCTTCATCACCTCGATCCATTCGGCGGCGTATTCATAGCGCGTGTCGTGCTCCATGATGTCACGGCCGAACATCTCGAGCTCGGGCGCGAACCAGCCGCAGACGATGTTGAGCGCGAAGCGCCCGTTGCTGATGTGATCGACCGTCGCCGCTTGCTTCGCCGCCATCACCGGATGAACCGTCGGTACATGCGAGGTGGTGAGAACGCCCACTTGGCGCGTCGCCTGGGCGATGCCCGCCGCCCAGGTATAGGTGTCGAAATTGGTGCCGTTGAAATTGGTCTCGCCGCCGAAACCCTTCCAGCGCGCCACCGGCACCAGCGCCTCATAGCCGAAGCCGTCCGCCGCCCCTGCGATCGCCAAGGTTTCCGCCCAGGTCGCGCGAAAGCGCTCCTCGGCCTTGGTGATGGCGCAGCCATTGCTGACATTGACGCCGAAGAGGCCGAGCTTCAGCTTGTTCGGCCCGAATAGCGGGTTGGTCTCGTTGCGCCGATCCATTGGCATGCTGCTCATTCCGGCGAGTCTTCCCTTGCTGGTGGTATGCGGGCGGAGCAGACGGCCGATGGATGCTGACGGCCAGCCAATCCGCCCCGCCGGGATGTTAACCAATTGGTGTCGAACCCGCTCGTAAACTTTGCCTTGCGCATCGGCAGCGCGAGGGCTCCTCGGCCCGCGCCGGTCGCGGCACCGATCCGACAGGACAGGTCATTTGCCATGCCATCCGAGCTTCGGCAGATCATCTTCACGAGCGACGAGGCGATGGCCGCGCTGCGGCAATTCTATCAGCGCTCCAACCAGGCTTTTCCGAAGGGCCGGATCGAGAATGTCGGCGTGAGCGCGGCCAATGGCTGTCAACTCGATTGCGATGTCGTCGACGGCAACGACATTCGTGATCACGTGACGGTGGCGAGCGAAAAGCTTGCCGCGGCGCTTCTGCTTTACTGCAAAACCCGAAAAATCCCCGTCCCGGTCGCCGCGCGCAAGACGATGAGCGTGGTCAACGGCCAGTTGGCGCTCTGCATCGCCCTCGGCGAAACGGTCAAAGCCTAGCTTTCCCCAGATGCGGAGCGTTTAGGCGCCGGGGCGAAGCCCCGCCACCTCATTGGTGCGGGCGATATTCACCTCGTGCAGCCGCAGCATCTCGGCCAGATCGGCGTGGAGCCGGTCGTCGCGCACCCGCGGCAAAATCTCCCTGAGCTTCTTGACCACCCAGCCCTGGCCGCGATTGAGGAATTTGAGGCGCTCGCCGAGCTCGACGATGGCCATGGCTTTCTCATAGAACGCGCCCATCTTCGCCGAGGGCGTCTCGCCGCGCGCCTTGATGTGGCCCAGCAGCATCGCGCACCACCGCCCCTCATCGTGGTGGACAAGATCGAGCAGCGCGCGGATCGGCCCCTCGGGCGCGGCCCGCGCGCTCTCGAGCGCGACGCGCGCGCCGGCGCGCTCGGCTTCGAGCAGCTCGTTGAGCAGCGCGAGCAGCTCCGCTTTGCCGGCATAACCCATATAGACATCGTCCGCCTCGCTCATCGAGCAGGCGGGCGAGCTCAAGGTCGCGGGCGGGTCGTCATCGCGATGATCGGTCATACTCGTATCTCCTATCCTCGACGACCTATAGATTGGGGGCGATTCACGAGAAAGGAGGCGTCATGATCCGCCTGAAGCGTGTTTACGAACCGCCTTCGCAGGAGGACGGTTTGCGCGTGCTCGTCGACCGGTTGTGGCCGCGGGCGCTCAAGCGCGAGGCTGCCAAGATCGATGTCTGGCTGAAAGACATCGCGCCCGGAACGGCGCTGCGCCAGTGGTTCGGTCACGATCCAAGCCGATGGGCCGAATTCGAGCGGCGCTATCGCCGCGAGCTCGCGGCGAACCCCGAAGCGGTCGCCGCGCTGCGCGCACTCGTCAAGGCCAACAAGCGCCTGACCCTGCTTTTTGCCGCCAAAGATTCCGAGCACAACAACGCCGTCGCGCTGAAGAATTTCCTCGCGCGCCGAACCGCGCCGAAAGCTCATTCCGCCGCGCGGCGGGCGGCGGGACGGTAATCGCCCGGAACGGCGCGGAAGCCGACATTGATGCGGTTGGCGCCGTTGATCGCGACGATCGCCAAAGTGAGCTTCACCAGCTCTTCCTCGCTGAACTGCGCGCGCGCCGTCTCGAACACCGCGTCCGGCACATCGCCGTCGGTGAGCTTCGTCAGCGCCTCGGTCCAAGCCAAAGCCGCGCGCTCGCGCTCGCTGTAAAACGGGCATTCGCGCCACGCGCTGACAAGATAGAGCCGCTGCTCGGTCTCGCCGGCGGCGCGCAGCTCCTTGGTATGCATGTCCATGCACCAGGCGCAGCCATTCATCTGCGAGGCCCGCAGCTTCACCAGCTCGAGCAGCTGATGATCGAGGCCGCAATCGCGGACATAGCCGTGGAGGGCGCCCATCGCCTTCATGGCGTCGGGGGCGATTTTGCGCGGGTCGAGGCGTGCTTTCATGAGCCTTATCCTTTCGTTGAAAAGAGCTGTTGCGCGTCGGGGTGGCGGATCGGGCTGGCCAAATGATCGAAGCCGCGCCGGGCATGGAATTCGGTCGCAATTTTCTGGATCGCCGCCATCGTGGCGAGGGTTGGGGCCGAAGCGATGGTGATGCGCGCAACGCCCATGCGCTCGAAGGCTGCGGCATCGGGCATGCCGGGACGGCCGGTGATGTTCACCGGCAAATCGACCGCCTTCACCAGCCTCGCGATCGTCGCTGGATCGCGCAGGCCGAAGGGATAGACGCAATCCGCACCGGCCTCCGCATAGGCCTTGCAGCGCCCGACCGTCTCGGCGAAGCGCCAATCCTCCGCGCCTTCCGGCAGGTGATAGACGTCGCAGCGCGCGTTGATGACGATGGGGACGCCCGAGCGATGCGCCGCCTCGCGTGCCGCGCGCAGCCGGGAGACCGCCTCCTCGACCGGACGGATCGCGCCATGCAGCCCGTCCTCGAGATTGATCCCGACCACCCCGGCCTCGATCACGGCGGCGACATGAGCGCCCAGCTCTGCCGGTGTGGCGCCGTAGCCGCTCTCGATATCGGCCGTCACCGGAACCCGCGCGACCCGCACGATCCGCGCGGTCGCGGCGAGGACCTCGTCCCAAGGCGCGACTTCCCCATCCGGATAGCCAAGCGCCCAGGCCACCCCGCCGCTGGTCGTCGCCAGCGCTTCGAATCCCGCCGCCGCGAACAGCCGCGCGCTCAGGGCGTCCCAAACATTGGGCAGGAGCAGAACCGACGCGGCGCGGTGCCGTGCGCGAAACGCTTTCGCCATCTCCGCCTGTTGCGCTCGATCCACGGGGCACCCTCGCTTTCGCTTCAGGGGAAGGGTCGCGCCCACGGAAAGCCCGGTCAAGGGCTTTGATGGCGCTTCCGGTCTGCGCTCGGCGGCGGCACGGCCAATTGCGCGAGGAGTTCTTGGAAAAGCGGCGCGAGACGCGTCAACGCGTCGCGGTGAGCGAGGCTCAGCCGCGCCAGCAAAGCCTCGGCCTCGGGCGTCAGCGCGACGGTCACCTGGCGGCGATCCGCACGCTCCGCGTGGCGGCGGACGAGGCCGTGACCGACAAGCCGGTCCACCAGCCCGACTGCGCTGTGATGGCGGATGCCGAGCCGCTCGGCCAACGCGCCGATGGTGATGCGCTCGCGGCCGGGAAATCCTTTGATCACCAAGAGGGCTTGGTGCTGCTGCGGGCGCAACCCGGCCTCCTCGGCGGCGGCATCGCTGAACGCAACGAAGCGCCGCAGGAGGTAGCGGAACTCCGCCAGCGTCTCGTAATCGGGCTTGCCCAGCGACGGGCGGGGAGCGGCGCGACGCGTCATCGCCCGCGATGGACAGGCATGCAAAAAGAAACCTGTAATTTATATCGCAGTGCGATATATATAGCCCGGCTCTCTGGACGGGCCGAGTACCTTTTGCCATTGCCTTGAAGTTCCATGGTTAAGCGATTGTTATCCACATTGCGCTCCCATTTCCATTCCGGGCGTGACCATCGCGCCGCAGCGAACTTAGCAATCCATGACGGTCTCGGCGATTTCAGCGCCGATCGTCGCCTGTTGCTGGTTGCGAGCATGGCGCTTGCCGTCGGCGCGGCCGGGGCAGGTGCGGCATGGGCTTTGCTGCATCTGATCGATCTGGTGACGAACATCGCCTATTTCGGCGTGTTCGGCTTCGCGCATCGCTCGATCGCCGACAGCAGGCTCGGCTGGTGGGCGGCTCTGGTTCCCGTCGCGGGGTGTCTCATCATCGGACTGATGGCGCGATTCGGCTCGGAGAAAATTCGCGGCCACGGCATTCCCGAAGCGATGGAAGCGATCCTGATCGGCCGCAGCCGGATCGAGCCGAAAGTGGCGCTGTTGAAGCCGCTCTCTTCGGCTCTCTCGATCGGCACGGGCGGCCCGTTCGGCGCCGAGGGCCCGATCATCATGACGGGCGGCGCGCTTGGCTCGCTCTTCGCCCAGCTCTTCCAACTCTCCAGCAGCGAGCGCAAAACCCTGCTCGTCGCCGGCGCCGCCGCCGGTATGTCGGCGACCTTCGCCACGCCGGTTGCCGGCATGCTGCTCGCGGTCGAATTGTTGCTGTTCGAGTGGAAGCCGCGCAGCTTCGTGCCGGTGGCCCTAGCCTCCGTGGTCGCTGCGGCGCTGCGGCCTTGGCTGATCGCGCCCGGTCCGCTTTTCCCGATGGCGCCGAGCCCGGCCCTGCCGGCGCTCGGCTTGCTCGTCTGCGCCGGCGTAGGCATTGTCTCGGGCCTCGCCTCGGGGCTTCTGACGGCCATGGTCTATAAAAGCGAGGATCTGTTTCAGCGCCTGCCGATCCATTGGATGTGGTGGCCACTGATCGGCGGCGCCGCGGTCGGCCTCGGCGGCCTGATCGAGCCGCATGCGCTGAGCGTCGGCTACGACAATATCGCAGCTTTGCTGCAGGGCAATTTCAGCCGCTGGGACGCGCTCAGCCTGCTCGTCGTCAAATCGCTCATCTGGGCGATCGCGCTCGGCTCGGGCACCTCGGGCGGCGTGCTCGCGCCTCTGCTGATGATGGGCGGAAGCCTCGCGGCGCTGATGGGCAATGCGCTGCCTTTCGGCACCAGCGCGACTTGGGCGCTCATCGGCATGGCGGCGATCATGGCCGGCACGATGCGCTCGCCGCTCACCGCGACGGTGTTCGCGCTCGAACTTACGGGCGATCTCAGCGCGCTTGTGCCGCTCGCGATCGCCTGCGCCGTCGCGCATGGCACGACGGTTCTGCTCCTCAAGCGCTCGATCCTCACCGAGAAGGTCGCACGGCGCGGCTATCACGTGTTGCGCGAATATACCGTCGATCCGTTCGAGACCATGCGCATCTCGGAGATCATGGCGCAGCCGGTCGACACCTTGCCCGACGATACGACGGTCGGCGAGGCGGTGACGTTCTTTACGACGCGCGGCGCGACGCCGCGCCACAAGAGCTATCCCGTGATCCGCGGCGACGGCACGCTTGCTGCAATGGTCGCGCGCGCGGATGCGCTGCTCTGGACCGTCGAGACTCCGCCGCCCGACAAGCCTTTGACCGAGCAGATGGCCGGCCAGGAGCTCGTCACCGCCTATGAGGACGAGCTGGTCGGCCGCGTCGCCGACCGCATGGCGGAAACCGGCGTCGGCCGCGTTCCCATCCTGCGCCGCGGCACCGACGCGCTCGTCGGCATCGTCGCGCGCCGCGACCTGTTGCGCGTGCGCGCATCCGTGCTGCGCCAGGAGCGCGAGCGCGAAACCCTGATCTCACTGCCTGGACGCCGGCGCTCGGCCGCGCGCTGAGCCGGCGCACGCCGCTTCTCCCCAAGTCTCGCGCCGCCGGTTCTATTGCCGGTAATGGGCGCCGCGGCTAATACAGACGCTGGCGCGCCTCGTTTTTATCGGGCGGCGGGGGTGGCGAATGAGCATCGATGTGCCGGTATTGATCGCCGGAGGCGGCCCGATTGGGCTCGCGCTCGCGGGCGATTTGGGCAGACGCGGCGTGCGCGCGCTACTCGTCGAGCAAAACGAAAACAAGGTCGGCACGGCGAAGATGCTCGAGGTGAGCGTCCGAACCATGGAGTTTTGCCGCCAGTTCGGCATCGCCGACACGGTGCGCAATTGGGGCTTTCCGCTCGAGCATCGCCTCGACAGCGCCTTCGTCACCGATATGCAGGGCTATGAGCTCGGGCGGGTGGAGACGCCCTCGCTTGCGGAACAAGTTTCCTCGACTTTCAGCCCCGAGCGGTCGATGCCCTGTCCCCAGACTTGGTTCGACCCGATTCTCCAGAATTACGCGCGGAGCTTCCCGCAGATCGTATTTCGCCATCGCACGAAGCTCGAAAGCTTCGTTCAGGATGGCGAGGGCGTCACCGCGATCTTGCGCGACATGAGCACCAATGAGCGCGAGACGCTGCGCTGCGCCTATCTCGTCGGCTGCGACGGCTTCGCCAGCACGGTGCGCGACCTGCTGGGCATCGAGATCCGCGGCGAGCGGCACATCGATTGGTCGATGACGATTTATCTGCGCATCCGCGACCTCGCGCAGTATCACGACAAGCTCGAGGCATTTCGCTACGTCTTCGTCGGACCCGAGGGGACCTGGTCCTTCCTCACCGCCGTCGATGGCAAGGATTTGTGGCGGCTGCAACTCGTCGGGCTCGATGCGGAAAAGCTCGAGGAGACCGATATCTCCGCGCTTTTCCACCGCTGCATGGGACGCGCGGTGCCGCATACGATCGAGGATAAGAGCCTCTGGGTGCGCAAGCGCACGGTCGCCGACCGCTTCATGGACGGGCGCGTGTTCCTCGCCGGCGATTCGGCGCATGCCCATCCGCCCAATGGCGGGCTCGGCATGAACACGGGCATCCAGGACGCGTTCGATCTCGGCTGGAAGCTCGCCGCGACGCTCGAGGGCTGGGGCGGACCCAACCTGCTCGAGAGCTATGACTATGAACGGCGCCCGGCCTCGGCGCGCGCCGCCGAAGTATCGCTCAGCAATTACCAACGCCTGCTCAGCGCCCGTCCCAATACCGAGATCGCCGCGCCGACGCCCGAGGGCGAAGCCGTGCGCCGCACGGTCGGCCGCCGGCTTGTCGAAGAGAACGAGAAATCCTGGCATCCAGTCGGCGTTCATCTCGGCTATATCTACGATCCCTCGCCGATCATCGTGCCGGACGGCTCGACGAAACCCGCAGAGGATACGATCGGCTATGCGCCGACGAGCTTTCCCGGCGCACGCGCGCCGCATGTCTGGCTGTCGCCCGGCAAATCGATCCTCGATCTCTTCGGCGCGGGATTCTCCCTGCTGAAATTCGCCGATGTCGCGACCGAGAAACTGGAACAAGCCGCGGCGCGGCGCGGCGTGCCGCTCACCGTTCGGCGCATCGATTCGCGCGAGGCGGCGGCTCTCTACGCTCTCCCCCTGGTGCTCGTCCGTCCCGACGGGCATGTGGCATGGCGGGGACAGGAAGTTCCGCCCGACGCGCTGGAGGTGATCGACACGGTGCGCGGTGCCGGGCCGCGTGTCGCCGCGCGCCGCGCTTGAGTTAGGATGCCGGGCCGCCGGCGCCGCGCACGCGATCGATGAGCGCGAGCGGATCGGCCGGCGCCGTCGCGCCGCGCCAAACCACATGCCCGTCGGGCCTGACAAGCACCAGCGGCTCCTCATAGAGCGCGGCGAGTGCGGCGTCGTCGATCTCCTCGAGCGCGAGCGGTAGGCGGCGAGCGCGCGCCGCCGCGAGAATTGCATCGGCGGGCGCGCGGCGATCGAAGCGCAGCAGCACGAAGCCCTGCCCGAAGAGATCGAGAATCGAGCGTCCGTCGCTCAGCACGCCATGCGGCGCGCGCGCGCCGGGCCGCGCCGTCGGGACATAGCCATAGGTATCGTCGGCCGGTAGCGGCGTGCCGTCCGAAACGACGATCGGCGACGGGTGGTAGATGTAGCCGAGATGCATGCCCCAGCGATACCAGACGCGGCTGCCGGCGAAGCCCGCTTTGAGCCGCTCGGCCAGCGTGCGGCGCTGACGCTCGCCCTCCGGCCCGGGCTGGTCGATGGCGGGATAGCGCACCTCATCGCGCAAGCGGTGGAGTTCGCGCATTGCTTCATCGATCGCGCGCTGGCACACCGGGCGGCGCTCGATCTCGTAGCTGTCGAGCAGCGCCGGCGGCGCCCAGCCTTGCAGCACCGCGGCAAGCTTCCAGCCGAGATCGGCGGCATCGGCCGCACCGGTGTTCATGCCGAAGCCGCCATTGGGCGGATGCGAATGCGCCGCATCGCCGGCAAGGAACACGCGGCCGCGCCGGAAATGCTCGGCATTGAGCGCGCGGCGGCTCCAGGCGACCACGCCGGCAATGGTGAACGGCGCGTCCCGGCCGATCAGCCGTCGCACGATCGCCTGCGCATCGATGCCGCGGACATCCTCGGTCTTGGTATAGAGCAGGATGCGCCACAGCTCCTTGCCGTCGACCGCCATGGTCGTCGCCCAGGTTCCCTCGGGCCCGACGGAGATGTATCGGCCGGCATTGCCCTTGTCGTGCAGGCGATGAAGCTCCGGCAAGCGGAACTCGATGTTGAGCGAGCGGTCGATCAGGAGCTCGCCCTCCATTGGAATGCCGATGCCCTCGCGCACCGTGCTCGAGAACCCGTCGCAGCCCACGAGATAATCGGCCGCGACGGTTTCGCGCCGGCCACTCGCTTCATCGACGAGGCTTGCCGTCACCCCGCCCGGGCCGTCCTCGAAGCTCTCGAGACGGCAGCCATAGCGCAGCGACACGGAAGGGAAGGATTCGGCGAGACGCTGCAGGATCGGATCGAAGACGAATTGCGGGCAGTGCCACTGATGCTCGGGGCTGAACGGGTTGGGGCGGATCGAGCCTAGCGCGTACATCTCGAAGCGCGCGATCTCGTAACCCGTGAGGCTCGTCAGGAACACATTGTCGAACGGGAAATCCGGCGGGAAGCCCCAGTTTTTCACCGCCTCGACCGCGCCGAGACGGCGCAGGAATTCCATCGTGCGCACGCCGATTTGCATGATCCGGCTGTATTTCGCGCGCTCCTCCGGCGAATCGCGCTCGATCAGGAGGCATTCGATGCCGCGCCAGCCCAATTCCGCGGCAAGCAGCAGCCCCACCGGACCGCCGCCAACGATGAGGACGGGAACGCGCGCGCTCATGAGGAGAGGGATTTGAGCTTTCGCTCCGCGTGGTCCGCGAGCGCGCCGAGCGCGGCCGCGGGCTTTCCCGCATAGGAGGAGCCGTGCATCACGGCGAGGGTGCGCGGCGCGAGCGCCGCCAGCCGGCGCAGCATCGGCGCGGTCGCCGGGGTAAGGCTCATCGATTGCGAGCGGTCCTCGCCTTCGATCGCAGTCGCAACGACATCATCGCTCGTCACGGCCGGCCCGTCGCCGCCATGCGCGAAAAGATCGCTGCAAAAGAGCGTGGCGCTGGTTTCTTCGAAAAGCAGCCCCGCATCCCAGCCATGCGGCAGATGCGGCGTGTCGAGATGGCGAACGCGCTTGCCGCCGAGATCGAGGGTCTCGTTATCGCGCAACGCGCGCAGGCGATCGGTCAGATCGCTGACCCAGATCCGGCAGCCAACCGCCCCATGCACCACGGTGGCGCCGGGCGCCGCCTCGAGCCAATTCTCGAGCGCGCCGCATTCATCGGCCTCGACATGGCTGAAGCCGATCCAGCGCAGCTCAGCGACGGGGAGAACCCGCGAGACGGCTTCGGCGATCTGAGGGAACATTTTGCGGTGCCCGCAATGAAACAGGAAGGGCTGCTCGGCCTTCACCAGGAACTGGTTGAAGGTGAAGCCGACCGGCGGATTGATCGCAGGTACGAAGGTCGAGATGCGGAAAATGCCGTCGCTGATTTCGTCGAGCTTTGTCGCCATGGCTCCTTCCTCCTTGTCATGCGGCCGGTGCGTGCCGGCCGGTTTGCCTCACGCCGCGGCGCCCCACCCGGCACCCAATTGTGCGCGCAGATCGGCGAGCAGCGTTTTGAGCCCCGCCGCGCGGCAGGTGCCGAAAATATTGTAGTCCGGCCGCTTCACGATGATGTCGCAGCGATATTCGTCCATCAGCTTGCCATAAAAGCCTTCGCTGTCGACCACCGCATCCGCCGCCGGCGCAGCGGACGCATCGGCCAGCGTCACCACGGAGCCGCCGAGGCTTTGCCAGAAGCTGCGATCCGCGGCGTCGAGCACGCGGCTCGGATCGATCCCGCGGGCAAGAATGAGAAAGCCACGGCCGGCTATGTCGTCGAAGCGCCCCTCGGCCGCGCCGCGGCGCACGCGCCCTTGCGGGAACGCATCACCCGCGCCCGGCACGCCGCCCTGGGCGATCAAACCCTTCTCGACACCAGGGACGCGAAAGGCGATGAGCTGTTGCTGGCCGCGCGAACGGTCTTTCTCCGCCTGCATCGCCATCAGCTGCGCGTCGCGCAGCTTCACCTTCTCGGGGTCGCGCTCATTCACATGCAGCCCGACCCGCATGCTTTCGACGATGGTGGCGCGCGCGCTCGGCCCGCGCTCCGCCATATAGGTGTCGAGGAAGTCGGGCGAGGCGAGCCCTTTGAGGACCGCATCGAGCTTCCAGGCAAGGTTGTGCGCGTCGCGGAATCCCGAGCACAGGCCCTGCGCGAGGAAAGGCGGCATTTGATGCGCGGCATCGCCGGCGAGGAAGACGCGGCCGACGCGCCATTGCCGGGCATAGAGCGACTGGAATTTATAGGAGGCGACGCGGATGAGCTCGTACTCCTCAGGCGTCGCGCCTTCCGGGCGATCGAGCCGCCGCCACACGCTTTCAGGCTTCACCGCGTCCTCGGCCGATTCGCCCGGGAAGATCATGAACGACCAGCGGCGATGATGCGGGCCCATGAAAAGGGTCACGCCCGGCTGCTCGGGCTCGCAGAATTGGCGCATCGCCGGCAGGCCTGGGCGGGCGCGAATCTCCTTGGCGTCGATCACCAGCCAATCCTGATCGAAGCCCAAATTCTCGTATTCGACGCCGAGCGCGCCGCGAACGAAGCTGTTGCCGCCATCGGCGCCGATCAGGAACCGCCCTTCGATCCGGCGCGTCCGGCCTTCGCCGTTCGTCACCACGACGGCAGCGCTGTCGCCGTCCTGCGAGATGCCGGTCGCGGTCTCGCCGCCGAAGATTTCGACCGACGGCACGGAACGCGCGAGGCGGTCGAGCTCCTTCTCGAAGGAGGGCTGATAGATCGAGGTGTATTCGGGCCAACCATGAGTCGCCATTGGCGACACCTCGCTGGAGAGCAGCACCTGACCGTTCTTGGCGAGCTCATAGATCGGCAGGAAATGCGTCGACGGCCAAATGTCTTCGACGCAGCCGACCTCCTGGAACATGCGCAGCACGTCGTCATGAACGATTCCGACGCGAGGCAGGTTGTAGAGCGTGCGATGACGCTCGACGACCGCGACGCGATGGCCCGCGCGACCGAGGAGGATTGCCGCGAGCATTCCCGTCGGGCCGTAGCCGACAATCACAACGTCATACATTCCTGTCCTCCCTCGCGGCCTTCGCGGCCGGTTCGACATTTGGAGCGAGCTGACTATAGTTGATCCAATTCCGGCGCAAGACGCCCGATCGCGCGGCGTCGCAACTTTGAGGAGTGTTTCGGTGGAGCGGGATATCGACCGTGTCGAGCGGGCTGTCGATCGCGGGCCCAACGATCAGGTCCAGGCCAAGCGCACGATGCTGCGGCCCGGCGCTTTCGCCGAGCAATCGCCTTTCCTCCACCTCTCCGAAGACTGGTTCGCGGCGCCGGGCGGATTCGAGACCCATCCGCATCGCGGCATGCAAACCGTGACCCTGGTGCTGGGCGGCGCGCTCCATCATCGCGACCATACCGGCGCCGACGGCGTCCTGCGGCCGGGCGATGTCCAATGGATGACGGCGGGACGCGGCGTCCTCCACAGCGAGATGCCGGATGGCGCGGAGACCGCGCACACCTTGCAGCTCTGGGTCAATCTTCCGGCATCGGCCAAGATGATCCCGGCGCGTTATGTCGATCAACCGCTGGCGAAGGTGGCGCGGCGCAGCCTTCCCGGGATCGAGCTGCGGGTTTACGCCGGACAATCGGGCGAGGTGACGGAGCCGCATGGCAGCCACTGGCCCGTGATGTTCATCGACATGAGCATGGAGCCCGGCCGCAGCTTCGCCCAGGAAATCCCGGCGCGGTTTCGGGCGTTTCTCTATCTGATAGAAGGATCGGCGCGGCTCGGCCGCGCGCGACGGAAAGTCGCGGCTCCGGATGTCGCTTGGCTCGAGCCGCGGCCCGATGGTGGCGATGAGACGGATGTTCTCGCGATCGAAGCCGAGGCCGCGATGCGCGCCGTGCTCTTCGCCGGTCCGCCGATCGACGAACCGGTCGTCGCCTATGGGCCCTTCGTCATGAATACGGTCGACGAAATCCGCCAGGCTTTCGCCGACTACCAGGCGAACCGCCTCACGGCTTGACCCTCTGCCCATCGCGCTGCGGCCGCTCGACATCTTACGCCTTGCCGATCTCGGTTTCGGCGCGCCGCGGAACAGCCGGCGCGGCGAGCGCCTCGGCGTCGCCCACGCGCTTGGCAAAGGAATAAATCGCGGCGGCCACCGCGAACACGACGCCTCCCGACGAGATCCAGATCATCGGCAGGGCCGTGCCGTCGGCGAGAAAGCCGTAAAGCTGCGAGGAGAGCGCGCTGAGCAGCATCTGCACGAAGACGCCCAGCCCCGCCGCCGTCCCGGCGAGCTCGGGCCGGATACGCATCGCTCCTGCTTGGGCGTTGGGGAGCGACAGGCCTTGTGCGAAGCTCATCACCCCGCCCGGCACGAAGATGATCAGCGGCGAGAGAAATCCGGCAAGGACGCAGGCCGCTTGCGCGACCGCCGCGGCAAGGCATACGACCGCGCCGATCAGCACCATGCTCTCGATCGCGACGCGCCCGCTCAACCGGCTCGAAATCCAATTTCCGCTGCAATAGCCCACGGGAAAGCACATGAAGTAAAGCCCGTATTCCGTCTCGGAGCGGCCCAAGACGTCCTTCATCAGAAAGGGCGATGCCGCGGCGACGGCAAAGAACATGAACGACATGAAGGCCGGCTGCAGGATAAAAGCGACGAACCGCGTATCGCGCAGCAGCGCGCCGTAATGGCGCAACACCCCGGACGAGGCGCCGGCCGCCGCGCGGCGCGCATGGGTTTCGAACAGCACGAAGTAAGAGGACGCCGCGATCGCACCGCCGGCCGCGAGCGCGAACCAGAACACACTGCGCCAGCCGAAATTGTCGATCAGCAGCCCGCCGGCGGTCGGCGCCACCATCGGACCCAAAGTGTAAGCCATCGTCAAATAGGCGATCGCTTTGACGAGCGCCTCGGGCCCATAGGCATCGCGCGCGATGGCGCGGGCGAGGGTGAGGCCGCATGCCGCACCCATCGCCTGAACCAAACGGCCGGCGATCAAGGCGAGAATCGATCCGGCCAGGGCTGAGGCAAGGCTGCCAAGAAGAAAGAGCCCGAGCCCGCCGAGCAGCACGGGGCGCCGTCCATAGTGGTCGGAAAGGCTGCCATAGACCGGGGTCGCAACCGCCATCGCCATGAAGGTCACGCTGAACGTCGCCTGGACGAGCGCGTCCGAGGCGTCGAAGCCCGATTTCACCTCGGGCATCGCCGGCAGGAAAAGATGGATGGCGAGCGGACTGGTCAGCGTGATCGCGCCAAGCGCGATGACGAAGCCCGCGCTCAGTTTACCCTCGCTCATGCATCGACCGAATTTGCTCCGCGGCTATTTTAGCAGCTGCGGCAGCTTCGTCGCGAGAATCGCCTCGGCCTCGCGCGCGATCCGCCCAACGAGCTCGGCGGCGGGCGGAATGTCGCGGATGAGCCCCGCATCCTGGCCCATCGACAAGGGCGCCTCGTTGATGTCGCCGCGCTGGCGCGCGGCCTGCACATCGGCGAGCGCTTGCGCCTGGTCGCGGCGCAACGCCCACTCGCGTCCCGCCCACCGGTCGATGAAGCCGTTGCGCTTGGAGCGCGACATCGCGCCCGGCCAGACCTTCCCCGCCGCGAGATCGGGAAGCTCCGACAGCAGCGTGTCATGGCCGTCGGCATCGACGATTGCCTGCTTGAAATTCGCATGGAGCGGCGATTCCTCGCTGGCGAGAAAGCGCGTGCCGAGCAGCGCGCCATCGGCGCCGAGCGCCAGCGCTGCCGCGAGGCCGCGGCCGTCGGCGATGCCGCCCGCGGCGAGCACCGGCACGGGCGCGACCGCGTCGACGACCATGGGGATGAGCGGCAAGCTCGCCTGCCATCCGACATGGCCGCCGCCCTCGGTGCCCTGCGCGATAATCACATCGGCGCCGGCCGCGACGGCGCGCCGGGCCTCGGGCACGCCGCCGGCCATGAAGGTGACCTTGCTGCCGGCATCATGGGCGCGAGCGATGAAGGGCGCGAGATCCTGCTCTGGCCGCGGCCAGGCGAACGCGACCACCGGCGGGCGCAGATCGAGCGCCGCGGCGAAGGAATCCTCGCGCAGATCGAAGAGGAGAAAGTTTACCCCGAACGGCTTGTTGGTCCGCTCACGGATCGCAGTCACGCCGGCGCGCACCTGCTCGGGTTTGAGGTTATGGCACCCCATGGCGCCGAGCCCGCCGGCCGAGGAGACCGCCGCGACCAGCGCCGGCGCGTAGATCGAGCCCATTCCTCCCAGCGCGATCGGATGATCGATCTTGAGCAAATCGCAAAATTTCGTGCGGATCATGCTCTCCTCCTCTCTCGTGTCTCAGATGGGCTTCGCCAGCGCGGCGAAGGATTCGCTTTGCAGGCGCACCGGATCGGCACCGGGAAGCTTCGGATTCTTCTCCCACTCGCCGAGCTGATAGGAGTTCTCGACCACGAGGCGGCAGCGCTCGTAGCGGCGCGCAACGAAGCCTTCGAGGATCGCGCCGAGCGGTTCGTCTCCCCTCAGCATCTCAGCCAGTACGATCGCGTCCTCGATGGCGATCGCGGCGCCGCTCGCGAGCTGCGGCGGCGCGACATGTACGGCATCGCCGATCAGCACCGCGCGGCCGCAATGCCACGGCTTCGGCAGCAGCAGCGATTCGACCGGGCGATAGACGATGCGCGCCGGATCGGTGATCGTGTCGCGCACCTCGCCCATCAGCCCGCCGAAATCGCTCAACAATTCGCGCATCACCGCGGGCCAGCGCTCGGGCTCGAGCCGCGGATCGCCGCTCACGTTCTGGACAAGGTAGACATACATCTCGTCGCGCGACACGGGATTGAAGCCGGCCTTGTGCCGTGGCCCGTAATAGGCCGTGCGCGCCGTCACCGCCGCCGGGCGCGGCGTCATCGCCCGCCACACCGCCTGGCCGGTGTAGCGCGGCGCGAAGCGCTCGCCGAACAGCAGGCGGCGGATTTTCGAATAGGCGCCGTCCGCGCCGACGACGAGGTCGTAACGCGCCTTGGTCCCATCGCTGAAGCGCGCCTCGATCGCCTCCGGCGTTTCGCTGAGCGCATCGACGGTGAGACCAAGGCGCGGCCCGACCCCCGTCGATTTCATCGCGGCGAAGAGCACGTCATGCAGCGCCGGCCGCATCATGCCGACGCAGGAAGGAAAATCGGCGCCGAGGAGGCGCGGCAGATCGACCACGCCGAACACCGTGCCGCCCTGGTCGCAATCGACCACCTGGCTGTAGCCGAAGCCCGCCTCGATGCAGGCCTCGAGCAGCCCGATCGTGCGCAGCGCGCGCAAGGTCGGGCCCTGGACCGAGATGCCGACGCCGAGGATTTGCCAGCGCGGCTGAATCTCGACGAGATCGACGCCAATGCCGGCGCGCGCCAGCGCGGTCGCGAGCGTCATGCCGGCGAGACCGCCGCCGACCACAAGAACCCGGGAGATTGCGCGCGTCGCCATGCGTCGGACCTGTCAGCGCTTGATCGGATCGCTCTTGTCGGGATTGGCGTAGCTGAAGGCTTCCTTGAAAGCCGGCCGCTCCTGGACCCGCTGCCACCACGCCGCGAGCCGCGGCCGCTTGGCGGCGCCGACCATCTCGGGCCGCTTCAGCACCTCGATGCGATTGATGAACGGCGCCATGGCGATATCGGCCAGCGAGTAGTCCTTGCCCGCGAGCCAGGGCGAGGCGGCGAGCGTCTCCTCCATCATGCCGAGGAGATAATCGAGCGCGACATAGGCCTGGTTTTCCTCCGCATCGGACACGCCATGCGCCTGGCGATGGAGAAACCGCGCCATGATGATCGGATTGGGGCAGTTCGCCGCCGCGCGGTCGAGCTGCTCGGGCGTATAGGGTTTCTGCGCCAGGCGCACGGCGTGGCGTGGATTGTGCGACGCGGTGTTGACGTTCGAATGCGCGATCTCTTCCGAATTGAAGATCCAGAGGCGCATCTGCGCCTTGTCGTAGCCGCTGTTGGGGCGGAGGGCGATCGCCGGAAATACGTCCTCGAGATATTCGAGGATGACGTTCGATTCGATGATGATCTTGCCGTCGTGATCGAGCGCCGGCACGACGCCTTTCTGATTGATCTTGCGGTAGAACGGCTCCCAATGCTCGAAGGTGAAGAGATCGACATGCCGGCTTTCATAGGCCAGCTTCTTCTCGGCGAGACACATCCGCACCTTTTGCGAGCAAACGGAGCTCCAATAGTGATAGAGCGTGAGCATGATGAGGCCTCGTCCGGATGGTGGGCGTGCGAGCGCCGAGGCGCCCCCGAATAGTGTTTGAAGCCTAGCCGTCCTTCGGATAAACAGGAAATTCTTCCTGACGCTAGCGCCATAACCGGGTAGTTATGCCTGATCCGATCGCAAACTGGGAACGCCGCATCGGCCGCCGGCTCACCCTGCGCGACCTGCACATCTTCCTCGCGGTGGTGCAATGGGGGAGCATGGCGAAAGCCGCCGCGCATCTCTCGATCTCGCAGCCGGCGATCTCGAAGTCCATCGCCGATCTCGAGCGCGCGGTGGGCGCGCGGCTCCTCGACCGCAGTCCGCGCGGCATCGAGCCGACGGCGTTCGGCCGCGCCTTGGCGCGCCGCGGCCTCGCGGTGTTCGACGAGCTGCGCCAGGGCATCAGCGAGATCGAATTCCTCGCCGATCCGACCGCCGGCGAGGTGCGCATCGGCTGTCCCGAATCGATCGCGGCGGGGCTGCTTCCGGCGGTGGCCGAGGAATTCAGCCGGCGCTTTCCGCGGATGGTGTTGCGCGTCGCTCAGGCGCAGACCGTGACCCTGGAATTTCGTGAGCTGCGCGAACGGCATGTCGATCTGATGATCGGCCGCATCGCACGCCCCTTCGCCGAGGAAGGGCTTGCCGCCGAGGTGCTGTTCGACGAACCGCTCCACCTCGTCGCCGGCGTGCAGAGCCGCTGGGCGCGGCGCCGCAAGCTGAGCCTCGCCGAGCTGGCGCACGCCGCCTGGATCTTAACGCCGCCCAACGAGGTGCTGAGCGCGCCGGTCGCCGCCGTGTTCCAGGAACATGGTCTCGAGACGCCGCGCGCGACGATCGTTTCTTTCTCGTTCCACCTGCGCCTCCATTTGCTGACGCGCACGGATTTCGTGTCGCTCATCCCCGCCTCGATGCTGCGCCTCTTCAACGCGCGTCAGCCCGTGCTGAAGGCGCTGCCGGTCGATGCCGCCTTCGCATCGCTGCCGGTGGCGATCGTCACGCGCAAGAATCAATTGCTGACGCCGGAAGCGAGGCTGTTTATCGATTGCGCGCGGGAAATGGCCGGAATGATCGTGAAGGCGCCGGAATTTCGCCGCACCAATGCGCGAGGCGGCCGCAAGTTGGCTTGAGGGCCGCCGCTCAGAGCGGCAGGCGGCTCGTATGCTTGACCTCGTTCAAGCAGAAATGCGAGTTGACCGAGACGACACCCGGCAGATGCAGCAAGGTCTTCTTCAACAGGCGCTCGTAATCCTTGGCGTCAGCGCAGACGATCTTCATGAAGTAATCGTGGTCGCCGGCCACGGAATAGCAATCGACGATCTCGGGCTGGCGTTGAACGCCGGCCTCGAACTCGAGCAACGTCTGCTCGTCATGCTGGCGCAAGCGGACCTGCACGATGACCACGACGCGCAGGCCCAGCGCTTCGCGATCCAATTCCAGGCTCTTGCCGCGGATGATGCCGGCATCTTCGAGCTTGCGCAGCCGCCGCCAGCACGGCGTGTGGCTGAGGCCGACCTTCGCGCCAAGCGCATCCATCGAAATTCCCGGGTCCTGCTGGTAGATCCGCAGGATGCTGCGGTCGAACTCGTCGAGGTTTTGCAGCATGGAACGCTCCTTTAGGACCATATCCTATAAACCGCGTTCAATAGGATAGTTTCATCCCAATCTCCGGTGATTTACAACAGGAATACGGCGCTTCGTCCGCAGCGGCCTCGTTTACCATTGCCCAAATAAAGAGTTCGCTGGAGGAGCAGATGCCGGATGCGGCCATCGCACTGAGCGACGTTTATACGAGGAATTCGGGCAGCGTCTTCATGAGCGGCATTCAGGCGCTGGTGCGCCTGCCGCTCGTTCAAATCGCCCGCGACCGACGCGCCGGGCTCAACACCAGCGGCTTCATCTCCGGCTATCGCGGCTCGCCGCTGGGCGGCTACGACATCGAGCTGCGCCGCGCCAAGGCCTATCTCGATGCCGCCGGCGTGGTGGTGAAGCCCGCGGTCAACGAAGAGCTCGCCGCGACCGCGATTTGGGGGACGCAGCAGCTGCATCTCTCTCCCGGCGCGCGAAAGGACGGCGTCTTCGGCATTTGGTATGCGAAAGGGCCGGGCGTCGATCGCTCGGGCGATGCCTTGAAGCACGGCAATGCCGCGGGCAGCTCGCGCCATGGCGGCGTGCTGTGTCTCGCCGGCGACGATCATGGCGCGAAATCCTCGACCATTCCGCATCAGACCGACCATGATTTCATGTCGGCGCTCATCCCGGTGCTTTATCCGTCGGGCGTGCAGGAATTCGTGCGCATGGGGCTGCTCGGCCTCGCCATGTCGCGCTATTCGGGCTGCTGGGTGTCGATGAAAGTCATTTCCGACACGGTCGAAGCGACCGCGACAGTCGATCTCGCCGGCGAGGCCGGCGAGTTCGTCCTGCCGAGCGATTTTGCGCGGCCGCCGGACGGGCTCAATCTGCGCTGGCCCGATGATCGCTGGCAGCAGGACTACCGGCTGCAAAACTACAAAGGCTATGCCGCGATCGCCTTCGGCCGCGCCAACGGCGTCGACCGCGTCGTCATCGGTCCGAGCCGCGCGCAATTCGGCATCGTCGCCTCCGGCAAAGCCTATGCCGATGTCTGCGAGGCGCTGTCGCTACTCGGCATCGATGAGGCGATGGCGGCGTCGATCGGCTTACGGGTGCTGAAAATCGGCATGCCATGGCCGCTCGATCCCGTGCGGATTCGCGATTTCTCCGAAGGGCTGCGCGAAATCCTCATCGTCGAAGAGCGGCGCGAGATCGTCGAGAATCAGATCAAGCAGCACCTCTTCAATTGGCACTCCGATCTTAGGCCGCGCATCGTCGGAAAATTCGATGAGAAGGACGCACCCTGCCTGCCGCTCGCCCATGAGCTGTCGGCCGAGCAGATCGCCGATGTGTTGGTGGCGCGGTTGCAGCGCATCGACATGCCGGCCGATATCCGGGACGTGCTCGAAGCGCGGGCCGCGATCATCCGCGGCCGGAACGGAAGATTGGCGGGCTACCAGCCGCCGACGCTGCGCATGCCGCATTACTGCCCCGGCTGTCCGCACAACACGTCGACGCGCGTGCCCGAGAAGAGCCGTGCCATTGCGGGCATCGGCTGCCACTACATGGCGCAATGGACGGACAATCGGACCGAAACCTTCACGCAAATGGGCGGCGAGGGTGTGCCGTGGATGGGCATCGCGCCGTTTACCGACGAGGCTCATATCTTCGCCAATCTCGGCGATGGCACCTATTTCCACAGCGGCGTCTTGGCGATCCGGCAGGCAATCGCCTCGGGCGCCAACATCACCTACAAGATCCTCTTCAACGACGCGGTCGCGATGACCGGCGGCCAGGCCGTGGATGGGAATCTGACGGTCGAGCGGCTGATCCGCCAGCTTGCCGATGAAGGCGTTCGCAAGATCCATCTGCTCTCGAAAGAGCCGGAACGATACGCCCATGCGCGGCTGCCGGAGAACACGACCGCCAAAAGCCGCGACGCGATCGACCGGAGCATGGAAGAATTGCGGCAGGAGCCCGGCTGCACGGCGCTCGTCTATGACCAGACTTGCGCCACCGAGCTGCGGCGCAAGCGCGCCCGCGGCCAAGCGCCGCCTGCGGAAGCGCGCGCCTATATCAATGCCGCGGTGTGCGAGGGCTGCGGCGATTGCTCCGACCAAAGCAATTGCATCGCCATCGAGCCGCTCGAGACGGAATTCGGCCGCAAGCGCGCGATCAACCAGTCCAGCTGCAATTCGGATTTATCCTGCCTCAAGGGCTTTTGCCCGTCCTTTGTCACGGTTTCGGGCGGCACGGTGCGCAAGCGGACCGGCGCGTCGCTGCCTGACCTTCCTCTGCCCAGCCCGCCGACACTCCACCTGCCGGAGGCTGGTTCCTACAACATCGCCGTGACCGGGGTCGGCGGCACCGGCGTCCTCACCGTCGCGCATCTCATCGGCATGGCGGCGCATATCGACGGCATCGCCGCCCTCGCCCTCGACATCACCGGCCTCGCACAGAAAGGCGGCGCGGTCATCAGCCATTTGCGGCTCGCGCGCGCGGCGGGCGATCTGCGCGCGCCGCGCATCCCCTCGGGCTGCGCCGATCTGCTGCTGGCCTCCGACATGGTGGTGGCGGCGTCGAGCGAAGGCCGGCAAATCATTTCGGCGGCACGAACGCGGGCGGTCATCGACACGCATCGAACGCCGGTCGCCAGCTTCATTCGCGAGCGCGATTTCGACTTCCGCGCCGGGGCAACGCTGTCGATCATCGAGGCGGCGGTGCAGAACCCGGCTTGCGAGCGTGATTTTCACGGGCTTGCCCAACGCCTCTTCGGCGACGCGATCGCCGCCAATCTCATGATTGTCGGCTGTGCCTACCAGCTCGGATGGCTGCCGGTCAGCGAGGCGGCGCTGCTGCACGCCGTCGAATTGAATGGGGTCGCGGTCGAGCTCAATCGCGAAGCGTTTCGCGCTGGGCGCTGCGTCGCGGCTTTCCCGGATCGCATCGACGCGTTGCTGGGAGCGCCGCGCGGCGCGGCGCTGTCCGAGATGAACCTTGCCGACATCATCGATCATCGCGCGCGGCATTTGACCAAATATCAAAATCGCCGTCTCGCCGAGCGCTATCGCAAAACGGTCGCATTGATCGCGGAGCGCGAGGCCCGTCTCGGCACGAGCGATCGGCTCGTCCGCGCGGTTGCGATCAATTACGCGAAAATTCTCGCTTACAAAGACGAATACGAGGTCGCGCGGCTCTTCGCCGATCCCGCCTTCCGCGCGGGGCTGAACGAGACCTTCGACGGGTCGTTCTCGGTCGCATTTCACTTGGCGCCGCCCTTCTTGGCGCGCTTCGATCGCAACCTGCAGCGTCCGCGCAAGATGAAATTCGGCGCCGCGATGCTGCCAGTCTTTCGCGCGCTCGCCGCTTTGCGCCCGCTCCGCGGCACGCCGCTCGACCTCTTCGGCTGGACGAAAGAGCGCCGGCGCGAGCGCCAACTCATCGCGACTTACGAAAGAGGCCTCGGCCTAATTGCGGCCGAACTCGCGGCGGCGAATCACGCCTGCGCCATTGCCCTGGCATCGCTGCCCGATCAGGTGCGCGGCTTCGGGCCGGTCAAAATGAAGGCGCTCGATCGGTTTGACCGCGATTGGGCGGCGCTGGAAGATCGTTTCCGCAACCAGCCAACGCTGTCGCCGCACAACGACAACGCCGAGGCCGCGCAGACGGGGACGTCCTAGATCGGGTTACGCCGAGGAGGTTGGATTTGCGCAACGATCAGCACGGGCTCGACTTCGGTCTCGGTTCCGAGATCGACATGTTGCGCCAATCGGTGCGGGGTTTCACCGAAGCCGAGATCGCGCCGCGCGCCGAAGCGATCGATCGCAAGGATGAATTCCCGCGCGACCTCTGGCCGAAAATGGGCGCGCTTGGCTTGCTCGGCATCACCGTCGAGGAGGAATGGGGCGGGGCCGGGATGGGATATCTCGCCCATGTCGTCGCCATGGAAGAGGTGAGCCGCGGCTCGGGCGCGGTCGGGCTTTCCTATGGCGCGCACAGCAATCTCTGCGTCAATCAGCTTCGCCGCGCCGGGACCCCCGCGCAGAAGCGGCGTTATTTGCCGAAGCTCATCAGCGGCGAGCATGTCGGAGCGCTCGCCATGAGTGAAACCGGCGCCGGCTCCGATGTCGTCGGCATGACGACGCGCGCCGAGAAAAAAGGCGGGCATTGGGTGCTGAACGGCCGCAAAATGTGGATCACCAACGGGCCTTATGCCGACACGATCGTCCTTTACGCCAAGACCGACCCGCAAGCCGGCGCGCGCGGCATCACCGCGTTCATTCTCGAGAAAGGAATGAAAGGATTCTCGGCGGCGCAAAAGCTCGATAAGCTCGGCATGCGCGGCTCGCCGACCTCGGAGCTCGTCTTGGAGGATTGCGCGGTCCCGGAGGAGAATGTCCTGGGCGCGGTCCATGGCGGCGTGACTGTCCTGATGAGCGGGCTCGATTACGAGCGCGCTGTGCTCGCCGCCGGGCCGCTCGGGATCATGCAATCTTGCCTCGATGCGGTGATCCCCTATCTCCATGAGCGCAAGCAGTTCGGCCAGGCGATCGGCGAATTCCAGCTGATGCAGGGCAAGCTCGCCGACATGTATACGAGCCTCAGCGCCAGCCGCGCTTATGTCTACGCCGTAGCGCGCGCCTGCGATGCCGGCCGGGTCACGCGCAAGGATGCCGCCGGCGCGATTCTTTACGCCGCCGAGAACGCGACGCAGATGGCGCTTCAGGCCATCCAAGCGCTCGGTGGAACCGGCTACGTCAATGATTCGCCGACCGGCCGCTTGCTGCGCGACGCCAAGCTTTATGAAATCGGCGCCGGGACCTCGGAAATCCGGCGCATGCTGATCGGGCGCGAGATTTTCAACGAGACCGGCTGAGCGCATGGGGGAACCTTTCAAGAGCGCGATCGACCGCAACGCGGAGAGCTTTGCCGCGAACGCCGCGGCGATGCGCGGCCTCGTTGCCGATCTTCAGCGCGAGCTGTCGCGCATTGCCTTGGGCGGCGGCGAGACTGCGCGTCAGCGCCATCTCGGCCGCGGCAAGCTGTTGCCGCGCGAGCGCGTCGCGGCGCTGATCGATCCGGGCGCGCCCTTCCTCGAATTCTCGCCGCTCGCCGGTTACCGACTCTATGACGAGGAGGTGCCCGCGGGCAGCATCATCACCGGAATCGGTCCCGTCGCCGGGCGCGAATGCGTCATCGTCGCCAATGACGCGACCGTCAAAGGCGGCACCTACTATCCGATCACGGTGAAGAAGCATCTCCGCGCCCAGGAGATCGCGCGGCAGAACCATCTGCCTTGCGTCTACCTGGTCGATTCGGGCGGCGCCTTCCTGCCGAGCCAGGACGAGGTCTTTCCCGATCGCGATCATTTCGGCCGCATCTTCTACAACCAGGCGACGCTCTCGGCAGCCGGCATTCCGCAGATCGCGGTGGTGATGGGGTCGTGCACGGCGGGCGGCGCCTATGTCCCGGCGATGGCGGATGAATGCGTCATCGTGCGCGAGCAGGGCACGATTTTCTTGGGTGGTCCGCCGCTGGTCAAAGCCGCAACCGGCGAGACCGTGACGGCGGAGGCGCTGGGCGGGGCCGAGCTCCATGCCCGCATGTCCGGCGTCGCCGATCATCTGGCGGAAAATGACGGCGACGCGCTGGGCATCACCCGCCGGATCATCGCCAATCTGAACCAACCGAAGCGCGTCGCGCTCGACATCGCCGAGCCGCGCGAGCCGCTTTACGACGGGCAGGAGCTTTACGGCATCGTGCCGAGCGATCCGCGCAAGGGTTACGATGTGCGCGAGATCATCGCGCGGTTGACCGATGGCAGCGAGTTCGACGAATTCAAGGCGCTTTATGGCGCAACCCTCGTCACGGGTTTCGCCCGGCTTTGGGGCTATCCCGTCGGCATTGTCGCGAACAATGGCGTGCTGTTTTCGGAAAGCGCGCTCAAAGGCGCGCATTTCGTCGAGCTTTGCGCGCAGCGCGGCATCCCGCTGGTCTTTCTCCAGAACATCACCGGCTTCATGGTGGGGCAGAAATACGAAGCGGGCGGGATTGCCAAGGACGGCGCCAAGATGGTCGCGGCGGTCGCCTGCGCGGCGGTGCCGAAATTCACGGTAATCATCGGCGGCAGCTTCGGTGCCGGCAATTACGCCATGTGCGGCCGCGGCTACGATCCGCGCTTTCTCTTCATGTGGCCCAATGCGCGGATTTCGGTGATGGGCGGCGAGCAGGCGGCGAGCGTTCTTGCGACGGTGCGGCGCGACAATCTCGAGGCGCGCGGCGCAAGCTGGAGCGCGGCGGAGGAGGAGGCGTTCAAGGCGCCGCTGCGCGCCCAATACGAGACGCAGGGCCATCCCTATTATGCGAGCGCGCGGCTATGGGATGACGGGATCATCGACCCCGCCGAGACGCGTCGCGTGCTGGCACTTGCCATCTCCGCCTCGCTCAACGCGCCGATCGCCGAGACCCGATTCGGCGTCTTTCGAATGTGATGTTCGGCAAGCTCCTGATTGCCAATCGCGGCGAGATTACCTGCCGCGTCATCCGCACGGCGCGGAGCCTCGGCATCAAGACTGTCGCCGTCTATTCCGAGGCCGATGCCGGCGCGCGCCACACGGCCATGGCGGATGAGACGCTGGCGATCGGCCTGTCTCCCGCGGCCGAGAGCTATCTCAACATTGAGCGAATCATCGCGGCGGCCAGGGAGAGCGGTGCCGAGGCGGTCCATCCGGGTTACGGCTTCCTCTCCGAAAGCGCCGATTTCGCGAGCGCTTGCGCAGCGGCCGGCCTCGTCTTTATCGGCCCGCCCGCGGAGGCGATCCGCATCATGGGCTCGAAGGCGGCGAGCAAGGCGCTGATGGAACAGGTCGGCGTGCCGCTCGTGCCGGGCTATCACGGTGCCGCGCAGGACGATGATCGTCTAGCGGCCGAGGCGCAGGCCATCGGCTATCCGGTTTTGATCAAGGCCTCGGCGGGCGGCGGCGGCAAAGGCATGCGCGTCGTCGAGGCAGGCGGCGATCTCCTAGCGGCGCTCGCCTCGGCACGGCGCGAAGCGGCGGCATCCTTTGGCGACAATCGCCTCCTTATCGAAAAATATTTCGCCGATCCGCGGCACATCGAGGTGCAAATCTTCGCCGACAGCCATGGCGAGGTCGTGCATCTCTTCGAGCGCGACTGCTCGATCCAGCGGCGCCACCAGAAACTCATCGAGGAAGCGCCAGCCCCAGAGCTGAGCGAGGAGCAACGGAAAAATCTCGGCGCGCTTGCGATCAAAGCGACGCGCGCCGTCGATTATGTCGGCGCCGGCACGATCGAGTTCGTCGCGGCGGAGGGCGCGTTCTATTTCATTGAAATGAACACGCGGTTACAGGTGGAGCATGTCGCCACCGAAATGATTACGGGTCTCGATCTGGTTGAATGGCAGATCCGCATTGCGAATGGCGAGCGCCTGCCCCTCGCGCAGAATGCCATCAGCCGCAGGGGGCACGCCGTGGAGGCGCGGCTTTATGCCGAGGACCCGGCGCATGGGTTTCTGCCTGCTGCCGGCAAAGTGGCGCTGTTGCGCCTGCCGGCCGAGACAGCGGAGCTTCGGGTCGAGACCGGGCTGCGCGAGGGAGACACCGTATCGCCCTTCTATGATGCGCTGATCGCCAAGCTCATCGCTTGGGGCAAGGACCGGACGGAAGCGCTGCACAGGCTGCAAGCCGCGCTCGAAGAAACGAAGCTCGCCGGCATTGCGGGCAACCGCGATTTCCTGCTGCGGATCGTGTCGCACAGCGCTTTCGCGCGCGGCGCGCAGGACACTGGCTTTATCCCGCGGCATAGCGAGGATTTGCTACCCGCCGCGACAGCGCCGATCGCGGCGCTGATCGGCGCAGGTTTCGCGCTTCTGCTCGAAGCATTGCCGGCGCGCGCAGCCGCCGATCCGCATTCGCCCTGGCGGCGGCAGGATTTCTGGCGTCTCGTCGGCGAAGCCGGACAGCGCTTTCGCTTTCGCGACGCGAGCGGCGTGCGCGAACTTGACCTGCGCTTCACCGACGGCCGCTTTCGCTGCGAGAGCGACGGGCGCGTTGTGACGGCGGCGGCCGAGCGGACCGCGGGCGGCGATCTTGCCATCGAAATCGACAGCGATCGGATCGAAGCCGCAACCCTCCAGAGGGGCGCAGAGATCTGGGTGGTCTTGCCCGATGCGACCTGGCGGCTCGCTTACATTGATCCGCTTGCGTCGGCGCATCGCGCCGAGGCATCCGCCGGCAAGGTCGTCGCGCCCATGCCGGGAAAGATCAGCGCCATCCTGGTCACGCCAGAGATTGAAGTGACGCGCGGCCAGGTGCTGATGCAGATCGAGGCGATGAAGATGGAGCTTGCAATCACCGCCCCGATCGACGGCATCGTCGAGCGGATCAATTGCGCCGTCGGAGCGCTGGTGGCCGAAGGCGCGGAGCTGGTGGTGCTGCGTCCAGCCGCCGGCGAGAAACCGGCGTCATAGCTTGTGTAAAACTTGGCGCACCCGGCGAGATTCGAACTCACGACCTCTGCCTTCGGAGGGCAGCGCTCTATCCAGCTGAGCTACGGGTGCGGCGCCGCGAACGATAAGCGACGGGGCGCAAGGATGCAACCCGAGGGGTGCGCGGGCCCGCCTTAGGCGTAAGCTGGGGCCGCTGCCTTGCGGATATAGGCGCCGAGCGCCTCGAGCGGCAGAATCGCGCTGCAAAGACCGGCATTGGCGACGACGCCCGGCATGCCCCAAACGACGCTCGTCGCCTGATCCTGCGCGATGACCGTGCCGCCGGCGGCGACGACTTGGCCGGCGCCGGCGAGGCCGTCGGAGCCCATGCCCGTCAGGACGGCGCAGAGCAGGTTGGCGCCATAGACTTTCGCGAGGCTGTGCAGCATCGGGTCGGCCGAGGGGCGACAGAAATTGACCGGCGGCGATTGCACGAGGTGCAGCTTGGGCGGCCGCGACGCCTCGACCACCATGTGCCAATCGCCGGGCGCCACGTAGATGCGTCCGTCGCGCACCGTCTCGCCATCGATCGCCTCGGCGGCCGGCCGGCCGGCGACGCGCGACAAGTGCTCGGCCAAGGTCGTCGTGAAGCGCGCCGGCATGTGCTGCGTGATGAAGATCGGCTGCGTCGGCCCGTCCTTGAGCTC
>DATNGG010000150.1:0-2257 GCA_035605975.1 Allostellaceae bacterium | reverse complement strand
AGCGTCGAGACCTTGAAATCGCCATCGGCGAGGATCGGATAGTTCGGCGCCGCGCCCTGGGTCTCTTTGATGTCATTGGCCCAGCGCTTGTGATCGCCGGCAGAATCGACCGAGAGGCCGATCACCTTGACGCCGCGCTTGTCAAAGTCGCCCTTCAGCCGCGCCACGGCGCCGAGCTCGGTGGTGCAAACCGGCGTGAAATCCTTCGGGTGAGAGAACAGCACGACCCAGGAATTTCCCGCCCATTCGTGGAAATGGAGCGGTCCCTCAGTCGAGTCTTGCGTGAAATCCGGGGCGATATCGCCCAGCTTCAATGTCATGATCGGCCTCCTTTTCGGTCGGATATGCGACCGCCGTCATTAGCGGCGCTTTTCGGTGGCGATTCAAGCAAGCCGGCGCCGAGACGAGCCGCAATCGCCTGGCGCACCGCGTGATTGTTTGCGCCAGTGGCGTGAGCGCGCCGGCGCAATTCCGCGATGTCCTCGAGCCGGCCCTGCCATTCGGGGCCGAAAACCTCACCGAGAAAAACTTTCAGTTCGGCGGCAAGCCCGGGCGCGGCGCCGCAGGTCGAAATCGCGAAGATGAGATCGCCTCGTCGCAGCACCGCGGGGGCATGCACGTCGCTCAGCGCCGGGGCGTCCTCGACATGAAGGATCGCTCCCGCCGCGCGCGCCGCACGCGCAAGCCCTTGGCGCTTCGCGCGCGGCACATCCGCGACAAAGACCAGCTGCGTCTCGCGAAGCGCCGCGCGATCCGGCCAATGGCGCAGCAACCGCTCGCCCGCCGCGCGTGCGAGTTCCGGGCTCGGAGATGCCGCGTATACCCGCATCTCCACAACGCCCGCTTCCTCGAGCCAGGCGAGGCGGCGCAACGCCATCGCGCCATTGCCGATCAACGCAATGCGCAGCCGTGAAAGGTCCAAGGAGAGCGGCAGCATCGGAAGCCAAGGCCGAATATCGTGGAAACGCCCGAATTATATTTTACGTCAAAAAGTGATGTCAATATATCAATACAACAAATATATTTTGTAATATAGTCGCCGTCAGGGGATGTCGCGCGGAAAAGGCTGCGCCGCGGCACGGCGCGGCTTTATGCTCGCGCGCCATGGCGTGGAATCCGGCGCAATATCTGAAATTTTCGGGCGAGCGGCAGCGGCCGGGCTTCGATCTCCTCGCCCAGATCGGCGATCTGCCGCCGGGTCCCGTCTACGATCTCGGCTGCGGTACCGGGATTCATGCTCAGGCGATGGCTGCGCGCTGGCCCGACCGCGACGTGATCGGCATCGACAATTCGCCGCAGATGCTGGATGAGGCGAGGCAGACGCAATCACGCATCCGCTGGATCGAGGCCGAGATCAGCGCCTGGCGCGCACCCGAGCGCGCCGCGCTGATTTATTCGAACGCGACGCTCCACTGGCTGTCCCGGCATGAAGCACTTTTCCCCCGTCTCCTCGCGCAGCTTGCACCCGCCGGCGTCCTTGCCGTGCAGATGCCGCGCAATTTCGACGATCCCTCGCAGCGCCTGTTGCGCGAGACGGCGCGCGCGGGTGCATGGGCGGCAAAGCTCGCGCCGCTGTTCGATCCCGATTGTCCGACGCCGTCGCTGTTGCGGCCCGATCCGGTGGGACGCCCTGAGTTCTATTACGATCTGCTCGCGCCGCGCGCGGCCGCCGGCATCGATCTCTGGGAGACGGAATATATCCATCAGCTCGCCGGAGAGAACGCCGTGCTCGAATGGATGCGCGGCACGACCTTGCGGCCGGTGCTCGATGCGCTCGATCGGGACTTGCGCGAAAGCTTCCTGGCCGCTTATGGCGCCGCGCTCGCGGCGGCGTTTCCGCGCCGCGCGGACGGCAAGACGCTGTTACATTTCCGCCGGCTCTTTCTGGTCGCGCGGGTTTAGATCGAGACGGCTAAGGAGGGGTCATGGCTTATTGGCTGGTGAAATCGGAGCCCAGCGCCTATTCGTGGGATCAGCTGGTCAAAGACAAGCGCACCAATTGGAGCGGCGTGCGCAACTTCCAGGCCGCCGCCAATCTCAAGGCGATGAAGGTCGGCGATCGCACTTTCTTCTATCACTCGAATGAAGGCCTCGCGGTCGTCGGCATCGCCGAGATCGTGAAGACGGCTTATCCCGATCCCAGCGACAAGACCGGAAAATTCGTGCAGGTCGATATCGTTCCGGTGATGCCGCTGAAAGAGCCGGTGAGCTTGGCTGCGATCAAGGCCGAGCCGAAGCTCAAAGAGCTGAAGCTCGT
>DATNGG010000149.1:0-13834 GCA_035605975.1 Allostellaceae bacterium | reverse complement strand
TCATCGGCTGCGGCAATGTCGGCTCGATCGTCGCCGACCGCGCGCTCGGCCTCAAGATGAAGGTCGTCGCCTATGATCCGTTCCTGACGCCCGAGCGCGCGGTCGCGCTCGGCGTCGAGAAGGTCGAGCTCGACGATCTCTTCGCGCGCGCCGATTTCATCACCCTCCACACGCCGCTGACCGACGCGACCAAGAACATCATCGACGCCAAGGCGATCGCCAAGATGAAGAAGGGCGTGCGCATCATCAATTGCGCGCGCGGCGGGCTCATCGTCGAAGCCGATCTTAAAGCCGCGCTCGATGACGGCCAGGTCGCTGGCGCGGCGATCGATGTCTTCCCGGTCGAGCCGGCCAAGGAGAATATTCTCTTCGGCCATCCGCGCCTCATCGCGACGCCGCATCTCGGCGCCTCGACCAGCGAGGCGCAAGAAAATGTGGCGCTGCAGATCGCCGAGCAGATGGCCGATTATCTGATGACCGGCGCCGTCGTCAACGCGCTCAACATGCCCTCGCTCTCGGCCGAGGATGCGGCGCGGCTGAAGCCTTATTTGAAGCTCGCCGACGAGCTCGGCAGCTTTGCCGGCCAGCTCACCGATGTCGGGCTCTCGAGCGTTGAGATCGCCTATTCCGGCCACGCCGCCGAGCTGAACGTCAAGCCGCTGACGGCGATCGCCTTGACCGCGCTGTTGCGCCCGCAGCTCCAGACCGTCAACATGGTCAATGTGCCGGTCGTGTGCAAAGAGCGCAACATCACCATCAGCGAGACGCGCAGCACCAATGATTCCGACTATCACACGCTGATCCGCTTGACCGTCTCCGCCGGCAACAAGCAGCGGAGCGTGTCGGGTACGCTCTTCGGCGGCGACAAGCCGCGCATCGTCGAGATCGAGGAAATCCCGATGGAGGCGGAGCTCGGGCCGACCATGCTGTTCGTGCGCAATCTCGACAAACCGGGCTTCATCGGCAGCCTCGGGCGCACCCTCGGCGAGGCCGGGATCAACATCGCGACCTTCCATTTGGGCCGCAAAGCCGCCGGGCACGACGCGATCTGCCTCGTCCAGGTCGATCAGGCGCTCGATGAGGCCGTGCTCGCCCATGTCTGTGCGCTGCCCAATGTGGTGCAGGTGCGGCAGCTGCGGTTTTAGGCAGGTCGGTGGCGCCTCCCTATGTGACCGCCGCGCGCTTTCTGACGCTGTCGATCAGCGAGGCGCGCAACAGATAGGCGCGATGCGCGGCCGGGTCGGCGGCAATGGCTGCGAGTTGCTCGAAATTTCGCGCACGAGCGGCTGGATCCTTCTCCTCCATGCGCTGCTTGTTTGCAATGGTCTGCTGCTGAACGAATTCGATGTTCAAGGGCCGGCGGTATCGGTCGTATGAATCAAGACTATCTGCTGCTGCTTCGCGGCGAAGGACACGACCCAGCAATCTCGTCAGTTCGATCGCATCATGGATACCGAAGTTGAGGCCAAGCCCGCCAAGCGGATTATTGACGTGGGCGGCGTCGCCGGCGAGAAACACCCGCCCTTTGCAAAAACGAGCCGCCACCCGTTGGTGGACATTGTAGAGATTGCGGTGAACAACGTCGTAGCGGCCGTCCTTCGGGATGAATCCTTGGAGCCGCCGTTCGACTGCCCCGTCGTCAAAAAGTTCCGCCTCCGCTTGATCGAGCTTGGTCGATGACAGCACCCGCCACAGCCCCTTGCCGTCATCGCCCGCAACCTTGAAAAGAGCGCACCAGTCTTGGGGATCAGACAGGTAGTTGCGTGTGCAGCCCGGAAACTTGGTGCCGATATCGAAGCGCGTGGTCAGGATAAGGAACCGCTCGGGATGCGTGTAGCCCTCGAAATCGATGTCGAGCGATTTGCGCACGGTCGAGCGGCCGCCGTCGGCGCCGATGAGATAAACGCCTTTCACTGTCCGCGTGCCGGCTTTCGTTTGAACCGTAATTTCGACCGCGTCGCTCGATTGGGAAACCGAGGTTACGCGCGCCGAGAATTCGACGGTCGCGTGCGGAAGCTCGCGAAGTCTCTCAATCGCCAAGTTGGCGAGCTTGTGCTGCTCGCATTGAACGGCGTAAGGATAGCGCGTGTCGTTCTTGAGATTGCCAAAGTCGAATTCCGCGACCAGCTTTCCGGTCGACCGGTCCCATGTTCGGAATAGCGGTTCGATCAATCCGCGGCGAATGACCTCTTCGGCGAGGCCGAGTTCTTCCAGCATCTCCAGCGTGGCGGCATGCGTCGTCGCCGCTCGCGGCGCGTCGTTGACCTTGTTCTCGGCCTCGAATACATGCACCGCCAGGCCCTGACGGGCCAGCGCAAGCGCCGCGATGACACCGACCGGGCCGCCGCCAGCGATGAGGATGGGCTGTTCCGAACTGCGTAGCATTGCGCTTACGCGCGCAATTTAAACCCGCTGCCGAAGACTGAATAGAGAAAAGAAAAAGGCGCAGCTTTGGGTCAAGAGAAGGGCGGCGCCGGCAGCGGGCGATGCCGCAACGAATTCGGCGCCGGTTTACCCGAAATTGCTCATCGCGCGTGCCGGAGTGACGAGCCGCAGCAAAACACGCTGCGGCCCGCTTACTCAGCCGCTTGCCCGGTCCGTGCTTTTGCCGTCTCGGGCGGCTGGCGGAACGCGACCATGATCCGGTTCCAGCCATTGATCACCACCACGGCCATGGCCAGATCGGCCAGCTCCTTCTCGCTGAACTGCGCCCGCGCCTCGTCATAGACCACGTCGGGCACGTGGCCCTCGGCCACGAGCGTCAGCGCCTCGGTCCAGGCGAGGGCCGCGCGCTCGCGCGGGGTGAACACCCCTGCCTCACGCCAGGCATTGAGCAGATGGATGCGATCGTCGCTCTCGCCATGCTCGCGCGCTTCGCGCGCATGCATCGCAAGGCAGAAGGCGCAGCCATTGATTTGCGAAGCGCGCAGCGCCACCAGATGGCGAATCGAGGTTTCAACCTCGCTGCCGCTGACATAAGCCTGCAGCGCCGACATTGCCTTATAGGCGCCGGGCGCCGCCTTGAAGGGATTGAAGCGTTCTTCCATCTCTAACCTCCTTGCCGGGGATTGCCACCGATGCAGGAAAGCTGGTCCCACGATGGGATAGACGCCAGCACCAAATTTGCGCAAAACTCCTGTACCATGCCCGCGCTCGCCGCGACCCCGATGCGCATTGCCCTCGATCCGCGCTCGCCCGCGCCGATCTATCGCCAGATCTATGGCCGCATCCGCGGCGCGATTTTGAGCGGGACCTTGCCGGCGGGCGCGCGGCTGCCATCCTGGAATGCGCTGGCGAGCGAGCTTGGCGTCGCGCGCGGCACGGTGCGTGCCGCCTATGAGTGGCTGGCAGGCGAGGGCTATATCCGGGCCGAGGGTGCCGCCGGGACGCGCGTCAATCTCGGCTTCGGCCCCGGCGCGCGCGAGGCCGCGCGGAAGCGGCGCGAAGCCGGGGCGGGGGCACGCAAGCGCGGCGCGCCGCGCGACGCGGTCGGCCTTGCGCCCTGGGGCCTGCCGCCGCGGCCCTTCCAGGTCGGGATGCCGGCGCTCGATGCGTTTCCGCGCGATCTCTGGACGCGGCTTCTGGCGCGGCACGCGCGCGGCCTCGCGCCGTCGATGATGGCCTATCCGGATCCAGCGGGCGATCCGGCGCTGCGCGAGGCGATCATGAGCTATCTCGCCGTCGCGCGCGGCGTTGATTGTGCGCGGGGCCAGGTGTTCATCACCGCCGGCTATACCGGCGCGCTCGATCTCATCACCCGCGCGCTGCTGCGCCCGGGCGACGCGGCCTGGTTCGAGGATCCGGGCTATCCGCGCGGCCGCGACGCGCTGAAACTCGCCGGCGCAAGCCTCGTCCCCGTGCCGGTCGATGCGGAGGGGCTTATCGTTACGCGCGGCATCGCCGCCGCGCCCGAGGCGCGCTTTGCGGTGGTGACGGCCTCGCACCACGCGCCGCTCGGCATGCCGCTGTCGCTGTCGCGGCGCCTCGCGCTGCTCGGCTGGGCGAGCGAAAGCCAAGGCTGGATCATCGAGGACGATTACTATGGCGAGTTCCAGTTTCGCGGCCGGCCGGTTCCGGCGCTCAAAAGCCTCGATCGCGGCGATCGCGTGCTTTATGTCGGAACTTTCAGCAAGGTGCTGATGCCGAGCCTGCGGCTCGGCTATGTTGTCGCGCCGGCGGCGCTGGCGGATCGCTTGCGCCGCGTCGCGAGCCTCCTCGTTCCGAGCCAGTCGCTGACGGCCCAGCGCGCGGTTGCCGCGTTTCTCGCCGAGGGCCATTTCGCGCGCCACATCCGGCGCATGCGGCGCATCTATGCCGAGCGCCGGGCGGCGCTGGTCGAGGCTCTTGGCGCGGAATTCGGCTCCGCCTGGGAGATCGGCCTCCAGGAAAGCGGCATGCATTTGCTCGCGCACTTGCCTTGGGGGAGCGACGATGCGGCGCTCGTCGAGCGCGCGGCGGCCGAGGGCCTCGGCCCCGTGGCGCTCTCGCCCTGGTCGATCCGCGCGCGCCCGCGCCCGGGCCTCCTCATCGGTTTCGCCAATATTCCCGCTGCGCGCGCCGCGCGCGAGACCGCGCGGCTGGCCGCGGCGTTGCGCTCGGGGCGCGGGCCGCGCTGACCCGGGGCGGGTTTTTCGTTTGCCGCCCCCCGGCAAAACCGCTATCCCGGCGCCATGAACGAGACCCCGCATCGCGCGCTCTTGCCGCAAGGCTTGCGCGATCTGCTGCCGCCCGCCGCCGAGGCCGAGGCGGGCGTGGTCGCGCGCCTCGTCGCGGTGCTGGCCAGCCACGGCTATGAGCATGTGCAGCCGCCGCTGATGGAGTTCGAGGAAAATCTGCTCTCGGGCGCCGGCGCCGCCATGGCGCACGAGACTTTCCGCCTGATGGACCCGATCTCGCAGCGGATGATCGGGTTGCGCGCCGACATGACCCCGCAAGTCGCGCGCATCGCCGCGGCGCGGCTCGCGCATGCGCCGCGGCCGCTGCGCCTTTGCTATGCCGGCCAGGTGCTGCGCGTGCGCGGCAGCGAAATCCGGCCCGAGCGCCAGCTCGGCCAGGTCGGTGCCGAGCTCATCGGCAGCGCCGAGACCGCCGCCGATATCGAGGCCGTCTCGGTCGCGGCCGAGGCCTTGACCGGGCTCGGCGTTGAGGGTCTCTCGATCGACCTGACCTTGCCGACGCTCGTGCCGGCGCTCGCCCGCGCCGCCGCGCTCGATGAGGAGAAGCGCGCGGCGCTGCGGCGCGCGCTCGATCACAAGGATGCGGCGGCGGTCGCGGCCTCGGCCGGCAAGGCCGCCGCGATCCTAACCAAGCTTCTCGCCGCGACCGGCCCGGCCAAGAGCGCGCTCGAGGCGCTCGCAAAGCTCGATCTTCCGAAAGACGCGGCGGCCGAGCGCGCGCGCCTCGTCGCCGTCGTCAAGCATTTGGCGCAGACCTTGCCGCGCGTCGCGATCACCATCGATCCCGTGGAAAATCGCGGCTTCGAATATCACACCGGCGTCAGCTTCTCGTTTTTCGCGCGCGGCGTCGGCAGCGAGCTGGGACGGGGCGGGCGCTATCGCACCGGCGGCGCGAATGGGGAGGGGAGCGGCGAGGACGCGACCGGCTTCACCCTCTATACCGACACGGTGCTCGAGGCCTTGCCGCCCCATCGCGCGGCGCCGCGGCTTTACGTTCCGGCGGGGAGCGATGCGGCTGCCGCCGCGCGCTGGCGCAAGGAGGGCTATGTGACGGTGGCGGGGCTTGCCCCGCTGAAGAATGTCGAGGGCGAAGCGCGCCGGCTCGGTTGCAGCCATGTTCTCGCGGGCGAAAAGATCGTCACACTCGGTTAACGCAGTTGTCTTTGGTGATTGGCCGGACGCGGCATTCGCGCCGCGCCTATGCTAGGCTGCGGCTCGGAAAGGAGATCGATATCGATGGCCAATGTCGCGGTGATCGGCGCCCAATGGGGCGATGAAGGCAAGGGCAAGATCGTCGATTGGCTGTCGCAGCGCGCCGATGTCGTGGTGCGCTTCCAGGGCGGGCACAATGCCGGCCATACGCTCGTCATCGACGGCGTCGAGTTCCGCTTGAGCCTCTTGCCCTCGGGCATCGTGCGGCCCGGCAAGCTCTCGATCATCGGCAGCGGCGTCGTGGTCGATCCCTGGGCGCTCCTCAAGGAGATCGACGCCATCCGCCAGAAAGGCGTCACCGTCTCGCCGGACAATCTGAAGCTCGCCGAGAACGCGACGCTGATCCTGCCCTCGCATGGCCAGATCGACCGCGCGCGCGAGGAGGCGCGCGGCGCCGCCAAGATCGGCACCACCGGCCGCGGCATCGGCCCCGCCTATGAGGATAAGGTCGGGCGGCGCGCGATCCGCGTCTGCGATCTCGCCGATCCCGACAGCCTCCCCGAGAAGCTCGATCATCTCCTGCTGCATCACAACGCGCTGCTGCGTGGCCTCGGCGCTCCCGAGATCGAGCGCGCGCCCTTGCTCGCCTCGCTCATCGAGATCGCACCCAAGGTTCTGCCTTTTGCCGAGCCGGTGTGGCGGCTCTTGGACGAGGCGAAGCGCGCCGGGCGGCGCGTCCTTTTCGAGGGCGCGCAAGGCATCATGCTCGACGTCGATCACGGTACTTATCCGTTCGTCACTTCCTCGCACACCCATCCGGGCCAGGCGGCTTCGGGCGCGGGGCTGGGGCCGGGGGCGGTCGGCTATGTGCTCGGCATCACCAAGGCCTATACGACGCGCGTCGGCTCGGGCCCGTTTCCGACCGAGCTCACCGACGCGACCGGCGAGCTCTTGGGACAGCGCGGCAAGGAATTCGGCGTCGTCACAGGACGCAAGCGGCGCTGCGGCTGGTTCGATGCGGTGATGGTGCGCCAAGCGGTGAAGGTCGCGGGCATCCATGGCATTGCCTTGACCAAGCTCGACGTGCTCGACGGGTTCGCCGAGATCAAGGTTTGCACCGGCTATCGGCTCGGCAATGCGATTCTCGATCGCTTGCCCGCGGGCGCCGCGCAGCAGGCGGCGGTCGAGCCGATCTACGAGACGATCGAGGGTTGGAGCGAGAACACGCGCGGCGCGCGGTCCTGGGCGCAGCTGCCGGCGCTCGCGATCAAGTATATCCGCCGCATCGAAGAGCTGATCGAGGCGCCGGTGGCGCTGTTCTCGACCAGCCCCGAGCGTGACGACACCGTGCTGGTGCACGATCCCTTCGCGGATTGATCTCCATCAACCGGCGGCGGCGCGGCGCGGCGTGGCGTTGGCGATGTAATCCTCGACCACGGCGCCGAGCTCTTCCAGATGGTTCTGGAAGAAATGGTCGGCGCCTTGGATCACGCGATAGTCGATGGCGATGTCGCGCTGATGCATCAGCTTCTGCACCAGCTTCTGCATCGCCTCAAGCGGCACGATCTGGTCGCGATCGCCCTGGACGATGAGGCCAGAGGCGGGGCAGGGCGCGAGGAAGTTGAAATCGAACATATTGGCGGGCGGGGCGATCGAGACGAAGGCGGCGATCTCCGGCCGCCGCATCAGGAGCTGCATGCCGATCCAGGCGCCGAAGGAAAATCCTCCGACCCAGCAGGCGCGCGCGCCGGCATTGTTGAGCTGCAGCCAGTCGAGCGCCGCGGCGGCATCGGCGAGCTCGCCCTCGCCGCGATCGAACGAGCCCTGGCTGCGGCCGACGCCGCGGAAATTGAAGCGCAGCACGGAAAAGCCGCGTCGCGCAAAGGCGTGAAACAGGGTGTAGACCACCTTGTTGTTCATCGTGCCGCCATGCTGCGGGTGCGGGTGCAGCAGCAGCGCCATCGGCGCATTGTCCTCTTTCGCCTGCTGGTAGCGGCCCTCGATGCGCCCGGCCGGGCCGTTGAAAATCACCTCGGGCATCGGTCAATATCCGAGCAAAAACCTGGGAATTCTTCCCCCTTATAACGCATGATTCACCAGCAATACTTGATCACTTTACTCGGGCTAGCTATATTGCCCCCACACCGTCGGCCGGGGGCGGCGGGGGATCGGAACGGGCCAGCGATCATAGCATAGTGAATTCCATGATATTCAAGAACCTGCGCGACGACATTGCCAATGTTTTGCGCCTCGACCCGGCTGCGCGCTCGTCGCTCGAGGTCGCGCTGTGCTATCCGGGCTTTCACGCCGTGGTCGCGCACCGCATGGCGCATTGGCTGTGGCAGCGCGGTTGGCTGGTGCTGGCGCGATTGCTCTCGACCGTGTCGCGCAGCATCACCGGCATCGAGATCCATCCCGGCGCGAGGATCGGGCGGCGCCTGTTCATCGATCACGGCGTCGGCGTCGTCATCGGCGAGACCACCGAGATTGGCGACGACGTGACGCTCTATCAAGGCGTGACCTTGGGTGGCACCTCGCTGCAGCGCGGCAAGCGCCATCCGACGCTTGACGACAATGTCATCATCGGCGCCGGTGCCAAGGTCCTCGGCGCCTTCACCGTCGGCCGCGGCGCGCGCATCGGCGCCAATGCGGTGGTGTTGAGCGAAGTGCCGGCGGGGGTGAGCGTCGCCGGCATCCCGGCGAAGATCATCGGCGAGCGGCCGAAGCCCGAAGCAGCGGCGCCCTTCCTGCCTTACGGCACGCCCTGCGACGACACGCCCGATCCGATCGCCTGCCAGCTGAGCGTACTGCATGGCGAGGTGGCGCGGCTGCGCGCGCGTTTGGCGGCGCTCGAGGAAGAGCGCGAGAGACAGGCCCTCGGGGCGTCGATCCCCGGCGGCTTCGGGGCCGATAGAAGGAGCGTCAACGAGTGAGGCTGAGCACCAAAGGGCGTTACGCGGTGATGGCCATGGTCGATCTTGCCAAGCATGGCACGGGCGAGCCGATCTCGCTCGCCGAGATCGCCGAGCGCCAGGAAATCTCGCTCTCCTATCTCGAGCAGCTTTTTGCCAAGCTGCGCAGCGCCAACCTCGTCAAGAGCGTGCGCGGCCCGGGCGGCGGCTATCTCCTGGCGCATGGCGCGGCCGGAACGCGCATTTCCGACATCATCCTGGCGGTCGACGAGCCGATCCGCGCCACCCGCTGCACGCCGGGCGCGCCGACGGGCTGCGCCAGCAATAAAAGCCGCTGCCTGACGCATGATCTCTGGGAAGAGCTCGGCAATCAGATCCATCTCTATCTGAGCTCGGTGACGCTCGCCGATGTGTGCGAGCAGCGCGTCCTGGGCCGTGCCGGCGCGCTGCATCGCGAGGGGCTCGCGCATGAGGCGGGCGGCGCCGTCGCGGCGCAATAGCTCCGGTCTTTCGTTCTGGGTCATGACCGGCAAGCGCGAAACCTATCTCGATTGGAACGCCAACGCGCCGATGCGCGCGGAAGCGATCGAAGCGGTCGCGCGCGCTCTGCCGCTCTGCGGCAATCCCTCCTCGGTGCATCGCTTCGGGCGCCGCGCGCGCCAGGCGATCGAGGCGGCGCGCGAGAGTGTCGCGGCGCTTATCAATGCCGCGGCGGAGGATGTCGTCTTCACCAGCGGCGGCACCGAGGCGAATAATCTCGCGCTCAAAGGCTTTCCGGAGCGCCGCGTGTTGGTCTCGGCGATCGAGCATGATTCGGTCTTGGCGGCAGTGCCCGAGGCAACGCGCATTCCGGTGAGGCCATCGGGTGTCATCGATCTCGCGGCGCTCGAGACATTGCTGGCCGAAGACAAGCGCCCGGCGCTGGTTTCGGTGATGTTCGCCAACAACGAGACTGGCGTAATCCAGCCCGCAGTGGAGATCGCGCGCATCGCTCATGCGCATCACGCGGTTTATCACTGCGATGCCGTGCAAGGTCCGGGCAAGGCGGTGGTCGATTTCCGCGCCATCGGCGCCGATCTCATGACGATCTCGGCGCATAAGATCGGCGGGCCGATGGGCATTGGCGCGCTGATCGCGCGGAACGATCTCGCGCTGAAGCCTTTGGTCGCGGGCGGCGGGCAGGAACGCGGCCGGCGCGGCGGTACCGAGAATTTCCCCGGCATTGTCGGCTTCGGCGCGGCGGCGAAGCTCGCGGCAGCTGAGGCGAGCGTCATGCCGCGCGTGGCGACGCTGCGCGATCGGGCGCAGCACGCTTTGCAGGCGGCCGCGCCCGCGGCGAAAATTTTCGGCGTCGAGGCGGTGCGTTTGCCCAACACGCTTTGCATCGCGATGCCGGGCGTCGCCGCGGCGACGCAGGTGATGGCGCTTGATCTCGGCGGCGTGATGGTGAGCGCGGGCGCGGCTTGCTCGGCCGGCAAGGTCACGCGCAGCCATGTGCTGGATGCGATGGGCGTGCCGCGCGTAGAGGCCGAATGCGCGATCCGCATCACGCTGGGCTGGAGCACCGAGGCCGCCGATATCGATCATCTCATCGAGGCCTGGACCGCGCTTTACGCACGCAGTCAAGCGAGCGCCGCATGACCGCTGCCATTGCCCGCCGCGCCAATCAGCCGCCGGTCTATCTCGACAATCAGGCGACGACGCCTTGCGATCCGCGCGTCCTTGAGGCGATGCTGCCCTGGTTCACCGAGAAATTCGGCAACCCGCATTCGGTGACGCATCCCTATGGCCGCGAGGCGGAAGCGGCGGTCGAGCGTGCGCGCGCGCAGCTCGCGGCGCTGGTCAAGGCCGATCCGCGCGAGATCGTCTTCACCTCGGGCGCGACCGAATCGAACAATCTCGCGGTCAAAGGCGCGTTGCGCTTCCACCGGCAATTCGGCAAGGATCACGTGGTGACGCTCGTCACCGAGCATAAATGCGTGATCGAGAGCTGCCGCGCCATGGAGGCCGAAGGGTTTCGCGCGACCTATCTGCCGGTCGAGCCCTCGGGCCTCGTCGATCTCGAGCGGCTCGAGAAAGCGATCGACAAGGGCACGGTGCTGGTCTCGGTGATGGCCGCGCATAACGAGATCGGCGTCATCCAGCCCTTGGCCGAGATCGGCGCGCTGTGCCGCAAGCACGGCGTCATGTTCCACACCGACGCGGCGCAGGCGGTCGGCAAGATGCCGGTCGATGTCGAGACCATGAATATCGACCTGATGTCGATTTCCGGCCACAAGATTTACGGGCCCAAGGGCGTTGGCGCACTCTATGTCCGGCGGCGGCCGCGGGCACGGATCGCGCCGCTGATCGATGGCGGCGGGCAGGAGCGGGGCCTGCGCTCGGGCACCTTGCCGACGCCGCTCTGCGTCGGGATCGGCGAGGCGGCGGCCTTGGCCCAAGCCGAGATGGGCGAAGAAGCGAAACGCCTCCTCGGCCTGCGCCAGCGTTTCCTTGCCGGCATCATGCGCAACCTGCCGCAGACGCGGCTCAACGGCGATGCCGAGCATCGCCTGCCGGGAAGCCTCAATCTGAGCTTTCCGGGCGTGCCGGCGCCGGCACTGATGGAGGCCTGCCCCGGCCTCGCGGTCTCGACCGGCTCGGCCTGCACCGCGGCGGAGATCGAGCCTTCTTTCGTGCTCCGGGCCTTGGGGATTTCCGGCGATCTCGCCGCGGCCTCGCTGCGCATCGGTTTGGGGCGGTTTACCACTGCCGATGAGGTTGATTACGCGGTGGAAACCTTAACCGCCGGGGTCAAGCGGCTGGGGGCGGAAGGGGTGACAACCGCCCTGGCCGGAACCACATAAGGGTGGTATCAACCGGGGATCATGATGGCACTCAAGCAGGCAATGACCGTCACCGACGAGGCGGCCAAGCGCATCCAGGCGCTGCTCGCCAAGCGCGGCAAGCCCTCGGCCGGCATCCGCGTCGGCGTGCGCTCGCGCGGCTGCTCGGGCCTCACCTACACGCTCGAATATGCCGACGAGAAGGGCAAGTTCGACGAGGTGGTCGAGGATAAGGGCGTCACCATCCTGATCGATCCCAAGGCGTCGATGTTCATCATCGGCACCGAGATGGACTATGTCGAGGACAAGCTGCAATCGGGCTTCACCTTCCGCAATCCCAACGAGAAGGGACGTTGCGGCTGCGGCGAGTCCTTCCACGTCTGATCCGATGAAGCTCTTCCAGATCGAGGAGCCGGAGGGCGGTCCGCTCGACACGAATGCGCCCGGCGCCGCGGTCGGCATCGCGGTCGGCGCCAAGACCGGCGCGGTCGCGATCGCGCTCGGCGGCAATGCCGAGATTTTGCCGGGCGGCGATGGCGAGCGCCTCCTCGAAGCGGCGGATTTGGCCGCGCTGCTGCTGGGCTTGCGTGCCCGCGCCGAGAAGCAGTTGGCGCGGCCGGTGACGCATGCGGTGATCGCGGCGCCCCCGATCGAGACGGCGCTGGTCTCGCGCGCGGCGCAGGAGGCGGGGATCGCGGTGCTCGACCTCGTCGATTACGGCACCGACACGATCGAGCATGCGGCGCTCGAAGCGGCGCTCCAGGCGGAAGACCTCGCGCCCAAGACGGAGTGAATGGGGACAAGAAAAGAATGGCGAAGATGACCTTCATCGAGCGCAACGGCACGCGGCGCGAAGTCGAAGCGCCGATCGGGCTTTCCGTGCTCGAGATCGCGCAGCGCAACGACATCGATATCGAGGGCGCATGCGAGGGCTCGCTCGCCTGCTCGACCTGTCACGTCATCGTCGATGCCGATTGGTTCGAGCTGTTGAAGGACGCAACCGAAGACGAGGAAGACATGCTCGATCTCGCCTTCGGCCTGACGCAAACCTCGCGGCTCGGCTGCCAGATCATCATGACCGAGGAGCTCGACGGCTTGACCGTGCGCCTGCCCCAGGCGACGCGGAACATGATGAACGTCTGAGCCGCGCGCTCGATGGGCGCCCATCCTTTCGATCTGCCGAAGCCCGCCAAGGATTGCCGTGTCGTCGTCGCCATGTCGGGCGGCGTCGACAGCGCGACCACCGCCGCACTGCTGGTCGAGGCGGGCTGCGAGGTGGTGGGCGTCACCTTGCAGCTTTACGATCACGGCGCCGCAACGGGGAAGAAAGGCGCGTGCTGCGCCGGTCAGGACATTTACGATGCCGCGCGCGTCGCCGAGCGGCTCAGCATCCCGCATTACGTGCTCGATTACGAATCGCGCTTCCGCAAAGAGGTGATCGACGATTTCGCCGAGACTTATCTGCGCGGCGAGACGCCTATCCCCTGCATTGCCTGCAACCGCACGGTCAAATTCCGCGATCTCCTGGCGACCGCCAAGGATTTGGGCGCCGACGCGCTGGCGACCGGTCATTACGCGCAGCGCATCGAGGGCGCGGCGGGCCCCGAGCTTCACCGCGCGCATGACGACGCGCGCGATCAGAGCTATTTCCTCTTCGCCACCACGCAAGCGCAGCTCGGATTTTTGCGCTTTCCCTTGGGCGCTTTGACCAAGGACGAGACGCGCGTGCTCGCCGCGCGCTTTGCGCTGCCGGTCGCGCAAAAGCCCGACAGCCAGGATATCTGCTTCGTGCCGACGGGCTCTTACGGCGATCTTTTGACGAAGCTGCGTCCCGGCGCGATCGAGCCCGGCGAGATCGTCGACGAGGCGGGGCGGGTGCTGGGCACGCATAGAGGCGTGGTGCATTTCACCGTCGGGCAGCGCAAGGGTCTTGGCATCGCGGCGGCCGAGCCGTTCTTCGTCTTGCGCCTCGAGCCCGAGGCGCGCCGCGTTATCGTCGGCCCGCGCGCATCGCTCGGGCAAAGCCGCGTCGCCTTGCGCGACGTCAATTGGTTGGGCGGCGCGCGCGGTGGAGACAGCATGCGCGTCAGCGTCAAACTGCGTTCGGCGCAAGCGCCGCTCGACGGCGCATTGACGCTCGATGATGCCGGCGGCGGCACGGTGCTGCTCGACGAGCCGGCCTTGGGCGTGGCGCCTGGGCAGGCCTGCGTCCTCTATGACGGCGCACGCGTTCTGGGCGGCGGCTGGATCCGCCGCGCGGCTTGACGCG
>DATNGG010000148.1:0-23851 GCA_035605975.1 Allostellaceae bacterium | reverse complement strand
CTTTCAAAAACCGGTCGGCATGGCGCTCGCGACGAAAGCCGGCCGCATCGATGGTGCAGCCTTCGCGGATGCAGGTGACCACGTCCTGAAGGATGCGCCGCTGCGGCTGATGGAACAGCACGTCATTGGTGGCGACGGTGGTAATGCCGGCCTCGGCCGCGAGATTGGTGAGGCGATGAAGCCGCAACGGATCGCCCGGCCGGCGCCGCAGCGATAAAGCGAGATAGGCACGATCCCCGAAATCTTGCGCGAGACGCCGCAGCCGCGTGGCGCAGAGCGCATCCGGCTGATCGGGCACGAGCAGCGCGACGAGGCCGCTCCCGTGAGCGACGACATCGCTCCAGCCGAGGCTGCAGCCGCCTTTGCCGGCGCGGCCTTTACCCAGCGTCAGCAGCCGGCACAGCCGGCCATAGGCGGCTCGGTCGGTGGGATAGACCAGCAGCACGGTGCCGTCATCGAGATCGAGGCGGCAGCCGATGATCGCGCGCACGCCGGTGATTTTCGCCGCCTCATGGGCACGGACGATGCCGGCGAGCGAATGACGGTCGGCGATGCCAAGCGCCGGAAGGCCGAGCAAGGCCGCCTGGCTGAACAATTCCTCGCAGCTCGAGGCACCGCGCAGGAAGGAGAAATGCGTCGTGACCTGAAGCTCGGCGTAAACGCTCATGCGAAAATCCCGTGGATGTACCAGCGCAGATCGCCGGAAGCGGGATCGGCGCCATCGCCACTGCGGAAGAGCCAGAAGCGCTCGCCTGCCTCGTCCTCGACCATGAAATAGTCGCGGGTAGCGGCCTCTTCGGCGGCGCGGCGCCACCATTCGCCGAAGATGCGCTCCGGCCCATCGGCGCGCGCGACGCGCCGGCGCGTGCCCCGCCAGATGAAATGGACGGGCGGGTGATCGGGGAGCAGCGCCATCGTCTCGACCGGCTCGGGCGGTGTCAGCAGCCGAAGGGGTCGCGGCCAAGGCGCGGGCCATGCCGCGACGCCCGGCGGCGCGAGCGGCGCCACACGCGTCACCGTACGCTCGGGCAGATCGCTTTCGATCGGCGCCGCGCGATAAAGCTTCTCGGCGCCGATCCGGTTGGCGAGCGTGTCGATGAGCGCCGCGATGTCCGAGCCGGTCTCGTCCTCGAGCGCGTTGCGCTGGCGCAAGGCCAAGGGCTCGGTGAGCGTCGCCCGGAGACTCATCGCCTCGACACCCAGACCGGGATCGATGCTTTCCAGCCGATCGATGAAAAGACGCGCGAGGCGCGCCGCATCGCGCACCGGCCGCGCCGTGCCGATGCGGATCGATTGGATCTGATTGTCGACGCGCTGGAACAGGAGATCGGCGCGGCGGATGCCGAGACCTTGCTGCTCCAGCTTAACGCAAAGCGCTTCGCTGAGCTTCGACGTATAGCGAGCCAGCGTTTCCGGCGCGGCGATCGGCTCGGCAAAGCCGCGGCGCAATTGGATGAGCGCGCGTGGCTGGATCGGCGCGATCGGCTCGGCGAGACGGCCGAAAATCTGATCGAGACGGCGGCCGGGTTCTGCACCGAAGCGCAACGCCAAAGGCGCGCGCGGCGTCGCCGCGAGCTCGGCGATGCTCTCGAAGCCGAGACGGCGCAGGCGGTCGATCAGCAGCGGATCGAGCCGCAGCGCCGCCAACGGCAAGCTTGCGACCGCTTCGCTTGTTTGCCGCGGCAGCGCGATCGCAACCGGCCGGGCGGCAAAACGCGCCAGCGCATGCGCGGCCCCCACCGTGTCGGCAAGCCCGGCGCGCGCCGCGATCCGGGTTTTTTTCAGCCGCGCGATCATGCCTTTCAGCAGCGCCGGCTCGCCGTCGAAGAGATGCGCCGCGCCGGTCATGTCGAGCAGCAGCCCATCCGGCGAGTCGAGCGCCACGAGCGGGCTGTAGCGGCGCAGCGCCCAGAGCGCGAGCCGCTCGAGCGCCGCGGCATCAGCGGCAGGATCAGCAGGTACGATGTGCAGGCCAGGCACGCGTGCCTGGGCTTGCGCCAAATCGAGTCCCGGCTCGATGCCGAGCGCGCGCGCCGCGTGGTCGGCCGCGGCGATGATTCGGCGCTGCCCCTCGCGGGCAGCGGTGACGAGCGGCGCCTCAGGCGGTGACGGCGTATCGCCCATCCGCCGCCACAGCCGATCGGTCGGCCAACTCGGCAGGTAGAGCGAGACAACCCTGCGCATCGCAGGCCTCCATTTCCCAAATCCCGCATTCGCCCGCGCGCGAGCGGATCAGCTCGACGATCCAGCGCGGCCGGCCTATGCCCGGCACCGGCAAGGGCGAGGACGGTGCCGCCGCAATGCGCCAGCGTGTCGTCGCGGCGGTGGTCCGAGCGAATTCCTCGGCGGCGGCGACGCTTCTCCAGCGGCGCAGCACGAAAGCCGTCACGCCGGAAGCCTCCGCCGCAAGCTGCAGCCGCCGCGATGCCGTCATCGAAAGGCGCGACACCTCGCCGACCACGGCGGCGAGGCCGGCATGGCGCAGGGCCTCCTCCATGCAGAGGAGCACCGCCGCGTCATCCTTCGCCTCGGCATAGACCACCCGGTCGGGATGCAGCCCGACGCCGGCCAGGGCGGGCGCGAAGAGATCGCGCCGGGAAAGGCACCAGAAAATCGGGCCGCTGAGGCGCGCCAGCATCCCCGCGGTAAAGAGCGCGGCGGCGGCACCATGCACCGCGCCGAAGCCATTGCCGCCGATCTCGTGCAGCGCACCGCACGCCAAACCGCCCTGCGGCAAGCGTTCGTCGAGCGCCGGCACACCGAAGGGCAGAACCCGGTGCCGCGACCGCCCCCTATGCTCGATCCGGGCAATCCGTGCGCGCAGTTGCGCGATGCCGCGCTCCTGCATGCGCGCCAGCTTCGCCTGCGGCGCGAGCAGACGCGTCCTGCGTGGATAAAGCCTATCCACTGTCGCCTCCGTTCTTGATTTGTTCCAGTCTATCAGCCCTGCCCTGCCTTGGCAACGCCGGAGGAACCAACCCGCGCGCGGCCGGTTGACGGGGCCTCACCTTCGGCAAGGAAGCGCGAGGCCTTCTCATGGACGACCGCAAAGTCAAAAAATCCGAGCGCCCGGCTTATGACAACCCGACCGGCAACAAGGGCGGCAATGTTCTCGCCGAAAAGCGGCGCGCGCCGCGCCCGCAGAGCGCGCATCGCCGCAAGAAAGCCGCGCCGATCGGTCATGCGAGCGACCGCAAGCTCGGCAAGAAGCCGGCATGAGATGAATTCGCGCGCGCCCACCGCCCGCGCGGGAACCGCCAAGATGAGTGATGGTTGAGACAGATACGTTTGCCTCGGCAGCGAGGCGGTTACAGGAGGATTCCCATGGCACTCTTCACCACGCCGATCAAATCGCTCAACGATCTCTTTCTGCACACGCTCAAGGACATGTACTACGCGGAAAATCAGATCGTGAAGTCGCTCCCGAAGATGATCGAAAAGGCGCACGACCCGACGCTGCGATCGACTCTCGAATCCCATCTCAGCGAGACGAAACAGCAGGTGACACGCCTCGAGCAGATTTTCCAGGGTCTCGGCGAGAAGGCCCAGGGCGCGACCTGCGCCGCAATGGACGGCATTCTCGATGAAGCCAAGGATGTGATGAGCGATATCGGCGATCCGAACGTGCTCGACGCCGGCATGCTGTCGGCGGCGCAAGCGGTCGAGCATTACGAGATCACGCGCTACGGCACGCTCATCGCCTTCGCCAAGCGCCTCGGCCGCACCGAGTGCGTCAAGCTTCTCGAAGAGACGCTGACCGAGGAAAAAGAAGCGGATCGCAAGCTGACCGCGATCGCCGAAAGCCAAGTCAACAAAAAAGCCGCCTGAGCGCATCGCCGGGAAGGAGGGTCGGGCATCCCTCGCCCTCGTCTCGATCGCATCTTCGCGACGACGCCGGGCGGCACCAGCCGCCGCGGCGCCGTCTTGCCCGTCCTTTCCCGGAACGAATGACGCGGCAACGGGTTTCAATCGGCTGAATCAACCAATCGGGAGCGTGGCATGAACGGCTTGATCTATCTGATCGGCCTGATCGTCGTGATCATGGCCATTCTGTCTTTCGTTGGCCTTCGCTGACATGGCCGAACTTCCGGAGCCCGCGTGGCGCGGGGAGTTCGCGATCGACTGGCGCAGCATCATCGCCGGCGCGGTGGTCGCCGCGGGGATCTCGTTCACGCTCCTGGCCTTCGGCTCGGCGATCGGCTTGTCGGTGATTTCGACCTCGCCGAGCTGGCGCGATTCATCGGGGTGGCTGTGGCTGGTCTCCGGTCTCTATCTGGTCTTCGTCGCCCTCTGCAGCTATGGCGCCGGCGGGTATCTCGCCGCGCGCATGCAAGCGCCGCGGCGATGGGCGGTCGAGACTGAAGGCGCGTTCCGCGATGGCGCTCAGGGGCTCGTCACCTGGGGATTGGCGACGCTCCTCGGGGCCGTGCTGACTTTCGGCACCGTTGTGGCCGGCGCGCGGTTGACCGCAAGCCCGGCTGCCGTCTCGCCATCCGCTTCGCTCGCCGGCGAGACCATCCTCGCCCCGGAGCTCGATCAGCTCTTTCGCAGCGAGCGCAGCGCGCCCAACACGGCGAATATCGCTTATGACCGCGCGCAGGCGGCGCGCATCCTGCTCAAAAGCTCGAGCCGGCAAGGCCTCTCGAGCCCCGATCGCGACAATCTCGTGACGCTCGTCGCCAATCGCGCCGGCATCGGCGGCGAGGAAGCGTCGAACCGCGTCACCAGCATCATTGCCAAATCCGCCGAAGAGCTTCATCGTGCGCGCGCCGCCGCCGTGATCGAAGCCTTTCTCGTCGCCGCTGCCCTGATGGCCGGAGCCGCCATTGCGTGGTTCTCGGCCGTCGAAGGCGGACTCGACCGCGAGCGTGGAACCCTTCCGATCTGGGAGTGGTCGCTGCGCAACCGGCGGCGAAGCTTGGGTTAGAAGTTGAGGAGCGCGTGCCGCATCCGCCGCAAGAGAACGAGGCCTCGTCGTATCGTTGGAGAGTCCTGACAGTCATTGCGGGCCTTGCCCTTGCTTCGGCAACGGCCCAGAGCGCGCGGGCGCAATCGGCGCCGGTCTTTCTCGGACCCTTCCTCCTCGCCGGCGATCGCGGCTCCTATCTCGACCTCGGGGCCGGCGCCTTCAATGCCGCGGGTTACGGGTCGAGCGGCGCGCTCGGCGCGGCACGCATTGAATACCGCTATGGCCGCAAGCTCTTTCACCTTGGCCCGGCGCTGGGCTTGCTCGTCAACACCAAGGGTGGCGTGCTCGGCTATGCCGGCGCCTATGCCGATCTGCAATATGAGCAATTCACCGTCACGCCGCTCTTGGCGGTGGCGGGCTATGCGCGCGGCGGCGGCGAGGAGCTGGGCGGACCCCTCCAGTTCCGCGCCAGCCTCGAGCTCAGCTACACCATCCTGCCGCAATTCACGCGCGTTGGCATTGAAGTCGCGCATGTCGGCAATGCGGGGATTTATGATCGCAATCCCGGCGATAATGAAATTCTCCTGAGCTACGCCGTCCCGCTGCCGCGGCCGTTTTGAGAACGCGCTATGATGCGGGCGCGCGGCCGAGGAAAGCCGCGCTGTTGCAGGAGAAGAGCATGCGCGCCATTCCGCCGGGAACCAGCGGCAGCTTCACGCTGAAAGTCATGCCGGACCATCTTGCGAGCCGCTTCAAGGACGCGATGCTGCCGCCCGTCCTCGCCACGCCTTATCTCGTGCTCATCGCCGAGAACGCCGCGCTCGACGCGATTCGCCCTTTTCTCGAGCCCGGCGAGAGCGCGGTCGGAACCGCGGTCGACCTCGAGCATCTGGCGCCGACCCCGGTGGGCCACATCGTGCACGGCCATGCGGAGGTGGTCCAGGTCGCGGGCCGCCGCATCGCGTTCAAAATCTCGGTGCGCGACGAGGTCGAGGAGATCGGCCGCGGCACGCATGCGCGTGCGGTCATCGATGTCGCCCGCTTCATGGAGCGCCTCAAAGCCAAAGCCGCACCGTGAATGCTTCGACGGCAACGATACGCAAATGCTACGCGCGCGCGGCGGGAGGAGGCACCGTCTCGGCGGAAGGGAAATAGGTTTCTTTGACCGCCGGGCGCTCCATCATGCGCTCGAGCCAAGCCGCCGTGCGCCGGTAGCGCGTCGTCAGCTCCGGCCGCACGTCTTTGAAGCTGTGCACATAGGGCAGGATGGCGATATCGGCGAGCGAGAAGGCCGCACCCGCGAGATAGTCGCCTTCGGCTAGCGCAGCATCGCAGCGCGCATAGACATACTCCATGCGGCCATAGGCCTCGTCGAACTCTTTCTTGGTGAAGCCCTCCCCTTTCAAGGCTTGAAGCTTCAGCTGGTGATCGATAAGCGGCGTCTCCTCGACCACTTTGGCGAAGGTGGCGGCGTCCATCGCTTTCAATTGCGTTGCCTTGGTACGCGTCCAGGTGGGAACACGCGTGGCCGGCAAGCCGTATTCGTCCGCCATCTTGCAAAAGACGCGCATGCGCGCGCGGGCGAGCGGGTCGGCTGGCCGCAACGGCCGCTCGGGAAATACCTCATCGACATATTCGTTGATGACGCCGGATTCGATCACAACCTTGCCGTCATGCACCAACGTGGGCACCAGCCCATTGGGGTTGAGCTTCAAATAGGCCGGATCGTGATGCTCGAATTTGTCGAGCCGCACGAAATGGCTCGCATAGGGTAAGCCCTTTTCCTTCAGGCAAAGCCGCGATTTCTTCGAGCAGCTCGTGAGCCCCGAGTGATAGAGCTCGAGCTTGGCCGATGCCGAATTCGTCATCCCCTACTCCTCCGGTTTTGACCTCCATAGGTCGTGGCCCGGCATAGGACAAGAGGCATGGAGAGGAGACCACGGGCCGGAAGGCCCGGATCGCGCCCACAGGGGACGTCCGGTGCTTTGGCGTCAGCGGTTGTTATCGGGCGGCAAATGCGCGACGAGCTTGTGGCGGATGTCGGGATCGGTCTTCGCGCGATCGACGATCGCGTTGTACTCGGCAACGGTGAGGCCGCGATCGGTCACCGCTTTGGTCATCGCGTGACCGGCCTCGTTCATCAGCTTGCCCTTATCGGCATCCGACGCCGAGGCGATTTTCTTCTCATAGCTCTCACGTACGTTCGAGACCTGCGCCATCGCCTTTGCCGCGGCGTCGATCTTCTGATCGCTGATCGGCCCGGCGCTTTGGCTCTGACTGTGAGTCTGGCTCTTGCTCGTCGGCTGCGCCTCGCCCGGCGCGGCGGCGATCAGCAGCAGCGCGGCGGCGCCGAAAGCGGGGGCGAACGGCCTTTGTCCCAGGGCAGTGCGGAAATGGTATCCGGCAAACGACATGGAGCGGCCTCCGATGATGTGACAAGGATTATCCGGCAACCCGTAGTTGCCGCTCGTCGCTCAGAGGTTATGAGGGACGCAACGCCTCGCAAGCCGCCGCGCAACTGATCACCGAAATGACATCGGGCCGGTGCGCTGCCTCTTCTTTGAGCAGCGCGCCGGCTTTTATCGATCCTCGGGCTCGGCTTCGCTCGGCTTCGATCCCTGCCCTTGCCGCGTGAAACGCTTGAAGAATGCCAGCATCGCATCGGTCGCCGATTGCGTTCCGCGGTCGGCCGGAAAAATATCCTCCGGCCAGGAATGATTGCCGCCTTCGATCGTCCAAAGCTGGACGACGCTGCCCTGCGCGCAATTTTTATATTCGGTCAATTTCAGCTTGCGCGCGACGCGGTCCGGCTCGGCATCCTCGTCCTTGCAACGATCGACCGACACCCAATAATGCAGCGCGTCGGCAACCGAGAGCGACCAGAGAAACGGCTGGTCCAAGGGCGCGCGGCTGCCGCCGTAAGGTACGACGGGATCGTTCGTACCGTGAATCATCATCACCGGCATCGGTAGAGCGGGCGTGGGCAGGACATAGTTCTTGCCGTCGGGCGTGCCGCCGCCGATCCGGCCCGCCACCACGGCGATGGCGGCGAACCAATCGGGATGGTTCGCCGCGACGACATAAGCCATCGTCGCGCCGTTCGAGTGGCCCATGGCGTAGACGCGGCTGCGATCGAGGGCGTGATTCGCGGCGATGTCCTCGATCATCGCGCCGATGAAGCCGACATCGTCGACATTGTTCTCGAGCGCCTTGCCGCAACAGACCGTTGCGTTCCAGGATTGTTCGCCGGATTTGCGCTCGAGGCTCATCGGCAGGGCGACCATCATGCCCGCCTCCTCGGCGGCTTCCGCGAGGCCGACATGGGCGCCGAACTCCAGCGCGCTGTCGCCATAGCCATGGAAGCCGATGATGAGCGGCATGGGCCGATCCCCGGCGTGACGCGGCACGTGCAACAGGAAGTGGCGTTTCGTGCCGTGCCAGGTGAGCGTATGCTCGGTGTAAGGCCCGGCGGCCTGAGCCGGCGCAGGCAGGCCAGCGATCAGCAAGACCGCAGCGGCCGCCAAGGCCGCCGTCATCGTGCGGCGCTTCCACGGCGCCGCTTTGAACCAGGCGACGCCATAGGCGATGCCGAAAAGCGCCGCGAAACTCAGACCGTTGACGAGGATTTGCGCCAAGGCTCCGGTGCCAGCGTGATCGAAAATCATGCCGTCAATGTAGGACAGAACCATTCCCGAAGTGAAGATCGATAGCGCCTGTTGGCCGCACTTCACGAAAGGTTTAAGCGGCGCGCTCAGCAGAATTTCCTCGCGGCCTTTCAACAAAACGAGCACGACATAGACCGAGGCGAGGAAGTGCACATATTGCATCGGGTCCATGAAGGTCTTGTTGCTGTGGCTATCGACCCAGCGCCGAAATACGTCGATCGCGGGAACGCGCTCGAACACCGCGGGCAGCGAGATCGCGAGGCCCGCAACGAGGATCGCGACGCTCGCCCAGAGCAGCAGTTTCGAATCGAGCGATACCTTGATCCAACCGCGCCGCATGGCAAAGCCGGTGAAGAAGATGAGCTGCCAGGCAAAGGGATTGAAAAACCACACCGGCTGATCGTCGGCATGGGCCGGCAAGTCGAGCTGAAAATAATTGGCGGCGAGATAGAGCGCGACCGAGGCTGCGATTCCGACGCGGAAATCGATCCGCTCGAGCGCCACGGCCAACGGCACCATCGCCAGCACGGCGATATAGAGCGGCAGAATGTCGAGGTAGTGCGGGACATAGGTCAACGTCACGAGTCCGACCAGCGCGTCCGCTGGATCGGCGAAAAAACGCTGAAGCTGCGCTAAGGCGATGTAGTCGGTATCGCCGAAGGCGTGCGTCCCGATCACCACGAGAGCCGCGATCGCGCAGAACATGCCGATCTGCGCGGCATAGAGCTGAAGGCAGCGATAGGCGATGCGCGCCGCGCCGACGAGCCAGCCTTGGCGATCGAAGGTGCCGCCGAAGGCGATCGCCGCGGTCATGCCCGAGATGAACACGAACATATTCGCCGCGTCGCTGATCCCGTAACGCGCGGGAATGTAATCCCAGAGGAAATTTCCGCGGCAATGCGCGATGTAGATGATGAACATCGCCGCGCCGCGAAAAAAATCGAGACGCGGATCGCGCCGCTGGAGCGGCGCTTGCACGATCGGCGCGACAGCCGGGCTGAACGGCAAGGTCGCGCCCTTAAAATCCGCGCAGCCGCGCCGGAACCGGCACGAAGGGCAGATAACGCTCGATCAGCGCGATCGCCTCCTTGCGCCGGATCGCGAGGATGGCGATGGCCGAAAGCCACACCGAGCAGGCCTCTTTGAACAGCACGCCCCCATCGCCATAGGGATCGACCCCGAGCGGCGAGACAAGGTGAAAGAAGATCGCGCCGCTCATGATGCAGAGCGCGAGAAACGCGCCCAGCGCCTGCAGCGGACGGTCGAAGAGCAGGATCGCCGCAGCAAGCTCGGCCGTGCCAGTGCCGATGCGCATGATCTTCTCATCGCCGTGAAAGCCGAGCCAATCGGTGAGGACGGTAAAGAGCCATACGCTGCCCTCGTTGCCGGTGAATTTGAACTGCAGATACCAGACGAAGACGAAAGCGATCCAAGCCGAGAGCGCCCAGGCGAGCCATTCCACGATGCGGTTCATCACGTTCCTCCACGGCCGGGGGTGGGACCTCCCTCGAAGCCGATCGCGTTGCGGTTCGACAGCAAGACATCGCGCGGCGCGGGAAACGGCCTTTTGGGGGGAAGACCGCATCCCACGCCGCCGCGATGCGGGGCTTCAGGAATTCGCCCCGTAGACGAGGTGGTCCCAGCCCGGAAGCACATTCCCCATGGCGTCGCGGAAGCGGTCGGCGCCGTCATAGATGCCGTGCGACATGGCGACGGTTGCATTGGTCGGGGCGTTGGGGCTGGTGGCGGCAAAGGTGCCGGCGAGCGGCAGCGCCGCGAACAGCGCCGACGCGAAGAGCAGGGCGGTCTTGCTGGAACGGGTTTTCATCAGGGTCTCTCCTTCGAGGTCTCGGGGTTGCGATGCGGATCGATGAAGGGTGATTTCCGATCGTCCGTGACCTATTGTTCGTGACCGGGCCGAAACGGTTACAGCAGTCGCGAAGAAAATTGCATGGCCGAGGATCGAGACTTCGCGCGACACGCCGAGTGGTCGCGGCTGATGCGAGCCGCGCAGGACGGCGATCGCGCGGCTTATGAGCGGCTGTTGCGCGACATCCTGCCCTTCATCCGGGCGATCGCAGGGCGCTGGCACAGCCGGCGCGACCGCGCCGAGGATGTGGTCCAGGACATCCTCTTAACCGTCCACCGTGTCCGACATACCTACGATCCCGCCCGGCCCTTCTCGCATTGGCTCGCCACCCTCGCCAAGCGCCGCGCCATCGACGCGCTCCGCCGCGGCGGCCGGACCGAGAAATATGAGATCGCCGACGAGGACGCCTATGTAACCTTCGCCGACCCTGCGGCGAATACGGAAGCGGCATCCCGCGGCCAGGCTTCCGGGCTTGGCGCCGCGATCTCGTCCCTGCCCCAGGGACAGCGCGAAGCGCTCGAGCTTTTGAAGCTGCGCGAGATGTCCTTGGCGGAGGCCGCGAAGGTCTCCGGCAAGTCGATCAGCGCGCTGAAAGTCAATGTGCACCGGGCGATCAAGTCGCTGCGGGCGCAGATGAAAGGAGAATGAAACCATGCCGCCCTCGACCGATCAATTGATCGAGCGGCTGGCGGCGAGCGCCGAGCCGGTGCGGCGTCTGCGGCCCCCCTGGCTGCGCGCGACCCTCTGGCTGCTCGCGGTCGCGGCGGCGGCGGCGATCCTCCTCCCCTTCTTCGCCAATTTTCATCTATTCGAGGACAAATTCGCCGACCCGAAATTCGCGCTCGAGTTGCTCGGCACCCTGCTGACCGGCATTGCCGCGGTGGTCGCAGCCTTCTATCTGAGCCTGCCCGATCGCTCGGGGCTCTGGGCGCTGCTGCCATTGCCGCCGCTGGCGCTCTGGCTCGCGAGCAGCGGCTACAATTGCTATCGCGAATGGATCACGATCGGGACGAATGGCTGGAGCCTTGGCGAAAGCTCGCACTGCTTCGGCACGATTCTCGGTTTTAGCGTCCCCTTGGGCCTCGCCCTCTTCCTCGTCCTGCGACGGGCGCGGCCGATCGCGCCGGTGCCGGCGGCGGCGCTCGGCGGGCTCGGCATCGCCGGCATCTCGGCTTTCCTGCTGCAATTCAACCACCCGGTCGACGCCTCCTTCCTCGATCTCGGGATGCATGCGGCGGCAATCGCCGTCGTCGTAGCTGCGAGCTCCTTGGCAGGCCGCTCGTCCCGCCTCATGGCTGCACCCGCCGCCTGAGCGCGCGGCGCCCCTTCCGTCCCACAAAAAATCTTTGCCGGGCCTGTAACCCTCCGGCCGCGGCGGGCGAACCTGGAAGCGAGAGCACGCTGTTGGCGGAGAGGGGACGGCCATGCATCAAGACCGGCGCGGGATCGCGGTAACGACCTCGAGCGCCGCGGCGTGCCGCCATCTCGACGCGGCAGTCTCAAGCGTCCTCGCGCACCGCGCCGACGCCAATGGACATCTCGTTGCCGCCTTGGCGGCCGACGCCTCCTTTGCCCTTGCCCATTGCCTTTCTGGCTTTCTGCTTCTGGTACTCGGCCGCGCCGAGCTCGCGCCAGCCGCCCGCCGGGCGCTGCGGCGGGCCCGGGCTTCGCTGGGGCGCCGCGGCGGCACGGCGCGCGAACATGCACTCGCCGCGGCGCTCGATGCTTGGTGCAGCGGCGAGATGGAACTTGCTGCCGCGATCCTCGAGGCGAGCCTCGCCACTCATCCTCTCGATGCGATGACCGCCAAGCTCGTTCACGCCCTGCGCTTCATGCTCGGCGACGCCCTTGGCATGCGGCGGTCGATCGAGAGCATTCTTCCCGCCTGGTCGGAGGACGTTCCAGGCTTCGGCTTTATGCTTGGCTGCCATGCCTTCGCGCTTGAAGAGACGGCTGCGCTCGCAGCCGCGGAAGCGGCCGGCCGGCGCGCCCTCGCGCTCGAGCCCGAGGATGTCTGGGCGTGCCATGCGGTCGCCCATGTGTTCGACGCTCGGGACGAACCGGCATGCGGCCTCGCCTGGATCCGTGCCCATTCCGGGCGCTGGTGCGCGGTCAACAATTTCGCCCGACACCTCGTTTGGCACGAAGCGCTGTTCCATCTCGCGCGCAAAGATCGCACGGCGGCGCTCGCGCTCTACGACGGGGTGATTCGCGAAGGCACGAAGGATGACTATCGCGATATGGCCAACGCGGCTGCGCTGCTGCTGCAGCTCGAACGGCATGGCTGCTCGGTGGGCCGACGCTGGGAGGAGCTCGCCGACATCGCCGAGCACGGCGCACGCGACCGTTTACTCGTCTTCGCCCGGCTTCACGATCTGCTCTGCCTTGTCAGCGCCGGACGCTGGGATGCCGCCTATCGCGGATTCGCGGCAATGGATGTGGACGCGCGCAGCAGCCAAGGCTCCCAGGCGCGGCTTCTCGCACCGGTCGGTCTGCCTATGGCGAAGCTCATTCTCGCCGGCAGCGAGGCTGCCCTGCCCGGATCGACAGCCCAGCTTCGCAATGAGATTGCCCGGCTGGGCGGCAGCCGCGCGCAGCGGCGCACTTTTGAGCAGATACTCGACGACGCGATGGCCGGCCGGCAGAGCCGCGCCGTCGCTTAGCGGGCGCGCTCCGCGAAAGCCGGCGCGACCTCTGCCATGAAGCGGGCCATCTCGTCCTTCACCTGGCTGTGCGGCTTGAGGCCGAGATTGAAATAGAGGATCACCTCGTCGAACCCCGCCGCCTCGACCTTGGCCTTCAGCGTGTCGATGATCTGCGCCGACGACCCCAAAAGCACGGCGTTGCTGTTGAAGTCCTCGGGCTTCATCGTCTGGTAGCGCTCGACGATCTTGGCGAAATAGCGATAGTTCTCGGGCGCGGTCTTGGGATCGCCCGGGAAGGCCGGCGAGGTGCATTCGCGGTGATAGCGCAGCTGGCGCTCGCGCGCCGCGCGCTCCTCGGCCGGAGTGTCGGCGAAATGAATGAAATAGCTGGTGACGAGCCGGCGCGGCGTCGTGCCTTCGGCCGCGCAGGCCTCGCGATAGAGGCGCGCCACCTCGGCGAGGCCGCCATGGACCGAGCTTGCAGCACCCGCCGCCACCACCAGCCCCGCGCCGAGGCGCGCCGCGAGCTCGATCGAGGGGCGCGAGAACGAGGCGACATGGATCGGCAGCGGGCGCTGCACCGGCTGCGGCGTGATCCATACATCCTCGAAGCGGTAATGCTTGCCGTGATGGCTGATCGGTATATCGCTCTTCCACAACCGGTCGAGCAAGGTCATGCCTTCGGCGAAGATCTCCGCATTGTCCTCGAAGCTCACGCCGAAAGGCGCGTATTCGCGCCGGTCATAGCCGCGCCCGGCGGCGAAATCGACCCGTCCGCCGCTCAGGAGATCGAGCGTCGCCCATTGCTCGGCGACCCGGATCGGATGATGCAACGGCAACACGGTGACGGCCGGCGCCAAGCGAATGCGCTGCGTTTTCGCGGCGATGTGGGTCAAAAGGATTTCCGGCGCCGAATTGACGCCGAGCGAGCTGAAATGATGCTCGCCGATCCAGGCGGAATGCATGCCGAGCGTCTCGGCATAGAGCGCCTCATCGACGATGGTCGCAACAAACGCGTTGGGCGTGCGCCTATTGTCGTGGTAATTGTTGTCGCTTAGCGTGAAATAACCGAATTTCATTCCCTCACCCGCACAGCTTGCGCCGCGGGCGATCTTAGCGGCCCCTCTCGGATCGGGCAGCTTTTCCTTTCGGCTCGATGCCCGCTTTGGCGAGCTCGCCCGGCACGCGGCCGCTCAGCCAGGCGCCATAAAGCCGGAAGTCGCTGAAGAGCGACCACAGGGGATAGCGCAGCGTCGCCGGCCGGTTCTTCTCGACAAGACCGTGACCGATCCAGGCCGGCGCATAGCCGGCAACCACCGCGCCGGCGAAGAGCCAGGGCATGCGGAAAGCGATGGCGGCGGCGAGACACAGAAGCGCGAGACTGGTGCCGAGATAGTGCCAGCCCCGGGTCCGCGGCTGCGCATGCTCGCGCAAATAGAAGCGCCAGAATTCGGCATAGGTGGCAATGCGAGTCGCAACCATTCTCCCTCGCCCAGGGCGAAATGCATTTCCGGCATGGTGGCCATGCCGCGGCTTTCCGGCAAGCGCCACGGGGCGGATTTCCTTCGCCTGCGCCTATACTATAATGAAGGTCCTTGCGCAGGCATGGCGGACCGCGAAGGGGGAATCGATTTGATGATCGATCGAGCAAGAGACCGCGTCGGCAACGCTGCCTGGACCGTCGACGACATCCCGTACGACATGGTCGATCCGGAGGTGATGCGCGACCAGACCGAGATTTTCCACATCGTCGCCGCCGCGTCCTTTATCGAAATCACCTCCGACCTCTATACGAAAAACCTCATCGAATTCTATCGCGGCGATGCCGACATCGCCGATTGGCTGGGCAATTATTGGGAGCGCGAGGAAGTCCAGCACGGCTTTGCCTTGAAGCGCTATGTCGAGGCCGCCTGGCCCGATTTCGACTGGGAGCAGGCCTATCGCGGCTTCTTCGACGAGTATTCGCGGCTCTGCCTCGTCGACAATCTCGCGGAGACGCGCGCGCTCGAAATGGTTGCCCGCTGCGTGGTCGAGACCGGCACCTCGGTGTTTTACCGCACCCTGTCGGAAGCCGCGCCCGAGCCGGTGCTGAAGCAGATCACGTCCAACATCGCCGAGGACGAGGTTCGCCACTACAAGCATTTCTATCACTTCTTCCGCCACTACCGCGACCGCGAGCCGCCGAGCCGGCTCGCCGTGCTGCGCCAACTCTGGCGCCGCAGCGCCGGGGTCAAGGCCGAGGATGCCTATATCGCCTTCAAGCATGTCTTCCTGGTCGCCCATCCTGGGGAGGAGTTCAGCGAGGCGGAGTATGACCGCTTCCGCGCCAGCTTCCGGCGCATCGGCCGCGACTCCTTCCCCTATACGATGGCGGTGAAGATGATCCTGAAGCCGCTCGATTTGAGCCCGCCGCTCGGCCGCGTCGCGCAACCGGCGCTCGAATACACGACCCGGTTCCTGTTCTCGCGCTGAGCCCTCCGCTCAGCGTTCGAGCACATAGGTGCCGGGCGCCGGGCAGAGCGGCGGATAGCCCTTCTCCGTCGCCCCCACGCCGGGCGGCGCGGCCTTCCCGGACGAGAGCGCCTCGAGCCACGCAGCCCAATCCTGCCACCACGAGCCCTCGCGCGGCTCCGTCATCGCCATCCATAGATCGGGCTCGACATAGGGGCGGCCGGGTGGCCGGCGCGCGATGCGGTAGTGCCGCCGCGGATGCCCGGGCTCGCTGACGATGCCGGCATTGTGGCCGCCGCTCGTCAGCACGAAGGTGAGATCGGGATCGGTCAAGCGGCTGAGCTTGTAGACCGAGCGCCACGGCGCCACGTGATCGGCCTCGGTCGCGACCGCGAAGATCGGCGCGCGGATATCGCCCAGCAGCACCGCCCGCTCGCCCACGCGATAGCGCCCTTCGATCAGATCGTTCCCGAGGAAGAGCTGGCGCAGATACTCGCTGTGCATGCGATAGGGCATGCGCGTCGCATCCGCGTTCCACGCCATCAGATCGGTCATCGGCGCGCGCCGGCCCATCAGGTATTCATGCACGACGCGCGACCAGATGAGATCGTTGGAGCGCAGCATCTGGAACGCGCCGGCCATCTGCTTGGTATCGAGATAGCCCTGGTCCCACATGATGTCTTCAAGGAAATCGAGCTCGGCCTCGTCGATGAAGAGCGAGAGCTCGCCAGGCTCGGTGAAATCGGTCTGGGCGGCGAGCAGCGTGATCGCGTTGAGGATATCGCGTCCTTCGCGCGCGAGATAGGCGGCCGCGATCGCCAGCAGCGTGCCACCGAGGCAATAGCCGACGGCGTTGATCTTGGCGCCGGGAAGAATCGCGCCGACGGCATCGAGCGCATCGAGCACGCCGAGGCGCAGATAATCCTCCATCCCGAGATCGCGGTCTTCGGCATTCGGATTATGCCAGGAGATCATGAACACGGTGTGGCCGCGCTCGACGAGATACTTCACCAGCGAATTCGCCGGCGAAAGATCGAGAATGTAGTACTTCATGATCCAGGCCGGCACGATCAGCACCGGCTCGGCACGGACCTGTTCGGTCGCCGGCGCGTATTGGATGAGCTCCATCAACCGGTTGCGATGGATCACCGCGCCCTTGGTGACGGCGATGTTCTCGCCCGGCTCGAAGGCTTCGGCGCCGATCGGCGGCTTGCCGCCCATGGCGCGCTCCCAATCCTCGGCGAAGTTGATCGCGCCGCGCACGAGATTTTGGCCGCTCTCGCGCCAGGTCGTCTCGAGCACGTCGGGGTTGGCCGCGACGAAATTGACCGGCGAAGCCATGTCGAGCCATTGGCGCGAGGCGAAGGAGACCATCTGCTCGTGATGCCGCGACACGCCGCCGATGCCGGTGGTCGCGCTGTGCCACCATTGCTGATTGAGCAGGAAGCCCTGATAGATCAGGTTGAACGGCCAGCGGCGCCAAGCCTCGCCGGCAAAGCGACGGTCCTGCGGCAAGGGCAGGATGCAAGGCGGGTAATCGGGGTCGGTGCCGTGCCGCAAGGCGTAATTGCCGAGGCGGATCGCCTTGCGCAGCGCCTTCTCGCGGAGCTGCGCGAGTTTTCCGGGCGAGGACAGAAGATGCAGCGCCCAATCGAAATAGGTAAGCGCCATCCCGGCAGGCGAGATGCCGAGGCTGAACCGGCCCAGCGCGGCATGGAGCAGGCGATCGAAACTGTTGGGCTCGTCGATCTCCTCGCGCGGCGTTGCCGAGGACCAGCGCGGCGCGGGCGATGTCTTGCCTGCGATGGATAGAGCGGCATCGGGTCCCATGCCCGGCAGCCGGGTCCAGGCGCGAAAGGCCTCGGCCGCCGCAGCGTTCAACCAGTCGAACGGCGATGCCGCGGGGCTCGCAGGCGTTGGCGATAGGGGCGCTGGTGATGCCGGCGCTGCCGGCGGCAGGCGCTCGCGCGGCGCCGCGGCTTCTCTTACCGCGCGTGTCTCGACTGAATTCTCCGCCATGCTCGACCCTCGATCCGTGACCGGCATCGATGCCAGCATCCCGCCGCGCCGGCACTCCAGCCATGATCTAGATCAAGCCCGCGCGCCCCGGCGGGCGCTCGGTCATGGAACCGGGGCGATGCTCATTGTATGCTCGCGGCGCAAACGCGAAGCTGGGCGAGCTCGGTCGCGGATCGAGACGCCCCGGACGCAATCGAAGGGTGAACAGTGACGGGCGAAGCCATTCCTCAGAACGATCTGCGCGAATTCATCGCGGCCTGCGCGGCGCGCGGCGAGTTGGCCGAGGTGAAGGACGCGCATTGGGACCGCGAGCTCGGCGCCGTCGCCGAGGTGCTTTATCGCCAGAAGGTCGAGAAATCGCCGATGCTCCTCTTCGACGAGATTCCCGAATACCCGAAGAACTATCGCTGCCTTTACGGCATGTTCGGCTCGCCCTTTCGGCTCGCTCTCGCTCTCGGCATGGAGCCGGCGCTCTCCGACAACCGCAAGGAGATGCTCGACCACTTCCGCAAGAACATCAAGAAGGGCTTCAAGCGGATCGCGCCGAAAATCGTGAGCGATGCGCCCGTGCTCGAGAACATCGTGCGCGACAACGCCGTCGACATGCTGAAATTCCCGGTGCCGATCCATCACGAGCACGATGGCGGCCGCTATATCGGCACCGCCTGCGGCGTCGTGACCCGCGATCCCGATACGGGCCGCATCAACGTCGGCACCTATCGCGTCCAGGTGAAAGGCCCCAATAGCTGCGCCTCTTACATCTCCAACGGCAAGCAGGGCCGCATCCATCGCGACAAATATCTGAAAGCCGGCAAGCCCTGCCCCATCGTCATCATCGTCGGCTGCGATCCGATCACCTATCTCGCCGCCGGCTATACCATGCCCGACAGCATGCCCGAATATGAATGGGCGGGCGGGCTGATGGACCGGCCGATCGAGCTCGTCGAGGGCGAGGTGACGAAGCTCCCCTTCCCCGCCCGCGCCGAGATCGTGCTGGAGGGCGAGATCCTGCCCAACGAAACGACGCTCGAAGGCCCGTTCGGCGAATGGCACGGCTATTACGCGGGCGAGGCCAAGGACGAGCCGGTGATCCGCATCAAGCGCATCTATCACCGCAACGACCCGATCCTCACCTGCGCCGCCTCGAACAAGCCGCCCCATTCGCATCTCTTCGAGCGCTGCTTCCTGCGCTCGGCGGCGCTGCTCGATGCGCTCGAAGGCGCGGGCATTCCCGACGTCACCGGCGCCTGGCTGCACCAGGCCGGCGCCGGCCGCACCTTCTGCGCCGTCTCGATCAAACAGCGCTATTTCGGTCATTCGACGCAGGTCGGGCTGGTCGCCAGCCAAGTCGCCTCGGTCGGCTATATCAGCCGCTGGATCGTGGTGGTCGACGACGATGTCGATGTCACCGACCTCCACGACGTGATCTGGGCGATGGGCACGCGCTGCGATCCGAAATCGCGCACCACCATGCTCGATCATTGCTGGTCGTCGCGGCTCGACACGATGGTGTTCGACTATTCGAAGCTCTACAACTCGCGCATGGTGATCGACGCCTGCAAGCCCTACGAGCATCTCGACGATTTTCCGAAAGTCGCGATGACCTCGCCGGAGTTTGCCGCGAAGATCCGCGCCAAATGGCCGGAGCTGTACAAATGACCGACACCGTCGAAGCCAAGCTTCGCCACCAGGTCGCGGCGGTCTCACTGCTGCTCAATAGCGAGAACATTCTCGGCTATAGCGGCCATATCAGCGTGCGCCTGCCGGGGCGCGAAGAATTCCTCATCCAGCCGGTCGATCAAAGCCGCGCCAGTCTCAAGCCCGAGCATCTTCTCGTTTGCGGCATGGACGGAAAATCGCGCGAGCGCTCGAACAGCGCCCGGCCGCCTTCCGAGGTCTATATCCACACCGAAATTTTCCGCGCCCGGCCGGATGTGCAGGCGGTGGCGCATTTCCATCACGACCTCACCACCACCTTCTCGCTGGTCGAGGGCGCAACCCTCGTGCCGGTCAAGAATCATGCGATGCGCTGGGAAAGCGGCATTCCGACGCATCCCGATCCGAGCCATGTCTCGAGCCCCGAACTCGGCCGCTCGGTTGCCGCGACTTTGGGCCCGCACCAAGCCCTCCTCATCCGCGCCCATGGCGAGGTCGTGGTCGCGGAGAGCCTTCCGGCGCTGCTCGCCGATTGCGTCCATTTCGTCGAGAACGCCGAGGCGCTTTATCGCGCGGCGATGCTCGGCAAGGTGATGCCGTTGACGCCGGCGGAAATGAACGCCTTCCGCGACGATTTCCATCGCGAGCCGCATGCAGCAAAGCTCTGGAGCTATTATGTCGGCCGCGGGGTCGAGGCCGGAATCCTGCCCGAGAACTGGCTTCCGCTCCTCGCATGAGCGCCGCTCGGCCGGCGCCGGCGGCGCCGTGACCAAGCTGTGTCCTAACGCCAAAATAATCTGCCGCTTCAGGCCGTTAAAGCTTCCTTGCAATTTCCGGCCGAGATTCGCCGCACGCTCTCTCGGATCGGAAAAGGAGGGACGTTATGCGCGTCCTCGACCAACGGCATCATTCGCTGTTTTCGGAAGTCTGCTTCTATGTCGCCTTCTATCTTTGCCTCAGTGCAATCGTTCTTTTCAGCTACCAGTTGCTGATCTGGCTCCGGCATGGCGCCTGGATGCCGCATCAGATGTGGCTGTTCCTCAAATGGGGCGGCTGGGACCAGCCGCCGTCGCTGTTGGGCGGCATCGGCCAAACGCTGCTCGACCGGTTCTGGGGAGTGATGGGCAATTGCCCCATCACCATCGTCCTGGCGCTGGCGGCGGCAGGCATCGCGGCGCTCGGCGTAATGCGCGATCCCGTGCGCACGCACCCGGTGGCCTGGCGCAACGCGCATTGACCCGCACAGAGAGGCCGGGCGCGTTAACCCTTCGTTAACCATCTTCGGTCACCATCGGAGATGACGCAGGCGATCCCTCCCACGCCCGCGATCCTAATAGACAACTCGGCCGCGCCTCGTGCGCGGCCTTTTTCTTGGGAGAGCTCAGGGCGCGGTCACCCATGGACGGGTCCCCAGGAGCCGCCGCCTCCGATCCACCGCGCCGCGCTTTCGGCGCCGGCGCGTTACTCAACGCCTGGGACGTCCGCTAAAGATGGCTCTCGATCATCGCCAAGACGACACGGCCGAATTCGATCCAAACCAGGATGCAGAACAGCGATGTCGTGATCCAAGCAATCAATTTGACGAGCGGCCGTTCCCAACCCCGTCGTTTATCCGCTTCTGCGTGTTCATTCGGGGCTTCTACCCCTGTCGTGACCCCCATGACGTCTCCCCCGGATGTGCTTTGTAGCTCATATAGACGATTTTTAACTTCCCACGATTCTGCTGGGTTTTTCAAGCGATCGGCAAAGATGCGCGATTATATACTTGACTCAGCAAAAACCCATCATTATCACTTGGGGACGTTGCGAACGTTGCGGCTTCTCAAAAGCTCTCAAATTTCGCGAGGGGGAAACGGTTACTGCCCAAGTCAAAGGGTGCCCGCCTCGATTGGTTGTAACGGCAGTTACAGGGGCGTCGTGGCAAAAGCGGCTGTGACGGGCTCCCCGAATGGGGCGATATTGCAGAGAATGTGGTGCTGCCCGTCGAGCGATAGGATGTGGTGCGTATCAAGAAGCGCGAGCATTTTATCACGCCACTTCGCAAGTTCAGGAAACTGAATTTGTATTGGCTGCCTCGCCGCTAGAAGTTTCTTGGCGCTTCCTCTGTGGAGGAAGCCGCCGCATCGCGCGTAAAGCTTCGTAAATTCCTCCTTCGTGAGGACCTCGGCCCTTCTCTCTTGAATATGCAATTGACCTTGAGGTGTACGGGTGGCCGTAATCGGACGCGGGAAAAATCGAGGATGTAGCCGGTCCAATTCCGCCATGATTTTGTCTGCTGCCCATTCCTTCATTACTTTTGGCGCTTGCGCCGCCTTAATATCGCCATGGGCTACCAAGCATGCGAGGGCGATAACTTCGCAGGCCAATCGCACTTGCAGAAATCCAAACTCTTGAGCAATTGCCCCTGGCAGTTTAAGAGCGGCCCCGTTGAGCATGATTGTGTCTATCGATAGAATTCGTAGCTTCACTTCTTCCATAAGGGCACAATATAAATCGAGCGTTGGATTTGGCGTTCCGGCAACCACCATGGCTCATCCCCCGAAGAAAGACGCCAAAGAAATCGAGCTAGAGCCCGACGCTTGGGGGCGCTTCGAGCGCTTCATAAAGAAGGCTGCAAAGACGCCGCCAAAGCATCGTAGTACGAAAGAGCGCCCCGCCAGCAAGGGACGCGTTCGCAAGGGAAAATCGCACTCGTGACCGCAAGAAAGAAACCATCGCGCGCCGATGCCTCGTTTCGGCGCGCTGATAGCTTTGAAGTGTGGTGGGAAAGGCTTCGCGCCGAAGCGCTAGCTACTTTGCCGCCGCCTCAAGAGCCTGAACTCTTTCAGCCAACTTCCTGAGCGTCGCCAAATGCTCAGCGGCATCGCTTTGAATCGAACCCGTCCGCCGAGATTGGCCATTCACAAATCTGATAAGCTGCGTGACATTCGTCCGTAGCCAATCAAATTTTTCGTCATCGTTTTTTTGTTGCCATTCTTCGTCAGTCACAAATGCTCTCCTATATCGGCTCAATCATGATGACTGAGCGGTTGGAGGTGCATCGCTATTGACCGGGATTCGAGTCGGAGCGTATAAGGCTCGTGTTCCACATATCCAGCCCCGCAGCGACACACCAAGGAACGCGGGGTACGCTAGGCGCCCGGGGTACCAGCCCGGGCGTTCGCGCATTCAACCCAGAATTGTGATCAACGCTCGCGAGTCGTGTCGAGTGCAACTCGCCCCAACAGTTTGCGAAACTGAGCGCGAGTCAGGCGAGGCTTAGACGTTCGTCCCGAGATTAGTCCGCCGATAGGTGAGACGCTTGCCGACGATGCCTTTGAGCGCGAGTTCCGCGCGGTCTTGGTCTTCGATCTTGCGGTTTGAATAGCGGAAATCGAACTCGTTGAGGTAGCGCTGCAAGTGCTGCTCGCCGCAGCGCTGGTAGATGCCTTTCATGCCGCGCTTGAAGATCGAAAAGAAGCCCTCGACCGTATTCGAGTGGATGTTGGGATCGTCGCGCTTAACGTACTCGCCCGCGCTGTGCGTGGTCTTGCCGTGGCGCTTGAAGTGGCCGGCGGACCAGCTGCCGATGCCGGTATAGATCCCGCTTTCATCGGTCATGAACGCGCCGCCCTTGGCGACGTTGGCTTGAACGATACGGCGGACGGTCTTGGCGGTAGTATCCTCGACCTTGAAGGATCGGGAAGCACCGCCACGCTCGACCAGCGCTACGATCTTGCGCTGACGGCGAGCGCCCTTGTTGGGCCCAGCGCCGCCCATGAAATAGGTTTCGTCGGCCTCGATGGTCGTGCCGGGTCCGCCCATAGGACCAGCGCCAGCCTTGTCGTTCATGGCCTCGCGCAAGCGGTGCATCATGAACCAAGCCGTTTTGTAGGTGACGCCAAGCATGCGGTGCATTTGATGCGCCGAGATGCCCTTCTTGGAGGCGCAAAGCAGGAAGGCAGCCATCAGCCATTTGTTGAGCGGCACATGGGAGCGCTCGAACAGCGTTCCGACCATGACCGTGAATTGCTTACGGCAGGCATTGCACTGGTAGTAGCCCGGACGGGTGGAGATAGCGGTTGCCTCGGTGACTGCGCCGCAATAGCCGCAGACCGGGCCCTCCGCCCAGAGATGGCTTTCGAGCCAGGATCGGGCTTTGTCGGCATCTTGGAAAATCGGATTTTGGAGTTCTGCGGTCATGGCGGATATCTCAGTCAAAGATGCGTGCGAGCAGCTACTTGCCGCCGCGCGCGATTATGTCGAGTTCGGAAGCCGTATCGGCGAAGTGATCGATCGCCCCTTTGTAGCTCTTCAGATCGATGCTAGCCCCACAGCGGGAACAGCGAACGGCGTCCTTCCCACAAAGGTATCCAATGGGCTCATGGAAAGACTTGCCACACTTCGGCGTCTGACAAGTGATTTCAAAAAGAAGCATTTCCAAATGACTGAGCATTCCGTTTCTCCTTGTGCCGCACTTTCGCACAAGGGCAATGCTGAGTAAAGTATATAATCGCGGCAAAGATGATATCTTTCATATCTTAGCCGGGCCTGCTATGATGGCGTATGCCGGTTCACCCGCTTTTCGAAAATCGTAAGGTTGGCCAAGAGCTTACGCTCGAAAGCCGAAGCCTTACCTTATCGGCGCAGCTGGTCG
>DATNGG010000147.1:0-48875 GCA_035605975.1 Allostellaceae bacterium | reverse complement strand
TGAACATCGAATCCACGATGTGAATGAACGCCTCGTAGCAATTGAAGACGCCGTGCCGGCCGGTGAGGAGATAGCCTTCGAGCCAGCCCTGGCAGGTATGCTCCGACAAGATCTCCATCACCCGACCGCCGGGCGCGAGATGCTCGTCATAGGCCCGCCGCTCGGCCTGCCAGGCACGATCGGTCGTCTCGAACACATGAGAGAGGCGATTGGACGCGGTCTCGTCGGGACCGAAGAGCCGGAAGTTGCGCTGCGTTTCGCTCGCGCGAAACACGTCGCGCAGGTATCCGGCCATGATGGCGGTCGATTCCGCCTGCGTCTCGCCCGGTTTGGCAACCGTCACCGCGTAATCGCCGATCTCGGGCAGGTCGAGCTCACGCATCAAGAGGCCGCCATTGGCATGCGGGTTGGCGCTCATGCGCCGGTCGCCCGTGGGCGCGAGCGCCGCGATCTCCGGCCGCGGCGCGCCGGTTTCATCGAAGAGCTCGTCCGGTCGGTAGCTCTTCATCCATTGCTCGAGGAGCTCCAGATGGCCGGGCTTCCTCATATCCGCGATCGGCACCTGATGCGCGCGCCAGAAGCCTTCGGTCCTGAGGCCGTCCACCTCTTTGGGCCCGGTCCAGCCTTTCGGCGTCTTGAGGATGATCATCGGCCAGACCGGCCGCGCGTCGCTCTGGTCCTGTCGCGCGGCGCGCTGGATTTCCGCGATCTCCTCGAAGACGCGGTCGAAGGTTGCCGCGAGAAGCTGATGCATCGTCTCCGGCGCGTCCCCTGCGACGAGATAGGGACGGTAGCCATAGCCGACGAAGAGCGCCTGCAGCTCCTCCGCCGGAATGCGCGCGAGGATCGTCGGATTGGCGATCTTGTAGCCGTTGAGGTGGAGGATCGGCAACACAGCGCCGTCATGCACGGGATCGAGGAACTTGTTCCCGTGCCAGGACGTCGCCATGGGCCCGGTCTCGGCCTCGCCGTCGCCCACGACGCAGGCGGCGATAAGCCCGGGATTGTCGAACACCGCGCCATAAGCATGGGCGAGGGCGTAGCCGAGCTCGCCGCCTTCATGGATCGAGCCGGGCGTCTCGGGCGAGGCGTGGCTCGGGATACCGCCCGGGAAGCTGAATTGCCTGAACAGCCGCCGCATGCCTTTTTCGGTTTGCGGCACGCGCGGATAAAACTCGCTATAGCTGCCATCGAGCCAGGCGCTGGCGACAACGCCCGGCCCGCCATGGCCGGGTCCGGCGATGAAGATCATGTCGAGATGTCGCGCCTTGATGATGCGGTTGAGATGGGCATAGACGAAATTGAGTCCCGGCGTCGTCCCCCAATGACCAAGCAGCCGCGGCTTGATGTGCTCGAGCGCGAGCGGCTCCTTGAGCAATGGATTGTCGAGCAGATAGATCTGGCCGACGGAAAGGTAATTGGCCGCGCGCCACCACGCATCGATTTGCCGGAGCTCTTCCGTGCCGAGCGGCGAGCCCGTGACTTTCGGCGGCTGGAGGCCTTCGGGCATCGGGACCCTCCTACATCGAGTGGACACGGCGCGAGCGCGATGGGACGCTTGATTCAATCCCCGGCTGCGGGCTCGGGTTTCATCGAGCCTCACATTGTTTTGCGCGAATCGAGCAGGCGACGGGTATGGCGGGCGACCATCAGATTCTCGTTGGTCGGGATGACCCAAGCGGAAACGCCTGCATCCGGCGACGAAATGCGCGGCCCGCCCGCCGCGTTGGCGGCTTCGTCGAGCACCAGCCCGGTCCAGCGGGCATCGCGGCAGATCCGGGCCCGGATCGCCGCCGCATGCTCGCCGATACCGGCGGTGAAGACCAGCGCGTCAAGCCCGCCGAGCGCCGCGACCAGAGAGCCGAGCTCGCGCCCGACCCGGTAGACAAAGAGATCGATCGCCTCTTTGGCGCTTGGCCGGTCGCTGGCGAGCAGGGCGCGCATGTCGCTCGAAATTCCCGAAATCCCGAGCAGTCCCGATTTCTCGTAGAGGAGATCCTGGATTGCCTGCGCGTCCATCTTCTCGTGCTGCAGCAGGTAGAGGATGACGCCGGGATCGAGGCTGCCTGCCCGCGTGCCCATCACCAATCCGTCGAGCGGGGTGAACCCCATGGTGGTCGCAACGCTCCGGCCGTGCTCGATGGCGCAAAGGCTGGCGCCATTGCCGAGATGCGCGACGATGATTTTCCCCTTGGCGCACTTGGGTGCGACCGTGGGGACCATCGAGGCGATATATTCGTAAGAGATGCCGTGGAATCCGTAGCGACGCACCCCCTTTTCCGTAATGGCGGGCGGCAGCGCGAATTCTTGCGCCAGCGAAGGTGCACTCCGGTGGAAGGCCGTATCGAAACACGCGACCTGCGGAAGCTGCGGCGCAACGGCGTTGAGAGCCCGGATCGCCGCAAGATGGTGCGGCTGATGCAAGGGCGCCAACGGCACCAGCGCATCGAGCGCAGCGATCACCGCGTCATCGATGAGAACGGGAGCACTGTAGCGCTCCCCACCATGGACGACGCGATGGCCGGCCGCGGCAAAGCTCGCTTCGCCGCCGAAATGCCGGCCGCACCATTCGTGGATAACGGCGATCGCCCGGTCGTGATTGCACGAACCCAGCACTCGTTCGGCGCGATTTTGATTCGATGGCTCCGCGGTGAAGCGCGCCGCCGCGGTCCCGATGCCCTCGACTTGGCCATGGGCGTCGAGCGCGACCGACCGGTCGGACGCGGTCTCGTAGATCGAGAACTTGATGCTCGAGGATCCGGCGTTGATGACGAGAATAGGTTCCTTCATACGATGATTCATTCCGGCTTGCCGACCGAGCCGATCGCCACCCGTTTGGCATGCGCATAAAGCGCGGCGACCGCGCAACTCGCAACCCGGGTGCGCAGACTATCCGCGCGGCTCGTGAGGATGATCGGCACGCGTGCGCCGAGTACGATGCCCGCGGCGTCTGCGTCCGCGAGGAAGCTCAGCGCCTTCACCAGCATATTGCCGGCTTCGAGATCCGGCACCAGAAGAACATCCGCATCGCCTGCGACGGCGGAAGCGATATGTTTTATCGCGGCGGCGTCACGGCTGATCGCATTGTCGAATGCGAGTGGTCCATCGAGGATCGCCCCGGCGATCTGGTCGCGTTCGGCCATCTTGCAGAGAGCCGCAGCCTCGAGGGTCGACGGGATCTTCGAGCTGATCGTCTCGACCGCCGAGAGGATCGCGACTTTCGGTTGTACGATCCCGAACGCATGGCAAAGGTCGATGGCGTTGCGCGCGATGTCGGCTTTCTCTTCGAGATTGGGGAGGATGTTGACCGCCGCGTCGGTGATGAAAAGCGGCTTTGGATAGGTCGGCACATCCATGATGAAGATATGGCTGATGCGCCGCTCGGTGCGAATTCCCGTGTCGGTACGTACGACTTCGGTCATCAGCTCGTCGGTGTGCAGACTGCCTTTCATGAGCATATCGGCTTCACCGGTACGGACGAGCTCGACAGCTTTGGCGGCCGCGGCGTGGCTATGAGGGGTATCGATGAGGGGAAAAGCGCCGACATCGAGACCTGCCGACGCGGCTGCGGCGCGGATCTTCGCCGTTGGACCGACGAGGATAGGCCTAATGATCTTGATCTGGGCCGCCTCGATTGTTGCCTGGAGCGTGCTTTGCTCACAGGGATGGACGACCGCCGTCCGCACCGGCGCCAGCGCGCGGCACATCGCGATGAGAGCTTCATACTTCTCGTGTTTCCGCGTCTCAGCCATGGACGGTTTCCAATTGGCAGGGTCTCGATCTTGCGGTAATGCCGCCAGGTCGTATCTGTCACCGAGGCGGCGTCGTTCAATCTCGGCCGAATGCCATCCAGGGGCGTTGACCTGGGTCAATCGAAGGACGCCAAAGCAGCCCTTGAGCCAGATCAATGCGGCGAATCGACTATCGGGCACCTTGTTCCCATTGCATGAGGAGCAAGCGATCATGAGCAGCATCAAAACCATTCTGGCGGCCGTGAGCGGCGGTACCGCGAGCGGTGGGGCCGCCGAGCTGGCTTGTCGCCTGGCGCGTCGCTTTGAAGCCCATATCGAAGGCTTTCACGCCAAACCCGATCCGCTCGATCTTTTCCGTTTCGACGCATCCGTTGGAGAAGGCATCACGGGCGACTTTATCGACAAATTCACCGACGACACAAACGCTGCCGCAGCCAAAGTACGCGCGGAGTTCGTTGCCGCGCTCGAGCGTCACGGCATGACTCTCGCACCCCATGTGGCCGGTGCGTTGCTCGGAAAAATCGGCGCCTCGGCGAGCTGGCGCGAAGCGATGGGCGACGGTCCTGCCTTGGTTGCACGGCGTGCACGATTTTTCGATTTGGCGGTCCTCGGCCGCTCGGAGCGCGCGATCGATCAAATCCATTCCGACGCAGTCGAGGAGACACTGACTCGGTCCGGCCGTCCCGTGCTCTTGGCGCCGGCCAAAGCGCCTGAGACCATTGGCGAACGCGTGCTGCTCGGCTGGAACGGCTCGGCTGAGGCGGTTCGCGCCTTGACCGGAGCACAGCCTTTTCTTTCCACCGCACGCGAAACTTTCGTCGTATCGATTGGCGATCAGCATCATGATAGCGCCCACGCAGCAGTCGAGTATCTCGCCTGGCACGATGTCAAGGCGCGTCACATCGGGATGCCGTCGCATGCCGGCCTCAGCGTCGGCCAGCGGCTTCTGCGGGCGGCGGTGGAGCAAGGCGGGGATCTTCTGGTAATGGGCGCCTATGGACATATGCCCTGGCGCGAATTCCTGTTCGGAGGCGCGACGCGCGAGGTGATCGGCACAGGTGTCGTTCCCGTGCTCCTGAGCCACTAAACGCCCAATGGAGGCTGCGAACCCACGCAAGGAGGCGGGAGCATGGCGCCATCCCTGGCAGTTGCTGCTGTCGGCAGTGTTGGTCGTGTTCGTCGCCCTTTCGATCGCTGCAAGCGAAAGCTTCCTCGCGGCCGTCGTGGTGCTCTGCATCCTGGCCATGGTGGCGATTTTTCGCTTTGTCTTCGCGAGTGGTCGCGCCTTCTGCATCACCTTGGCCAATCTCGTCGCGGTGTATGGTTGCCTCTTTCTGTTTTTTGTCGAAAGTAGTTTCGCCCAGGCCAGGATCGAGTCCATGTCGCTCGCTTTCGTCCTGCCGCTTCTGGGATTTGTTGCCGGCTCGTTTCGTCATCGCGCCATCATTGCCGACGTCGCGGTGTCGGGGTGGCTTCGTGATGGGCGCGACTTGCCGAAGGTTTTGCTGTGGCTCATACCAGTCTTCGGTGTCGGCGCGCTGAGCTTCCTCGTGCCGGGTGCTGAGCTTTCCGCCGAATGGGTGGATGTTGTGCTGGTGGCGGCCTGCGGCGCGATCGCCCTCATCGTCTTTTTCGTCAGCCGTGATGTCGCCGAATTCCTCCGGGATACCGGCTTGCTTTTCGACGAGTTCTTTCGCGGCATTGCCGGCCTCGCCGTGCCGGCTTTCGCGTTTTTAAGCTTTTATTCCCTGCTGGTGATTCTATTCGCCGCTTTTTATTCCGTCCTCGACCACGCGATGGGCGGAGCGAGCTTCCGCATTGACGGCGTTGTCCGCGCCATCAGCTTTTCCGAAAGCCTCTATTTCTCGCTGATGACGCTCAGTACAGTCGGCTATGGCGATATCGCGCCGGCCAGCAGTGCCATCCGCCTGCTCGCTGCGGCGGAAATCGTCTCCGGCATCCTTCTGTTGCTGTTCGGCTTCAACGAGATATTCAGCTTTTCCCGCGTTCATCGCCGCGAACACTGATCGGCTGGTCAGGCTGCTTTCGGACGCATTGTGAGTCTGATCGCCGGATTGCAGCGGATCAGCTCCTGTTTTTCGCTCTCGAGCGCCCGCAGTAAATGGATTTTCTTGACCCTCTCGGCGGCAGGTAGCAGCGCAATGGCGGCGAGCGCTTGATCGAGACGGTGAAATTGAACGTTGTCCAAGTCTAGAAGCGAACGCATTCTGCTTTCCTCTCGCTCACTAATAAGGTGAAAGATTGAGGGTCGGACTTGACAGTTGTGCCGTCGATGATGCTCGCGCATCGAGATTGCTTCCCGTTTCCGCAGCCCGGATCACCCCGAGGCAAGCGGCCATCAGGCCAAGCACCACAGCTACGGCGGTCAGACCACTGTTCATGCGTGCGCAGATTTGGTCGAGGCGCTGAAACGGCGTCATGTGATCGTCGTTCATGGCGCCACCTGTCGAATTCGACTTTGGACAAGGGGATCGGAGCTCAAAGCCTGGATCAGAGCATCACAAAGTCGGGCGGCGGTGACGGGGCGTGGCAGCACGACGGTCTTGCTGCCCGGAGCGGTGTCGTTTCCTGCTTCGCCGCCGAGGACGATGATCGGTGTCACCGCGCTCTCGCGATTCGACCGCAGCCATTTCACCGCTTCGCGCGCCGGGACGTCGCTGAGCTGTTGGCTCAGCAGAATGATGTCGGGATGCTGCTCGCGTGTTTGAACAATCGCGGCGGCTCCGCTCTCGACGCCGTTCGTCACCCGGAAGTCGACGCGATCGAGAATATTGCAGCAGAGTTGGCGGATCGTGGGGTCGGTGACGACGACCAGCGCGCTGCGAAGTCGGTCATTGCTGCTGTCTTCGCGCATCAATGTCACTCCCGTCAGAGCTCGGGATCGCCCTGGCCGCTGGCGAAATCCTCGAGTTGATCGCGGTCGCGGATTTCGACCCGATAGGTGGTCGGCAGAGCGATCAGTCCTTCGGTTTTGAACTTGGTGAAGGTGCGTGACACGGTCTCGATGGTTAGGCCGAGATAATCGGCAATATCGCTGCGCCCCATGGGCAAGGCGATCTCGTCGTCGTTGCCTTGCTGGTCGGCCATCAGCAGGAGAAAGCTTGCCACCTTTTCGGCGGCGGCCTTGCGTCCGAGCAGGAGCATCTGGTCCTGCGCGGCGCGCAATTCGTGCGAGGTAACCGCCAGGAGGCGCCGGGCCAGGCCGGGCACTTCATCGATCAGCCGCTCGAACCCGGCGCGCGGATAGCGGCAGAGGGTGACGTCGTTGATCGCCTCTGCCGAATAGACATGCGTCCCTTCGGGAGCGAGCCCCAGGATCTGTCCCGTGCCGAGGAAGCCGGTGATCTGACGGCGACCGTCCGGCAGCAGCTTATAGAGCCGGAGCATGCCGGTGACGACCTCGTAGACGCCGTCGGCGTCATCGCCCTCCGAGAACAGCGTTTCGCCCGCCTTGGCCCTCTGCAGGGTGCTGACAGCGACGATGCGGCTGGCGGCCTGCCGGGCAAGGCCGCGGCACAGGGCGAGGCCGGACACATCGATCTTGGGTGGAGGGTTCGAGAGGGCCGTTGCGGCATACATGGTGAACTCCCTGGGGCTGTTTGATGAACCCAGGATTACGCCCCTCCTGTCGCTCCCAGATGTCAGACCAAGGCTTTTTTGGTATCTTCCCAAGGCGAATTGTTACGTTTTGTGACAGCCGAGATGACCGCTCAGCAGCATATCCTTGTGGTCGATGACGAGGCGCGAATCCGGACGATGTTGCGCCGCTATCTCGAGGGCGAGGGCTTCAAGATCAGCGAAGCCGCGGACGGCACCGCCATGCGCCGCGTCCTCGATGGCGACGCGGTCGACCTCGTTCTGCTCGATCTGATGATGCCGGGCGAGGACGGGTTGTCGTTGGCGCGCTACATCCGCCAGCGCGGGCAAACGCCGATTATCATGCTGACGGGAAAGGGCGAACTCATCGATCGCGTCGCCGGTCTCGAAGCGGGCGCCGACGACTATGTCGGCAAGCCCTTCCACTTGCGCGAAATCCTCGCGCGGATCCGAACCGTGCTGCGCCGCATCCAAGCGCCCGCCGCGGCGGTGGCGGCGCCAACCGCGGCTCCGGCCGACATTCTTCGCTTTCAGGGCTGGCAGCTGGATATGCTGCGCCGCGAGTTGCGCAGACCTGATGGCACTATGGTGCCGCTGACTTCGGGCGAATTTGAGCTCCTGCGCGTTTTCGCCACCCATGCCAATCACGTGCTCAACCGTGACCAGCTGATGGAGCTCGTCAAGGGCCGCGAATGGGAAGCCTATGATCGCGCGATCGACACGCAGATCGTGCGGTTACGCAAAAAGATCGAAGCCGATCCCGCGAATCCCGGACTCATTAAAACGGTGCGCGGGGCCGGCTACGTGTTTACGGCCGCGGTCACCCGCAGCTGATCGCCGTCTGTCGGTCCTTTAGCTGGCGTGAGCGCGCCGGCGCGCTCACTCGCCGAGCAGGCCGCGCAGCTTCTCGTCCAGCTGTTGCGTCGCGTAAGGCTTACCGAGCCACGCGGCATGTTGTGCGAGCAGCGCTTGCGTCATCACGGCCGGTTCGGCGTAGCCCGAGGTGAACAGCACCTTGAGGTCAGGCCGGCTCTCGCGCGCCTTTTGGGCGAGCTCGATCCCGCTCATACCGCCGGCCATCACGACGTCGGTGAAGAGCAGATCGAAAGCATCGCCGCGCTCGATGATGGCGACCGCAGCCGGGCCGTTCTCGGCCTCCAGCACGGAATAACCGAGCTCCTTGAGGCGCCGCAGAGAGATACGCCGCACCCGCGGATCGTCTTCGACGATGAGAATCGTCTCGCGGTGCTGGCCGCGGCCAATCTTACGGGGCTCGCCTTTCGCTCTCGAAGTCGTCGTGGTTTCGAGAGCCGGCAAATAGATGCGGACCGTGGTGCCGCGTCCGAGCTCGCTGTAAATCTGCACATGGCCGCCGGATTGCTTGACGAAGCCATGGACCATGCTGAGGCCAAGGCCGCTGCCGGCGCCGGGGCCTTTGGTGGTGTAGAACGGCTCGAAGGCGCGGCGCTGGACTTCTTCCGTCATGCCCGTGCCGGTGTCGGTCACGGCCAGCATGACGTATTGGCCCGGCGTGACCTCGGAATGCTCCGCGGCGTAAACCGCATCCAGCTCCACGCGCCGCGTTTCGACGATCAGCCGGCCGCCCTGCGGCATGGCATCGCGCGCGTTGATCGCAAGATTGAGCAGCACGTTCTCGATCTGGCCGGAATCGGTCATGGTCAAGGGGATGTTCGTCTCCAGAACAGTCTCGAAGGCGATCGCCTCGCCGAGCGTACGCCGCAGCAGTTCCGCAAGGCCGGTCGCGACCGCATTGAGATCGAGCGGCTGCGGACGCACTGGCACGCGGCGGCCGAAAGCCAGGAGCCGCTGGGCGAGCTTGGCGCCAAGCTCGGTCGCGTCCTGCGCTTCCTTCAACAGCTCGCGATCGTCGCCAGCGGTCAAACGCGGCTCGAGCATCTCCAGATTGCCGGAAATCGCCGTCAGCAAGTTATTGAAATCATGCGCCAAACCGCCGGTCAATTGACCGACCGCCTCCATCTTCTGCGCCTGGCGCAGATCCTCTTCCATCTTCTCGCGCGCTGACAGGTCGCGAATGAATCCGGTGAAGATACGGCTTTTGCCTGCTTTCCCCACCTCGCCGACGGCGAGCTCCATCGGGAAGGTTGTGCCGTCTTTTCGTTGCGCCTCGACCTTGCGTCCGATGCCGATAATGTGCTTCTCGCCGGTGCGGCGGTAACGGTCGAGGTAACCGTCATGCTCGCCGCGATAGGGCTGCGGCATGAGCATTTTTACGTTGCGGCCGATGACCTCTCCCGCGTCGTAACCGAATAGCTTTTCCGCTGCGTTGCTAAACGATTGCATGATCCCGTGCTCGTCGATCGTGATGATCGCATCGGGCGCGGTCTCGAGGACCGATCGCAATCGCGCTTCGCGTTCCTCGAGCATGGCTTGTGAGCGCCGCTCTTCGGTGACGTCGAGATTGAGCTCGACCACGGTATCTTCGCCACGCTCGCGGTGCGCAACCCAATAGGACGAGACCATGAGGCCGCGGCCGTCTTTGTGCCTATGCGCAAGCTCTCCTTCCCAGCGGCCGGTCCGCGTCAATTCGGCGTTGATCTCGTCGAGCGGAATTGGGAAGCGCGTTCTCAAAAGGTCATGCGATTTCCGCCCGAGCGCCTCCTCTGCGGTAATTCCGTAAAGGCGCTCGAGTCCGCCACCCCAATGGATGATTTCTCCATCGAGCCTGCGGACCATGATCGGGGCCAAAGTCAGCGCTTGAGTCAGCTCTTCGAGGCGAACCTCGGTCCTTCTCTGTGCCGTGACGTCGTGGATGATTTTCGACGCACCGATAATTGTACCGTGCGCATCGACGATTGGCGAAACCGTCAACAGAACACGGATAATTTCGCCATCTTTTCTTCGGCGCTCCGTTTCGTATCGGTCAACCCGCTCGCCGCGTCGGACCCGGGTGAGGATGTCCTTCATCTCGCCCGGCCGCGATGGCGAAGCAATCATCTCGATGGACCGGCCAATCATTTCGAGCGCCGAATAACCGAATATCCGCTCGGCGGCTGGATTCCAGCTCGTGACGATGCCGTCGAGGGTCTTGGCAACGATGGCGGTCTCGGAGGAATGCACGATCGCGGCGAGCAACTCCGATGCGAGTGCGTCGGCAAGAGCGGCTGGCCGCCGCGAAGCTTTGTTGGGAGCGGCGCGGGTTTGGGCTTTCGGGATGCGCCGGCGCGGTGGCGCTTTCTTGGATTTTTTGGCCAAAGGAGTGGTTTGGTCGTATCCGGTTGCTCGGCTTGATATTCGGCCTGATGGTGACGGCTATCTGCGTCAGCGGCAAGTCCAACTCAATATCTCGCCATGCCATGCAGTGAAGGCGCCTTCGTCCAGAACCCACCCGACCTCTCCCGAAAAAGGCAGCCAGCGGCCCTGGTACTTCCGATAGTTACGGAAATGCCCCCGCCAGGGACGCTCGACGAAGCGGGAACCCTCTTTGCGCGGACGGTCCCGCGCCGCGACAGAGTCGATCCGCCCGCTCTCATCCAGCCGTAGCTCGACTTGGCCGCGCCCGTCGCCCTGTCCGGCACTCACCCGCAAGGTTCGCTCGTCGATCACGGTCCATACGAGCGTGGCATTGCAGAGGATCGCATCGGGCGCCCAGGCGAGTTCCGCCAAATACCGCATGATTTCGCCTTTCGCGGCTGCCGGCCCGCCCCGCACGCCCCCGATCCGCAAGCGTCGGAAAACCCGAACGCTTAGATCGGCCTTTCCGCTCTTCAGGGCGTCCGTTACCGAGATGCAGCCGAATGGTCCGAGCGTCGCTTGCCACTCGAACCCCGTTTGCCGCAGGTCGATGGTTTGCGCGGCGCGGAAGCGAATCGCGCGTCCCGCCGGGCGGTGGCGCATGGTGCCGCGCTGCGTGAGCGTGACCGATAACAGGCTTGCGTCGTCCGTTGCCCCGAGTCGTCTGGCCAGATCACGAACCTCATGCGGCAGCGCGACCGCGCGATTCATCAATGGGGGGCGCCCGCGATCGTCGCTGAATGGAGGCTGCCCGAAAGGCGCAGCTCCAAGAAACGCAGCCGCTCGATCAGGGCGCGCTGCTGGATGTCGAGCCGGATTTCCAAGCCGGAGCATTCGCGGTCGCGCGCCATCGCCTCGGCGGCCTCGAGCAACGCTTTTACAGGTGCAAGCGAATTGCCGATGTCGACGGCGGTGAACAGCGGCAGGGCGAGGGTGCGGCCGTCCCGGAAGTCGTGCTCGACCCGCGCGGCAAAAAGCCCGCACAGGCTGCCGTGCGGATCGAACATGGCGGTGATTTCCGCTTGGGCGTAGAGATCGCCGCGAAAAGCATCCACGAACCTCGACCATCCCGGGAGCTCGACCCCAGGCCAGGTCGCACGCAGCAGCGGCAGCGCCTGGGGGATGGCGTCTGGCGTAAGCGCCCGGATGGTGAAGGCTTGCGGCACGGCTCCGCCTCAGCCGCTCTGCGGCCGCAAGCGATCGGCTTTGGCAAAGAAATGGCGCGCTTCGGCGAGGAGCTGGTTCTCCGTCACCCGCGCCAGCGTCTCGATGCCGACGATCCTCTCGATCATCGCCGGCGCATGCTTGTGCAAATGTTTCAGGAATTCCGCTTTGGCCGTCGATGGGCCCGTGACGAGGATTTCCCGTGCATCCGCAAGCTCTCGGGCAACGTCGCGATAGAAGGAAGGCTCGTCCGTGATGTGCGTTCCGGCTGCGCCGCCGGCTTTCACGTGAAGATGCCGCGGCGGGTCAACCGGATGGAGGTGGCGCTCCTCCGCGGCATCGGCATTGAAATGAATGACCAGCGCTTCATGGTGATCGATCCAGACGACGGCGTGATAGTGGCTTGACATGGTGCCCTCGCGTCTAGGCGGCTCTATTTGATCAACCGAAGAGCGGACGCAACACGGGACGATGCGCGATCGCCGGCAGCTTCCCGATCAGCCCATCGAGGCCCCAGACATGTCCGGCATGGTTGGCCATCAGGTAGACGAGCACGCCGCCATAGACAAGGTGGTAGTCCACGATGAAATTGACGTGGCTTTCGATGTAAGGCCAGTCCATATGGGCGCAGTAGTAGATCGCCATCAACAGCACCCCGAATGGGCTGCTCACGCGGACCATGCAGCCGAAAATGAGCGACAAGCCGATCAACGTGTGGCCCCATTCGACAAGGAACGTCGTATAAGGAGCGATCGCCGGCAGGGCGAACCAGGCAAGTTGATCGTGGAAAGTTTTGGTCCCGGCCAGGAATGCGGCGGCGGTAAAATTCGGATTTGTGATCTGAGACACGCCGGCATAGAGAAACGTCCAGCCCATCGCGATGCGGAAGAAGACGATCAATCCGCGGTCGAGTTGTGAGGTGTTCGCCATGGCGCGCTCCTTGCTAAGGTTGCCGCATGATGCCGCAGGCTCGCGCTTGGGCCGTTGACGTAAATCAATCGCGCTGCCGCCGTAAAAACTACGATATGGATATGCCGGCCCGACCGGGCGGCTCGAATCGGCGCGGCGCCCTGCCGAGCCTGGGTAGGACTTCTTACTTGAGGCATCACCTGCATCTATTGCATGATTTCGATCGTGAAGCGCGCGATGGATGACGCTCGGGGGCGCCACCGCAGCGGTTCGGCCTGTGAGACGACTCGTTTTTGGCCCTCGCGCCAGGGTGCGAAAACCGCGGAGGTGTCGGTGTCGGCGTCGCGAAGTTTCGTCGTTCTGGGCGTCACCACCTTCGCGTTCACGGTCTGCTTTGCGGTCTGGCTGATGTTCGGCGTGACCGGCATCCCGATCCGCCGCGAGCTCGGGTTGAATGCCGCCGAATTCGGCTTGCTGACCTCGACCCCGGTCTTGACCGGCGCGTTGTTCCGCTTGCCGCTCGGGATCTGGACCGACCGCTTCGGCGGCCGGATCGTGATGTTTCTGCTCCTGATCTTCTGCGCCGTGCCGGTGTGGCTCTCGAGCTATGCGAGCGCGCTGTGGGAATTCCTGCTGCTCGGTCTTGCGCTCGGCCTGGTCGGCGCGTCCTTCGCCGTCGGCACCCCTTACGTCGCGCGCTTCTTTCCGCAAGAGCGGCGCGGCTTCGCGATGGGCGTGTTCGGCGCCGGCACAATGGGCGCGGCGATCAACATGTTTATCGCGCCGATTCTCATCGCCGCTTTCGGTTGGCAGGCCGTGCCGCGCGTCTACGCCGTGGCGCTGTTGCTGACGGCGGCGGTCTTCTGGGTGTTATCCGCGCCCGATCCGGGCGTGGGCAAAAGCGGCGCCACGCTCGGCCGGCAGCTCGCCGTGCTCAAGGATCCGCGCGTCTGGAAATATTGCCAATACTATTCGATCGTATTCGGCGGCTTCACCGCGCTCTCGGTGTGGATGCCGCAATATTTCGTCCAGGAATACGGTTTCAGCATCGCCAGCGCCGCGCTTTTGGCGGCGTGCTTCTCGCTCCCGGCGGGCGTGCTTCGCGCGCTCGGCGGCTGGCTCGCCGATCGCTTCGGCGCGCATCGGCTGACCTGGTGGGTGCTCTGGGCCGCCTGGATCTGTCTCTTCCTGCTTTCCTATCCGCAGACCGATTTTGTCGTGCACACGATTCGCGGCCCGTCGCAGTTCCATATCGGACTTTCCTCGCTCGTCTTCACCGTGCTGCTTTTCGGCTTGGGTCTCTCCTTCGCCTGCGGCATGGCTTCGACCTTCAAATATGTCGGCGATGATTTCCCGGAGAATATGGGTGTGGTCACGGGCATCGTCGGGCTCGCCGGCGGCATGGGCGGCTTCCTCTTGCCGATCATCTTCGGCGTCATCCTCGACTGGCTCGGAATCAGCTCGAGCTGCTTCATGTTCCTTTACGGCATCGTCTGGGTCTCGCTTATCCTCAACTACATCACCGAGGTTCGCCGCCTGCCGGTGATGGGTGAAGCCAAAGAGCCGCCCAAAACGGTGCCGGCGCGCAGCCACGCAGGCGGATTCGAGACCAGTGCCGCACTCAAACCAGGAGAATCGCGTTGAGTCATTTTCTCGATCGCCTGAGCTATTTCAGCCGCGCGCGCGAGCCTTTCGCCGAAGGCCATGGCGAGGTGCGGCATGAGAACCGCGACTGGGAGGAGGGGTATCGCATGCGCTGGCAGCACGACAAGATCGTGCGCTCGACCCATGGCGTCAATTGCACCGGATCGTGCAGCTGGAAGATCTATGTCAAAGGCGGCATCGTCACTTGGGAAACGCAGCAGACCGATTACCCGCGCACGCGCCCTGACATGCCCAATCACGAGCCGCGCGGGTGCTCACGCGGCGCGTCCTATAGCTGGTATCTCTACAGCGCGAGCCGGCTCAAATACCCGATGGTGCGCGGCGCGCTTATCCGCGCCTGGCGCGAGGCGCGCAAGACGCTTGCGCCGGTCGAAGCCTGGGCGTCGATCGTCGGCGACGCGGATCGCGCGCGCGAATACAAAGCCTTGCGCGGGCGCGGCGGCTTCGTGCGCGCGAACTGGGACGAGGCCTGCGAGATCATCGCCGCCGCCAATATCCACACGATCAAGACGCACGGGCCCGATCGCGTCGTCGGCTTCTCGCCGATCCCGGCGATGTCGATGGTCTCCTACGCCTCGGGCGCGCGCTATCTGAGCCTCATCGGCGGAACCCTCCTCTCGTTCTACGACTGGTATTGCGACCTGCCGCCCTCGAGCCCGCAAACCTGGGGCGAGCAGACCGACGTGCCTGAATCGGCCGACTGGTACAATTCCAGCTTCATCATCGCCTGGGGCTCGAACGTGCCGCAGACGCGCACGCCCGATGCGCATTTCTTCGTCGAGGCGCGCTACAACGGCACCAAGGTCGCGGCGATCACGCCCGACTATTCCGAGGTCGCCAAGCTCTCCGATCTCTGGCTTCACCCCAAGCAAGGCACCGATGCGGCGCTTGCCATGGCGATGGGCCATGTCATCCTGCGAGAATTCTTTCTCGACCGGCAGGTGCCCTATTTCGCGGATTATTGCCGCCGGTTCACCGACATGCCGATGCTGGTGCGGCTCGAGCGGCGGGGCAATCGCTGGGTTCCCGATCGCACATTGCGGGCTAGCGATTTTCCGAACAAACTCGATCAATCCGAGCATCCCGAATGGAAGACGGCGGCGTTCGACGAGATCTCCGGCGATATTGTCTCGCCGCAGGGCTCCATCGGCTATCGCTGGCCGCAGGACGCCGCGGGCGAGGGCGGCAAGTGGAATCTCGAGGAAAAGGAAGGCGCCGCGGGCCGCGCGGTGCGCTTGGCGCTCACGCTCATCGAGTGGCGCGACGAGGTTCTGCCGGTGGCCTTTCCCTATTTCGGCAACAGGCCGCATGAGCATTTCACCGGCAACGATCAGGGCGGCGAGGTCTTGACCCGCAGCGTCCCGGTGCGGCGCGTCGCGCTCGCCGAGGGTGAGGTCTATGTCGCGACCGTGTTCGATCTGCTCTGCGCCAATTACGGGCTCGACCGCGGCTTGGGCGGCGAGGCCGCGCGCTCCTATGACGACAACCTGCCCTACACGCCGAAATGGCAGGAGCCGATCACCGGCGTTGCGGCCGAGAAGGCGATCGCCCTCGCGCGCGGCTTCGCCGAGAACGCCGAGAAGACCAAGGGCCGCTCGATGGTCATCATCGGCGCCGGCTTGAATCACTGGTATCACCAAGACATGAACTATCGCAGCATCATCAACTTCCTGATGATGTGCGGCACGGTGGGGGTCTCGGGCGGCGGCTGGGCGCATTACGTGGGTCAAGAGGCGTTGCGGCCGTTTTGCGGCTGGACGATGCTGACCTTCGCTCTGGACTGGACGCGGCCGCCGCGCCAGATGAACGGCACCTCGTTCTTCTACGCGCATTCCGACCAATGGCGTTATGAGAAGCTCAGCGTGGAGGAGCTGCTATCGCCATTGGCGGACAAGGCGGCCTATCGCGGCAGCATGATCGACCTCAATGTGCGCGCCGAGCGCATGGGCTGGCTGCCCTCCGCGCCGCAGCTCGACGTGAACCCGCTGGGCCTCGCAGCAGAAGCACGCACGGCCGGCAAGCCGGTCAAGGATTATGTCGTTGACGCGCTCAAGGACGGGCGCATTAAGATGGCCTGCGAGGACCCCGACAATCCCAAGAATTTTCCGCGCAACCTGTTCATTTGGCGCTCAAACCTCTTCGGCTCCTCGGGCAAGGGGCACGAATATTTCTTGCGCCACTTCCTCGGTACCAAGCACGGGCTGCAAGGCAAGGATCTGGGCGAGATGGGCGAGCAGAAGCCGCTGGAAGTAGCGTGGCGCGATCCGGCGCCCGAGGGCAAGCTCGATCTCGTCGTGACGCTCGACTTCCGCATGTCGACGAGCTGCCTCTACTCGGATGTCGTGTTGCCGACGGCATCCTGGTACGAGAAGAACGATCTCAATACTTCGGACATGCACACTTTCATTCATCCGCTGTCGGCAGCGGTCGATCCCGTGTGGGAATCTCGCAGCGACTGGGAGATCTACAAGGCGATCGCCAAGCGCTTTTCCGAGCTCAGCGCCGGCCATCTCGGCGTCGAGGAGGACGTGGTCCTGACGCCGGTGCGGCATGACACGCCTGCCGAACTCGCCCAGCCTTTCGAGGTACGCGACTGGAAGAAGGGCGAGTGCGAGCTCGTCCCCGGGCAGACCGGGCCGCAGATCAGCGTGGTCGAGCGGGATTATCCCAATACCTATCGGCGCTTCACCGCGCTCGGGCCGCTTGTTGAAACGCTGGGCAATGAAGACAAGGGTATCGAGTGGGACGCGGAAGCGGAGGTCAAAGGGCTGAAGGCGTTGAACTATGCGGTCGTCGAGGAGGGCCCGACCAAAGGCCGCCCGCGCATCGACACCGACATCGATGCCGCCGAGATGATTCTATACCTCGCCCCCGAGACCAACGGAGAGGTTGCGGTCAAAGCGTGGGGCGCGCTAGGCCACAAAACCGGCCGCGATCATCGCCATCTCGCCGAAGCGATGGAAGGCGAAAAGATACGCTTCCGCGACATTCAGGCGCAGCCGCGAAAAGTCATCACCTCTCCGACGTGGTCGGGTATCCAGAGCGAACAGGTCAGCTACAATGCCGGCTACCTTAATGTGAAAGAGCTCATTCCCTGGCGCACCTTGAGCGGTCGGCAGCAGTTTTATCAAGACCATCGCTGGATGCGGGACTTTGGCGAGGGCTTCGCCTCCTATCGGCCTCCGGTCGACACCAGAACCGTCGCGCCGCTCCTCGGCAAGCGCGGCAATGGCGAGCGCGAGATCGTCCTCAATTTCATCACGCCGCATCAGAAATGGGGCATCCACTCGACCTATACCGACAATCTGCTGATGCTGACCTTGTCGCGCGGCGGGCCGATCGTGTGGATTTCCGAGATCGACGCGAAGGAGGCCGGCATCGAAGACAATGACTGGATCGAGCTTTACAACCTCAACGGCGCGATCGCCGCGCGCGCGGTGGTGAGTCAGCGCGTTCATGCCGGGATGTGCCTCATGTATCATGCGCAGGAAAAGATCGTGAACGTTCCGGGCTCGGAGATCACCGGGCTTCGCGGCGGCATCCACAATTCGGTGACTCGCACTCTCTTGAAGCCGACGCACATGGTCGGCGGCTATGCCCAACTCTCCTACGGATTTAATTACTACGGCACGGTCGGCTCCAACCGCGACGAGTTCGTGATCGTGCGCAAAATGGCGCGCGTCGACTGGATGGACATGCCCGAGCGGGCGGCTTTGAAGATCACGCAAGAGGGCCGGCCGGTGGTGGGAGGCTGGCGATGAAGATCCGCGCGCAGATCGCAATGGTGATGAACCTCGACAAATGCATCGGGTGCCACACCTGCTCGGTCACCTGCAAGAACGTTTGGACCTCGCGCCAAGGCATGGAATACGCCTGGTTCAACAATGTCGAGACCAAACCCGGCATCGGCTATCCCAAGGATTGGGAGAATCAGGAGCGCTGGCAGGGCGGCTGGAAGCGCAAGCGGAACGGCAAGATCGTGCCGAAGCAGGGCGGCAAATGGGCGATCCTCGCGAATATTTTCGCCAACCCGAACCTGCCCGAGATCGACGACTATTACGAGCCCTTCACTTTCGATTACGAGTATCTGCAGACCGCGCCCGAGCTTCCGACGGCGCCGGTGGCGCGGCCCATGTCCCTGGTCAGCGGCCGCACCATGGAGAAGATCGAGTGGGGCCCCAATTGGGAGGAGATCCTCGGCGGCGAGTTCTCGAAACGCTCGCAGGACTACAACTTCGAAGAGGTTCAAAAGGACATTTACGGCCAGTTCGAAAATACCTTCATGATGTATTTGCCGCGGCTGTGCGAGCATTGCCTCAATCCGAGCTGCGTCGCGTCCTGCCCCTCGGGCTCGATCTACAAGCGTGAGGAAGACGGCATCGTCCTCATCGATCAAGACAAGTGCCGCGGTTGGCGCATGTGCGTGTCGGGCTGTCCCTACAAGAAGATCTATTACAACTGGACGACCGGCAAGGCGGAGAAGTGCATCTTCTGCTATCCGCGCATCGAGGCGGGCCAGCCCACGGTCTGCTCCGAAACCTGCGTCGGACGCATCCGCTATCTCGGCGTGCTGCTCTACGATGCCGACGGCATCGAAGCGGCGGCGAGCGTCGAGAAGGAGGAAGATCTCTACGAGGCGCAGCTCGCGCTGTTCCTCGATCCCAACGACCCGCGGATCGAGGCGCAGGCGCGGGCCGACGGCGTGCCCGAGCCTTGGATCGAGGCGGCAAAGCGCTCGCCCGCCTACAAGATGGCGGTCGAGTGGAAGATCGCCTTCCCGCTGCACCCCGAATACCGCACCCTGCCGATGGTGTGGTATGCGCCGCCACTCTCGCCGATCCAGTCGCATGCCAATGCCGGGACAGTCGGCGCGCTCGGCGAGATTCCCGATGTGCGCTCGCTGCGAATTCCCGTGCGCTACCTCGCCAATCTCCTGACCGCAGGCGCCGAGGCGCCGATCGTCTCGGCGCTCGAGCGGCTCCTTGCCATGCGCGCCTTCTATCGCGGCCGCCAACTGGGAGAGGGCGACAACATGGCCGTGCTCGCGCAGGTCGGGTTGAACCTCGCTGAGGTCGAGGAGATGCACCGCTATCTCGCCATCGCCAATTACGAGGACCGCTTCGTTATTCCGACGTCCCATCGCGAAGAGGCGGAGAACGCCTATGATCTGCGCGGCGGCTGCGGCTTTTCCTTCGGCAATGGCTGCGATTCGGGCGAGCCGAAATCGAGCCTCTTCGGCGGCAAGATGGGCCGGCGCAAGATGACGCCGATCCGGCTCTTGGACAAATGAGCGGCGCGGCGATGGCGCGGGATACCGACATGATCGTGCTGCGGGCGCTCGGCGGGCTTTTATCCTATCCCGGCCCGGCGCTGCGCGAGGCCTTGCCCGAGATCGCCGAGGTAGTGCGCGGCTCGCCGCTCATCGGCGTGCCCGAGCGCGCGGCGGTGCTGGGCTGCGTCGAGCTCATCGCCGGCGCCGATCCGCTCTGGGCCGAGGAGCGCTACGTCGCCTTGTTCGACCGCGGGCGCGCCACCTCGCTGAATCTCTTCGAGCATGTCCATGGCGACGCCCGCGACCGCGGCGAGGCAATGGTCGAGCTCAAATCCGTTTATGCGCGCGCGGGCTTCGAACTCACGGCCAAGGAGATGCCGGATTTCCTGCCCGTGCTGCTCGAATATCTGAGCTGCCGCGACATGACCGAGGCGCGCGACATGCTGGGTGATTGCGCCCATATCCTGCGCGCGATCGGCGAGGCGCTGATCCGGCGCGGCAGCCCCTATAGCGCGGTGTTCGAGGCGCTGCTGCGGATGATCGGCGAGAAAGGACTCGACGCCAAGGCCGCCGCGCGCCGCGCCGAGGAGAGCGAAGATCTCGATCGAGACTGGCGCGAAGAGCCCGCTTTCGCGCAACGCGAGCCGGGCGGGGCTCGAGGATGAGGTGGATGGCATGAGCTGGACGATCTACGCGAACGAATTCCTGTTCGGGATCTATCCTTATATCGCGCTTGCGGTGCTGCTGCTCGGCAGCCTGATCCGCTTCGACCGCGAGCCTTATACCTGGAAGAGCGATTCCTCCCAGCTCCTGCGCAAGCGGCAGCTGCGCTGGGGCTCGAATCTCTTCCATTACGGCGTGCTGATCGTCGTGGGCGGGCATTTCGTCGGGTTCTTGACGCCCGATTGGGCGATTCGCTGGGCGCTCGACCCGGCGCAGCATCAGCTCATCGCCATGGCCGCGGGCGGCATCGCCGGCCTCGTCGCGATCGCCGGTCTCTCGGTCCTCATGCACCGGCGCTTCGCCGATCCGCGCATCCGCCGCAACAGCCGCAAATGGGACTTGGTCGTCATCAGCATGCTGTGGCTGCAACTGGCGCTGGGGCTCGTCACCGTGCCCTTGTCGGCTCAGCACATGGACGGCTCCATGTTTGCGGTCATGGTCGACTACGTGAAAGGCATCGTCACTTTCCGCGGCGGCGTCGCCGACCTGCTCATCGGCACGCCCTGGGTCTATCGCCTGCATATTTTCCTGGGCTTCACGATTTTCCTCGTCTCGCCCTTCACGCGCATGATCCATATCTGGAGCGGCGTCGGCGCGCTCGCCTATGTCGTCCGGCCCTATCAGCTGGTGCGCACGCGCCGGCCGACGCTCTGAGATGAGCGATCCGGAAGCCCCGATTTCGGTGAACGGCGTCACGGTCGACGCAGAGGCCTGGCCGACGCGCGAGCTCGCCGCCGTGCGCGAGCTCTTGCGCCAGCGCGCGGTCGAGCGCGGATTCATTGCAGCCGACGCCGAAGGCGAAGCGGTGACGAAAGGGATCGAGCGACTGCTCGAGGCCGAAGTGGTCACGCCCCAGGCGGACGAAGCGGCGTGCCGGCGCTATTACGAGGCGCATCAAAGCGAATTCCGCAGCGGCGATCTCGTCTTCCCGCGGCACATCCTGTTTCAGGTGGCGCCGGGCAGCCCTCTGGAGCTGATCCGCAGCCAGGCCGAAGAGACCCTGGCGCAGCTGCTCGCCGCGCCCGATGAATTCGAGGCCTGCGCGCTCACCCTCTCCAACTGCCCTTCGAGCCTTCAGGGCGGAAATCTCGGCCAGATCGGGCGCGGCGACACCGTGCCGGAATTCGAGCAAGCGCTGTTCGCCGATCGCTGGATCGGCATCCTGCCGCGCCTCGTCAAGACACGCCACGGATTCCATATCGTCGCGATCGACAGACGCGTGGAAGGAGAGGTTTTGCCTTTCGCGGTGGTTCGCGACCGCATCGCCGCGCGCTTGAGCGAGAGCGTCGAGCGCGTGGCGCTCAAGCAATATGTCCGACTGCTTGCCGGCCAAGCGCAGCTGGCGGGGGTCGATCTCGACGCCGCGTTTTCGCCGCTGGTGCAATAACGGCACCATGCGCTCGCCGGTTCTCTCGCTTATTCTTCATGCTGCGGAAACGCTCTTTCCTGGCTATTTCGCCTTGGTTATGGCGACGGGCGCGCTCTCTATCGCGCTCTATCTGCTCGATTATCGGTTGATCGCCGAAGCGCTTTTTGTCGTGAACGTGCTCGCCTATGCGGCGCTCTGTGGATTGGCGCTATTGCGCGTCGTCTATTTTCCGCAGCGCATCCTGGCCGACCTGATCGACCACGCGCGTGCACCGGGTTTCTTTACGCTGGTCGCCGGCACTTGCGTGTTCGGCACCGATGTCGCCGTGACCAGCCAACTCCTTGGGCTGGCCGAATTCTTTTGGGCAGTCGGCATTCTGTTCTGGATCGTGGTTATGTATGGTTTCTTCACTGTCGTCGTTACGCGCGTCGACAAGCCCGATCTCGAAGCCGGCATTAACGGCGCGTGGCTTATTGCTGCGGTGGCGACGCAATCGGTCGCCGTGCTTGGCGCGGTAATTGCCCCGGACTTCACCGAACCCTCGGTCCCGCTGTTCTTCTGTATGATAATGTATCTCGTTGGGTGCATGCTTTATCTCAGCATCATTACCCTGATCTTCTACCGCCTGACCTTCATTCATCTGACCAGCGCCACGTTCACGCCGCCCTATTGGATCAATATGGGCGCTGTCGCCATTACAACGCTCGCTGGCGCCACCTTGGCGCTGCGCGCCCACTTCTCACCGCTCTTGCAGGAAATCTTGCCTTTCCTCAAAGGCTTCACCCTCTTCTTTTGGGCCGCCGCGAGCTGGTGGATTCCGCTGCTGCTGATTCTGATGGTCTGGCGCCACGGTGTGATGCGCTACCCTCTGCGCTACGATCCGCAATACTGGGGCATGGCCTTCCCGATCGCCATGTACACGACCGGCACCTTTCGCCTCGCAGAAGCACTACAGCTCGATTTCTTGATGATCGTTCCACGCGGCTTCGTGTGGGTCGCGCTCTTGATATGGCTGATCGTATTCGCGGGAATGGTCTCTCAACTTGCCAGAACATGGCGCTCAAAGCTGATGGAATTTCGCACGGCATCCCACGAGACTTACGCATCTCCCGCGCGCAAATCCCGGGCAGTTGGCGATCATTCGGAATAGCAAAAGCGGGACTCCGCTCGCGGCTTGGGGACGCCTTTGGTCGTCGCTCAAAATCCCGAAGGGAGAGACTGCACGAGTGACGCCGCATTTTCGCCGCTGGTGCAATAGCGCTCCGCCTTCGCGCGGATGTGACGCCCGCGAGCCGGCGCGGTGTTGGTGTGGCGCATTGGCAGGGCATCGTGGATCATTATGAATGAGGACGCTTCATCGGTCGCCGTGACGGCTGGCTTGAGCGAGAGCGAGGCGCAGGCCCGGCTCAAGCGCGAGGGCTATAACGAGCTGCCCCGGGCCGGACGACGGACCCCGTTTCGCATCGTTCTGGACGTCATGCGCGAGCCGATGCTCGCCTTGCTGGCGGGCGGCGGCGCCGTTTATCTTGCGCTGGGCAATTTGCAGGAGGCGCTCATCCTCCTCGCCTTCGCCATGCTCTCGATCGCCATCACCGTTGTGCAGGAGACGCGTACCGAGCGCGTGCTCGAGGCGCTGCGCGACCTCACCAGCCCGCGCGCGCTGGTGATTCGCGGCGGCCTGCGCAAGCGCATTGCGGGTCGCGAGGTTGTGCGTGGCGATCTGGTCGTTCTCGCCGAAGGCGACCGCGTCCCGGCCGATGCCGTGTTGTTGCAGGCAACCGATTTGCAGATCGACGAATCGCTGCTGACCGGTGAATCGGTGCCCGTCCGCAAAGTGCCGCGCGCCAAAGCCGATGCGGAGGCGGCGCGGCCTGGCGGCGACGATCTGCCATTCGTGTTCTCGGGTGCGCTCGTGGTGCGGGGCATGGGGATCGGCGAGGTCACAGCCACCGGCATGCGCAGCGAAATCGGCAAGATCGGCCAGTCCTTGAGTTCGCTTGCGATGGAGCCGCCGCGGCTGCAGGCGCAGACGCAAAAATTGGTAAGGCTCTTTGCGCTCGCTGGGGGCGGGGTGAGCGTGCTCGCGGTCGTGCTGTATGGGCTCCTTCGTGGCGGCTGGCTCGACGCGGTATTGGCAGGCATCGCGCTCGGCATGTCCATGGTGCCCGAAGAGTTTCCGGTCGTGCTCACCGTCTTCATGGCGATGGGCGCCTGGCGGATCTCGCGTGCGCATGTGCTCACGCGCCGTGCCTCGGCCATCGAGACCTTGGGATCAGCCACGGTTCTGTGCACGGACAAGACCGGCACGCTGACGCTCAACCGCATGTCGATTGCCGAGTTGCGCCTGAAGGACGGCGGCGTCTACGCGGTCAAGGAGGGCGGTGCCTTGAATCCTGCCTTCGCCGGATTGCTGCGCTTCGGCATCCTCGCGAGCGCGCCCGAGCCCTTCGATCCGATGGAAAAAGCTTTCCATGACCTGGGGGCCCAATCGGGCAGCGGGACGGCTATGGCGGGCGTGCTGGTGCGCGCCTATGGCCTCCGGCCCGAATTGCTGGCCATCACCCATGTCTGGCGGGATGGAGAAAGTTTCGTGATCGCCTCCAAAGGCGCGCCCGAGACGATCGCACGGCTCTGCCGTTCGCCGGCAGGGGAGCTGACCGAAATCAAGGCGGTGGCGGACAGGATGGCGGCCGAGGGCCTGCGCGTGCTCGGTGTGGCGCGGGCGCGGTTCGTCGGCGAGATTTTGCCGGACGATCCGCGAAGCTTTGATTTTGAATTTTTGGGGCTGGTTGGCCTGGCCGATCCGCTACGCGACAGCGTGCCAGCCGCGGTGGCCGAGTGCAGGTCGGCGGGTATTCGTGTCGTCATGATTACCGGGGATTATCCGGCGACGGCGCGCGCGATCGCCAAGCGGGCGGGGCTTGAGTCGCGGCAGCTCATGACCGGCGAAGAGCTGGAGACATGCACAGACGCCGACCTCCCCGCGCGGGTGCGCGAGGTGAACGTCTTTGCCCGCATCATGCCCGAGCAGAAGCTGCGCATCGTCAAGGCGCTCAAAGCATGCGGCGAGATCGTCGCTATGACCGGCGACGGCGTCAACGACGCGCCCTCCCTCAAGGCCGCTCATATCGGCATTGCCATGGGCGGGCGCGGCACCGACGTGGCGCGGGAGGCGTCGGCGATCGTTCTGCTGGACGATGATTTCGGCTCGGTCGTGAAGGCCGTGCGGCTGGGGCGGCGGATCTATGACAATCTCCGCAAGGCGATGGAGTTCATCTTCGCGGTTCATGTGCCGATCGCGGGGTTGGCGCTGCTGCCGCTCGTCTTCGGCCTCCCGATCATCTTCAGCCCGATCCACATTGCCTTTCTCGAGATGGTGATCGATCCCGTGTGTACGCTGGTGTTCGAAGCCGAGATCGAGGAACCCGATATCATGCGCCGTCCGCCGCGCTCCCCGGACGAGCCGTTATTCTCGGGGCGCCTGATCGGGTGGAGTCTGCTGCAGGGGGTGCTTGCCTTCGTGCTGGTGGCCGCGATCTATGTCATTGCCGATCGTCGGGGAACGCCCGAGACGGAAACAAGGGCGCTGGCATTCTTCTCACTGGTAACGGCAATTGTGGCGCTGATCTTCGTCAATCGGAGCTTCAGCGCATCGCTCGTGGCGGCGTTCGCCCGACCGAACAGCGCTCTCAAATACGTCCTCTCGGGGGTCGTCGGCATTCTGGCGCTGACGCTGGCATGGCCGGTCGCGAGTCATCTGTTCCGGTTCGGCCCGCTGCATGCGGGCGACCTTGCGGTCGCGCTCGGGGCGGGCGTTCTGGTTCTGCTGATTCTCGACTTCGTCAAGCCCCGTTTGGGGCGCGGATAAAGCCCTGAAATTTGTAGCTCGGGATTTCTTTTGACGAGTCTGGTGCTGCCGGAAAGGATTGAACTTTCGACCTCTCCCTTACCAAGGGAGCCACGGCTCGGCAAGCCGTTCGTTCAATTCTGCGGCGGCAATTTCGGGTGGAAGCCGTTGGCGACTGTAAAGAAGCCATCGGGCAACTCGATGCCGTTCTTTTCCAACGTCGGCGAGGTCTTTCTTGCCGCTTTGGATGAGAAGTTTCTGCGCACCCTCGATCAGCACGACGATGTAATCCGACTGGTCTTGAGCCGCCATCCTGTCGAACTTCTCGATCTCCATCGCCTGCGCGGTGCCGCAAAGAAGCATTGCTGCAGATAGGATTGTGGTCGATCTGGCAAAGCGGCTCATGGCTCCCCCGAATGTTCTTGGCTTCGGCACCAATCTATGCGCGCTTCAGGCGGCCGAGAACCCCTTCAACCATGCAGATCTACGGCTTCTTTGTCCGAAGCTCTTGTCGTTCCTTACGGAAAATTGACCGTGTTTCGCCTCGTTGGTCGACTATGCGAGGTCGGACAGTGCGTCCTCGATCCGCCGCGCTGCCAGGGCCGCGGCCTCGGCATCGTAGGTAGGCCGTACCGGATTGAAGAAGGAATGGCCCGCTCCAGGATAGAGATAGACGCGCACCCGCGGATGATGCTCCAGCGCCGCGCGCACGGTTTCGATCTCGGCAGCTGAGATGTGAAGATCCTCCATCCCGTAATGGAGTTGAACCCGACCTGTCGCCTCTCCGATTTCATCCAGGTGACTTGTGAGTCCGAGCCCATAGAGCGAAATGGCAGCATCGACTTTGGCGCGCGTCGCCGCGAGGAAAGCAAGTCTTCCCCCCATGCAAAAGCCAAGCGCGCCGACTTTGCCATTACCGTGAGGCGAGCGACGCAGCCAGTCCGTTGCGATCTTCAAATCTGCGCTTGCGCGATCAAAATCGAACGTATGGAGGCGCGCCCAGGCGGTCGCGCGTTCGGGCCCTTCATAGGCGAGCGCCTTGTCCGGCTCGCAGCGCCAGAACACATTGGGGACGAGAACGCAATAGCCGCGAGCCGCATACGCTTGCGCGACCTCGCGCATCGGGCCGTTGAGACCAAACATCTCCGACAGGATCAGAAGGCCGGGCCCCGTGCCGTGGTCGAGCCTCGCCAGATAAGCCTCGAACTGGCGGCCGTCTGCTTCGTCCAGAACCACTTGTTCTTGTGCGATCATCTGCTTGATAGTTGACCTATAATTCTTGGCAGGCCTTAACCGCGGACTACGAGTTCCGCCATCGGCGCCCCTGAGCGCAATCGCGCAATCAGCTCTTCCGGATCGAAATCCTTGCCGCGGGGGTCTTGTGCGAAAGCGGTCGATCTCATGAACGCCTTGCACTCCTCCATCGTCGAAAAATTGTCGAACTCGAGCTCCACGCCATTGCCGTCAGGATCGCGATAATAAAGCGACGTAGTAGGCCCATGGTTGACACACCAATTCGGCTGGATGCCCAGTTGCTTCAGCCGTTCATAATTGCCGAGGAGCTCCTCAAGCGTGGCAAAATTGAATGCGATATGATTGAGGCCCGCCTCGCTTGCGCGACCATGCCCGTTGGGTGCCGGGCGAGGGGCGAGGGGCCCGGGGTCAATGAAAGCGACGCGATGGTGCTCGTCGTCGTAGCTGATGAAGCAGATATGGGAGGTCTCCTGTACGACTTCAGCGCTCAGAACTTTGCAATACCAGTCGCGCATCTCGGTCAGGCGGTTTGTGTTGAGAACGATGTGAGACATCTTGCGAGGTGAAGACATGAGCTTCCTCGTTTGCGAGTATTGTCAATCCTAAATGCCTCGACCAGCGCCAGCAAGCTGCCAGGAGGCCGGCCAGCGTACTGGATTTTCGCCCGCGAAGCGCGGAAAGGCTGCCGTGCTGCGGCCCAACCGGGCGCAGGGGCTCGTGCCGGGGGAGAAGCTATGCGCCATGCCAGAAGAAGAAGACCGTCAGCCCGGCGCCCAATACAACAATGAAGGCTTTGAGGATACGCGGTTCGACGCGGCGTGCCGCCCGCGCACCGAGATAGCCGCCGGCCAAGCCGCCGATCAGAACCGGGATCGCGGCCCCCCAATAGACGACGCCGGCAAGCGAATAGGTGAACACCGAAACGATCGACATGAGGGCGGCGAGAACGAGCTTGAGCCCGTTCATCGCATGGATGTCGCGCATGCCGAGAAGCGTCAGGGCCGCGAGCATCATGAAGCCGAGGCCGGCGCCGAAATAGCCGCCATAGACCGCCATGAGGAACATGGCGACGCGCGATGCGCCGCGGCCCAGTCGAAAATGCCGTAAATTGTCGAGACGCGTGAAATTCGCCAGCGCGAAGACAATGGTCGCAAAGAGCATCAGCCATGGCACCAGCCCGGAGAAGATCTTGACGGGCGTTTCCAGCAGCAGCATGGCACCCAGCAACGAGCCGGCGACGCTCAACCCAGCGAAAAGGCGCACATCGATGTCGCGAATACCCAGTATGTCGCGGCGATAGGCCCAAGCGCTCGTCAAATTGCCCGGAAAGAGGGCGACGGCGCTCGAGGCATTGGCGCTCAGCGCGGGCACGCCGACAAAGACGAGCGCGGGAAAGGTGATGAACGTGCCTCCGCCCGCAACGGCGATCAGCGCCCCGCCGACAAAGCCCGCGATGAACAGCACCAGAGTCGATAAAAGCACCATGCTACGCCGATCAATCCGCGGTCGCGCCGGCAAGCTCGTTTGTGCATGTGCCGTCTTGCGGCCACCGATAGCGCGTTATTACCAATCTCCCCCACCCTCGTTGCTCGGGCACCCATGGCTCACGAACGACCCCTGCTTCAGTCTAACCCGCCGCAGACACCTGCTTGGCCCAGTTTTCGAAGATGCAGTTTTTCGGTGATTCGTGTCGGCAAGTCCATCATAAATGATGATGTCCGCAAGCTTCCTGATCGGGGTTTTGTCCTCTGGCGCCGCCGGGCAGACATCGAAACCGGTGGATTCAGTCGTGCCGTTGTGATGGGCGCCGAATCGGCCTAGACTCCCAAGCCGACAACGGCACAGCAGGCGCTGCGATGCAGGAGATGAGTTTCGAGGCCGCCTTGGCCGAGCGCACCGAGGAGATGGCGAGCGCCTGCACGCGCTGCGGCAAATGCGTCGAGGTCTGCCCGAGCGTCGCGCCGGCCGGCATCGAGGCCGCAGCGCCGCAAGCGGTGATCGGCGGCGTCATCGACATCCTGCGCGGCGGCGCTGGGTCCGACGCATCGCGCCGCTGGGCGCAATCCTGCATGCTGAGCGGCGACTGCGTGCGCGCTTGCGATTACGGCGTCAATCCGCGCTTCCTTCTCGCCATGGCGCGCATCGCGATGAAGCGTGCGCGCCAGGATTTGCCGCAACGCCGGCGCGCCGGCGTTGACGCCCTCCGCAAGGTGCAGCGCGATGTCACCGTGCTGTCGCGGCTTCAGCTCTCTCCGCGCGACTTGGAGCGGCTTGGCCAGCGCGCGCACGGCGCGTCCGCACGTGCGGGCGATGCCGCGAAACCGGAGGAGTCTGCGCCCGACTTCGTCTTCTACACCGGCTGCAACGTGCTGAAGACGCCGCATATCGCGCTGCTCGCGCTCGATATCATGGACCGGATCGGCATCAACTATCGCGTGCTGGGCGGACCCAGCCATTGCTGCGGCGTCAATCATCTGCGCGCCGGCGACACCGAGGCCGCGGGACGGATCGCGGGCTATGCCGTGGAGCAGATGGCGCAGTCGAAAACCGGGCAGGTGATCGCCTGGTGCCCCAGCTGCTTCGTGCAGTTCACCGAAACGACGCTGCCGACGATCGAGAAGCAGCGCGGCGCGCGGCCCTTCGAGATGACGCCCTTCCTGCGCTTCTTGCTCGGCCGGGTCGAGGCGCTGAAGCAGCACCTGAACCGGCCGGTGCCGCTGCGCGTCGCGCTTCACCGGCATCCGGGCGTCACCGGCGTCATGGAAGCGGCCGAGGCGATCTTGCGCGCCATCCCCGGCCTCGAATTCGTCGAGTTGCACCAGCCGGCGGTCGGCTTGCAGAGCGTCGCGCTCGGCGTGCTGCCGGCGATGAAGCGCGAGCTGCAACGAAAAGAGCTCGAGGCTGCCGAGAGTGCGGGCGTGGATGCGCTGGTTGCCGTCTATCATTCGGACCATCGCGAGCTCTGCGCGCATGAGCGCGACTGGCCGTTCCGCATCCGCAACATTCTCGAGCTCGTCGGCGAAAGCATGGGGATCGGTGAGGACGACGTTTACAAACGCCTCAAGATCATGCAGGACGCCGACGCCATCCTCATGGATTGCGAGGAGCTGATCGCGCAGCACCGGCTCAAACCCGAGGATGCGCGCGATATCGTGGTGAAAGGGATGCTCGCCGACCAGCCGCTACCGCTGCGCGGTTCGGGCGGCGCGACGGCACGTGCCCGCGATGACGGACGTTGAGCCGGCCGGCTCGGAACAGAAGTGGGAGTCCTACACGCCCGAAGAGCATGCGATTTGGCGCACGCTGTTCCATCGCCAGGAAGCGATCCTCGCGCGCCGCGCCTGCCGGCCTTTTCTCGACGGCTTGACGGCGCTCGGCGTCGAAGCCGAGGGCATTCCCGATTTCCGCCGCTTGAACGAGGCGCTCGCTCGCGCGACGCGTTGGCGCATCGTCGCGGTGCCCGGTCTCGTTGCCGACGATGTGTTCTTCGCGCATCTCGCCAATCGCCGCTTCCCCTCGACCTGCTTCATCCGCAGCCCGGACCAGCTCGACTATCTGCAAGAGCCCGATATCTTCCACGATATTTTCGGCCATGTGCCGATGCTGATGAACCCGGTCTTCGCGGATTACATGGAGGCTTACGGCAAGGGCGGACTCAAAGCGCTGCGGCTCCACAATCTCGAGCATCTCGCGCGGCTTTATTGGTACACGGTCGAGTTCGGCCTCATCGCGACACCGGACGGGTTGCGCATCTACGGCTCGGGCATCGTCTCCTCGAAAGGCGAATCGATCTATTGCCTCGAAGACCCCGGCCCCAAGCGCATCGCCTTCGATCTGTTGCGCGTCATGCGGACGCGCTATCGCATTGATGATTATCAAGAGAGCTATTTCGTCATCGAGAGTTTCGAGCAGCTGTTCGAAGCAACCCAGCCCGATTTCACGCCCTATTATACGGAACTCGCCCGGCTGAGCGATCTCGATCCGGGCGATGTTCGTCCGAGCGATCGGTTGCTGCGGGCAAATCCCGCATGAGGGATGAAGCGTTGAGCGCGTCGGCCGGCTGGTGCGGAACCGCGGCATCCCCATATCAAGGGGTGCCATGTCCGATGCTCCTTATCTCGATTGGCTGAGGCCCACGCCGTCCGGTCTTTATTGCGAGCCGGGCGATTTTTTTGTCGATCCGGTGACGCCGGTCGCGCGCGCGGTCATCACTCATGGCCATAGCGATCACGCCCGCGCCGGAAACGGCGCCGTGCTGGCAACGGCCGAAACCATCGCGATCCTGCGCCAGCGCTTCGGCGAGGATGTGGGTGGCTCGCTGCAGACGCTCGCCTATGGCGAGCCGATCCGGATCGCCGAAGCGAGCGTCACCCTCGTTCCGGCCGGCCATATTCTCGGCAGCGCGCAAGCGGTGATCGAAGCGCGCGGCGGCCGGGTCGTCGTGTCCGGCGATTACAAGCGGCGCGAGGACCCGACCTGTCCGGCCTTCGAGCCGCGTCCCTGCGATGTTTTCGTCACCGAGGCGACTTTCGGCCTGCCGGTCTTCCGCCACCCTTCGGATCGCGGCGAGATCGATAAGCTGCTGCATTCGCTGCGCCTCTTTCCCGAGCGCGCCCATCTCGTCGGCGTCTATCCGCTCGGCAAGTGTCAGCGCGTGATCGCGCTCTTGCGCCGCCAAGGTTACGAAGAGCCGATCTATCTCCACGGCGCATTGCAGGCGAATTGCGCGCTCTATGAGCGCTTCGGCGTCGCGCTCGGTCCGTTGCTGCCGGTGTTGGGCGCGGCGCGCGACGAGATGCGCGGCCGCATTGTGCTGGCGCCGCCGTCGACCGCGGCCGAGCCCTGGGCGCGGCGGCTGCCCGATCCGCTGATCGCCCAGGCTTCGGGCTGGATGCGGGTGCGCCAGCGCGCGCGGCAGCGCGGCGTCGAGTTGCCGCTCGTCATTTCCGATCACGCCGATTGGGACGAACTCTTGGCGACGATCGACGAGCTGAAGCCCAATGAGGTGTGGGTGACGCATGGTGCCGAAGAGGCGCTCCTTCGCCAGGCGGGGCTGATGGGGCTGCGCGCGCGGGCCTTGTCGCTCCTCGGCTTCGAGGATGAGGATTAGCGTGGATCGCTTCGCCGCGATGCTCGATGCGCTCAGCTTCACGCCCTCGCGCCAGGGCAAGCTGCGCCTGTTGCAGGAATATTTCGCCGCGACACCCGATCCGGATCGGGGCTGGGCGCTGGCCGCGCTGACCGGCGAGCTCTCCTTTCCGAGTGCCAAGCCGGCGCAGATCCGCGCCCTCGCTTTGGAGCGGGTCGATGCCGAGCTTTTCGCGCTGTCGCAGGATTTCGTCGGCGATCTTGCGGAAACGGTCGCGCTGATCTGGCCCGCCGGCGGCAGCGGCGGCGAGGGGCCGCGGCTTGCCGCGGTGGTCGAGGGCATGATGGCGGCATCGCGCGAGACCGCCACCGCGCTGTTGCGCGATTGGATGGATGGGCTCGACGCCACCGGTCGTTGGGCACTCCTAAAGCTCGTCACCGGCGAATTGCGCGTCGGCGTGTCGGCAAGGCTCGCGAAGACCGCGCTCGCCGAAGGATCGGCGCTCGGTGTCAGCGATATCGAGGCGGTGTGGCACGGTTTGCGCCCGCCCTACCGCGAGTTGTTCGCCTGGGTGAGCGGGCGTTCCGCCCGACCGGAGCTCGGCGACCGTCCGACCTTTACGCCGCTGATGCTGGCGCAGCCGCTCGACGAGGCGGAGCTCGACCGCCTCGATCCCGCCGCCTATCGCGCCGAGTGGAAATGGGATGGCATCCGCGCGCAATTTGTCGGCCGCGGCGGTGAGCGCCGGCTCTATTCGCGCTCGGGCGACGATATCGGCGCCGCCTTTCCCGATCTTCTCGCCGTGCTGAACGAGGAGGTCGTGCTCGATGGCGAGCTCCTCGTGCTGCGCGACGGCGCGGTTGCCCCGTTCAACGATCTGCAGCAGCGGCTCAACCGCAAGCTCGCGACGCCCAAGCTGATGGCCGAGTATCCCGCTTGGCTGCGGCTTTATGACATGCTCGAGGGTGCAGGCGAGGATTTGCGTGCCCGGCCTTTCGACGAGCGGCGCCGCCGGCTCGAAACCTGGTACCGCGCGAAGCCTCGTCCGCAGCTGGATATCTCGCCGCTGCTGCCCTTTGCGGACTGGGACGCGCTGCGCCGCTTGCGCGAGGGCGCGCGCGAGGCCGGGATCGAAGGATTGATGCTGAAGCGCGGGGACTCGCCCTACGTTTCGGGACGTCCCAAGGGGCCGTGGTTCAAATGGAAGCGCGATGCGCTCACCGTCGATGCCGTGCTCATGTATGCGCAGCGCGGCCACGGCAAGCGCTCGTCCTTTTACTCCGATTACACCTTCGGGGTCTGGAGCGATGGCGGGCTCGTGCCCGTCGGCAAGGCTTATTTCGGCTTCACCGATGAGGAGCTGGGCCGCCTCGACCGCTGGGTGCGCGATCACACGGTGGAGCGGTTCGGTCCGGTGCGCGCGGTCGCGCCGCTTCTCGTGCTCGAAATCGCGTTCGATGCGATTCAGCGCTCGACGCGGCACAAATCGGGCTTGGCAATGCGCTTCCCGCGAGTTCATCGCATCCGCTGGGAGAAGCCGGCGGCGGAAGCCGATCGTCTCCCGAGCCTCGAAAAGCTCGTTGTCGGGTAAGCCGGCTTCTACGCCGCCGGAGCGCGGATGATCGCGGCCATCAGCCGTGAGGGGCGCGCCTCGCGCGCCATCTGATCCATCCGGCATTGCGCGGGCGACTTGTCCGGCCGCCAGCGCAGCAGCCGCGTGCCATGGCGAAAGCGGTTTCCCGTCACCTGGTCGTACTGTACCTCGACCACGAGCTTTGGCTCGAGCGGCTCCCAGGCGGCGGACCGCTCGGTGCTCCATCGGCTGGACGCGCCGGGCGCCGCCCCGGTGAAGCCGGGCTCGCCGCGCAGCTTTTCGAGACGTTTCGTGAGCGCCGCGCGATCGGCATCGGCAATGGCCGAGGTAAAACCGACATGGTCGAGCGCGCCGGCATCGTTGTAGAGGCCCAAAAGCAGCGATCCAACCTCGCGGCTGTCGCTCGCATAGCGGAAACCGCCGACGACGCAATCGGCGGTCCGGCGCTGCTTCGCTTTCAGCATCGCGCGCTCGCCGCAGTGATAGGCCTCGTCCAGCTGCTTGGCGACGATGCCGTCGAGCGCGCCGCGTGCTTGCCGGAACCAGCGCAGTGCAAGGCGGAGATCGCGCGTGAAATCCGTCAGCCTCATGCGGTGTGCGCCCCGCAGCGAGGCGAAAAACACTTCGAGGTGATGGCGGCGCTCGAGCAGCGGCTGAGCAAGGAGGCTCTCGCCGTCGGCAGAGGCAAGGCAATCGAATAGAATGAGCAGCGCCGGCGTCTCGCGCGCCAGCTTGCGGATGCGGCTCTCCGCCGGATGAAGGCGGTTCTGGAGCGCGTCGAAAGCGAGCGTGTTGCCGATCGGAATGACGAGCTCGCCGTCGAGCACGAATTGCCGCGGATCGAGCGCGGCGAGGCTCGCGACGATTTCGGGAAAGTAGCGCGTCAGGCTTTTGCCCGATTTGGCGCGCAGCTCGACATCATCGCCGCCGCGAAAGGCAAGGCAGCGGAATCCATCCCATTTGGGCTCGAATTGCCAGCCCGAGCCGCTCGGCAAGGCGTCGACGAGACGCGCCTCCGTCGGCTCGGTCTCGAGGGGAAGCGGAAAGCCGTGCACGCGGCGCGGCGCCGGGCGTGCGGCACTGGCCCTGCGCATGCCGGCCGGTTAGCAGGTCGTCGGCGACGGGCCCGCGGAAGGCGGCGTGATCTTGTTCCCGGCGCGGGTGGAAGTCCGACTCTTCTGCGTCTCGACCGGCGATCCCTGCGCCGGACCGCTTTGCGACGTGCTGCTGCTGCCATTGGCTAGCGAGGATGGAGTTCCGCTCGCGCAGGGCGATACCGCCGAGCGACCCGTCCGAGACCCGCCCGGGGCGGTGCTCGATGGCGCTGGTCTCGCGCTTTGCGTCCGTCCGTTCTCGCCAGCCTCATTGCCGGGCGCAGGTGCCGCAGCCTGCGACAGGCTCGCCGCGAAAAAGACTGCAGCGGCGAGGGTTGCGGCGACGATTCCGGTTCTCATGCTCGACCTCCGATCAGCGAGGGCTCACCTGCGGCACTAACGTCCGCGGCCGATTTTCGGTTGCCAAGGCGGCGGGCGCGCCGCGCATATGGCAAAGGTTGGGGTGAGGGCTTACACTCCGATCGCTGCGCGAGGGGAGGGGTTATGACGATGAGAACGGTTTTGGCGCTTGGCCTATCGGGGTCTCTCGCCGTTGCGTGTTGGGCGGCGCGCGCCGACGAGGTGAAGGTTGGGATCACTGCCTCGCTGACCGGCCCTTACAGCATCTGGGGCGAGGAATACAAAAAAGGCATCGACCTTTTCCGCGCCAAGAACGGCACTTCGGTCGACGGGCATGAGGTTACGATTCTCTATCGCGACGTGGGCGGCGCCAATGCGCCGCGTGCGCGCCAGCTCGCGCAAGAGCTCATCGTGCGCGATGGCGCGGTGGTGCTCGGCGGCCATGAATTGACGCCCAATGTCCTCGCCGTCACCGACGTGATCAATGAGGCGAAGATACCTTTCGTCGTGTTCAACTCCGGCACGGCGATCGTGACCGACAAATCGCCTTATTTTGTCCGCGCCGGCTACACCAACTGGACGCATTACTATCCGCTGGCAATCTATGCGGCGCGCCAAGGCATGAAGCATTGCGTGAGCATCGTCGCCGATTATGCGCCGGGCCAGGAATCCCTGGGCGCGATCAAAAAAGGCTTCACCGACAATGGCGGCACGATCGACGCGGAGATTCTGGTGCCGCTCGGCACCACGGATTTTTCGCCCTTCATCCAACGCATCCGCGATGCGTCGCCGCAATGCACCTTCGTGTTCATGCCGCTCGGTCCGATGTCGCTGACCTTCGTCAAGGAATATACCCAGGCCGGGCTGCTCAAGCAGGGTATCAAGCTCTACGGACAGTCGGAGACGGCGGAATTCGATCTGCCCACGATCGGCGATGCCGCTATCGGGATCGAGACGGCGGAGGTTTATGGGCCGACGCTCGACAATCCAGAAAACAAGGCCTTCGTTGCGGCTTACAAAGCGAAGTACGGCGCGGACAAGGTTCCCAGCATCATCGCTATCCAAGCCTATGACGGCATGAAGATCATCTATCAGATGATCCACGGCTCCGGCGGAAAGAAGGATGGCGACAAGGCGATGGCCGCGATCAAGGGCTATTCTTGGTCAAGCCCGCGCGGGCCGATGACAATCGATGCCCAGACCCGCGAGCCGACGCAGAACGTCTATATTCGCCGGGTCGTCAAGGAGAACGGCACGCTCTACAACAAGACGATCTACACCTTCGAGGCGCAGAAAGAGCCGTGGCACCAATTCAACAAGAGCGCGCCCTAATCGACCGGCCAAGCATGCCGTTCGCTCGCGAAAGGAAACAAGGTCGATGCACAAAATCGTAATTCCGAAATCGGTCGTCGATCGCGTGGTCGCGCATCGCGGCACCGAGCACATCTATCGGCATTTCGAGCCGGCCCGGACCGCCTTTCTCGTCATCGACATGCAGAATGCATTCATGATGCCGGGCGTCGCGCATGCGCTTTGCCCAATGGCGGTTGAGATCGTTCCCAACATCAATCGGATCGCCAAGGCCATGCGCGCGGCCGGTGGTACGGTGGCCTGGGTCATCACCACTTTCGGCGAGAAATCGCTGAACGATTGGCCGGTGCTGCATGAGATGGCCGGGCCGGAGCGGACCGCTCGTCGCATCGCCGCGCTGGCGGAGGACAATATCGGTCATAGGCTGTGGGAGGGGCTCGAGTCGCGTCCGGGCGATCTGACCGTGGTAAAGACGAAATACAGCGCCTTCGTGCAAGGCTCGTCGCCGATCGCCGAGCGCCTGCGCGCGCGGGGCATCGACACGGTCATTATCGCGGGAACCGTGACCGGCGTTTGCTGCGAATCGACCGCGCGCGACGCGATGATGCTGAACTTCAGGACCATCATGGTGACCGACGCCAACGCGGCGATGACCGATGACGATCACAATGCCTCGCTGGTTGCGTTCTATCTGTCCTTCGGCGACATCCAACCGACCGACATGATCCTGGAGCGGCTCAACGCCGCGGCGAAGGCGGCTTGAGCACGCCCAACTGGGCGCTGCCGATGGCGCCGAAGAAACTTGTCAAAGCGGCGGCGGTCAGCTCGGAAACTTCCTCCGGGAAGAAATGTCCGGCATCGATGGCGCCGCCATCCACCTGATCCGCCCAGCTGCGCAGGGCCGAACGGATTACGACACTCTCCGCAGCCTCCCGGAAGACGGCACGTTTTTCGCGATCGCGCGAATCATCTGGCGCACCCGCCGATGCGTCGGATCGCGATGCGTGCGCTCGTGCCACACCATCAGGACGTAGAGCTCCGCCAAGGGAAAGGGCGGCGGCAAGATCAGAAGGTCCAAATTCGCCGCGAAATGCTCGACGATCCGCCGCGGCAGCGTCGCGATGAAATTGGTCTTGGCGATGATGCCCGGCGTGACGGTGAGGTCCGGGACACGCACGCCGATCTGCCGGTTGACCCGCAGCGAACGGAGCTTCTGGTCGATCGCGGCTTCGATCGTCGAAACCGGAACGGGACCGCCGCTCAGCACGACGTGCGGATATTTGACGAATTGCTGCAGCGAAAGCCTTGCCGAGATTTCCGGGTGTCCGCGGCGCACGACGCAGCACAGCTCGGAGGGAAAGAGATTCGAGGCATGCAATGTCGGCGATACCGCCGGCGGAATGCCGATCGCCAAATCGCACTCGTTTCGCTCAAGGAGCCCGACCGTCTGCCGCACATCGACATGCTGAATCGATATCCGCACCCAGGGCATGTCACGATCGAGCCGCCCCACGAGAGTCGGCAGGAGAAACGACGACAGCGAATTGAGGATCCGAATGCGCAAAGTCATCCGGACGGGGGACTGCAGCGTTTCACTGGCGTCCGATAGGGCGTGCTCGATCAATTCCAGCACCTCGCGCGCCTTTTCCGCCACCTCGATGGCGCGCGGCGTCGGCGTCATGCCCTGGCTGGTACGCACGAGCAAAGGATCGTGGAAGACTTCGCGCAGGCGCGAGAGCATGACGCTCATCGCCGGCTGACTGATGCCGATGCGGTGCGCGGCGCGGCTGACATGGCCTTCGGAAATCAGCGCGTCGAGACAGGCGAGCGAATGGGTGTCGAGGCGCTTCATCGGTTTTCCCCGGCAGCGCGCCGGCCGGGCAGCGCCTCCGCCTCATAATGGTTTCGATATAAGAGATATCAGCTTTTCATAATATGGCGCAATCCCTGATGGTGATTAGATGCCGATGAAGAACGACGTCTCGCGCCGCCTGTCTCGATCCCGAGACGCTGCGAACCGCGCGGGGCAATTCGCGGGAGCACGCTCGGGAGAGCAATGACCGATCCGATCGGCATGAGCACGACCAATCACCGCGGCGGCGGGGCGACGAGCCGCAACGGCGGCGAGGAGCGCCAAGGCCAAGCCTTGGCGCGCGACGACGTCAAAGCCGCGTTGCAGATCGTCGGTGTCTCCACCGAGTTCAGCTATCGGAACACCGTCGTTCGAGCGCTCGATGCGATCGACTTGTCGATCGCGGAAGGCGAGTTTCTGGTTTTGCTGGGGCCCAGCGGATGCGGCAAGACCACCATGCTGAGGTCGATCGCCGGCCTGCAGAAGCCGAGCGCGGGCGTGATCCGCATCAATGACGAGCTGGTCTTCTCGTCCCGCCATGGGGTGTTCGTTCCGCCCGAGCGCCGGCCCATCGCGATGGTGTTTCAATCCTATGCCATCTGGCCGCACATGAACGTCTTCGAGAATGTCGCCTTCCCGCTGCGCGAAGGGATCCGGCGCTTGGGGCGCGACGAGGTGAAGGCGCGCACCGCCGAGGTTCTGACCATGCTGGGGCTCGAGACCATGGCCGATCGCCCGGTCACGATGCTCAGCGGCGGCCAGCAGCAGCGCGTGGCACTGGCGCGCGCGCTGGCGCTGCGGCCGAAGATCCTGTTGATGGACGAGCCGCTCAGCAATCTCGATTACAAGCTCCAGCATCGCCTGCGCGGCGAGCTGCGCGCGCTCATGCATCGGCTGCGCCTCACCACGGTCTATGTGACGCACAACCAGAGCGAGGCCGTCGAGATCGGCGACCGGATCGCGGTCATGGATCACGGCCGGCTGGTCCAGATCGGCAATTCGCACGATATCTATCACTATCCCCGCGACGAGTTCGTCGCCCGGTTCATCGGCGAGATGAACCTCCTGCCGGCGAAAGTCGAGCGCATCCTCGATGGCCGCGCGCTGCTCCAGACCGAGATCGGCCATTTTCTCGCCGTGAGCACCGGCGAGCTCGCGCCGAGCACGCCGTGCCTGCTCGGCATCCGTCCGCAGGACGTGGTGGTTTCCGGGCCGGTTGCATCCTCGGACGCGAACCTGGTGAAGGCGACCGTCGTCGCATCCCGCTTTTCCAGCGAGGGGACCTATTACCGCGCGCGGGTCGGGGGCGTGTTCTTCGACCTGCGGGTGCGCCGCGGCGTCGATTTCGCCGAGGGCGACAGCGTGACGCTTCGGCTGCCGCCGGAATTCTGCGTGGCGGTGCGGCGGCAGCCGGACGACGCGGAAAGCATCGAGGAATCGCTGACCTCGCCCTATCCTGCCGGCGATGCGCCGGTCGCGTCGCGCTAGGCGTCCGGCCATGCGCCAATCGCTTTCGTCGGACCGATCGGCATCCCAGGGAGGATCGATGTGCTGTCGCTATGGAGTCACGATGCAATGCATCCGGTGATCGGCAAACCCCGCGGCCTCAAGGCCTTCCGGCTTAGCTGGCTCGCCGTCCTCGTCGCGCCGCTGTTGATGGCGGCTCCTGCGGCGGCGGCGGAGAAGCTGCCGGCTTCGGTTGAGGCGCTCATCCCGGCGGCAAAGGCCGAGGGCTCCATCAATATCTTCGGCTACACCTATAATCCGGCGCAGCAAAACGCGCTGCGGGAAGCCGTCAGCAAATATTACGGCTTTCCCATCGCGATCAATTTCAGCTCGGGATCGCATGTCAGCGAAGCGGCGCAGCTCGTCGCGGCGATCAAGCATCACGTGCCGACGGACCTCGACGTGCTCTGGACCTCGGCGACGCAAATGGCGACGCTCGGTGAGGTGAACGGCCTTCAGAAGATCGACTGGCCGAAGACCTTCGGCGTCGATCCCTCTCTGCAGCTCGGGCCTTACGGCATCCGCTCGCACGACACCGCGCTCAGTGTCATCATTTACAACACGAATCTGGTGAAGCCGGCGGACGTTCCGAAATCCTTCGACGATCTGCTCGATCCGAAATGGAAGGGACGCATCGACACGCCGCGCTCGCCCAATCCCTGGGTGGACCTCGCTTTTGCACTCGGCGACGCGAAGGTGAGCAGCCTTCTCACCAAGCTGATGCACGACCAGGGGATGAAGCTTCTCCCGACCTACCCGGATGCGCGCGTGCGCGTCGCGACCGGTGAGTTCGCGATCAGCGTCGGCGCCGATGTGTTCATCCTCGAGCATCAGGGCGCGCCGGTGAAGATCGCGCCCGTGCCGCCGCTCGTCCTCGCGCCCGCCGCTTACAGCATCCTCAGCGATGCAAAGCATCCGAATCTGGCAAAGCTCTGGGGATATTGGGCCAGCGGCCCCGAGGGGCAGCAGAAGGTTGCCGAACTCTGGGGCGCGTCGCTCGCGAGCATGCCCGGCACCGACACCTACAAGCTCGCGAAGCAGATCGGCGACGTGAAAGTGCTGACCTACGATTTCGCCGCCAATGAGTTCGAAGCCCTCGCCGTCAAATACAGCAAGATCATGGGAATTCGCTGAGCCATCGCAAGGCAATGCGGACCCGTCGTGGAATAGAAGGAGAGATCGTGTCATGAAGTTTTCGTTCTCGCATTTGATGCCGTGGCCCTATTTTCCGACCGCCGGGGAGGATTGGCCGGTCTCCAACAAATCCTTCATCCCCGAAAAGGCCACGGGCGTTTACGAGGATTACATCTCGGCCATCAGCTTCGCGGACGAATGCGGCTTCGACTGGGTCAGCTGCAACGAGCATCACATGAGCCCTTACGGGCTCATGCCGAACCCCAATCTTCTCGGCGCGATCATGACGCAGCGGACCAAGAAAGCCCGCATCCTGATGTCCGGCAATATCGTGCCGCTGCTCAACCCGCTTCGCGTCGCCGAGGAGTACGCGATGCTCGACTGCATCAGCGGCGGCCGGCTGATCGCCGGGTTCATGCGCGGCATCCCGCATGAATACGTCGCCTACAACGTGCCGCCCAATGATTCCTGGGGCCGTCTCCGGGAAGCCTGCGCGCTGATCAAGAAGGCATGGACGGCGCCCGAGCCCTTCGGCTGGGAGGGCGAGTATTACCAGTTTCGCGCCGTGTCGATTTGGCCGAAACCGCGCCAGACTCCGCATCCGCGCATCATCCTCTCGGCCAGCTCGCCGCAATCGGCGCGCTTTGCGGCGGAGCAGGGGGCGATGGCCGGGATCGTGCGCGTGACCGATCTCGATACTGTCGCCGGCGCTATCAAGATCTACCGCGAGCATGCGCATGAATGCGGTTGGGATCCAACGCCCGACGACATCATGGTGGGCATGTACTGCAACATCGCCGACACCGAGGCGGAGGCCAAGAAGAACCTCGATATGGGTCTCAACTATTTCGTCAATGTGCTCGGTGGCGGAATCCGCACGGCGCAGCGCCTCGTCGTCCAGAAGACGCGCTATTACCAGGACGAGGAGAACAAGGAGCACATCACCAAGCGCGCCGCGACCCACGCCAAGGTGACGATCGAAGACCGGATCAAGAACGGCATCGTGCTGTGCGGCACGCCCGACCAGGTGATCGAGCAGGTCAGAACCATCCACAAAAAATGGGGGCACGGCATCACGAGCGTCAATATGAAAGTCGGAAAGATTCCGGAGCCGGCCGTGCGTCGCAGCCTCGAATTGTTCCGCGACCATGTGAAACCGGCCCTGGCGGATCTCTAACCGCCGCTCGTCACGCCATTCAGCTTCGGAGGACCCCGTTATGGATTTCATGCTGCAGTCGGCCGATCTCAGCACCGGCAAGCTTGCTTACTACGTCGCCGGAAGCGGTCGCCCCTTGCTCTATCTGCACAGTGCGGGCGGGGTGCGCCTCGCCAAAACCTTGGCGGAGCTCGCGAAGGTCAACCAGGTGTTCGTCCCGGTTCTTCCGGGGTTCGACGGCACGGAGCCGCATAAGGGCGTCGCGACCATGCGCGATATCGGCAAGCTCGCGGCCGAATTCATCGGCAAGGTCATCGGCGGCGAGGCGATCGATGTGATCGGCCATTCCTTCGGCGGCCGCGCCGCGGCCTGGCTCGCCGTCGATCATCCGAAATTGGTCGGCGAGCTCATTCTCGAATGCCCCTCGGGCTTCCGTCCGCCCACGGTGCCAAAGCCGAGCGATGATCCGAAGATCGTGCGCCAGCAGATGTTCGCCCATCCCGAAAGGCTGCCGCCCGACGAGAAATCGCCGCAGCAAGCGGCCGCGAACCGCAAGGTGGCGGCGTCCTATCACAAGGATGTCGACTACGAGAGCGAGCTGGTCGAGCGGCTCTCCGATATCCAGAGCTTGACGCTCGTCCTCGCCGGAACCTCCGATGGCCGGGTTCCCGTGGAAGCGGATTATCTGCTGTCCGAGCGCATCCCCGATTGCCATCTTATTTTCGTCTACGATGCGGCGCACAACATCGAGGTCGATCAGCCCGACCGCTTCCTGACGGTCGTGCGCTCGTTCCTCGATCGCGGCAAGGCCTTCATCGTCAACTGGGGCGAGCACGCGGTTGCCGGCATCGATGCAAGCACCGCCGCGTCGGGCAGCTCGACGAGCCGCGAGACATTGGCGCTCGACAGCCGCGATCACGTCCACTTCTAGGCTGCCGGCGGACTCGGTCTCTTATTTGGGGGAGCGACCGAAGCCGCCCATTGCCTCGACGCCGCTTCCCTCGCGGCTTACAGCCGCTCGGCGTCGAGGCGTGGGCCCAAGCGGGGCGGCAGGAGGTAGGCCGTCGCCATCACCGCGAAGCCGAGGCCGAGCGTGATCCAATAAACGTGGTTGAGGCCGGTCGCGACCGCGTCGGCGAGCGTGCCGATGAGGTCCGAGGGAATGGCGCGGCGCAAGGCCGGGTTCATGATCCGGTCGACGATATCGGCGCCCGCGCTGTGCTTTGCCAATTCGGCATTGATGGTGCCGCCGAAAATCGCCGCGCCGATCGATTGCCCCAATTGCCGCATGAAGGAGATCGTCGAGGTGGCAACGCCGCGCTGCGACCAGCCGACCGCGCCTTGCGTCGAGACGGTATAGGTGTTGGTGATGAGGCCCATGCCGATGCCGATCAAGCCGACGCCGAGCCCCGCGACCCAAGGCGCGATCCCGGGCCGCAGCAGGACCATGACGATCCCGCCTGCGACCAGCAAGGTGCCGCCGGCGATGGTCGTCGAGCGATAAGACGACCTCAGCATCAGCCAGCCGCCCGAGGCGCTGCCGATCACCCAGGTGATGCTGGGCGTCGTCAGCACCAGCCCGGCGATGAAGGCGCTTTCGCCCATCACCCCCTGGACGTAGAGCGAAACGAAGGCGGTCGCGCCCATGAGGATGGCGCCTGACGCAAAGCAGCCGAGCGAGGCGGCGGCGAGGGTGCGGTTCTTCAACAGCTCGACCGGCAGCATCGGCTCGGCCGCACGCCGCTCGAGGCGAAAGAAGAGGGCGAAGAGCAGGATTGAGAGCATGACGAGCGCTAGGCTCGGCAGGAGCCCCAGAGCGCCGAATTCGACCACGGCGACCATCAGCACGGTGTTCGCCGCGACCATCAGCGCCGCGCCGCCGTAATCGATGCGCCGGACCCGGTGCTCCAGCCCCTCTTTCAGCCAGAGAACGAGCATCAGCGCCGCCGCGGCGGCGATCGGCACGTTGATCCAGAAGACCATCGGCCAGATCGTATGCGCGATGAGGAAGGCGCCGAGAAGCGGGCCGATGATCGAGCCGATCGCCCAGCAGCTCGAGAGATAGCCCGAGATGCGCGCGCGCTCGACCGGAGAGTAGAGATCGCCGATCACGGTCTGTGAGACCGGCACCAGCCCGCCCGCGCCGATGCCCTGGACAACGCGGAAGAGGATCAGCGACAGCATATTCCAGGCGCAGCCGCAGAGGATCGACCCCAACACGAAGACGCCGGTGGCGATCAGCAGCATGCGCCGGCGGCCATAGATATCGGCGAGCCGGCCATAGATCGGGATGATCACCGCCTGGGTCAGAAGATAGGCTGTGAACACCCAGCTGAAGAGATCGAAGCCGCCGAGGTCGCCCACGATCTCCGGCATCACCGTGGCGACGATCGTGCCCTCGATCGAGGTGATGAGAATGAAGCCGATGCAGGCATAGAGCACCAACAACCGGCTCGCCGGCTTGCTCGCGGCAGGTCCGGGCGGCTGCGTCGCTGGAGGCGGGTTCGCTTGGTCGGGCAAGACGCGTTCGTGGCTCGGGATGGGGAAGCGTTGAGAGTCTAGAAAAGAAAGGCCGCCGGCACCATCCTCGCCGCCATGGACCGCGGCCGAGCTATGGCAAGGAGCGCTGTCGCCCACCGCGGGACATCAGCGAGGCGATATCCAGCCTTGCTGGACAAAGAACGCCGCAAGCTGCTTGGCGATGGCTTTTGCCATGCGCTCGCCATCCGCTTCGACATCGCCGCTCATCGTGACCCCGGTCGCGACCCCGGCCGCGCTCGATTCCAGCACCCGGCCGGTCGCCGCGCCGGCGCCCATGGTCGCGCGCGGTCAATTTATCGCATTTGCGTCGGACCCGCTTGTCCTCCTTGCGATGGAGGAGCGCCTCGGGACAACGCGGATTTGCGCCGCCGGCGCGGCGGCTTTCGGCTTTTTTGGCTTGGCGCGCGCCGGCTCCGCAACGGTTTCTAATCCAAGCCGGCGCGGCGAAATCCCTCGAGGTAGTGCTCGCGGTCGGCATCGTGCTGGATCGGCATCTGCCGGGCGATCCAGGCAAGCGAGAGATTGGGCTGCACGCGCTTCAGCGCCTGCAGCGCCTGCTGTGCGAGCTCGCTTTGGCCCGCCATGCCCGCGGCCGCGGTCAGCACGCGATGACCGCCGACGAAATCGCCGCGCTGGCGAACCGCCTCGCGCGCGAGCTGGATCGCCATGTCGTAGTTGCGGCCGTTGAATTGCGCATAGCCGGCGATGCCGCAATAGATTGCCGAGAAGGGATCGCGCGGGCTGAGGCGCAGCGCGCGGCCCGCCGCGGTCGCGGCGTCTTCCCAGCGCCCGCAATAGGCGAGCGCCAAGCCGTAATAGCCCTGCGCCAGCGAGAAATTCGGATTGAGGCGCAGCGCCAGCTCGAACTCGGCCAGCGAATCCTCGAAGCGCCGCAAGAACAAATAGACGCAGCCGAGCGCGTAATGCGCCCACGGGTCCTCGCTGTCGGCGCGGATCGCGGCGCGCGCGGCATGCTCGGCGGCCGGGACGCTCGCCGCCATCTCCTCCCAACCCATATGCGCGCTGAAAGTGTGGCTCGCCGCGAGCACGCCCAGCGCCTGGCCGTAATTCGGATCGATGCGGATCGCCTTTTCGAGCAACGCCTGGGCGACGATGCCGTCATGCCGCGTCACCCGCCAGTAATGCGACAGGGCGCGGACGACGAGATCCCAGGCGTCGAGGCTGTCCGGCGCCTTGCGCTGGGCGTGGAAGTTCTCGGCCGCGTAAATCTGCGGCTCGATCGCGGCGACGATCGCCTCGGTGATCTCATCCTGCACGGCGAACACGTCGGCGAGACCGCGATCGTAACGCTCGCCCCAGAGATGGCTGCCGGTCGCAACGTCGTTGAGCTGCGCCGTGATGCGCACGCGGTCGCCGCTCTTGCGCACGCTGCCTTCGACGACATAGCCGACGCCGAGCTCCTCGCCGACCTGCTTCAGGTGAACAGCCTTGCCCTTGTAGATGAAGGACGAGTTGCGTGCGATGACGAAGAACCAGCGCAGCTTCGAAAGCGCGGTGATGATGTCTTCGCTGATGCCGTCGGAGAAATAATCCTGCTCCGGATCGCCGCTCATATTGACGAAGGGAAGCACGGCGATGGCGGGCCGGTCGGGCAGGGGCAGAGCCGAGGGCGCGCCATCGCGAAGGTCCTCCGCGGGCGCGCCGGCGGCGTGAGGCGCCGCCTCCGCCGGAGCCGGGACGCGAACCTCGCCGACGAAGCGAAAGCCCTTGCGCGCGATGGTGCGGATCAGCCTTTGCGCCTCGCCATTGTCGCCGACCGCCTTGCGCGCGGCGTTGATGCGGCTGGTCAGCGTCGAATCGGAGACGATGCGGCCGCTCCAAACCGAGGCGATGACGTCGTCCTTGCTGACGACGCGCTCGCGGTTCTGCACCAGGTAAACGAGAAGATCGAAGACCTGCGGCTCGACGGCAATCGTTTCGGACCCGCGGTGCAGCTCGCGGCGGTCCGTATCGAGCAAGTGGTCGGCAAACCGAAATTGCACCTGCGGCCTCTCGTTCCGGCTGCTCAGCCGTTCTCGGGGAATAATCAACCCTGTCTCAAGCGCAAATCAAGCGCCCGGCAAAGTCTTTCACCGGCGCGCGCGGCATTCTCGGCCATCGCATCCGCGATATCCTTGGATGCCATGCAACCATCAGCGAGACGACCATGACCCTCACCACCACGCTCCCCTCCGGCACACGCTCCCAACCGACCTCCGGCACGGCACCCGACCTCGCCGCGCTGAAAGGCAAGCAGCAGGCCGCCTGGTCTTCGGGCAATTATGCGATCATCGGCACCACGCTGCAGATCGTCGCCGAGGAGCTCTGCGAAGCCCTCGATCTCCGGGCCGGCTGCAAAGTCCTCGACGTCGCTGCCGGAAACGGGGTTTCGAGCCTTGCCGCGGCGCGCCGCTGGTGCGAGGTGACCTCGACCGACTATGTGCCGAGCCTCCTCGAGCGCGGCCGCATCCGCGCCGAGGCGGAGGGCTTCAGCATAGCCTTCGAGGAGGCCGATGCCGAAAAGCTGCCTTACGGCAACGATGCCTTCGACGCGGTGCTCTCGAGTTTCGGCGTGATGTTTACGCCCGATCAGGATCGCGCCGCCGCCGAGCTATTGCGCGTCTGCCGGCCGGGCGGCGTCATCGGCCTCGCGAATTGGACGCCGGACGGGTTCATCGGCCAGGTCTTCAAGGTTCTAGCCCGCTATCTCCCGCCGCCGGCGAGCGTCCGCTCGCCGATGCTCTGGGGCACGCGCGAACGGCTGACCGAGCTGTTCGGTGCCGCCGCGTCCTCGCTTACAGCAACGCCGCGCTATTTCAATTTCCGCTATCGCTCGCCCGAGCATTTCATCGAGGTCTTCAAGACTTATTACGGCCCAACGCTGAAGGCCTTCGCGGCGCTCGACGCTCAGGGGCAATCCGGATTGGCGCGCGATCTCCTTGCGCTGATCGGGCGGCTCAACAAGGCAAGCGATGGCACCATGGTCGTGCCGAGCGAGTATTTCGAGGTCGTCGTCAAGAAGCGCTGAAGCGGCGCGACGGATCGCCTTTCCCCTTTCCCAGTCTGCGGCTGCGGGAGAATCCCCATGGGTCGTGTCATGGCGTTGCTTTACGGCATCATCGCGTATTTCGTGTTTTTCTTCGTCTTCCTCTATGCGATCGGCTTCGTCACGGGCCTTGTCGTGCCGAAGACCATCGATGGCGGCATGGCGGGGCCCGTGGCGGAGGCGATCGTCATCGATCTCGTTTTGATGTCGATCTTCGCGCTCCAGCACAGCATCATGGCGCGCCAGCAATTCAAGGCCTGGTGGACGCGCTTCGTGCCGAAGCCGGTCGAGCGCAGCACCTATGTGCTGCTCGCGAGCCTCGCCCTCGCGCTGCTCTTCTGGCAATGGCGGCCGATAGCAGGCTCGGTCTGGCAGATCGGCGAGGGGCCGATCGCGACGGCGCTGACGGCGCTCGGCCTTTTCGGCTGGCTGATCGTCTTGACCAGCACCTTCCTCATCAACCATTTCGAGCTGTTCGGGCTGCATCAGATCGCTTGCAATCTCGTTGGCCGGCCGATGCCGGAACCGCATTTCCGCACGCCGCTTTATTACAAAATCGTGCGTCACCCGATCTATCTCGGCTTCGTCATCGCCTTCTGGGCGACACCCGACATGTCGGCGGGGCATCTGCTCTTCGCCGCGGTGACGACGGGCTACATCCTTGTCGGCATCCAGCTGGAAGAGCGCGATCTGATCGCACTCTTCGGCGACGAGTATCAGCGCTATCGCCGCCGCGTCGCGATGCTGCTGCCGTGGCGGAAATCGGCCTGAGCGTTTGCGGTGCCGCCTGCCGCTGCATTTTTTGTGAGCGGGCGCGAGGCGAGAAGAACTGCGCTATCGACGCGGTGTTCTCACCCCAACGGCGACCGTGCGAACCCGAGGAGGATGCCATGTCCATGCACAACAAACGCCTGATGTACACGGTCCGCATCTCCGCGCCGGATCCGATGCTCGCGACCTTGATGCTCGAGCAATTCGGCGGGTCGCAGGGCGAGCTCGCGGCCGCGATGCGGTATTTCACCCAGGCGCTGGCCGATGACGATCCGGGCCGCAAGGACATGCTCTACGACATCGCCACCGAGGAAATGAGCCATCCCGAAATCATCGGCAGCATCTTTTGCATGTTGAACAAGGGGATGAAGGGCAAGATCGCCGAAGGCGTCGGCAAGGCGGCCGAGCTCCTCGCCGAGATCACGCAGGGCGGCGAAAGCCATACCACCTCGATCCTCTATGGCGGCGGTGCCGCGCTGGTCAATTCGGCGGGCGTTCCCTGGACCGCGGCCTATATCGACAGCATCGGCGATCCGACTTGCGATCTGCGCTCCAACATCGCCGCCGAGGCACGG